>JALFVN010000020.1 GCA_022787565.1 Clostridiales bacterium | reverse complement strand
TAAAGAACCCGTTTACGGGTAGCAAGTAGCAAAGCCTTCGCGGCTGGCGGATCGTACTTGCGCGACGTGACGCGTGAGCTAGTAATATAGGGTTTTACCCGTCTATGAAGAACCCCCGGCTATGCCGGGGGGTTCCTATTTTGAAAACGGTAATCAATGCAGTCAGAGGTTCTTTTGCAACTTTTTCTGTTGTCGGCCTGTCGCAATCACTGGGGGAACAACTCTGTTTGTGGGTTATATTTTACTCCTGTTCCGCCAGCTTCTGATAGGACTCGTAGCGCGCCTTTGCCTCGCATTCCGCCTGGGCAAACAGTTCCTTTGCGTTTTCGGGGAAGGTCTTGTGGAGGGAGGCGTAGCGCACTTCGCCCTCCAGGAACTCCTGATAGCCCATGGTGGGGGCCTTGGAATCCAGGGTGAAGGGATGGTCCTTCTTGGCGGGATTATAGCGGTACAGGGGCCAATAGCCGGCGTCCACCGCACGCTTCATCTCGGCCTGGACCTGGTCCATGCCTGCCTTGATGCCGTGGTTAATGCAGGGAGCGTAGGCGATGATAAGGGAGGGGCCGGGATAGGCTTCCGCCTCGGTAATAGCTTTCAGCAGCTGGTTGGGGTCCGCGCCCATGGCCACAGAGGCCACATAGCAGTTGCCGTAGGCCATCATCATCTTGCCCAGGTCCTTTTTGCCGGTTTTCTTACCGGCGGCCTGGAATTGCGCCACGGCGCCCAAGGGCGTTGCCTTACTGCTCTGCCCGCCGGTGTTGGAGTAGACCTCCGTGTCCACCACGAAGACGTTGATGTCCTCGCCCATGGCGATGACATGGTCCAGACCGCCGAAGCCGATGTCGTAGGCCCAGCCGTCGCCGCCGTACATCCACACGGGCTGCTTGGCAAGATGCTCCGGATGGCGCAGAATGAGGGTCTTGAGCTCATCCGCCCGGCCGGTGAGCTGTGCTGCTTTCAAAGCGGCCGCCAGCTTCTCCGAGGCGGGCATGGAGGCGTTCACGTCCGAGAACGTATCCAGCCACTCCGCAATGGTGGCCTCCAGCTCGGGAACCAGCCCCCGCAGCTCTTCAATCCAGGCCCGGGTCTTATTGCGCTGCTGCTTGACAGAGAGGTACATGCCCAGGCAGAACTCCGCGTTATTTTCAAACAGGGAATTGGACCAGGCGGGACCCCGGCCCTCCTTGCTGACGGTGTAGGGGATGGAGGGCATGGCCGCGCCCCAGGCCTGAGAGCAGCCGGTGGCGTTGGCCCAGTACATCCGGTCGCCGTAGAGCTGAGTCAGGAGCTTGGCATAAGGCGTCTCGCCGCAGCCGGCGCAGGCGCCGGAGAATTCGCACAGGGGCTGGCGGAACTGGCTGCCCTTCACCGTCTCGGCCTTGAAGGCATTCTTGTCGGTGATGGTCAAACCGTATTCCCAGGCGGGAGTGACGGAGAGCTCACCGGTGACGGGTTCCATCCGCAGAGCCTTGCCGCTCATGGGGCAGGAGGCCACGCAGCTGCCGCAGCCGGTGCAGTCCATATCGCTGATCTGCAGGGAGAACTGGTATTCCTTGGCGCCCTTGGCCGGGACGGTCACGAAGCCCTCGGGGGCTTTTTCCACTTCCTGCGCATCCAGCAGATAGGGACGGATGACGGCGTGGGGGCAGACGAAGGAGCAGCGGTTGCACTGGATGCAGGCGGTGCTGTCCCACACAGGCAGCCGGGTGGCGATGCCGCGCTTTTCGTAGGCGGTGGTGCCCAGCGGCATAGTGCCGCCTTCATAGCCGATAAAGGTGGAGACCGGCAGGCTGTCGCCCTTCAGAGCGTTGCAGGGCCGCAGGATGTTGCGGATGAAAGCGGGCTCGTCGGCGTTCTCCGCCTTAGGCGCGTCAACGGCGTCCTTCCAGTGCTCCGGAATGGGGACCTCCACCACATGGTTCACGCCCTGGTCGATGGCGGCCAGGTTCATCTGCACCACCTTCTCACCCTTCTTGCCGAAGGACTTCTCCGCGGCCTTCTTCATGTAGGTGACGGCTTCCTCGATGGGGATGATGTCCGCCAGACGGAAGAAGGCCGACTGCAGCACCATGCTGGCGTGGTCGCCCAAGCCCAGCTCCCGGGCGATGGCATTGGCGTCAATGATGTAGAATTTGGCGTGCTTTTCCGCCAGACCCCGCTTGACGGCGGGGGGCAGCTCCTTTTCCAGCTCCTCAGGTGTCCAGCGGCAGTTCAGCAGGAAAGTGCCGCCGGGCTTCAGCTCGGAGACGATGTCATATTTATCCAGGAAGGACTGGTTATGGCAGGCCACAAAGTCCGCCTCTTTCACCAAATAGGAGGAGAGGATGGGCTCTTCGCCGAAGCGCAGGTGGCTCCGGGTAATGCCGAAGGACTTCTTGGTGTCGTACTCGAAGTAGGCCTGGGTGTACATGTCGGTGTTGTTGCCAATGATCTTGATAGAATTTTTGTTGGCGCCCACGGTGCCGTCGCTGCCCAGGCCCCAGAATTTGCAGCTGACCATTTTCTTGTGGACCAGGGGCAGGCTGTCGCCCACAGGCAGGGAGCGGTGGGTCACATCGTCCTCAATGCCCACAGTGAAGCCGGTAAAGGGCGCATCACCCAGCAGATGGTCGAACACTGCCTTGATCTGGGCGGGAGTGGTGTCCTTGGAGGAGAGACCGTACCGGCCGCCGCAGACGTAGGGAGCATCCTGCCGGTTGGCGTAGGCGGCGCAGACGGCCAGGTACAGAGGCTCACCGGCAGCACCCATCTCCTTGCAGCGGTCCAGAACGGCGATCTTTTTCACTGTCTTAGGCAGGGCAGCCCGGAAATACTCCTTGGAGAACGGGTTGAACAGGTGGACCTGGAGGTAGCCGACCTTTTCGCCCAGACCATTCAGATAGGCCACCGTCTCTCGGGCAGTGCCGCTGACAGAGCCCATCGCCACGATGACCCGCTCGGCGTCGGGGGCACCGTAGTAGTTGAACAGGTGGTAATCCTCGCCGGTGACGGCGTTGATCTGCTGCATATAGTCTTCCACGATGTCAGGCAAACCATCATAGAAGCGGTTGTTGGCCTCCCGGAACTGGAAGTAGACGTCCGGGTTCTGGACGGTGTTCCGCAGAGAGGGATGATAGGGGTTCAGGGCGGACTCCCGGAAGCTGCGGACGGCGCCCCAGTCCAGCATCTTGCCGAATTCCTCATAGGGGATAGCGCGGATCTTCTGAATCTCATGGGAGGTCCGGAAGCCGTCAAAGAAGTGGATGAAGGGGATACGGCTCTTGATGGCGGACAGATGGGCAACGCCCGCCAAATCCATGACCTCCTGCACACTGCCGGTGGACAGCATGGCAAAGCCCGTCTGACGGCAGTTCATCACGTCGCTGTGGTCGCCGAAAATGGACATAGCGTGGGTGCCCACGGTACGGGAGGCTACATGAAGAACAGCAGGCTGGCGGGTGCCGCTGATGCGGTTCATAGTGGGGATCATCAGCATCAAGCCCTGGGAGGAGGTAAAGGAAGTTGCCAGAGAACCGGCCTCCAAAGCTCCGTGGACCGCGCCGATGGCACCGGCCTCAGACTGCATTTCCACCAGATTCACCGGCTGGGTGAACAGGTTCTTTCTGCCATTAGCGGACCACTCATCCGTTTTCTCCGCCATGGGGGAGGAGGGGGTGATGGGATAGATGGCGGCTACCTCTGAAAAGGCGTAGGCCACATATGCCGCGGCTTCGTTTCCGTCCGCTACCATGATCGTTTCTTTACGCATCTTTCATTGACCCCTTTTCTTCATTCAATTTTTGAAATAAGCTATCACGAATACATATAAACAAATTGTAATAATTTAGAAACGAATTGTCAAGGCATACGTTGTCATACAACTGATGAAAAAACAGACAACTTGTTGTGCAAATAGACTATGTTGTTTTTCTTATACGAAGATGGTATAATGCGGAAGAACTTTAAAACCTGTCGATCAGGGGTGGAGCGTCATATGGAAAGTGCGGAGATGTTCAACCATTTGTGTGAGATCGCGAAAATGATCTCAGAAACCTTTGGTTATAATTGCGAAACAGTGATCCACGACTGTGAGCATTATGAAAACTTCATCGCGGCGATTTATAACGGCCATGTGTCCGGGCGGAAAAAGGGGGACTGTGTCTATATCACGGGAGACCCTGTCCCGGAGGATGCTTTTCAAAATATCGATCCGGGCACGAACTACATGAATTGCCAGGTGGTGACAACCGGGGGAAAGACCATCAAATCCTCCACCATTTATTTCAAGAACGAGAACTATCACTACGGTCTGGGCATCAACTTTGACATCTCCCAGTACACGGGCATGCGGGATGCGCTGGATAAGCTGATCTCTACCTCCACGAAATTGGAGGAGGAGCTCTATTCCCGTCAGAACATCAATCAGATCATAAACGAGTGCATCAGCAGCGTGGGCGTTCCGGTTGAGAAAATGGGGAAATATGACCGGATGCGGATTGTGGAGATGCTGTATGAGCGCAGCGTCTTTCAGATGCAGAAGGCGGTCCCCTATGTGGCGGAGCGTCTGAAAATTTCCCGATTCACCGTTTATAATTACTTGAAAGAATTAGGGATCAAAGAGTGAAACACCGTAGAAAGGGACGGTAATCCCGTCCTAACCGGCCAATGGGGCTGCCTCGCCGTTTAGGCGAGACAGCCCCGTTTCTTAGTAAAAACCGTTAAACGGCCTCCGCTGTGTCTGTTTTGTACACAGCGCCTTTGCAGTGCTGATATTTTTCGCTTGGAAGAGGAATTTGACCTTTTACCAGGCCGGTTTTACATCTTTCTTTCGGAAGTGGGGAGGGGGGTGTCCCGCGTCCCCGGAGGAACTGTGACGAAACAGTGTCGTGCAGACTGCCATCCCCCTATTGTACTGGATGGCCATGGCCTTTCTCATCACCGCCTTTACCCGGTATCAGATGGTCAAGACCTACCTCTGACCTGCGTGGGATCTTTTGCAGCTATTACCAGCGGAAGAAAACAGAGGCGCAGCACGCACACCGCAAATTCAGCCCCTATCTCTTCACCGATGAGCACGGACGGCTCATACACCCGGACACCTTCACGAAGCGTCTGCGGAAAATCTATGAGTCTATCGGTTTCCCAAAGGAGTATCATCTCCACACGCTGCGGCACTATTTTGTGACATCACTCCTGCACTGTGGCGTGGACAAACAGACGGTAGCCGACATCGTCGGTCATGCGGACACTGGCTTTCTGGAACGCACCTACTGCCACCCGCAGAAAGAGCAGAAGGAGCAGGCGGCTGACACCATGCTCACGATGCTCCGCCCCAACGGAGAAAGAATTTTCAATCTTGCCGCCGGCTGTTCCAAAGCCAAGCACAGCGCCTGATTGTCGGTTTCGTAGAAATTCCACCTCCACAAAAAGAAATGGTAGCTTTGCCGATACGCTTGCGGTATGTTGTGCTTGCAAAACCGGCCTTAACTGTAAAGAGGCCAACTGAAAGAGAGGTCAACTGAAATGGCAAGTATCCGAAAGAGAAACGGCAGCTACCTGATCGTGGTCTCCATGGGCTACGACTACGACGGTAACCGGAGGAAGCCCAGGCAGAAAACCGTCCGCCCGCCGGAGGGCCTGACGCCGAAGCAGTTGGAGAAGTGGCTGAACGAACAGGCCGTCCTGTTCGAGCGGGAGTGCAAGGACACTCCGCAGACCGTGGACAAGAGCATCACGCTGGAAGCCTATATCAACATCTGGCTCCGGGACATCGCCCCCAACAAACTGGCCCGGTCTACTGTGGTACGGGAGAAGCAGGACATCGACCGGCTTCTCCCGTACCTGGGCCGGTACAAGCTGACAGAGCTTCGCCCCGAACATTTCCGCAAGTTCTATGCCGAGCTTCGCAAAACGCCAAACCAATTTACTGGAAAGCCGCTCTCCGAATGTACCATCGAAGGAGTCCACGCCTGTCTGTGCGGGATTCTTTCCGATGCCATGGAGGGCGGCTTTCTGGATCATAACCCGGCGTGGCGGACATACCGCTACGCCGGTAAGAAGAAAGAGAAGAAGATCGCAGACGAGGAAACGACACAGAAGCTGATCGCGGCACTGGAAAATGAGAGCATCAAGTATGAGACATACTTCAAGCTCATCATCGCCACGGGAATGCGGCGGGGCGAATGCTGCGGTCTGAAATGGGGCGACATCAACTACCAGGAGCACACCATCCACATCCAGCGGAACGTGGTGAAGGTGACGGGCGAGGAGATCATCGTGAAAGAACCCAAGACCGCCGCGGGCGACCGCTATGTGTACTTCTCCCCGGAGATGGGGAGCCTGCTGAAGGAGTACCGGAAGGAATGCGACTGGGAAGCGGAAGCCTACGAAAACCGAACACTGACAGAGGACGATTATGTGTTCCGCCGCCACGGCCTCCAGCTGCCCATGACGCCTAACTCCTTCACCTGGCGGATGAAGCTGATCCTGAAGAAGAACGGCCTGCCGGAAAAGCTGAACGTTCACTCCCTGCGGCACACCAACGCCAGCCTGCTGATTGCCAACGGCACGGACGTGGCCACGGTGGCGGGGCTGCTGGGACACAGCCAGCCGTCCACCACGCTGGACATCTATACCCATGCGTTCGACAAGAACAAGAAAGCGGCAAGTGAGGCGTTGCAGAAGGGGCTGGAGATTTGACCTTCAATAATGTAACAGTAGAGGAGCCATCTGCCGACGGTGCGGAGCGGTGCTGTACCAGCGCGTGGTGGAACCGCAAAATTATCCGCAAGTAAGATCATCATAGACAGCAAAAGAACCTCTGGTACAGAAAAAATGTGCCAGAGGTTCCTTCAAAGAAAAACAGATAGTGCAGAAGAAAAGAGTTCTGTACGAAATAGTAGTCAAATTGGCAACTTAAATTCTGAACTTTATAAGCAAAAAACTCTCGTAAATATTCAATTTACGAGAGTTTTTGGTACGCCCGACTGGATTCGAACCAGCGGCCTTCAGAGTCGGAGTCTGACGCGCTATCCAACTGCGCCACGGGCGCGTATCAAAACGGTATGAACTTGTGGGGAAGTGCTATTTTTCAAAATAGTGGTCAAATAGTAGTCAACGGCGAAGGAATTTTTCCTCTGCATTGGCTGGAAGCCACTGATAGCAAGGGGTTGCGCCGGTTCGCTGCGGATAGGACCTGAAACGTCGGAGTCTGACGCGCTATCCAACTGCGCCACGGGCGCATCCGCTTAAGACATGCTCTCTCACATGTCCAAATTAGTATAGCAGAGCTTTTCCTGGTTGTAAAGTGTTTTAGCTAAAAAAATGCATAAAAAATTTGTGACAATATTTCTACAAAAAAGATTGTTAAAAAAATTGACAACTCGCTAGAATTAGTCTAAACTACGAATTGAGAATAATTTAACGATTTTAGGGGTGAGTATGTTGAAAAAGGAGAATATTTCTGATGCCGTTATCCGACGTTTGCCGCGATATTACCGCCAACTGACGGAACTTTGCGCCCGCGGTGTGGTGCGCATCTCTTCTCATTCGCTGGGCCAGGAAATGAACATTACGGCGTCCCAGATCCGGCAGGATTTCAGCTGCTTCGGAGAGTTTGGACAGCAGGGGTACGGATACAATGTGGAGGAGTTGCGCTCTGAGATCGGCCATATCTTAGGCGTGGATAATGATCATCATCTGGTTATGATCGGTGTGGGCAACCTGGGACACGCTCTGCTTCAGAACTTTCCGTTTTCCCAGACGGGATTCACCGTGGACGCAGCATTTGATGTGTCTCCGGCGGTGATCGGTTCTAATGTAAATGGGGTGCCGATTTACTCTATGGACGATTTGGACATCTACATCCGGGAGCATAACGTGGATGTGGTAGCGCTGACGATTCCGCAGTCTGTGGCCCAGGATACGGCAGACAGACTGATGGAACTGGGCATCAAGGGATTTTGGAATTTTACCAATATAGAGTTGGCCACCACGCAGCCGGATGTCAAGTTTGAGAATATTCACTTCGCGGACAGCTTGCTGACGCTCAGCTATCGAATCGCGAACCGCTGACCGGTGGCCCGGATACTACCGGACTGATGAAAGGACACATATCTGTTTATGATGAAGAAAATTGCCGTCCTGGTTCCGCTGAGCATTCTGATGGCTGCGGCTGTCTGGGCCTTTGCGGCAGGGGATGCCGGGGACCCGCTGGTGTCCCTGGCCTACCTGAACGGGACATTTACCAACATGGTAGAGACAGAGGTCGATCAACGGCTGGATGCCGCCGACGCGGAACTGCTGGAGGGCGGGACAGGTCTCTCCAGTGAAAGTGCGGGTGGCCTTGCCGCGACCTGGAAAGAGACCCGGCTGAAGCAGTTTGATGTATTGCAGGGTACTACTGGCACAAATGTGCTGGTACTGGCCGGGGGCATGCAGGTGACGTATTCTGCCGGCACCGTGGTGGATGTGACCACAGGGACCACGGTTTCCAGCGGAGCGGCTCTGACAAAGAACCACCGCTACATGGTGGCGGAGGATACAGAGGCCGCGTTCACAGTGACTAGCAAGACAGCGGTGGTGGACTATCAGGGCATTTACACATTCAGTGATTCCAATGCCGTCGACTATAACGCCATGGCGGCGGCGCTGAAGGGCCTGCATTTGTTCAAGGGCACCTTTACGGGGTACGGGGAGGGCTTTGATCTGGAGGCCGCACCCACCCGGCTGCAGGCGCTGATCATGTTCATCCGCGTTCTGGGTGAAGAGGAACAGGCACTGGACTGGACCGGGACAACGCCGTTTACAGATATCGCCAAGGGCACCGAGACGGAAAAATATGTTGGCTACGCCTACAGCAGGGGCTATACCAACGGCTACAGTGCCACACAGTTCAAGCCGGCCGGTGCCGTCAATGCCTACCAGTACACGGAATTTGTCTTGCGGGCCATGGGATACAGCTCCGCCAGCAATACAAATCTGGCCGATACGCTGATTCGGGCACAGGGAGCTGGAGTTTTGACTTCCGGTGAGGTGGAGATGCTCCAGAAGAGTACATTTCTGCGGGCGGAGCTGGTATACATCTCCTACTATGCGCTGGACACCATGCTTTCTGACGGCAGCTGCACCCTGGGAGAGCATCTGATGGAAAAGGGCGTCTTTACGGACCGGGAATGGGAGACCGCCCGGAGCCAGGTATCTGGCTGGCGTCTGTAAAAACAGGGAACCAAAGCATCGCGGAAGCATACTATGGATTGAGACCGCTCCAAACGGTCTACATCTCATAGGAGGTTCCGATATGTGCAATAACGGCTTTGGCGGCGGCAACTGCTGCTGGATCATCATCCTGCTGATCATCATTTGGTGCTGCTGCGGCAACAACAATTGGGGCGGCTGCAACAACGGCTGCAACAACAACTCCTGCTGCTGATCATTCGTAATGGAACCCGCGGCCCGCGTCCAAAGACGCGGGCCGCTTTTTTGGGAGTACCAATCTTTGCGAGGCTGCTTTGCGGTGAGAAAAACGGATGGTTTTCGGTTTCAGATGACAAATTGAATATCCTGTGATATAATCCTCTCCGAATCGCAAACGATGTATGAGGAGAAGCTATGGTGAATTACTTTGAACCTGCCCTGACCGACGACGAACTGCGGGCGATCAGCTCCATCGGCCTGGCCCATATGGGGGACGCAGTATTTGAGATTCTGGTCCGCACATGGCTGTGCGCCCATGGTAAAGCCACCGGCAAAGGCCTGCATCAGGCCACCATACGGCTGGTCTGCGCGGAGTCCCAGTCCCAGAAGGCACAGAAGATTCTGCCTCTGCTGTCGGAGGAGGAACTGGCCGTGTTCAAGCGGGGCCGCAACGCACAGGTCCACTCCATCCCGGCCCATGCCAGCCGGGCCCAGTACGGCGAGGCCACGGCACTGGAGGCGCTGCTGGGCTGGCTGTATCTGAGAGGCCGGAAAGAGCGGATCAACGAACTGTTCTGTAAGATGATGGAGGAATAAGCCATGCCCTTGGATGCGGTATGTTTACAGGCAATTGTACAGGAACTGCGGCCCCAGCTGCTGGGGCTGCGTATCGATAAGGTTCAGCAGCCGGCACGGGATCAGGTGATCCTGCTGCTGCGAGGCAACAGGCGGCTGCTGCTGAACGCGGGAGCCAACGCGCCCCGCATCCAGCTGACAGAGCTGGTCCGGGACAATCCGGCGGAGCCGCCCATGTTCTGCATGCTGCTGCGAAAGCACCTGGTGGGCGCTCGGGTGGCGGATATCACACAGCCGTCGCTGGAGCGTCTGGTCCGGCTGGAGCTGGATATCACGGATGATTTCGGCCAGCCGGGAAAGCGGACGCTGGTGCTGGAGGCCATGGGCCGCAGGTCCAACCTGATCCTGCTGGATGGGGAGGGGCGCATCATCGACTGCATGCGGCGGGTGGACGCGGAGATGTCCGCCGCTAGGCAGGTCCTCCCAGGCTTCTACTACGAACCTCCCGCCTCCGCCGGACGACTGCCGGTGACGGAGGAGACAGAGGAGGGCTTCCGCGAAAAGCTGTTCGCCGCCAATCCGGAGCGGCAGCTGGATGCCTTCCTGCTGGACAGCTATTTTGGAATATCCCCCCTGACAGCCCGGGAGATCGCGTTCCGGACAACAGGGGAGACGGACCACCATCTCTTTGAGTTGGACAGGGAAGGAAATGACCGCTTCTGGCGGGAAATCTCTTCGTTTATAGAGACTGTACGGGAAAACCGCTTCACACCGATCTGCCTGAGAAAAGAGGGGCGGCCGGCGGAATTCTCCTGTGTGCCTATCACCCAGTACGGCACGGCCATGGAGATAGAGCGCTGCGACAGCTTTTCCAGATTGCTGGACGCCTTTTACGAGGCCCGGGAACAGCAGGAACGGGCACGCCAGAGGGGCGCCGACCTGATCCGCACCGCCACCACGGCACGGGACCGGCTGCGGCGCAAGCTGGCCTTGCAGGAGAAGGACTATGCGGCCACCCAGAACCGGGACGAGCTGCGGGTGTGCGGTGACCTCATCACCTCCAACCTGTACCGGATGGAGCGCGGCCAGAGCAAGCTGGTCTGTGAGAATTTTTATGAGGATGGTTGTCCGGAAACCACTGTTCAGCTGGACCCGCTGCTGACGCCTCAGCAGAATGCCGCCAAGTACTACAAGCGCTATACCAAGGCCAAGACGGCGGAAAAATATCTCCGAGAGCAGATGGAGATCGCTCGCCGCGACCTGGAGTATCTGGAGAGCGTTCTGGAGGAGATCGACCACGCGGAGACGGAGCAGGACTTCATCGACATCCGGAACGAGCTGAAGGATGCGGGCTTCCTGCGGAAGCAGACAAAGGGCAAAAAGGAACTGAAACGGACCACGAAGCCCCGGGAGTTCCGCACCACCAGTGGTTTCCGGGTCCTGGTAGGCCGCAACAACCAGCAAAACGACAAGCTGACATTGAAGGACGCCGACCACCGGGACCTGTGGCTCCATACCCAGAAGATCCACGGTTCCCATGTCATCCTCTGTACCGGCGGTCAGACGCCGGACGATGATACCATCGTGGAGGCGGCGAAGCTGGCGGCCTATTACTCCCGGGCCCGGGAGAGCGGCAATGTCCCCGTGGACTATACGCTGGTGAAAAATGTGAAAAAGCCCGCCGGAGCCCGGCCCGGCATGGTGATCTATCCCACCCATCAGACGGTGAATGTCATTCCGAACGAGGCGCTGGTGAAACAGCTTCGGGTAAAATAAGAACAACAAAGTGGGGAACCGCCTGTTGGACGGCTCCCCACTTTGTTTTAGGCGGTGTGCGGTGCGTGGCCGGTCTCTTCATCGGAACGGAAGAGCATCGTAATGCACCACAGACCGGCGAGACCCACCAGCGCATAGATAATGCGGGAGAGCACGGCCATCTGGCCGCCGCACAGGAACGCCACCGTGTCGAAGCCAAACAGGCCGATACCGCCCCAGTTCAAGGCGCCGATGATGGCCAGGATCAGTGCGATTTTATCAATCACCATGAGCAAACCTCCATTCATGCCCTCAGGCAGGGACTGTCTTTAGACTGCCCGCTTTTGGCGAAACCATACATGAATGGAACTTTTTGCGGTTGGAATTGCAAGCGGCAGGGAAATGTATTATAATCAACTCATCCATTTTGAATTTGTAGCAAGGGGGAGAATCGATGAACATTGTATGCCTGGACATGGAAGGCGTTTTGGTGCCTGAGATTTGGATTGCATTCGCGGAGGCCAGCGGAATTCCGGAACTGAGGCGGACGACCCGGGACGAGCCGGATTACAACAAACTGATGAAATGGCGCCTGGGAATTTTGAAGGAACACGGCCTGGGACTCCGGGAAATCCAGGAGACGATTGCAAAGATCGATCCGCTCCCCGGTGCTAAGGCGTTTCTGGACGAGCTGCGCTCCATCACCCAGGTGATCATCCTGAGCGACACCTTTGAGCAGTTCGCCAAGCCCCTGATGGAAAAGCTGGGCTGGCCCACCATTTTCTGCAACACCCTGGAGGTGGCGGAGAACGGGGAGATCACCGGCTACAAAATGCGGGTAGAGCAGTCCAAGCTGACCACGGTCAAGGCATTGCAGTCCATTGGATACGAGACCATCGCCAGCGGCGACAGCTATAACGATCTGGGTATGATCCAGGCCAGCAAGGCGGGTTTCCTGTTCAAGAGCACGGAGAAGATCAAGGCGGACCATCCGGAACTGCCTGCTTACGAGGAGTTTGATGATTTGCTGGCAGCCGTCAAGGCGGCGCTGTAAAACGGCAGATATTCGCGTTATTAAAAAACCTCGGATGCGACGAGAAGAATACCCCATTGTCAGACAGTATGGCATACTGGAGGACGATGGGGTGTTTTACTATGCCGCACTTTTTGGTTTTGAGAGCCCTGCATGGACAGCTGATTGCTCTGCTTCTTGCACCTGCACGGGCAGACGTACGGCGGGAGGGGCTTCGCTCAAAATGTAAAAGAGCGTTAGCATATACTAACTTTTGCCGTTAAAAAAACGGCCTCTCCAGCCACGGTTGAAATATCCATGCGAGTCCAAATGGGATCCAAATAAAATGGGACTTATGCCGCAATCACCAATTCCAGAATGTGGGCACCACTGGCATATAGCGCACAGTACCGGGATGTACACTGTCGGCAGAGATCAAAATATGCCTGCGCTTTTTCCGGGTCACCGTAGGACTTCCAACAGCCGCAGCAGGTGTAATTCCAGCCCTTGTTCTCAATAAAACCGATGACATCAGACAGAGGATAGCCCAGAAATAGGCCGATCTCGTGGGGATAGTCCTGCTCCAAACAGAGCCGACTGGACAACTGCTCCAGCAGAAACTCGGCACTTCCGTGCTGATAGCCCTGACAGACTAGAAAACGCAGAGTATCTTCATCAAAAAGCAGACATTCCACCCAAGCGGGGCGGTAGAGGTAAACCATGCAGTCGCCGGTATTTGGACACTCTTTCAGGATACGGACCCGCAGACCCAGCCGTATCAGAGCATGATTCCAGTCCTCCACCGCCTGCTTTACATTTTTCGCGGAATGTCTGCCGCATCGAAAAAGGCTGGCTGGTTTAATACCTGCCAGTGTGGGAGCGCACTGCTCTACAAGCAGCGATTCAAAACTACGGTTCATACGTATCTCCTGTCTGTTTTCAATATTCACTGGAACTACGGTTAGCATTAACTAACCGCGGCGATTAAAATACCATAGATTCTGGAATTTGTCAAGATTGGGAAAGTGAGCGTTTTCGCATTGGCAAAGATGGAGCATTGAAAATGCAGGCATCGGAACACGAGCTGCAGTTTTCTGCCAGGTGTCCTCATAATCCTGCATTTCGGATGCAACTCGCAGGCGTTTTAAAAACACTGCAAAGAGGCCCGGATATGATTGCGTCATATCCGGGCCTCTCATTGGAAAATTCAGAAATGGAAACAGGCATGCATTTCCATATGAGCTATTTAGTTCAGGAAATCTTTCAACTTCTTGCTTCTGGAGGGATGGCGCAGCTTCCGCAGGGCCTTGGCCTCGATCTGACGGATACGCTCACGGGTGACGTTGAACTCCTTGCCCACTTCCTCCAGCGTGCGGGTGCGGCCGTCCTCGATGCCAAAGCGCAGCTTCAGCACCTTTTCCTCACGGGGCGTCAGGGTGGACAGCACGTCCATCAACTGCTCCTTTAGCAGCGTGAAGGACGCGGCCTCGCTGGGCTCGCTGGCGCCCTCGTCGGGAATGAAGTCGCCCAGATGGGAGTCTTCCTCCTCACCGATGGGGGTTTCCAGGGAGACGGGCTCCTGGGCGATCTTCAGAATCTCCCGGACCTTCTCCACGGGCATGTTCATCTCAGCTGCAATCTCGTTGGGCGTGGGATCGTGGCCCAGTTCCTGCAGCAGCTGGCGGCTGACCCGGATGACCTTGTTGATGGTCTCCACCATGTGGACGGGGATGCGGATGGTACGGGCCTGGTCTGCGATGGCGCGGGTGATGGCCTGCCGAATCCACCAGGTGGCATAGGTAGAGAACTTGTAGCCCTTGGTGTAATCGAACTTCTCCACGGCTTTGATGAGGCCCAGGTTGCCCTCCTGAATCAGGTCCAGGAACAGCATGCCCCGGCCCACGTACCGCTTGGCGATGGAGACCACCAGACGGAGGTTGGCTTCCGCCAGTTTCTGCTTGGCGGCCTCACCCTTCTTGTAATCCTTCTGCCAGGCGGCTTCCTCTTCCGGTGTGACATTCACAGGTTCACCGGCCTCACGGCAGCGCTTCAGTTCCTCCAGCTTCCGGGAAGCCTCATTGCCGGCGGACATGGCCTGGGCCAGATCAATCTCCTCGTCAGGGGAGAGCAGGGGGACCTTGCCAATCTCCTTCAGATACATGCGGACGGGGTCGTCAATGGAGAAGTTGTTGACCAGGGAGTTGGGGTCCACCAGCTCCTCTTCCTCCACGTCGGCAATCTCTTCGGCAGCGGGCTCATCGTCCGGCAACTCCGGCAGCAGATCGTCGTCGGTGCTGATATCAATGTTCAGCGCCTCTAGAGAGTCATAGAGCTGGTCCATCTGCTCACTCTCCAGGTTCAAATCGTCCACGGCCTCCATCAGCTCACCGGAGTCCAGCTTTCCTTTTTTCTTGCCCTTGGCCAGCAGCTCTCTCAGTTTTTCATTGTTAATGAGCCAGCTGGCGGCGGGCAGGGCGGATACCTGCTTGTCGTCCAGACGGACAATGCCGGCCTTTTTGGCTTCCTCGTCCGTCATGACGTGGGGCGGCTCCTGAGTGGTATCCGCCGCGGCCTTCTTGCGAGTGGCCTTTTTGGCAGGCTTGGCAGCCTTTTCACGCTCCGCCGCGTCCGCGGCGGCCAGCAGTGCATCCGCCTGCTTTTTCAGTTCTCTGGGAGTTAATTCCTTCTTATCAGCCATACTGCTTTCCTCCAGTACCCTTTTTATCTTTGTATTTTTCTGTCGCAGCCAGCAGCGGGTCCGTGACCGCGCCAGCGCGTTTATCAGCTTCTGTTTTGATGATGCGTATGTAGTCCGCCAAGGCTTGACGACCGTTTTGCACCGACTCTGGCTGCTGGCAGACAGCGGTGATATGGTTCATTTCCTCTTGGGACAGCACATTAGAAAGTGACGCCAGGGACACGGTGCGTCCCTCCGCTTTCGCGTCCCACAGCAGACCGAAGACACGGCCTAACAGGGGAGAGGAGAACTGCTCCGATTTTAACGGCGGGTCATCGGGGAAGAGGCTCTCGTCCATCAGCAGCAGGCGCAGAACGCCCTGCTCCGCCCGGGCGGAGCGCATGTTTTCGTACCGAAGAGACCGCTCTTTTGGCTGCAACTGCGCCGCGGGATTCAACTCCTTTCGCAGCTCAGCCCGGTTTTCCCGTGCCGTCCTGCGTTTGAAAGCCCGCTGTACCTCCAACTTCATGGCGTCCGGCGTGATTTTGGCGACCTCGGCGGCGCGGGTGGTGTAGATTTCCCGCTCCACCGCGCTGGGCAGGGAGGCCAGGAGATCACTGATCTCCTCACAGTAGGCCACCCGGGCCTCATCGCTGGAGAGATCGTATTTTCCCGCCACCTGGGCCATCCGGAACTCCACGCCGTTTTCGCTTCCGCTGAGCAGCCGCTCAAAGGCGTCGGGACCCTGAAACTTGATGAAATCGTCGGCGTCTTGCTTGACGTATTCGCCGTCCACCAGCCGCCGGGGCAGCTGCAGGACCTTCACGGAGAACTCGGAGTTGTTCAGGATCTGCAAAGCCCGCTCCGTGGCGATCTTGCCTGCGTTGTCGTTGTCGTAGCACAGCACCAGCTCCTTGGTGAACCGGGAGAGGAGCCGGGTTTGCTCCACCGTCAGCGCTGTGCCCATGGAGGCCACTGCGTTATCGAACCCCGCCTGGTGCAGGGTAACGATATCCAGATTGCCCTCACAGAGGATGATATTGGGACGTTTGGTTTTTTTGGCCAGATTCAGCCCGTACAGCACCCGGCGCTTGGAGTACACCGGCGTCTCAGAGGAGTTCATATACTTGGGTTCGGACTTGTCCAGAACCCGACTGCCGAAGGCCACCACATCACCCCGGGTGTCGATGACCGGCAGCATCAGGCGGTTGCGGAACTTGTCGTACAGACCGCCGTTCTTGTTCTGGACCACCAGCCCGGCGTCCAGCAGCTCCCGCTTTGTGTAGCCCTTTTTGGTCATGGCAGTCAACAGCGTGTCCCAGGAGTCCAGAGAGGCGCCCATGCCGAACTTGACAGCGGTGGACTTTTTAATCTGACGACGGTCCAGGTATTCCCGTACCGCACGGCCCTCCGGCTGCTGGAGCAGCTGGTAGTAGAAGCGGGCTGCGTCCCGGTTCAGGTCCAGAAGGCGCTGCCGCCGGCGGCCGGCCTCCCGGTCGCCGTCCTCCTCCGGGACCTCCATGCCCGCCCGCTTGGCCAGAAACCGGACCGCGTCCGGGAAGGGGAGGTTTTCCTCCTCCATGATGAAGTTCACCACACCGCCGCCCCGCTTGCAGCCAAAGCAGTAATAAATCTGCTTGTCCGGGGAGACGGAGAAGGAGCCGGTCTTTTCGCTGTGAAAGGGACACAGGCCGAACAGGTTGGAGCCTTTGCGGGTCAGCTGCACATAGCTGCCCACCACATCGACGATATCGTTACGGGCGATCAGCTCGTCCATAAAACTCTGTGGAAACGCCACAGTTCAAGCCCCTCCCTTCGGTCAGTTTAGCCAAAATCCCTGTTTATAATACCAGCGTATGAAACACGGTATTCTAAATATACCCCGTGAATTTTGAAATTCCTTTTTTTTCGTAAAAATTTTTTCGGGCAAACATTTACACGGGAGGAAGAAGTGCGTAAAATACAGATATCCGTAGAAAAAGGAGGGGAACAGCATGGCAGTCAATTTATGGGCGGTCCGGCTGGAGCGGCCGCTGACGGACCGGGAGACGGCGGCCATGCTGGCGGTTCTGCCCCCGGACCGCCGGGAGCGGCTCCTGCGCATAAAGCGGGAGGAAAAGCGCCGGGAGCCGCTGTGCGCCTATTGGATTCTACGTCTGGCGCTGCGGGAACAGTACCATTGGCGGGAACTCCCGGAAATCCGAGTTTCTTCCCAGGGAAAACCGTATTTCCCGGAATTTTCGACAGTTCAGTTCAACATCAGCCATACGGATGGCGCGGCACTGGTGGGGATCGGGGACCATCCGATGGGGGTGGATATCGAGAAGATACGTCCTGTCAGCCGCCCCGCCATGGAGCGGGTGGGGGACGGAACTACGGAGAAGGCCTTTTTCCGGAGTTGGGTCCGGCGGGAGGCACGCACGAAATGCAGCGGAGCCGGCATTGGGAGCATGCTGCGTACGGAGACGCCGCTGGAGGAAGACGAGGCCTATTATGAACTGAACATTTTCCGGGGTTACGCCGCCGGCGTGGCTGTCCGGGGCGGAGAAGTTCCCAGAGCACCGAAAATTTGTACGATGGACGGGCTGCTGGGTGATATCAGATGAATGGGCGGGAGCTTCCCGCTCATTTTTTGCGGAAAGAAGATTCTTGGAGGTTCTGTGGAGACGAATGAAAGGAAGATAACACCTCTTTTTCCTTTTATTTAAAGCGCACGCAAGTTTTTTCACTTGACAGAAGGAGAAGAATGTGCTATCCTAATACCAATTTCATAAAAAGAACCGTCGATGCAAGTGCATAGAAGGGCTTTTTAATATTTTTACTGTGAGGTAAGCGTATGAAGAAAGCTTCTTCTATTTTTTTGCGCGCAGATATGGAGCCTGCAGATGTAAAGAACTTGGCCGGTTGGATGGCCAACCGCGCTGTGACGCGGTATTTAAACGAAGAGCAATCCGCGGCGGAACAGCTGCGAAATCTTCTGGATACGGTACCAGCACCGATGCTAACCTATTATTTTAACCAGAACGGCAGATTTTTCATGGTTTGCGGAGATGGTCAGGGATCCATTGGTTTTGTCAAACTGAAGGAACTGACGGACCAGCGGTGCTATGAGATTGTCTTTGCCATTGGGGATGAGACACTGTGGGGAAATGGTTACGGTTCCAAAGCGGTTCAGGCGGCGGAGGTCCAGGCGTTTTTGCATTGGAGGGCCCGGAAACTGACGGCGAAGATCTACCACGGAAATGTTCGCTCCGTCAGAACAGTGTGCCGCTGCGGCTTCCGGGAGGAACGGAGACTGGACGCACTGAGTCATTTCAGCATTACGCAGGAAGAATACTTTGCGTTTCTGGAGAAAAAACGGGCTTGATAATATGGGAAAGTGCCCTTCCGCCTACTTGGCGGAAGGGCACTTTTTGTGAAATCCTCGAATCAGAGAGCGGGTTAGAAGATACCCTGTGCCATCATGGCGTCGGCGACTCTCTGGAAGCCTGCGATATTGGCACCAGCCACCAGGTTATAGCCCAGACCGTACTTTTCAGCGGCTTCGACGCTCATGGTGTAAATGGTGTTCATGATCTGGTGGAGCTGCTTGTCGACTTCTTCCTCGGTCCAGACCAGACGCTCACTGTTTTGTGCCATCTCCAGAGCAGAGGTGGCCACGCCGCCG
>JALFVN010000051.1 GCA_022787565.1 Clostridiales bacterium | reverse complement strand
AGCACCACTAACACAGGCGATAAAAGAAACGCCGAGAACGCGCAAAAACATAGAGTTTATGCGGGTTTCCGGCGTTTTCTAATCCCTCAACCGACCTAAAATCATCTTGCGGCAGAGAGAAAAATTCTACTATTTTTTATTATGTCGCCAAATATCAGAGCCTGACAAAAGCGGCCAATATCCTGCGCAGCAACCAGCCGAACATTACCCGCTGTATGAACAAGCTGGAGCAGGAACTGGGATGCCGTCTGCTGCTTCGTTCCAGCCAGGGCGTCACTCTGACGCCAGAGGGAAAGCGGCTTTATGAACACGTGTCTGTAGCTTGTGAGCATATCCGCGCTGCCGAGAAGGAGTTGTCCGGAAGCCGTAGCCTGGAAACAGGGAGCATATCTATCGGAGCCAGTGAGACGGCTTTGCATGTGATGCTGCTGCAAAAACTGAAAGCGTTCCATGCCTTTTATCCCAACATTCGCCTGCGTATCTTCAACCACTCCACACCACAGGCACTGGCAGCCTTAAAGAGTGGTTCGGTGGATCTGGCGGTGGTGACAACACCCACCGGCGCGTCTAAACCGCTTCGGGAACTCCCGCTAACACCTTTTCAGGAGATTCTTGTAGGAGGCCCCGGATTTGCTAAATTGGCAGCGAGAAAGCTCACTTTTAAGAGCCTGTTGGACTATCCTTTGATTTGTCTTGGGCGCGAAACAATGACATATCGCTTTTATGAGCAGTTGTTTTTGAAAAGGGGTCTGCCTTTTCAGGTGGATACGGAAGCAGCTACGACGGATCAGGTCCTCCCTTTGGTCAAAAATGATCTGGGTCTTGGATTCCTTCCGGAATCCTTTGCGAAAGAAGCTTTGGAGCGTGGAGAGGTTTACCGAATACCATTGGTGGAGCAGATACCCAAACGACAGGTTTGTATGGTAAAAGATTCCTCCCGGGATCTGAGCATTGCCGCACGGGAGTTTGAAAAAATGCTCTGTCAGCAATAATTTAGAGTGTGTATGTCACTCATAAAAAGAAGGTTGTTTTATGAATCAGACAATTTCAAAAATTCCAAGAGAAGAAGCGGTGGAGGCGATCTTCTCTAAAATTCTGCAATCACCAAATGCGTGTGCAAGACTCAGTGAGATATTTTATGAGCATCTGGACGATGATAACCGGATTCCTGATTCTGATCCGGAACAATTCGCAAAAATTTTCTTTTCAGCCTACGAGAATCAGGATATCAGTGCCTTGCTGCTGGAAGTCTGCCAGCGAAGCATGTTTGATCTGCTGCGTGAGGCATATTTGATCCCCAAGCGGTTCAACGGAAAAGCAGGAATGAATCCGCTTCTGCTGACAGATGCGGATGGCGGCTTGATAGAGCAAGTCGTTACGGAAGAAGGAAAAGGCGTATCCCACCATGAGTTTGCAAAGTTCCAGGAGGTCCTGCAGAATCATCACTGCGCGCCTCGTTCCAGACTCTACTTGGCCGATGGGTTCGATATTATCCGCTCATATACAGAGCAGTTGAATATTGAAGAAAAACTCTGCAATCGCAGGCGAGGAATTCTGGCACTGTACGCGCTTCCTGACACGGCTGCATTGGGGATGAGTGAAGCACAGGCCTACGCCATTATTTGGGACGCCTTTTGCTCCATTCAGAAAAGCGCACCTTCGTCAATGGTTTACTATGGGCAGGAGACTGGCTCAAAAGACGGCCAAAAATATGATGAGGTTGGAATCCTGCTCCCCATCCACGAATTTGAAAAGCAGATGCTGCATCATTTGGAGGAAGTAGATGGGATTGTGCTTTCCTGCAGGGAAAAGATGATAAAGCAGGCGGGGAAAGACAGTCTGCCGCTGTAATGGGGAGAATCACAGATGAAAAAGGCCAAACAAATGTCGGAATCCATACGCCTTGGGATGCTTCTGGCCGTATCCGGCGGTTTTATGGACGCCTATTCATATATTGAGCGTGATCATGTATTTGCCAACGCACAGACCGGCAATATGCTGCTGCTTGGTGTAAATTTGTCCGAGGGAAACTTTCGGATGGCCATGCACTATTTTTTCCCTGTGTTTGCCTTTGCACTGGGGATTTCATTGGCGGAGCTGGTACATGTGGGCAAAAATCGGTTCTTGCATTGGCGGCAAAGCGCAGTCTTGATTGAGGCAGTCATCCTTGCAGGAGTCGCGTTTTTCCCACTTTCCATGAACCTGTTGGCCAATTCCTTGACCTCTTTTGCCTGCGGAATTCAAGTGGAGAGTTTCCGAAAGATTCGTGGAAATAGTATCGCAACGACCATGTGTATCGGGAATATGCGAAGTGGGACGCAAAATCTCTGCAACTACTTTCAGAGCAAAGATATTGAATATCTCCGGAACGCCGTTTTATATTTCGGAATTATCCTGTGCTTTGTCATCGGCGCGGTAATAGGAAATTTTTCTATTCAGCTCTTGCATGAAAAGGCAATTCTTTGCTGTTCCGTCCTGCTGGTTTTGTCTTTTATCATGATGTTCATTGACTACGAGAAAGGGCAAAACAGCATATTCTGAGAAGGACTTTGAAAACTGAAAATCATGGTTCATCAAACCGACAGAGAATGAATGAAATCGAGCCGCGGAGTATTTCCTGACTGCTTTGGCAGAGCTCATCTGTTTACCGGTACCTGCAAGAATTCAGAGCGCGTCGCAAAACCATTTCTCGCTTTCCTTGGCCTGTGTTAGTGTTATACAAAACGTTGGAATCAGACAGGGCGGAAAGGACGAGTCGCTGCGGCCACCTCTGAATCTGCTTCATTTTTATGGGATAGAACCCGCGTTTCTTTGTGCTAAACACGGATTAAAGGAAGTGATTGGATGTTTGAATCATTGGAAGATGAAAACATCGACCCTGAGCTGCTGCGGGAACTCAGAGCCTTTCGGGAGGCGCATCCTCTGCCGGATTCCCTGCGGGACAGGGTTCCGACGCCCCTCTATCACTATTACGGAAAGGACATCTGGGAACAGGCCGCCGCAGCCCTGCTGTGCGGCAAAAACCTGCTGCTGGCCGGCGGGAAGGCCACCGGCAAAAACGTCCTGGCAGAAAACCTGGCCGCAGTGTTCGGCCGTCCGGCCTGGAACGTTTCCTTCCACGTCAACATGGACGCCGCCGGCCTCATCGGCATGGACACGTTTGAAAACGGGCAGGTGCGGTTCCGCCCCGGCCCTATCTATCAGTGCGTGAAGTACGGAGGCTTCGCCATTCTGGACGAGATCAACATGGCGAAAAACGAAGCTCTGGCCGTGCTGCACTCGGCGCTGGATTTCCGCCGGGTCATCGACGTACCGGGCTATGACCGCATCCCTATGGAGCCTTCCACCCGGTTCATCGCCACCATGAACTACGGCTATGCCGGCACCCGGGAGCTGAATGAGGCCCTGACCTCCCGGTTTGCTGTCATTCAGATGCCCACCATCAGTCCGGAGAACATGGACCGGCTCCTGGCAGGACAGTTCCCCTCTCTGAAAAAGAAGTACCGGGAACAGTTCGCCCAGCTCTTTTTCGAGCTTCAGAAGAAGTGCGAGAGCGCCGAGATCTCCACCAAGGCCTTGGACCTCCGGGGCCTGTTAGACGCGCTGGATCTCATGCGCACAGGCGTCCCCGTCGTGGCGGCTCTGGACATGGGAATTACCAACAAGGCCTTTGACAGCTATGAACAGGGCCTGATCCGTGATACCATGGCCCTGCGGATATCTCCCCGCCTCACCCGTGCCCAGCTGTTCGAGGGATAAGACCATGCTGACACAGCATTACAGCGCCCAGCAGCGCCGGGCGCTGAACCAGATCTGGACCGCCGCCGGACAGTACGGTTTCGACCCGCTGTTCATGGCCCTGCGCAGCGACGGGACGCCGGACATCTATATGAACTGCATCGTGGGCTGCGTCCGGAAATGGTACGGAGCGGACATGCCCCGGGCGCTGTTCGGTGCCTGGGCGGAGGACCGCCGTCAGGCCATGCTGGACGATCTGGCGTGGCTGGCGCTGGAGAACGCCGCCTTTCAGCGGGAGCTGCCGGAACGGCCCATTCTGGCGGAGGCCCGCCGGGCCCACGCGGAGGATTTCTTTGCCGGGGAGTACCAGCTCTCCCGGCAGGAGTGGATGGCCAAGAACCAGCTGGTCTACACCATGCAGGCCGCCCGGTGGAAAAGCGTGCTGGGCCAGCGCCCGCCGGTGATGACGCCCTGGGAGCGGAATCTGTCCGACGCTCTGCGCTGCGGTGGAGAGTTGGACGGCGCCGCGCTGGCCGGTGCCATTCGGAACGCCTTTGCCCAGTCAGGGCTGTTTGATGGAACAGCCCGGTCCAAAACGGTCCTCCACCTGCACTTCGACGGCAAATGGTCCTCCGCCATGACAAAGTTTCTGCCCACGGAGATCGTCCACACCGACGTGCTGACGGTGGGACACTCCAGTGCCGCCGGAGCCGGAGGCGGGCCGAAGCTGGATGTGCGCCGGGCAAAGCTGCGGCTGAATGAGAACGCCGAGACGGACCGGCAGTACATCGAGAGTTGCTTCGGCCGCTCCCTCTATCCCCCGGAGGAACTGGCGGCGGCGGAGCAGCAGCTCTGTACCGGCAGTCATCTGGGCTGTCATCTGTGGTTCACGGCGGGTGCCCCGGACCCGGAGCACGCCCGCAGCGGGGACTCACGGCGGCTGACAGAGGAAGCCGCCGTGCAGGCCCGCCGGAACCGGGAGGCTTTCAACAGAGACAGCAGTCTCCATCAAAACGCCATCCTGCGGCTGACAGAGCAGATCCGCAGCTGCATTCAGGTCCACAGCCAGACCGAGACGGAGACGGCCCGCAGCGGCCGTCTGGACAGTCCCCGGGCCTGGCGGGCGGCGGTACTGGAGGACCGTCAAGTCTTCCTGCGGGACATCAGCGCCCACCGGCCCGGATTCTCCGTGGACCTGCTGCTGGACGCGTCCTCCTCCCGGCTCCACTGTCAGGAGGCCATCGCCGCTCAGGGCTATATTCTGGCGGAGAGCCTGCAGCGATGCAGCATCCCGGTACGGGTCACCAGCTTTTGCAGTCTCCGGGGCTACACGGTGCTGCGGGTGCTGAAGGGCTTTGCCGACAAAAACGGTAGTGAGAAGATCTTCAACTACTTTGCCTCTGGCTGGAACCGGGACGGACTGGCCCTCCGGGCGGCGGGGGATCTGCTGAGAAGCGCACCGGAGGAGCGTCATCTTCTTCTGCTGCTGACGGACGCCAGTCCCAACGACAGCCACCGTATCCCGCCGGACGGGAAGCATCCCTTCGGCTGTGATTATGGGGACCGAGCCGCCGTGGAGGACACCGCCCGGGAGGTCCGCTCGCTGCGGCGGAAAAGTGTCCGGGTGGCGGCGGTCTTCATGGGAGAGGATATGAGTGTCCCCAGCGCGGAGGAAATTTACGGAAAAAACCTGGCCCGCATCCGCAGCATGGACCAGCTGGCTGGTGCGGCAGGCGCCCTGATCCGCCGGGAAATTCAGGATCTCTCCGATTAGATATCAGGCGAATGACGAATGGTACATTCAATTTGAATGGAAGGAGTATTTAATGTGGCATTTTTTGAGAAGAAATCTACTGTTTTTAGGAAACAGGACAAGGCTGGCTGGCTTTCTGCCAAAGAGACGCTGAAAACCGCCGGCATCCGGGGAATCCGGGCTGGACGATACGATGTGGAGCCGCCTGTCTGCGGATGCGGCGCCAAGCTGGACCCCAGAAATTTCGGCGCAAAAGGTCCTATCGACCGCAGCATGTATTTTATTGAGGTGCCGTTGGAGGAGGTGGAACGGGCCAGAGCATTGCTAAGTGTTTCTGAGGGCGTACCGCAGTCATGAGAAAACACTTCTGCGTTGGACAGCAGTCTTTACATGCTTCGCTTATGGCTAAAATTTTATGGGTTTTTCCAATTACAAATAAAAAAATTTTACATTGTGTATTGCATTTTCGAAAAGAGCGACTATAATATCCTGCTGTGTGAATAGATTGTTTATTCACAAACAATCTGTGCAAATATTAAGGGAGGAATCTATATGGTCAGTTTTCTAATTTGTCTGGTACTCCTGATCGGTGGTTACTTTACATACGGTAAAGTCATCGACAACACTCTGGGTCCGGACGACCGCGAAACTCCCGCTGTCCGCATCAACGACGGTATCGACTACGTCGTTATGCCCCAGTGGAAGCTGTTTCTGGTGCAGCTGCTGAACATTGCGGGCCTTGGTCCCATATTCGGCGCAATGCAGGGTGCTCTGTGGGGCCCTGTGGTGTTCCTGTGGATCACCTTCGGAACCATCTTCGCCGGCGGCGTTCACGACTACTTCGCCGGTATGCTGTCTGAGAGAAACGACGGTGCTTCCATCTCGGAGATCTGCGGCATCTATCTGGGCAACGGCATGAAGACCGTCATGCGTGTCTTCAGTGTCGTTCTGCTAGTGATGGTGGGCACCGTATTCGCCGTCGGCCCCGCTGGCCTGATCGTCACCCTGTTCCAGAACAGCGGCTTCACCGGCATCGTAACCAGCAAGGAGTTCTGGCTGTGGATCATTCTGGTCTACTACTTCATCGCCACCTTCATCTCCATCGACAAGATCATCGGCAAGATCTATCCTCTCTTCGGCATCTGCCTGATCATCATGGCTGTGGGTGTCGCCTTTGGTATCTTTACCAATCCCGCTTACACCATTCCCGAGCTGTGGACCCACTTCTACAACATGCATCCCAGCGGAACGCCCATCTGGAGTTTCATGTTCATCACCGTGGCCTGCGGTGCCATCTCCGGTTTCCATGCCACCCAGTCTCCTCTGATGGCCCGCTGCATGAAGTCCGAAAAGCAGGGCCACATGGTATTCTACGGTGCCATGGTCTGCGAGGGCATCATTGCTCTGATCTGGGCCGCCGCCGGCTGCTCCATCTATGAGGTCACCGGTGGTCTGAACACCGGCCTCCAGGCCGCTCTGGCCAACGGCCAGTCCGCCGCCATCTATGACGTCTGCGTCAAGACCATGGGCGGCGTGGGTATTGCCCTGGCCATGCTGGGCGTCATCGCCTGCCCCATCACCTCCGGCGATACCGCTTTCCGCAGCGCCCGTCTGACCCTGGCCGACTGGTTCAAGATCAATCAGGACAAGTTCCAGAAGCGTCTGGTCCTGTGCGTGCCCCTGCTGCTGGTGGGCGCATTCGTGGGCCATCTGGACTACTCCATCGTCTGGCGTTACTTCAGCTGGACCAACCAGACCCTGGCTATGATCGTCCTGTGGGCCGCCAGCATGTATCTGTTCCATCAGAAGAAGAACTTCTGGGTTACCGTGGTGCCCGCCACCTTCATGAGCGCCGTGTCCTGCACGTACTTCCTGCTGGGCAATGAGTGCCTGGGCCAGTTCCTGAACAGCAAGGACGCCGCTGGCGCCGTCATCTACAACACCGCAGTGGCGTATCCCGTCGGCATCATCTTTGCCGCCGTGCTGCTGTTCATCTTCCTCCGCACCACCAAGAAGCAGGCTGCCAAGAAGTAAATCTTCCCACCAGTCTCTTCCAGAAACACAACGGCCTGCCAGCCGCTGCCCCACAACAGCGGCTGGCAGATTTTTACCAAAGGCCCACAGGGCTTTTCCGGACGGAGACGCCTCGGGCACCTGGAGGTTTTTGCCATGATTTTCAAACCGACCCCCCTCGGACCGGTTCATCTGAACCCCTCAGAGCTGGCCGCGGACAAGAAGAACTGCCGCCACTTCGGCCCCTGCGGCGTGGGAGAGAAGGCCCTGTACCTGAATAGCTTCTATTTTGACCGCCGGTACTATCTTCCCTACGGCTCCATCACCCGCGTCTTCAAGCGGGTGGCCATGAGCAAGGGCGGCTTCTCCAAACGGGGCGTCTTCGCCTCCATCCCCTATCTAGTGGTGGAGTACGACGGCGGAAAGCAAAAGCAGTGCAATTTCAAATACGAGGAGCAGGTGGACCAGCTGCTGGCCTGTCTGGAGAAGACCCATCCGGAGATCAAGCTGGTCAGCGCCGATGTGGAAAAGCGTCTGGCGGAGCGGCAGCGGAAGCTGGCCGCTCAGAAGAAGCCAGACATCTCCTCCCAGGCCCGGAAGAACATCCAGTCCCTCCAGGACGCCGCGGGCTATCTGGACAAAAAGCCGGAACTGGCCCTGGAGCTGAGTCAGTCCGCCCGGCGGAAACGGGCCTATCTGTGCAGCAATCCCAGCTACCGCTGGGCGGCGCTGGCCATCACACTGATGGGCGTGGCCGCCCTGGTGTACGGCGTCTATCTTTTTACCCAGCATCGCGGCTTCGCGGTGTACTTCACGCTGTTTGGCCTGGCGGCCATCTTCATGTTCTCCGGAGCCAGTATCTTGCCCACCGCCCGGAACAACAGGGCAGCCATCATGGACCGGGCTCGGAAGGCCCAGCAGGCCATGGAGGGGTACATCAGCTTCTACCATGACTTCCCCTTGCCCGCCCGGTACGCCCATCCCATCGTACTGAAACGGATGCAGCGGGCCATTGAGGACGGCCGGGCCATCTGGCCGTCGGACGCGCTGGAAGTGGTGAAACAGGACCTGAAGGCCCTGAATTCCAGCGTGGAGGTGGACCAGGAGGAGTACGATGAGGTAGTAGCAATCAAGGCTCTGTTTCTCAATGAGAATTACCAGTAAAATATTTAGCGATCATTCACTGAAAAGGGTCCCGATATCTGTCAGAGAGGCTCCGTGAAAGTGGCTTAGAAAACACCGCGGATAGGAATCCAAAAGGAGGTTCCTATCCGCGGTGTTTGTGTTGGATGCCCAATTTTTTGTTCTTTGGGAGCAGAGTGGAATGCTAAGCAATAAGCGATTATAATGGATCGCATCTCCCATCTGGCGGCTACTTGCTCTTCAAAGCAGAGAATACTGGTTGTGGCTTTCATTGAGTTGTTGCTTTCCCAAGAATGTACCGACTAAAGAAACATGGCATTCCAAATGGGGATGTCATGTTTCTTTCCTTTTCAGGTAGTTAAGCACTGCAAGAATCATATCCCGAAGAAAAAGTTGCTCGCTTTTTCTGGAAAGTACAGAACTTGGTAGCTGATCTTTGCGGTACTGCTGCTCTTGCTCGGCATTATTGTCGCGGTTCAGGGAATCAGAAAGCTGACGGAAAAGGATAACGGAAAACCGACTGCAAAGCAGACGGAAGACGTTCACCTGTCATAACATGCTTCCCATCATGGGGAATGCCGCTCAGATGTATGGAATGTCTGAGCGGTGTTCTAATGATCGAAGAAAAACGGCAAAATTCATTTGTTGTTTTGTACAGAATACAGATTGAAAATGGGACAAAAAGGACTAAGATAGCATGATGCGAATAGAACCGCACGTTTTTTGTATCAGAAAGGAAGTCTTGATTTTGTCCTATCGTTATTTAATAGATCTGGCCCTGATCCTCTTGAGCACCAAGCTGCTGGGGCTGGTAACCCAGCGGTTTCAGATGCCTCAGGTGGTAGGTGCGCTGCTGGCGGGCCTGGTTCTTGGCCCCGCGGGGCTGAATATCCTCTCAGAGACGGAGTTCCTGTCTCAGATCAGTGAACTGGGCGTCATCGTTCTGATGTTTTCCGCCGGCATGGGAACGGACATTCAGGAACTCAAGCACAGTGGAAAAGCCGGCTTTTTCGTGGCCCTGCTGGGCGTACTGGTCCCGTTGGCCATGGGCACAGCTCTGGCCTGGGGTGCTGCCAAAACGGGAATGATCGAAAGCAACAGTTTCCTGGAGAACGTATTTGTGGGCACGGTTCTTACCGCCACCTCCGTCAGCATCACTGTAGAGACTCTGAAGGAGATGGGAAAGCTGGAGACCAAGGCGGGTAATACCATCCTGGCCGCCGCCCTCATCGACGATGTGCTGGGTCTAATTGCCCTGACCCTGGTCAGCAGCGTGGCTGGTGGAGACGAGAGCATCCTGCTGGTGCTGGCAAAGATCGTGGGCTTCTTTGTCTTTGCCGCTGTGGTTGGCTATGGTGCCTATCGGCTGTTCACCTGGATGCTGGATCGCCAGCATGGCTGGGCCACCCACCGAAACACGGTCCTGGCCTTTGTGCTGTGCCTGGTGATGTCCTACTGTGCTGAGGAGTTTTTTGGCGTGGCGGATATCACCGGCGCTTATGCGGCGGGTCTGGTAGTGGCCTGCACCCCCAAGGCTGCCTATATCCAGTCCAAATTCAACTCAATGTGCTATCTGCTGCTGACGCCGGTTTTCTTCGCCAGCATTGGCGTTAACGCACAGCTGACAGGCATGAGTGACCGGCTGGTGTTGTTCTCCATCCTGCTGCTTGTGGCCTCTGTAATCTCCAAGCTGGTAGGCTGCGGCTTCGGTGCAAAGCTCTGCGGATTCAATAACCAGGAGAGCCTGCAGGTGGGCACAGGCATGGTATGCCGGGGCGAGGTGGCTCTGATCGTGGCTAACCGCGGCTTATCCATGGGCGTTTTGAGTCAAGCCATGATGACACCCATCATTATCACTGTGGTGGGCGGTACGATACTGACGCCCATCCTGCTGAAGCTGGCGTTCCGCGGTCACAGCGGGGAACCGAACGGCGATGGCCGGCTGGTGGACCGCTACAACAAGGCGGAACAGTTGGATCGTGTTTCTGAGCGGTTGCTGCAGGCCGACCATGATTTGATGAATAAAAAATGAACCTGATAAAATGAAATGCACCCCATTCGTTAGACAGTATGGCATGCTGCCTGACGAATGGGGTGTTTATTATGCCCGAAGAGGTACCTATCCGCTGGTATCGCGGATTCACCAGAATTTTTTCTTCTTCATGACCAAGAGGCAAATCAAGACCACAAGAACACTGATGCCGATGACTGCTGGGTAGCCGTATTTCCATGTCAACTCCGGCATATTGGTAAAGTTCATGCCATACCAGCCTGCCACCAGAGATAGGGGTAAAAAGATAGTCGTGACGATGGTGAGTATCTTCATAATGTTGTTCTGGCGAATATCGATTTCCGCCTGAAACAGTTCCCGCACCTGCAGGCCATATTCCCGCAGCATCTGCGCCTCATCCTTCAGACGCCCAATGCGTTTCTCCACCATATGAAACAGGCGAAGTTCATGCTCATCGAAATACTCATTTTCATTTTCCTGAAATTCACAGACCATATCATCCAACTGCGTATAGTACCGTATCCAGTTGGATATTTCTTTTCGTATTGCCGTCATTTTGGGGTTGAATCCCTCCAACTGGCCTGCCAGCACCTGATCTTCGAGTTGGTCCAGCTTATCCTCTAATTCCTGCAAGTGGTGCATATCCTTGGCGATGATCAGCTCCAGGAACGTATAAAAGAAACTGCCTGGACTCTTTTCCATCTGGGGATTCTCCCGGATCAGTCTCTGGATCATGGCATGGGCCACCCCCGCATCGTCGCACAAAACCACATGGCTGGGTGTCATCAGATAGCCGAAGGCGATGGATGCCTTTTCTTTCGTATGCCGTGGGGTCACAATGGTCCCGCACAGATAATTTCGGTGGGGTTCCGCCTTACATACGCGGGCATCCCTCGCTGTAGGTGTATGGCGGAGAACCTGCTCCAATCCTGGGATTTGGATATTCTGGTCCAGTTCCTCCGAGGACAGCAGTGTAAGGACGCAGGTATCTGGCTCCGGCTTTCCAGACAGCGGTGTCAGGTTAGAACCTATCCTGTATTGATACATAAGTGGCCTCCTGAATAGCTTCTTTTTCAGTGCCATTGTACCACTATCTGCACAAAGCGCAAGCCGCCTGCGGTTTCATCGCAAAAAGCATTTTTAATGGTTCTACACAGTGCAATCGGGGTATAACCGACATCATTTTCTTGACTGATTCGTAGGCGAGTGCTAAAAGTGCTGAGGTATTCCTTGCGGCCCCAGCATTTCTAATGCCTGACGGCCGAGAAATCGTATCATATGTGAACGAACTTTTGTATTTCTGTTAACATTAGCACTCTCCTATTGACAGTGCTAACGCAAGAGACTATAACAGAGTCGTTCCAAGCGGGAGGGCAAAACAGCCCCCTCACACA
>JALFVN010000055.1 GCA_022787565.1 Clostridiales bacterium | reverse complement strand
ATTATGCTGTCAGGTGCGTTGTTACAGAAGTTTGTAAAAATCCTAAAGCCTGCTATAGACACAATTGTTTTGGGAAAGGCAACCCACGAAGACTGTTTTTGAACTAAAGTTGTACTAAACTTGAACTGTTTTCGAATTGCAGGAGATGCTGTTCCCCAAGGCGCCGAAGGTCAGTTCCACCAAGCAGATGCCGGACTTCGATTATATCCGCAAGGAGCTTTTGAGGAACGGCGTCAACAAGAAGCTGCTCTGGACGGAGTATCTGGAGACCTGCCGCCAGAGTGGTGGGGAGCCCCTGATGTACTCCCAGTTCTGCTACTACATCCAGCAGGATGAGCAGTGCCGCAGGGCTACCATGCACATCTCCCGCAAACCGGGAGAACAGATAGAGGTGGACTGGGCAGGTGATCCGGCGTACATCGTGGACCCGGATACCGGTGAAGCCACGGAAGCTCACATCTTTGTCGGGGTCCTGAGCTACAGCCAGTATCCCTATGTGGAGGCATTCATCAGTGAGCAGCAGGTTCCATGGATCACCGCTCACATCCACATGTTTGAGTACTTCGGCGGCGTATCCAAGATCCTCGTCCCGGACAACTGCAAGACTGCCGTGATCCGCAATGGGGACTGGAACGATCCGCAGGTCAATGCGGTCTACCACGAGATGGCGGAGCATTATAACTGCGCCATCGTCCCGGCCAGAGTACGGGCACCTAAGGATAAGCCGAATGCCGAGGGCACTGTCGGCGTCATCTCCACCTGGATCGTTGCCGCCCTCCGGGATGAGCAGTTCTTCTCCCTGGGCGAGTTGAACTCGGCGATTCGCCAGAAGCTGTATGATTTCAGTCGGAAGCCGTTTCAGAAGAAAGACGGGACCCGGTACGACATCTATATGGACGAGGAGTTCCCCGTGCTGACGCCCCTTCCACAGACGCGGTATGAGTTGGCGGAATGGAAGCAGGCGACGGTGCAGTTCAACTACCATATCTCCGTGGACAGCATGTACTACTCCGTTCCCCATGAGTATATTAAACGCAAGGTAGACGTCCGAGTCACAGCATCTACGATTGAAGTATTCTACAAGCAGGCGCGTATCGCCTCTCACCGCCGCCTTTATGGCAGGAAAGGCCAGTACAGCACTGTGACCGCACATATGCCGGAAGACCACCAGAAGTATCTGGAGTGGAACGGCGACCGTTTCCGCCGCTGGAGCGCCCAAATCGGCCCCAACACCGCCATTGTTGTAAACGCCATCCTCACCTCTCAGCGTGTAGAACAGCAGTCCTACAGAAGCTGCATGGGGCTCCTGAAGCTGACGGACAAGTATAGACTGACCGCGTCCCTCGCCGCGTTTTCAGAGCAGCCGCAGTGGAGGGCGATGGTCTTCATGCTGGGCCAGCATACATCCTTCTGCCCCGCGCAGCAGACCAGATAACTGTACACAGCCAAGGGAATAGGCTTCAGGCCATAGCAGAAAATAGTGTTGCTCATTTGATAAAATCGTTCACCAAGGACAGGCATACGGAACCTCCTGATTTTGAAATTCAGAGATAAATTTTTCTTGCGTTCCGAGAGCCTCCCTGTTAAACTGTTCGCAGATGGAGTCTGCGTTTTTCGGAACGCGGCGTGCCGCCGGACTGTTGCAGCAGTTTCGGCGGCTTTCCTTTTTGATAGGGGCGTCGAGATATTTGTTGGCCTGAGTGCAGATGAATATCACCACCATTCATAAAAATTTTGTCAGCCACACGCCATACACCTTCCTGCCCTGTGATCCTTTCTGACCTCCACGGCGTTTTCGTCCCCGTTGGTACGCTCGTACACCATGCACGGTCACGTTGTAGTCCTGGCGATACTTCTCCCGGTGAGTATGAACTTTGGCTGTGGGTATTCAGTTGTCGAGGTACATCGAACGGCCAATAGAATCTGCTTGACATTTGGCCCTGCATATTTTAGACTTATTTTTAATATCACGGTTTTATTGGTCGCCGTATTCTGAGTCTAACACGATAGGTCGCCCCTTATCAAGACCTATCGTTTTGTTCTTAAATAGCAAGTCTAATCCGAGGGGAGTTTTTTCATGTCTGAGTATATGTTTAAGACCTATATCGCTAACGGCAGGGAATATTTTATTTATAGCGATGATATTTCTGACGACCGCTTTACACAAAAAATAGACTTTCCGTTTTCAGAAAGCCTTTTTTCCCTGCTCGACCTGGACATCTGGAAACGGGAACCCCAGATCAAGAAGATCGACCGTGCGCTTTTAGAGTTGTACAGGACCCGCGACGCCAGATACACCGAAGATGTATTCTTTACTTTACAGAGCTTATCCGATGTGCATATATTCTTTAAGCTGCTGTTCCTGGATTGGTCCAAGAGACTGAACGAGGCAGAGAAGGATAATTTCGCTCACGCATCTGACATGCTGCCCCACAAGGCCATTGCGCATATCCCCAGCAATATTGATTACGCGCAGAAGCAGATCAAGGATCTGCTGGAGCGTGTGTTGGACATGGATGCCAGCAAGCGTTCTGTTTCCAGCAGGTTCTATGATTATTATAAGGACCCTTATCACGTAGACCCACGACCTTTTGAGTTCCAACCGCTGACAGTATCTTTTGAGATGATTGACCGAAACGCCTATGCGGAAGTCCTTTATCCGAAGAGCATCTATGACTTGATCGATTACTATCTGCGGGAGTGGGTCAGGCGGGAACAGAAGATGCGGGTCTGCAAAAACTGCGGGAAGTATTTCGCAATCACTGGGCGAACCAACGCCGAATACTGTGACCGCGTGTTTGACTCGAAGGGGCGTACCTGCAAGGATGTCGGCGCCATAGCGAAGTGGACACGGGAAAAAGGTACAGACGATGTCTTCAAGGCATACCGCCGGGAATACAAAAAGCGGTTCGCCTGGACGAAGTCTGGGAAGATCCTGCCGGAGGAACTATACACCTGGGGGGAACGCGCCAGAGAAAAGAAGGCCGAGTGTGACAGCGGAAAGATCACGCTGGAGGAATATACGACTTGGTTAAAGGAATCGTAGTCATCATAATACATGCTCCTCAATTGTGATTTTATCACGGAGAGACCTCCCAAAACTGGCTATACTGCATTCAGAAAGAAAAAATCAAGGAGGTACTCTCATGAGACTGAAAGATAAGATTGCGATTATCACCGGCGGCAGCCGGGGCATCGGGTTTGCTACTGCAGACAAATTTCTGAAGGAAGGCGCTACCGTCATCCTGACTGCAAGTTCTCAGACATCGGCTGACAAGGCTGTTGCACAGCTGCAAGAAAAATATCCGGAGGCAACCATTGCAGGCATCAGCCCTGATCTGTCCAGCTTGGAATCTGTTCGAAATGCGTTCCGGGAGGCCACCGAAAAATATGGCTGCGTGGATATTCTGGTGAACAATGCCGGCGTGTCTGAAAGCACCCCTTTTACCGAATATACCGAGGAGACCTTCGATAAGGTTATGAATCTGAATGTGAAAGGCGTGTTCAACGCCACACGGGCAGCCAGTGAGTGCATGGTGGCCCGGGGCAAGGGAGTTATTCTCTCCACATCTTCTATGGTCAGTATTTCTGGCCAACCCAGTGGTTTCGCCTATCCCGCGTCCAAGTTCGCAGTTAACGGCTTGACAGTATCCCTGGCCCGTGAGCTTGGCCCCAAAGGCATCCGGGTCAACGCGGTGGCTCCCGGCATCACAGAGACCGACATGATGAAGGCTGTTCCCAAGGAAGTGATCGAGCCGATGATCAAGCAGATCCCCCTGCGCCGTCTGGGCCAGCCGGAGGACATCGCCAATGCGTTTGTGTTCCTGGCCTCTGATGAAGCGTCCTATATCACAGGCGTGGTACTGAGTGTAGATGGTATGGCAAGAACCTAAAAAACGAACAAGGCGGCTGACACAGCCGCCTTGTTTTCAAAATACGGAGGAATGACCATGAAGAAAATCATACCCTTTTTGATGGCCCTGCTGCTTTTGGCCGGGTGCGGAGCGCAGTCGGAGGAAAGCACCTACCGTCAGGTCAACGCAGAGGAAGCTGCCGCCATGATGGAGGAGGAGAGCGATTATATCATCCTGGATGTTCGGACCGCTGAGGAATATAGAGAGAAGCATATCCCCGGCGCCATCAATATCCCTAACGAAACCATCGGCACCGAAGACATCCCGGAGCTGCCAGACAAGGAGCAGCTGATCCTGGTATACTGCCGCAGCGGCAACCGCAGCAAGCAGGCGTCCGAAAAGCTGGTAAAGCTGGGCTACACAAATATCGTAGAGTTCGGCGGTATCAATGACTGGACGGGAGAAACCGTCAGCGGCGAAGCGTGACAATATCACGGAACTTGTAGAAAATTCAGGTTATCATGGAGACATCAAACAAAAGATCACAGGAGGACTTGTATATGTCTGTCATCCATATCAATAAGAGTAATTTCCAGAATGAGGTTCTGGATTCCGAGAAACCCGTCCTGCTGGACTTCTGGGCGCCCTGGTGCGGCCCCTGCCGGATGGTCAGCCCAGTTGTGGATGAGATCGCGTCTGAGCGCGGCGACATCAAAGTTGGCAAGGTCAATGTGGACGAGCAGCCGGAATTGGCCGCGCAGTTCGGCGTCATGAGCATCCCCACCCTGGTGGTGATGAAGAACGGCAAACTTGCCAATAAAACGGTGGGTGCGAAGCCCAAGGCGCAGATTCTGGCCATGCTGTGAGGAGGACATGGATATGGGATTTTTTGACTTTCTGGAAGGGCCCGACATTGGTGAGGGCGTCAGGGAATACAATGCAACGCCCGGCGCGGTCCTGCTGGATGTCCGCACGCCGGAGGAATACCGGGAGGGCCATATCCCCGGCAGCAAGAACGTGCCGCTGCAGTCTCTTGACAAGGTGACCGGCTTTGTCAATAATCAAGATACTCCCGTGTTTGTCTATTGCCACAGCGGAGCCAGAAGCAGCCAGGCAGTCAGCGCGCTCCGGCGCATGGGATACACCAACGTCAAAAATATCGGCGGCATCGCCGCTTATGCAGGAAAGGTGGAACGATAATATGAAGGTTGTCATCGTAGGCGGCGTGGCAGGCGGCGCTACCGCCGCTGCCCGCATTCGCAGATTGGACGAGCAGGCGGAGATCGTGGTGTTTGAGCGGTCCGGGTTCATCTCCTACGCCAACTGCGGTCTGCCCTATTACATTGGTGGGGTCATTGAGGATCCCGAGGAGCTGACCCTCCAGACGCCGGAGAGCTTCTTCTCCCGCTTTCGGGTCTCCATGCGTGTGCGCCACGAGGTCACCGCCATCCACCCCGACAGAAAGACGGTCTCCGTGACAAATCTGGAGACTGGGGAAGAATTTGAGGAGGGCTACGACAAGCTGATCCTCTCTCCCGGCGCCAAGCCCACCCAGCCCCGGCTCCCCGGCGTGGGCCTTGACAAGCTGTTCACCCTGCGCACCGTGGAGGACACGTTCCGCATCAAAGAATACATTGACCGGAACCACCCTAGGTCCGCCGTACTGGCGGGCGGCGGCTTTATCAGTCTGGAGCTTGCGGAGAACCTGCGGGAGCTGGGGATGGAAGTCACCATCGTCCAGCGGCCCAAACAGCTGATGAACCCCTTCGACCCGGACATGGCGTCCTTCATCCACAGTGAAATGCGCAGGCACGGCGTGAAGCTGGCCCTGGGCCATACGGTGGAGGGCTTCGAGGAAAAGGACGGCGGCGTGGATGTTCTATTGAAGGACGAAGCGCCCCTCCATACCGACATGGTGGTGCTGGCCATCGGCGTTTCTCCCGACACCCACCTCGCTCAAGAAGCTGGACTGGAACTTGGCGTCAAGGGCAGTATCGTGGTCAATGACCGGATGGAGACCTCCGTTCCCGATATCTACGCCGTGGGCGACGCGGTGCAGGTGAAGCACTTCGTCACCGGGCAGGATGTGCTGCTCTCCCTGGCAGGCCCCGCCAACAAGCAGGGCCGCATCGCGGCGGACAACATCTGCGGCGGCGACAGCCATTATACGGGCAGCCAGGGCAGCAGCGTCATCAAGGTCTTTGCTATG
>JALFVN010000047.1 GCA_022787565.1 Clostridiales bacterium | reverse complement strand
GGAAATGTGCCTCATGCCGCAGAATGTAGCCCGTCACAGCCTGGATGTGTTTCAGGACCAGGTGGCTGAGTACGGCTTCCCGGATATAATGAGTGCCGCACTTATCCTTGTGCTTCCAATGGAGAGAACAGTCGAAGAACGCGCCCTCCGGTCGGTAATTGTTGGTCGCTCCGTAATACAGCTTCTCGCCGCAGTCTGCACAGTACACCAGCCCGGAAAAGATGCTGCTTCGGCCTGTACGGGTCTTGCGGTGCCGCTGCTGGCGAACCTGCTGTACCTTCTCAAACACGGCTTCTTCAATGATGGCCTCATGTGTATTGGGGAAGATGGCTTGCTTCTCAAGGGGATTGTCCCGCTGTTTCTTGTCCCAGATGGAGTTGGTATAGGTCTTGAAATTCACCGTACAGCCCGTGTACTCCCGGCGTTCCAGAATCGCCACAACGGTACTGCTGTGCCAGTCGTAGGGGTCCTCCGGTTTCTTGTTCGGGGTCTTGATTCCCTGCAAGGCCCTGTATGCGCTGGGTGTCAGCACCTTGTCCGCTTTCAGTTGGTTGGCGATCTGCATGGGACCACGGCCCTCCATGCACAGGTTGAAGATACGCTTCACTACATCGGCGGTTACCGGGTCAACCAACCAGCGGCGGGGATTCTCCGGGTCTTTCACATAGCCATAGGGCACATTGGTAGTCAGGGGTAAGCAGCGCAAGGGAGGCACTCCCTTGTTCGGAACGCAGTGACGCAAAACAGCCCGGACTTCAATTGTCCGGGCTGTTCTCTCCGCAGGACGCACAATACAGGGTTTACCCTGTATAGAAGTGCGCCATTAGCAATGGAGAAATCGACCGCTACTTATCGTCGTCTGCACCGATGCGGGCTTAATATCCGAAGTGACAAGAATTGTCCATCTATTCCACTGCTCGTGTGTTTGATTTATAGTGATCTTCCTATGCCGTTTACGGCGTTAGATTTTCGAAATCTGTTTGTGTTCAATCACAGAAGAATCTCTTAAATGCTTATTTCGCAGGATCTATCGTGACATAGACAGTCAGCTTATTCTGCCCCACATCGATCCAATCCATGGGCTGGGTACAATCATAATCGTAGTACAGCTGATAGCCCTCCATGGCGTCAAATTCCACCTCCGTGGACTTATCCACATGGAAAGCCTGTTCCTCGGAATTCTCTTTTCCGGGATTGATGATCACGTTCAGATAGCAGGCGTCCTCCGGGAACAGAATATTCATAGCCGCCTGCTCCTCCATGAGCCGGGGTTCATCGTAGAGAATATTGCTGCGGGTCACGGAGACTACGCTGCCGTCCTCTGCACTATGCTCCGTCACCTCCATGCCGGTGATGAGGCCGGTCGCATCGTCGATAAAGTAAATGACCTCGCTGTTGATCCCTGTCAGACCATTCTGCCTGGCGGCGGTCAGGGTGGTGGTTCCATACTCTGTGCTGTCGGTCTTGTCCGCCACGGTCTCATAGTCATACGGCTGACGCGCCAGCCAGCGGTCAGACACCATGGCTTCATACTCAGACGCCGGGCACAGCGTCATCGTTTTCAGGCCGTCTTTTTCGCAGGTATACAGGGCACCGGGAACGTCATCGTTGATGTATCCCGCCTCGCAGTATACGACCTGGTCAGCATCATCGTACTGTTCGTAGTCATACCACAGGCGGCCATCGGAACTGACGAATTGACGGACAGTCTTATTCTGCCAGTTATTCTCCCCGTCCCAGGTCTCGGAGACGCAGGTCACCGCGCTGTGTTCCTTCATAATCATGGGGATGCTGTTGCTGTTTCGAAGGTCTGTGATCTCCGGATCATCCTGCCCACTAATGGGCATAACGGAAGCGTTGGAGACGTCGGCTACTTTTCCATCCTTGCAGGTAACATTCAGCGCCCGGATTTCCTCCAGCGCATCATCCCTGGCATAGGTGAAAGACACAACTGTCTCGCCGTCTCCCAGCGCCCGGAAGCTGGCAACAAAGGTGCCGTCATTGTCCTCCTGCGTGAGCAGTTCCAACAGGGTGGTGTCGTCGATGGTAAAGTTCCAAATGAATCCTTCCTTTTCGGCGGGAAGGCGGACGGTCAGAATGCCTGCTTCCTGATCAATTTCATACCAGGTGTCGGATGTTTGTTCTTCCAAGGAGCTTCCGTCAGCTTTTCCTTCACTGGTGTTCTGTCGGCCGCACCCGGCCAGCATCCCTATCACGCAGGCGAGAGACAGGATCAGGGCAAGCACCCTTTTTACGTTGTATTTTTCTTTCTGAATCATATCATGTTACCTCAATTCTATATGTCGATCCATCAGGGAATCCAATAGCGGATGATCTGCACCACCTGCTCCTGCCGGACAGTGATGACCGTGTTGTAGCAGTTGAAGGGCGTTTCGCTGGCCTGAATAGCCGATGGGACGTCCTCATACTCATAAACCAGGCCATCAGGTTCCTGTTCCAGGTCGGCGTGGTCCTCAAAGGTGCAGTCAGTGGATACGGGCAGGGTGATCGTTCCCAGATCATAGTAGATCGGATGGTCATCCATTGCGTAGGTGCGGTACAGACCGTCATCCTCAATCAGCTCTACGCCGCCGCTTTCGATGCCGCCGTTGATGATGACGGTGCCGTTATCCCGCCGGATGCTCTCAACGGTCACCGGCTTCCGACAGACCTGGATCTGGTCGCCTTCTTTCAAATCCTGAATATCTTCCAGTTCATAGCGGTCATAGTCATAGATCTCCGCGGTCAGGGAATACCCATCCCCGGTTTTGACAAGGTCCGCTGCCGTGAAGTCCACAGAGTATCCGCCGTCGGCAAAGGCGTCCTCCACACTTTCCATCGGATACAGCGGCATGACGTACCCAAGCTTCTCCACAATGGTTTGGGCGGCGTCCAGCAGCACCTGGGCATCGCTGCCGCCGGCAACACACCACTGCACCTCGGCCTCCGGAGCATACCAGCCCACCCAGGCCGCATCCTCGGACTTGCGCAGCTGGACGGAAACATCTTCGCCGCTCCAGTCCAGGCTCTCCGTCCAGTCAGCATAAATACCGGAGATGTCCTGGGGCTGCTCTGCCTTTAAGGCACGGCAGTAGTACGTCTGCCCGCCTTGTTCAAAATTGACTTCGGCCATTTGCTTGTCGCTTGCCCCTGTGTCGATCAGGTAGTAGGAGGTGCCGGAGGCACTGTCCGGCAGGGGGATGGAGTATCCCAGCTGCTGAAACTCAGCTGCGCTGGATTCGTGCATGGGGTTTGCGATCATGGCCGGTTGGTCGGTGCCTCGGTGGGACAGGGTGATGGCAGTTACAGCTACTGCAAGACAGGCGGCAATCGCCCCGGCTCTGTACAGCCAGGACCGTCTCTTTTTCATAGGCTGCTGAGCTTCCTCCAGCAGGTCATCGTCCACGGCGTTCATCCATTTTTGAAAACGAGTTTGATTCATAGTCTGATCCTTTCCTGTTCCAGTTCCGTGCGCAGCCGTTCCCGTGTGCGGAACAAGGATGTCTTAACCTTTGCTTCGCTGACACAGCATTCTTCCGCGATCTCCCGGATGCTCTCTCCATACCAGTAGCGGCGCAAAAAGAACACGCGGACCTCAGCGCTCTGACGGCGCAGGAAGCCGTTCAGCACCCGGCGCAGCTCTGATGCATCCAGTTCTGTGTCCGGATCACCCTGTCCGGCAACGATCCGGGGTTCCAATTCCTCAAAAGCGTCGGTGAGGGCGGTGCTGCGCTGGGCGGCAGTATTGTACTTATAGCGGTCCAATGCCAGATTCCGGGTGATGCGGGCCAGATAGGCCCGCAAAGAGCGGGGGCGTTCCGGCGGGATGGCATCCAGGCACGAAGGTAGGTGTCACTGACACACTCCTCCGTGTCTCTGGGGTCTGCCAGGAGCCGCTGGGCCACACTACGGCACAGCGCACCATATTTCTTCTGGGTCTGGGTAATGGCTTCCTCGCACCTCTGAAAGAACAGTTGAATGATCTCCTGATCTCCCATGGCGGCTGAAAATTGTGCTTTCTTTGTTTCGATTTGTTCCATAGTGTTTCCCCCGGTACTTGAAGCGGCTTCATCCTATTAGACGGCACCATATCCGTTTTCGTTTCAGATAAAGCTATCAAAGTAGAGTTTTCATATTCAAATCATTTTTCTTACCTGATAGCATAACACCCAAATAGCGAAGCGCTCGTCCGGCAGCTCCCGCGGCACATAGCCCACAACACAGTGGTCATATTTTTGATAAAACGGCTGCTCCAGGCTTCTGGGATTGACGATCAGCTTCTCTACCAGCCGCTCATCGTTGTAGAGCTGATAGAGGGAGGCGGCATAGTTCTCCGGAGAGTTATGCTCCAGCTTGGAGATGAGAAAGTGGATGAAGTTATGAATCGTGGGATTGAAGCACGCGACGTCGCCCAGATAGCGTTCGTAGCGATTCATCTGCTTTCGGTAATAGAGCCACTTTGTTTTCCGTCCTCCGGGGAAAATCAGAAGTGGGACCGGGATCTGGCCAGTTGTCTCCACCTGCTCCGCCATTTCTACCCATTGATCAGCGGAAAAATCCTCATAGTCCAGATCTTCTTCCGGCAGCGAGGAACGATACTCGGTGTACTGCCGGGCCTCGTTGAAAAATTTGCTGTCATCCCGAAGCAGGATCTGAAATACCCGAAACTCCATCATCCGCATACGCAGAGCCATGAACTGGTAGTTGAGCTTCCGCCAAAATTCCCGGTCCTGGGTGCGCTCGTACTGCTCCGTAAGGTTTTTCATGCGCCGGACGTTTTTCTGGATGCGCTGATAGTCCTCCAATGACAGGTTCAAAATGTCTGCTGTCAGTTCGCCTGCGGAAAATAATTCCCCGCCGTACTCGATCGTATCTCCATGAATATAGAAAACGATATCCCCGTCCATGCGCTTCCCTCCTCCAAAATAAATTGTCCCCCCTGGAAAATAATTCGTCCCGACTTTTTATTATCTTATCAAAATCTCCGACACAATACAAGCAGAAGGGCATCAGCGTCGCCGCTGATGCCCGTACTTTCTGCAAAGGAGAAATCGAAAATGAAACAGTCACAGTACAACTCCTATGACGACCTGCCTCTGTTCCTCAACGCCGATATGGTGGCGAAGGTGCTTGGGGTATCGTCCTCCACCAGCTATGAGCTGATGCATGAACCGGACTTCCCGGTCCTGAATGTAGGCAGCAGGATGGTGGTTCCCAAGGAAGCGTTCATCCAGTGGGTCACCAAGCACACGGAAGGAGGTGTCCGCGAATGACTGCGCTCACCTATCAGAAAGACGCGAGAGCGTATCGGTTCTCGCTGCCCAACGAAATCTGGGGGCTGAAGCTTCGGCCTCCCGCCTTCAGTATCCTCGCCTACCTCTGCTATCTCAACAGCCACCATAGGGGTGACGCCGTGCCGAGTGTAGGCCAGATCGCAGAGCTGCTCCACATGAGTCCAGACATGGCTCAAAAGCAGATAGATGCTCTGATCAAGCGAGATCTGATCTCGCCGCAGATGGTTCCTGTATTCAGTCTCAAACACACAGGAAAGTTTTTCTCCCTTCCCAACGAAATCTTTTCCCTGGACCTGGGACATGGAGCGATCACTGTCTACGCCTACCTGCTCTACTGCGAAGACCGCAGCAGTCATCAGTGCCATCCCAGTTACAACACCATCTCCACCGCTGTGGGACTGGCTGTGAATACGGTGATGAAGCATATCACCAAGCTTGTGGACAGGCAGTTTATCACAGTAGAGCACACCAGCTATTTCGACCGCCAGGGGATGAAGAAGAACGGTAACAACTGCTACACCATCCTGCCGATCCAGGAAGCCGTCGACCATTCCTACGAGCGGCAGATGGTGAAACTGGAGGAGGTAACAGAGCGTCAACGGGTAGCGGAGGAGCTGCGAAAAACAAGGCCGTGTTCGCCCCTGTGAGCCGCTGTGTGCGGCTTTGGCAACCGCTGCGGGAACTGACACCACCCAGAGCTGTGAGGGCGGATTTGGGCCGGTTTCGGAGGAGCTTACGAGGACCATATAGGGCTCCCGCCGAAGCCCAGCGAAGCGGGTTCGGTGGGAAAAGGAGGAGCAGCGAAATGAGCGAATTTTCGCCCATTTGTGGCGGAAACGAGGGATATGGAGCTGGCGACGACGTGAAGCAGGATAAACACCAGGCGTCACACGCGACGCCCTGTTCGGTCACTTCTGCCCGCAGTGCGGGCAGTTGCGGGGGTTTTCGGGGAGTTCCAAAGTGGGGTCAAAATCGAAGGGGTGCTATCACTTCTGCGGTCGTCATCTCCGAAAGCCTACTCCCACGAGAAAAAAGTAGGGGTCATGCCCCGGAAAGGAGCTATTTTGAGCAAAAAAGAGAAGTTTCCCATCTACCTGACGCCTGAGAAAAAGGCGATTCTGGAGAAGCGGTATCAGGAGGATGGCAGCCGCAGCATCACCGGATTCATTGAGCGGGCGATTGATTTCTACCTGGACTATCTCAGTGCCAACGACGCCGGGCTGTTCCTCCCAACCTCTATCCAGTCCTATCTGGACGGTCGGGTGGGGCAACTGGAAAACAAAATGGCGTCGCTGGTCTACAAGCAGGCAGTGGAGTTGGATATGCTCTCCGGGATCATCGCGGATAGTTTTCAGTTCAGCGAGGAGGACTTGCGCCGCCGTCGCGCGGAGAGCGTTCGAAATGTGAAGCAGACCAATGGACGTATCTCGTTTGAAAAGCGGGTGCGGGAATCCGTGAAGGATGATGACGGATGGCAAGGCTGATCGTCAAAAGTCCGTACATCAAGTGCAGAGGCGGTCACTCGGCAGGCGGCTACATGCGGTACATCGCCACCCGTGAGCGGGTAGAACTGATCCAGGATGACCGACCTCCCACTCGAAAGCAGGAGCAGATTATCGCAAAACTGGTGAAGAATTTTCCTGAAGCCGAAAAGCTGGACGAGTACGGTGACTATCAGGAGCATCCCACCAAAGCCAAAGCTTCGGCATTCATCTCTCAAGCGTTGGAGGAAAACTGGAGTGACGTTCAGAAATCAGATGGCTACATGAAGTACATCGCAACGCGGCCGAGAGCGGAACGGCTGGGCTCCCATGGGCTCTTCGGCGACAAAGATGGTGTAGAGTTGGACAAAGCCATGGCGGAGCTGGAGAACTACACGGGAAATGTGTGGACACACATTATCTCCCTGAAGCGAGAGGACGCAGAACGGTTGGGCTACGACAATGCCAGGGCGTGGAGGAATCTCCTCTGCGCCCACCGCAACGATATCGCCGCCGCTATGAACATCCCTCCCCAGGACTTCCGCTGGTATGCGGCCTTCCATGATGAAGGCGACCATCCCCATGTGCACATGATGGCATGGTCTGTAAAACCTAATCAGGCGTACCTGTCTCAGGATGGCATCCGGCAAATCAAATCCAAGCTCACCAACGACATCTTCCAACAGGAGATGCTGCACCTCTATGAGCAGAAAACTGTTTCCCGTGACCAGCTGGTACGGGAATCGCGGCAGGCCATGCGGGAGTTGGTTCAGCAGATGCGTAACAGGATCTGCGACCATCCGGAGGCGGAGCGGCTCATGCAGGAGCTGGCCCTTCAGCTGGAAACGGTCAAGGGGAAGAAATCCTACGGCTACCTTCCCAAGAAGCAAAAGGCTCTGGTAGATGAGATCGTGGACCAGATGGAGCAGCTCCCGACCGTGGCCGAGTGTTATGAAAAGTGGTGGCAGCTGCAAAGTCAGGTGGAAGATTTCTATTCTGAGAAGGAGCGCCATCGCCCGCCGCTGTCACAGCAAAAGGAGTTCCGCCAAATCAAAAATGCGGTCATCCAGGAGGCGGAGACGATTCGGCTGGGGGAGATCACCTTCGAGGATGATGCCCTGAACCTGAGTGATGAGGCAGAGAAAGATGAAAATGTGTCCTGGGATTTCTGGACGCTGCGAATAGACGTTCAAGATGAATACTCATCGCTAGCGGAGCGGGATGACGCCGTGGAAAGTATGCGGGAACTTGCAGAGAACGGTGATGTCCATGCGCAGTACTTCATGGGGAAGCTGTACCTGGATGGCAGCCTTGTGATACCGGACAGCGAAGTAGCTATGGGCTGGTTCCACAAGGCATCTACCAGCGGTTATGCTCCCGCCCAGTATGCTCTTGGAAAGCTGCTGCTCTCTGATGATGCCAGTGTACATGACTCCGAGCTTGGCATCCAATGGTTGGAGCACGCCGCCTACAACGGGAACCACTATGCATCCTACCGTCTGGGCAAGGAATATTTGAAGGGCGAATCGGTAAGAAGGGACACCCGCAAGGCCATGGATCACATCTACACCTCCGCCCAGGCCGGGAATCCCCATGCGCAGTATCTGCTGGGAAAGCTGTTGCTTCAAGGGAAGGTGGTCGAGCGGGACAAAGAGGAGAGCGTCCAATGGTTGACCATGGCAGCGGAGCAGGGACACAGCTACGCACAGTGCCTTCTGGAAAGGCAAAGCGCTTCGACAGCGCCGGAGGTGTTCCTTGCGGTGACGAGACTGCTCCATCACATGGCGAATATCTTTCAGGACAATTCCCTGCCGCAGAGCGGCACAGAGCTTACGCATGTTGACCGCAAACTCCGCGCGCAAATCCAGGAGAAACGCCTCGCCCATGGCCATAATCCGAATGACCATGAGGAACAGCAATATGGTGGCTGGAATATGACCATGAGATAGAGGTTACGCCTATATTTTATCACAAACCTCTTTCGCAAAATCATATAGCTTTTGCTCTCTGGTTGTGATATTGCTTTGTGTTACAAAACGGAAAGGAGCATCAGCATGAAGCATGATAAGAAAGCCATCACAGCCATGGTGACCGGAATGGCTATTGGTGCAGCCCTGGTGAGCGAAGCCGCCGCGGGAATCGTAGCGGAACCCACTTGGCAGAAGATCTATGTGGATGGCCGGCAGGTCTCCATGACGGCCTATAACATTACGGGGCACAATTATGTGCGGCTCAGTGATATCGGTCAGCAAGTAGGCTTCAATGTGTATTGGGAGGACGGCGTACAGATCGACACGGATGCACCGTATACCGGAGTTGCCCCGGCACAGAAAATCAGCTCCCAGCCGACAGAGATGGAGATTCGTGAGGAGATGATCCGGTGCATCAACAAGGTACGGAAGAAGCACGGCGTTCCTGACCTGGCGGTGGATCAGTCTCTCATGGATGCGGCACAGGAATGCTCCGCCTACCTGTACACCAAGCATAATAACCGAACGGAATGTGAGACTGTGGCAGCATCCGGGTATCCCCACGGCTTCGGTTCCAACCTGACGGTGTTCACTATCACGGACCTTGAAAGGATTTCCGAAAAGGCTGTGGCGAACTGGGAGCACTCCCCCGGCCACCTGGCAACGATGACTGACCCGAATTGCGATGCCCTCGGTGTCGGCGTCACCGTCGATAACGGCAGAGCCTTCTGCTACATGTTCGTAGGGAATCCAACTGCGCATAATCCCTACGCATGAGTATGGTGGTGGTTCCAAATGGGCCGCATCCAACTTCGGATGCGGCCCCAAATTGCTCACTCTGTCGGTAACATAAGTCCATGCACCACCTCAAAATTTGCGCCGCAAAACAAAGAAGAAAAGGCTTTTTATAATTGATAACTTTCTGAAAATTGTGGTCATTTGGGGATAGCTATTCAGGAGGAATTACGGTATTGTGTGTCGCTGACAGGAGGCGATTTGATGTACGAATACATGAGAGGACTGCAGCGGCAATTCTTCAAGGAACCGGACTTCCCAGAACTGCGGCAGGAACTTAATGAGCTCCACCGGGAGCTGACGGAGGACAGGCCCAAGGATGAGCGCCGCAAGCTGCTGAAGTTAGTGGACCTGGAAGCAGAGCTACGGGACGAGATTTCCCTCGCCAGCTTTACGGCAGGCTTCCGTCTGGCGTGGGGCATTATTGGTGAACTGAACATAGAGCCGCCCTACTCCTTCGCTGAGGAGGAAGAGCGCAGGATGGGGCAGCTTCCGAATCTGAGGGGGGATGACTGATGGCAAAGCGCAGACCGTCTGGCGATGGCATGGTGCGTAAGCGTGAGGATGGCCGCTGGGAGGGCCGCATCGTAATCGGCCATAAAGAAAACGGCGACAGCATCTTCCGCTACATCTACGCACCCACACAAAAAGAGTTGACCGCAAAGCTCCGCCAAGAGATCACCGCCTACCAGGGCGTGGACCTGACCGAGGACAGCAAGCTCACCCTGAGCGAATGGCTGGACTACTGGCTGGATGCGATCATGGCCGGCACCATCCGGCCCAGCACACTGAACGGATACCGCAGATACGCGGACCTCTACATCAAGCCCCACCTCGGAGACAAGCAGATTTCAAAAATCACCCCGGCGGATGTACAGAAGATGTACGAAACTCT
>JALFVN010000034.1 GCA_022787565.1 Clostridiales bacterium | reverse complement strand
GGTTATTGTAACGCGAGTATTGCGCTTCGTCGCTGCCTGTGGCAGATGAAGACGATGCGCAATTTCCGCAGCCGCGCTGTTTGCGGGCCGTCGTGAAACAGGCCCGCAAACAGCATTGCGGCAAGGAGAGCAAGGGGTCTTGGTCTCGCTGAGGCTCGGTCACGCTGCGGCTATGACATGCCACCGGCATGTCATTCACTACCGCAGCGCCGCTTTGCTACCCCTCGCGCTCCCCCCCGCGGCTCTGTTGTCGACGAAAAAGCATAATTTTTTGACAGTCTCTTATTCCCGGAACATTTACACATGTTCCGGGAATTTCTATGTTGTGGATAGTGCATAAAAAACGGCGTCGAAATTTGGCTTGCCTAAAACCGGGCCGCCTATTATAATATATGCGGGCATAAACGCCCTATTTTGACTGCGTGTACAGCTCTCCATATTCTTAGCTGTGCACAGCTTTAACAAGGAGGAGTATGAACATCCCCTGACTCGGGGTGCGGCAGTGTGGAGACCTGTCGTAAAGCGGGTGGCTTTGCCCCTGCGAGGTCAATCTGGCGGAGGCCGTTTGACCGGAGTCGGAAAGCATGGCAACTGTAACACTGAAAAACGTAAAGAAGATCTATCCGTTCGTCAGCGGAGAGGGCAAGAAGAAAAAGAAGAAAAAGGACGAGCCCGAAGAGAAGAAGGTCAACCTTCAGATCACTGATCAGGGCGTCGTCGCCGTTCAGGAATTCAACCTGGACATCGCGGACAAGGAATTCATCGTTCTGGTCGGACCTTCCGGCTGCGGCAAGTCCACCACGCTGCGTATGATCGCCGGCCTGGAGGAGATCTCCGAGGGCGAGCTGTACATCGACGGCAAGCTGATGAACGACGTGGCTCCCAAGGACCGCGACATCGCAATGGTCTTCCAGAACTACGCTCTCTACCCCCACATGACCGTTTATGAAAACATGGCGTTCTCTCTGAAGCTGCGCAAGGAGAAGAAGGACGTTATCGACAAGAAGGTCCGCGAGGCCGCAGAGATCCTGGACATCACCCAGTACCTGGACCGCAAGCCCAAGGCTCTGTCCGGCGGCCAGAGACAGCGTGTGGCCATTGGCCGCGCCATCGTTCGTGACCCTGCCGTCTTCCTCATGGACGAGCCTCTGTCCAACCTTGACGCAAAGCTCCGTAACCAGATGCGCGCCGAGATCATCAAGCTGCGCGAGCGTATCAATACAACCTTTATCTATGTTACCCACGACCAGACTGAGGCTATGACGCTGGGCGACCGTATCGTCATCATGCGCGACGGCTACATCCAGCAGATCGGCACTCCTCAGGAAGTGTTCAACAATCCCCGCAACCTGTTCGTCGCCGGCTTCATCGGCACGCCTCAGATGAACTTCTTCGACGCCAAGCTCACCAAGGAGCAGGGCAAGTACTTCGTGGAGCTGGGCGGCGTCAAGGTCGAACTGAGCGAAGAGAAGCAGGCCCGTCTGGCTGCCAACAATGTGGAGCCTCAGGAGGTTACTCTGGGTGTCCGCCCCGAGCACACCAACATCGTTCAGAGCGGCATCGCGGCAAAGGTCGATGTTTCCGAGATGATGGGCTCCTCCGTCCATCTGCACGTCAGCGCAGAGGGCAGAGACGTAATTATCATCGTCCCCACGCTGGAGATGAAGGGCAATTACGGCATGGGCGATACCATTCACTTCAGCTTCGAGGGCAATGTGGCGCACGTCTTCAGCAAGGAGACCGACCGCAACCTGGAGTGGTAATTACAGGCTGAAAACCTCTGGCCTTTTTTGAACCGTATCCCGTTTTTGTTTAATTCAGGGGAGAGTCAAGTACTCTCCCCTGAATCAGTCTGTCAAAGAACCCCGGTTTTCAGCAAGCAAAAACCGGGGTTCTTTGACAGATTGGAAGCGCCCGGAAGTTTTGCTTCCGGGTGCTTTGCCGTTAATAGCGGCAGATCAGGTCATCGTTGGACACGTCGATGGTCAGCGTGGAGCCGGCGGAAAGGTCGCCGCCGAGGATGCTGCGGGCGATCAGGGTCTCCACATTGCTCTGCAGGTAACGGCGCAGGGGTCTTGCGCCATACAGCGGATCAAAGCCCCGGTCGATGATGAGCTTTTTGGCAGCGTCCGTGATCTCCAGTTTCAGGGACTTCTCCGCAAGGCGGTTCCGCAGGGAGGATACCAGGATGTCGATGATGCCGTCCAGATTGTCTCTGGTGAGGGGATGGAACATGATGGTCTCATCCAGCCGGTTCAGAAACTCCGGCCGGAAGGAGCGGCGCAGCTCCGCCATAACGGCCTCACGGGCCGATTCGGCAATGTTGCCGTTTTCATCAATGCCCTCCAACAGATACTGGCTGCCCAGATTGGAGGTCAGGATAATGATGGTGTTCTTAAAGTCTACCGTGCGCCCCTGAGAGTCGGTGATCCGGCCGTCATCCAAAATCTGCAGCAGGATGTTGAACACATCCGGGTGGGCCTTTTCAATCTCGTCGAACAGCACCACGCTGTAGGGCTTGCGGCGCACGGCCTCAGTGAGCTGGCCGCCCTCGTCATAGCCCACATATCCCGGAGGCGCACCGATCAGACGGGAGACGGAGTACTTCTCCATATATTCGGTCATGTCGATGCGGACGATATTGTGCTCGTCGTCAAACAGACACTCAGCCAGAGACTTGGCAAGCTCTGTTTTACCCACACCGGTGGGACCCAGAAACAGGAAGGAGCCGATAGGACGGTTGGGGTCAGAGATGCCGGCACGGGAGCGCAGGATGGCCTCCGTGACCTTCTGTACCGCCTCATTCTGGCCGATTACCCGTTTGTGCAGGTATTCATCCAGATGGAGGATCTTTTCCCGTTCTCCCTCCATCAGCTTGGCAACGGGAATACCGGTCCATTTGGCCACAATACCGGAGATTTCCTCCTCGGTCACGGTGTCGTGGACCATCGTGTTGTTCTTGCGATTCTCTGAAAGTTTTTCCGCTTCTTCCAGCTTTTTCTCCAGGGCGGGCAGATCGGAATATTTCAGCTTTGCCGCTGTCTCATACTCATAGCGAAGCTGGGCGTTTTCAATATCGGCATGCATCTTTTCGATTTCGGATTTCAGCCGCTTCACCTCGTCCACGCTGTTCTTCTCCGTCTCCCAGCGGGATTTCATCTCGTTGTAGCGGTCTTTCAGATTGGCAAGCTCCTCCCGCAGTCTGGAGAGTCTGTCCTTGCTGAGCTGGTCGTCCTCTTTCTTCAGGGCCATCTCCTCAATTTCCAGCTGCATGATCTTGCGGCGCACATCGTCCAGCTCGGCAGGCATGGAGTCGATCTCCGTACGGATGAGAGCGCAGGCCTCATCCACCAGATCTATGGCCTTGTCCGGCAGGAAACGGTCCGTAATATACCGGTTGGAGAGGGTGGCAGCAGCCACAAGGGCATTGTCGTGGATCCGGACGCCGTGGTAGACCTCGTAACGTTCCTTCAGACCACGCAGAATGGAGATGGTATCTTCAACAGTAGGCTCATCCACCTGCACCGGCTGGAAACGGCGCTCCAGAGCAGCGTCTTTTTCAATATATTTGCGGTATTCGTCCAGCGTTGTTGCACCAATGCAGTGCAGCTCACCCCGGGCCAGCATGGGCTTGAGCAGGTTGCCGGCATCCATGCTGCCCTCGGTCTTGCCTGCACCAACAATGGTATGCAGCTCATCGATAAAGAGGATGATCCCACCCTCGGACTTGCGGATCTCCTCCAAAACGGCCTTCAGACGCTCCTCAAATTCGCCCCGGTACTTGGCGCCTGCGATCAGCGCGCCCATGTCCAGCGAGAAGATGCTTTTATCCTTCAGCCCCTCCGGCACATCGCCACGGACGATACGCTGAGCCAGCCCCTCGGCGATGGCGGTCTTGCCCACGCCAGGTTCACCGATCAGAACCGGGTTGTTCTTTGTCTTACGGGACAGAATGCGGATTACATTTCGGATCTCCGTATCCCGGCCAATGACAGGGTCAAGCTCATTGTCTCTGGCCCGCTTCACCAGGTCGGTACCGTATTTGGAGAGGGCGTCGTAGGTGCTCTCCGGGTTGTCGCCGGTGACAGGGGAGGATTTGACCTTGGAAAGCTCCGTGGTAAAGGCGGATTTGGTAATGCCGTGGTCGGCAAAAATGCGCTTGATGGCCGGCGTCGATGCGGCAAATATACCGATCATCAGGTGCTCCACGGAAAGATACTCGTCACCCATGCTCTTGGCGGCCTTTTCGGCTGATTTCAGCACCCGGTCGGTCTCCTGGGAGAGATAGACCTGTGTGCTGCCGCCCACTTTGGGCAGAGAAGAAATGGCACTGTCCAGCTCGGACAAGACCGTGTTGCAGTCCACGCCCATCTTCCCCAGAAGAGAGGGGATCAGCCCGCCGTCCTGGTCCACGAGGGCATAGAGCAGGTGTTCGGGCATGATATAGTTATTCTGGTTTTCCTCGGCCATAGCCTGAGCGGTCTGAATGGCCTCAAGACTTTTCTGTGTAAAATTCTGTGCGTTCATGGTTTCTCCTTTCCCGCGTCATACATGGATCGGCGCGTTCAGCATGTGAGAATAACAGGCGGCCTCTACCTCGTGGGCGTCATAGCGGCCGCTGAGATAGCCCTTCATCAGCCGGTCAAACAGCTGGATATATTCCGAAAGCGCTCTGGCCAGCTCCTCTGCGGTGCAGTTCTTGTCAGGCGCGGCAATGCTGCGGAGGAATTTGCCGTCATAGAGGGCATAGGAATGCTTTACGCCGGTGAACTGGTACAAATGCAGGTCCTCAATGTGTTTCCAGAGACGGAAAAACTCCGTCATCGCAGAGATCAGCGCGGCGGACTGGGTGCGGAATACCACAGACAGTTCACCGATGGCTTCCCCGGCAGAGCGGTAAAGCTCCACTTCATATTTCACGGTTGGCCGGTATTTATATTCAAGCGAGCTTTTCAGAGACAGGGAAAAACTGTTGGGGGAGAAGAAAGGCACCAGCTCCCGGGAAGGGCTGAGCAGCTGTTCGATGGTGGAGAGCACGTCGTTGACCCGACGCTCCGGGGTGGTGTAGTTCACATATTCAGCAAGGATCTGGTTGATCAGATTGGATCGGTTTGTGCCAAGCTGATGGGCCAGAGCGTCCACCTCCCGCACGACTTCGTCGTTAAGCATCAGGCTGTATAAAGTCTTCTTCATGTCACATACCATCCCTTTCATTTTCTGTGACTGTATCATAGTCCCAAACAAAAATTTTGTCAATAGATTTATATAAATTAAATTACGAATTATATGTTAACATTTTGCAGAATGTCTTTAGTATGTCCCGATAAACAAGAGGGAATCCGCGAAGAAAATCCCTGCATGTCTTGATTTTTCGGCGGCCATTCGGTATAATAGGCAAAGCGTGGAGAGTTACTCAAGCGGTCGAAGAGGCGTGACTCGAAATGCGCGTTGGCTCTGGCCGTTTTCTCCGCTGAAAATCCTTGATCTATATAAGGGTTTTCCCGAGCTCCAATTTCAAAATTTCCTATCGTTCCTGCCTGTTTTTCTTGCATTTTCTCAGCGCACGGAAAACAGCTGAGATATACGGAGGGCTATCGAAGTGGTCGTAACGAGAACGACTCGAAATGCGCGTTGGTTTTGGCCGTTTTCTCCGCTGGAAATCCTTGATTTATAAGGGTTTTCGCCGGATCGAATTTCAAAATTTCATATCGTTCTTGCCTGTTTTTCTTGCATTTTCTCAGCGCACGGAAAACAGTTGAGATACACGGAGAGTTGTC
>JALFVN010000076.1 GCA_022787565.1 Clostridiales bacterium | reverse complement strand
TACGCTTCTACTACCGCTATTTTCAATTCTGCGCTGTATTTCTTGTTCTTGTGTCTCCTTCTTGGCATAACAATAGTCCCCCTAGTTGTAGTCTCGAATTTTTACGTTTTTCGAGTGTCTACTCTAAGGGGACTATATCATACCCTGAGCAGACCGTGTTTTTTGCCATTGTGTTTATCTACAAAATCAGAGCTTATTTTTTGTGCATAGAAACCGGGAGCTTAAGCAAAAGGGAGAATATCGGCCGGGGAACAGCGGGAACATTGACATATAATTACCAAAGTGATAAAATAATAACAATCCTGCGGAAGCAGGGAACAACAGGATAAACGCAAATGATTTTTTTCATCTGAAAGGAGAAAAAATATGGCAAACAGAATCATGCTCAACCAGACCTCTTACCACGGCGCGGGCGCCATCAAGGAGATACCCGGCGAGGTCAAATCCCGTGGCTTTAAAAAGGCCCTCATCTGCTGCGGCCCCACACTGCTCAAGCACGGCGTCATCGCCAATGTGACCGACCTGCTGGACCAGGCCGGACTTGCTTACGAGATCTATTCCGACATCAAGCCCAATCCTACCATTGAGAACGTGGTGGACGGTGTTGCCGCTTTCAAGGCGGCAGGCGCCGATTATCTGATCGCCATCGGCGGCGGTTCTCCCATGGATACCTCCAAGGCCATCGGCATCATCATCAATAACCCTGAGTTTGCCGACGTCCGCTCTCTGGAAGGCATAGCCGACACCAAGAACCCCTGCGTACCCATTATCGCCGTTCCCACCACCGCCGGTACCGCAGCGGAAGTCACCATCAACTACGTCATCACCGATGTGGAGAGAAAGCGCAAGTTTGTCTGTGTCGATCCTCACGATATGCCTGTCGTGGCTGTGGTCGATCCGGAGATGATGGACTCCATGCCCCAGGGCCTGACCGCCTCCACCGGTATGGACGCCCTGACCCACGCCATCGAGGGCTACACCACCCTGGGCGCATGGGAGATGACCGACATGTTCCATCTGGAGGCCATCAAGCTGATTTCCCGGAACCTGCGCGGCGCTGTGGAAGGCACCAAGGAAGGCCGCGAGGGCATGGCTCTGGGCCAGTACATCGCCGGCATGGGCTTTTCTAATGTGGGTCTGGGCATTGCCCACTCCATGGCACATACGCTGGGTGCTGTGTATGACACCCCTCACGGCGTTGCCTGCGCCATGATGCTGCCCATCGTTATGGAGTACAACGCTGAGTGCACCGGCGAAAAGTACCGCGAGATCGCCAGAGCCATGGGCGTAAAGGGCGTGGACGACATGAGCCAGGAGGAGTACCGTACAGCCGCCGTCAACGCCGTCAAGCAGCTCAGCGAGGATGTGGGCATCCCCTCCAAGCTGGAAGCCCTGAAGGAAGAGGATCTGCCCTTCCTGGCCGAGAGCGCTTATGCCGACGCCTGCCGCCCCGGCAACCCCAAGGACACCTCCGTGGAGGATCTGACCGCCCTGTTCAGAAAACTCATGTAATTTTTACTCTGAAAGCCGCCTCGAACAGAGGCGGCTTTTTGTCCCCTGGCGTTCTTTTTCTGCTCAGCGACGAAAATTCTTCAGAATTATTCACAAAACGTTGACGGGCAGATTACTTGCCAAGCTGTCGGATCGGGTGTATAATATGCCATTAGTCAAACTATGCGCTGGGGGAGGACAGGAAAATGGACGAAAAACTGGAAACCTTGAAAAAGTGGATATCCGAAAGCGACAATATTGTTTTCTTCGGCGGCGCAGGTGTGAGCACGGAATCGGGAATTCCCGACTTTCGCAGTGTGGACGGACTGTATAACCAGAAGTGGAAGTATCCGCCGGAGACCATCCTCAGCGCCAGCTTTTTCCGCCGCTACCCGGAGGAGTATTACCGTTTCCACCGGGAAAAGCTGGTCATCGACGGCGTAAAGCCCAACCGGGCCCATCTGGCCCTTGCAAGGCTTGAGCAGGAGGGTAAGCTCCGCGCCGTGCTGACCCAGAATATCGACGGTCTGCACCAGGCCGCCGGGAGCAAAAACGTGCTGGAGCTCCACGGCAGCATCCTTCGCGCCTATTGCTCTAAGTGCCGCAAGCCCTACCCGGCGGAGCTGATGAACCACGGACAGGGCGTGCCCCGCTGCTCCTGCGGCGGCGTGATCCGACCGGATATCGTTTTGTATGAGGAGCCGCTGGATCAGGACGTCCTTACCGGCGCCATAAACTACATCCGAAACGCTGAGGTACTTATTGTAGGCGGCACCTCCCTGAATGTGTACCCCGCCGCGGGACTGATCAACGATTACCGGGGAAATAAGCTGGTGCTCATCAACCTGAGCGAGACGCCCTATGACAGCTATGCCGACCTGGTCATCCACGAAAAGATAGGGGAGGTATTCAGCCGGATATGAACAGGATCGATGTGCTGGGCGTTGAATTTGACGATATGGACATCGTTGCGGCGGTGGAGCTGGCCATGGGCTTCATGGAGGAGCGCCGCTGCGCCTACGCCGTTACCCCAAACCCGGAGATCGTGCTGGAATGTCGGAAAAACAGGAAGCTGGCCGCGGCGGTCAGAGCGGCCGACATGGTGCTGCCCGACGGGGTGGGGGTGATTTACGCCTCCCGCATTCTGGGGACGCCCATAAAAAACCGCCTTCCCGGTATCGACTTCGCCTCCGCCCTGATGGCGCGGATGAGCGAGTGCGGCAAGAAGGTCTTTCTTCTGGGGGCCAAATCCGGTGTGGCTGAGCTTGCCGCCGAGAGACTGACGGAGCGCTACCCGGGACTGGAGATCTGCGGCGTCAACGACGGGTATTTTGCGCAAGAGGACAATGAGCTTGTCCTGGAGAAAATCAATGCCCTGTCGCCGGACCTGATCCTGGTGTGTCTCGGCGCGCCCAGGCAGGAAATATGGATGAAGAATAATGCTGAGCTTTTGAATGCCGGATTGATGATCGGCCTCGGCGGCGCCATGGACGTGTACGCCGGCGTGGTGGAGCGGGCGCCCCGGAAGTGGCGCAAGCTGGGCCTGGAATGGCTCTACCGGCTGATCAAAGAGCCCAGACGGATAAAGCGCATGATCAAGCTGCCCGGAATTCTATTTGCGGCTTTATGGCGCAGGATCGGAGGATAATTTTTTGAGCAAAGGCAGGCTTATCGTCCTTGAAGGGATAGACGGCAGCGGGAAATCTTCCCAATACCGCCGCATCTGCGCAAGAATGGAAAAGGACGGAATAGACTATAATCACATTGTGTTTCCCCGCTATGACAAGGAGAGCAGCGCCCTGATCCGCATGTACCTCTCCGGGCAGTTCGGCACACATCCCGACGATGTGAACGCCTACACCGCCTCCACCTTTTACGCGGTGGACCGCTTTGCCTCCTTCCGGGAGGACTGGGGAAAAACCTATGAAAACGGCGGTCTGATCATTTCCGACCGCTACACCACATCCAACGCCGTCCATCAGGGCTCCAAACTCAGCGATGAGGAGCTGCCGGCGTTTTTCCGCTGGCTGTCCGACCTGGAATACGGCAAGATGGGGCTTCCCAAGCCTGATCTGGTGATCTATCTGGATGTGGATCTGGAGACCTCTCTGGCCAGGATGAAGCGCCGACAGGACAAGAACAACACCAAGGCCGATATCCATGAAAAGGACGTGGAATACCTTCGCCGCTGCCTGCACACGGCGGACATGGCGGCCCAATACTACGGATGGACCCGTATCCCCTTTATAAAGGACGGGGCAGAGCGGGACGTGGACGAGAAAAACGACGAGATTTATGATCTGATCCTCTCTTATCTCAAATAAAAGGGGCTTCCGAAGAAGCCCCCGGACGGTAAAAAAACGATGCGCAGATCGCAGACGACAGAGCTACGGGGGTGCGCGAGGGGGCAAGGCCCGCCTCGCAGTTCAATAACCCGCCGCCAAAAAGCTTGAAAAATCAAGCTTTTTGGGCGAAGCGGCGTTTTGAAGGATTCAAAACGCCCGGCGGTTGAAGCGGTCAAAAAAGTCAGTCAGGGACTTTTTTGACAAGCTGAGGGGCTTCCAAAGAAGCCCCCGGGTTCAACTCAGCAGCAGCCGCAGTTGTTGTTATTGTTGTTGCACTCGCAGCCACAGCCGCAGCCGCAGCCCATGCCGTTGCCGCCCCAACCGAAGAGGATGATGAGGATGATGATCAGCCAAATAAAGCTGTTGTTGCAACCGTTGCAGAACATAATAATCCCTTTCTCCGCGCTGAAAAAATAATTTCGTATGCACCCCGCACGGCGGGTACAGCGACTGATTACTCTCTGCCGGCGACCGGGGGTATTCCCTCATCGCTCGTGCCATACTATGCGCGGCTTTCAAAAATGGTGCGCGGCCTTATCCTGCCGCCGTATTCCGAAGGAGGTCAGAAATGGCTGGAGAAATTGAAAAAATCAACGAGATATTCCGTATTCACGATGAAAAGAAAAAGCAGGACGACCAGGAAAAGCAGCTGAAGGAGAATACCGCCCCGCAAGAGGCGCCGGAGGCAAAAAAGAACAGCCCTTCCACCGGCAGACAGAAGATTTCTGCCGTGGACAAGCTCTTCCTTGACAAAGAGGGCGACGAGGTGCCCAACTATACCGGCGATGAAGTTTCCGAGCGGGATTATCGTCCGGTCCGTCAGAGCAGGGAGTCCAAATCCGGCTGCCTGGGCGGCGTGATGTATTTTGTGTTCGTGGTCTGCGTCAGCGTGATCCTGGCCTGTGTGGCCTGGATGGCGGCAAGCGACATGCTGGCATTGAATCAGGGCGATTTTACCGCAACGGTCACTTTACCCTCCTCTGCTTTCGAAACGGAGACGGTGGACACCTTCGATGAAGACGGCAACAAGACCGGTACGGAGCGGATCAGCCGCGCGGATATCGACTTTGTGGCCTCCTCTCTGAAGGAAGCGGGACTGATCGAGTATGAGTGGCTGTTTAAATTCTTCTGCCAGATCTCTCACGCGGACACCAAGGTGACGCCCGGCAGCTATGAGCTGAAATCCACCTTCGACTACCGCGCCCTGGTCCAGAATATGCAGCCCGGCTCCGGCTCGGCAGTGACCGTGAAGGTTACCATCCCCGAAGGCTATTCCCTGAACCAGATCTTCAGGAAGCTGGAAGAGAACGGCGTGTGCAGCTATGACGAACTGGTGGAGGCCGCGGCAAACTCCAATTATAAATATTCCTTCCTTGAGGGGATCGAGGCGGGGGATATGACAAGGCTTGAGGGCTACCTCTTCCCCGATACCTATGAGTTTTATGTGGGAATGCAGGCCTCCAGCGCCATCAACAAGTTCCTTGAGCGCTTCAACTATGTTTTCACTGCCGACATGCTCAAACAGGCTACCGACAGGGGCCTTTCGCTCCAGCAGGTAATCACTGTCGCCTCGCTCATTGAAAAAGAGGCCGCGGTGGATAACGAAAAGGGCATTAACGAGCGGGCGCTTGTGGCCTCCGTCATCTATAACCGGCTCAGTGCGGGGATGCCTCTGGGCATTGACGCCTCCATACTCTACCTTTATCCCGACCATGAGGGGGGACCTACGGCGGAGATGCTGGCTCTGGACAGCCCTTATAACACCCGGCTTTATACAGGGCTGCCGCCCACGCCCATCGGAAACCCGGGTCTTGCAGCCATTCAGGCGGCTCTGAATCCGGAGACCACCAGCTATTACTACTACGCGCTGGATACCGAAACCAACACCCACCGTTTCTTTACCAACGATTATGAGTTCAACAACTTTGTGGCAACCCAGAATTACGGCTGATCAGCCGGAGCTTTTAGCGCCGGCGGGGGATATGGAACGGCTCCGCATGGCCCTGCTCTACGGCGCTGACGCGGTGTATCTGGCGGGGACGGCCTTCGGTATGCGCGCCGCCGCCGGGAACTTTGACCAGGAGCAGCTTCGTCAGGCGGTAAAGCTTGCCCACGGCCGGGGTGTGCGGGTATATGTGACCTGCAACACCCTGCCCCGGGAGGACGAGCTGGCAATGCTCCCCGGCTATCTGGAATTTTTGCAGGACGCGGGAGCCGATGCCCTGATTGTTGCGGATATCGGCGTGATGAGCATGGCCAAAAAATACGCGCCGAAGCTTGCCCTGCATGTGAGCACCCAGTTCGGCGTGATCAACAGCGCCGCCGCAAACAGCCTCTGCGCGCTGGGGGCGGACACGGTGGTGCTGGCACGGGAGACGCCCCTTGAGGATATCCGAAAAATACGGGATAATACCCCGAAGGAGCTTCGCCTGGAGGCCTTCGTTCACGGGGCCATGTGCGTTTCCTTCTCCGGCCGCTGCCTTCTGTCAAACTACCTGACCGGCAGGGACGCCAACCGGGGGCAGTGCGCCCAGCCCTGCCGCTGGAAATATCATCTTGTGGAGGAGACCCGCCCCGGCGAGTATTTTGAGATCAGCGAGGACGGCGGCACCCACATCATGAACTCCCGGGACATGTGCATGATCGAGCACATCCCCGAGCTTCTGGAGGCAGGCGTCAGCAGCTTCAAAATAGAAGGGCGGATGAAATCCTCCTATTACGCGGCGGTTGTCACCAACGCCTACCGCCATGCCATAGACGCTGCGCTGAAGGGCTGCCCCCTTGATCCCGTTTGGGTGGAAGAGACGGAAAAGGTGAGCCACAGGCCCTATTCCACCGGCTTTTACTACGGTGATCCCGGGCAGCATTATTCCAGCGCCTCCTATACCACCGACGCGGACGTTATGGCCGTTGTGGACAGCTGCGATCAGGACGGAAACGCAGTTCTTATTCAGAGGGGTAAGTTCTTCAGGGGCGACTCTCTGGAGCTGCTGCTTCCGGACCGAAAGCCTGTAAGCTTCACCGCTGAGCGGTTTTACAACGCAGAAGGGGAAGAGATCGAAGACACCCGGCACCCTGCCATGGTGTTTCAGATGAAGCTGCCGGTTTGCGCGCCGCAGTACGCCGTTGTGCGCAGATGCAGATAAAATTTGTCTTTTGCGCTTGACAAAATTTCCGCTTGTGTTAATATTGCCTTGAGGTAAAAATCATCTGGCGTTGACGAAACGAGCCGGAGCACCGCATTGCAGAGAGGGGCCGTATGCTGCAAGGCCCTATGCGTTAACCGGCAGCCACTTCCGAGCCTTCCCGCGAGAGCGGGACGCCGGCCTGCGTTAAAGGCGCTTGAGAAGCCGCGCTGCGGCAAATCAGGGTGGTACCGCGAATCAAACCTTCGCCCCTGTACTGGGGCGGAGGTCTATTTTTTTGGAGGACAACAAATGGAAAAATTCGGACTAAACCAGCTGAGAGAGATGTTTTTAAGCTTTTTTGAGAGCAAGGGCCATCTGCGCCTGCCCAGCTTCTCTCTCATCCCGCAGAACGATGCCAGCCTTCTGCTTATTAACTCCGGCATGGCGCCTATGAAGCCCTACTTCAAGGGTGAACAGGAGCCGCCCCGCCACCGGGTCTGCACCTGCCAGAAATGCATCCGTACCGGAGATATTGAAAATATCGGCAAGACTGCCCGCCACGGCACTTATTTTGAGATGCTGGGCAACTTCTCCTTCGGCGATTATTTCAAGCACGAGGCCATCGCCTGGAGCTGGGAATTTCTCACCTCCCCGGAGTGGGTGGGCATCGACCCGGACCGGCTCTATCCCTCCGTATATGTGGATGACGATGAGGCCTTTGACATCTGGAACAAGGAAATCGGCATTCCTGCCGAGCGCATCTTCCGCTTCGGAAAGGAGGACAACTTCTGGGAGCATGGCGCAGGCCCCTGCGGCCCCTGCTCCGAAATCTACTTTGACCGGGGCGAGAAATACGGCTGCGGCAAGCCCGGCTGCACCGTAGGCTGCGACTGCGACCGCTATATCGAGGTCTGGAACAACGTTTTCTCCCAGTTTGACAACGACGGTGAGGGCCACTATTCCGACCTGGCCCAGAAAAATATCGACACCGGCATGGGCCTTGAGCGTCTGGCCGTAGTCTGCCAGGGTGTGGACTCCCTGTTTGACGTAGACACGGTGATGAATATCACCCACAAGGTCAGCGAGCTTACCGGCGCCTACTACGGCAAGAGCCATAAGATGGACGTCTCCCTGCGTGTGATTACCGACCATATCCGCAGCGCCACTTTCATGATCTGCGACGGCGTTCTGCCCTCCAACGAGGGGCGGGGCTATGTGCTGCGCCGTCTGCTCCGCCGGGCTGCCCGCCACGGTAAGCTTCTGGGCGTGAACGAGCCCTTCCTCTATAAGGTCATCGACACGGTTATCCACGAAAACGAGTGCCAGTATCCCGAACTTCGGGAAAAGCAGGACTATATCACCAAGGTGGTCAAGACGGAGGAAGAAAACTTCGCCAGAACCATCGACGCCGGCATGAAGATCTTCGGTGAGCTTCTGGCAGAGCACAAGGCAAAAGGGGAGAGCACCTTCTCCGGTGCCGACGCCTTCAAGCTCTATGATACCTACGGCTTCCCCATTGACCTGACCATCGAGATGTGTGAGGACGAGGGGATGAGCGTGGATCAGGACGAGTTCAGAAAGCTCATGGAAGAACAGCGCGTCCGCGCCCGCAAGGCCAGAGAGGCGCTGGGCGACCTGGGCTGGGCCGGTATCGAATTCGGAAAGACGATCTCCGACACGAAATTTGTGGGCTACGACAGCACCGTTACCCGGGCAAAGGTCCTTGCCATCGTTGCCGACGGCGAATTCCGGGAGGAGATCACCGCCGGATCCGAGGCCATTCTCGTTTTGGATCAGACCACCATGTACGCCGAGATGGGCGGTCAGGTGGCGGATCACGGCACGATAGAAGGCCCCGACGGCCTGTTTGAAGTCAACAACGTCCAGAAAAACAAGGGCGGAAAATATATGCACTACGGTGTGCTGAAATCCGGCAGCCTGAAGTTGGGCGATGAGGCCACGGTTTCCGTTTGCACGGTCCGCCGCGCCGCTGTGGCCCGCGCGCACAGCGCGACCCATCTGCTCCAGCGTGCCCTGCGGGACGTTCTGGGCGACCATGTGCATCAGGCCGGCTCTCTGGTGGAGCCCGATTTCCTGCGCTTCGACTTTACCCACTTCTCCGCCGTCACCCCTGAGCAGCTGCGGCAGGTGGAGGACATGGTGAACGAAGCCATCCTGACCGGCTATGCTGTTGATGTCAGAGAGATGCCCATTGCCGAGGCCAGAAGCTGCGGCGCCACCGCCCTTTTCGGAGAGAAATACGGCGATATCGTCCGTGTGGTGAATATGGGCGGCTACAGCGTTGAGCTCTGCGGCGGCACCCACCTGAACAACACCGCAAAGGCCGGCGCGTTCCACATCGTGTCCGAGGGCTCCGTGGCCTCCGGCGTGCGCCGGATCGAAGCCACCACCGGTCTGGAGACCGTGAAGGCCCTGCACAGGAGCATTGAGTCTCTTGAAGATGTGGCGGCGCTGTTTAAAGCCAGCAGCAGCGATGTCCTCAACCGGGTGGAGCAGCAGGCGGCCGAGCTGAAGGAGGCAAAGCGGCAGATTGAGCAGTTCAAAGCCAAGGAATCCGCCGGCGGCGCCGACAGTATGCTGAAAAACGCCAGGGCTGTGGGCGGACTGCATGTGGTGACGGCAAAACTGGACGGCGGCGACGCCAATGCCCTGCGCCAGCTGGGCGATGTGCTGAGAGACAAGGATCCCTCAGTTGTGGCGGTCGTGGCGGCAGTGAACGGCGAAAAGATCACCTTCCAGTGCGTCTGCGGCAAGGAGGCCGTGGCAAAGGGCGTCCGGGCTGGGGACATTATCCGCAGCATCACCGCCATAGCCGGCGGCAAGGGCGGCGGCAAGCCCGACTCCGCCATGGGCGGCGGCAACGACCTGAGCAAGCTGAACGAGGCTCTCGCGGCTGTTGAGCGTCTCGTGGCCGAAAAAATTTAAGGAGGAGCAAAATGGCTGACAATTGTCTGTTCTGCAAAATCATTGCCGGGGAAATACCCAGCAATAAGGTCTATGAGGACGAGTATGTCCTGGCATTCCGGGATATCGCCCCTCAGGCTCCCGTGCACATTCTTGTGGTGCCCAAGGAGCATATCTGCTGCGCCAACGCTGTGGACGAGAGCAATTCCGTCTATGTGGCCAGGTGCTTTGAAGCCGTTGCCAAAATTGCAAAGGCTGAGGGGCTGGACAATGGCTACCGGGTCATCAACAACTGCGGCGCCGACGGCGGTCAGACCGTCATGCACCTGCATTTCCACATTATCGGCGGCGTGAAGCTGTCCGAAAAAGTAGTCTGACAGGGAAATATTACTGCCGCAAAAGCGAAGGCTTTTGCGGCAGCGTGTTTTTGTGGATATGAGAAAGCTTGTCATTGCGGCATTGTCCTTCTCTGCCGCCGTATTTGCGGCAAACACCATATTGAGCACGAAGCTCTGCCCCCTTTTAGCGGCGCTTTGTCTGGTTCTGGGCGCGTCGCTTCTTTTGCTGCGCAGAAAGTGGCTGAGCGGTCTCGTTCTCTGCCTGTTCTCCCTTTCCGTGGGGCTGGGCTGCTTTTCCCTGCACTACCTGCTTACCACGCTGCCGGCGCATAAGCTTGACGGCCAGACCCTTCATCTGAGCGCAACGGTAATGAGCTATCCCAGACAGGCGGAGGATTACAGCTCGGCAGAGATAAAACTCGAAGAGAGCCCCCGTCTGCGTGTGCTCCTTTACGACCGGCACGGCAGCCTGGACGACCTTGAACCCGGCGCGGTCATTTCCGGCGAATTCAGACTTTCTTCCGCCGACGTGCGCTACGGAAAGGCCTTTACCTACTATAACGCGAAGAATATCTATCTCATTGCCAACACTACAGGGAGCCTTCAGGTCTCCGCGGGAAAGAGCATTTCGCTCTCCTGTCTTGCTGCGAGGCTGAACAGGACGCTGTGCGAAAAAGCGGATCAGATTTTTCCCGAAGATACGGCCCATTTCATGAAATCCATGCTGCTGGGAGACAGAACGGACCTGTATCAGGATGAAGCGCTGTATGCCGCGCTGCAAAATTCCGGCGTCAGTCATATTGTGGCGGTGTCCGGCCTGCATGTGGCCTTCCTTGTGGGGCTGCTCCAGCTGCTTCTGGGCGTGAGTCCAAGAAGCTCCCTTCTCTGTCTTGTCCTTGTCTGGTGCTTTGTGCTTGTGACCGGCGCGCCGCCCTCTGCCATCCGGGCGGGAATCATGCAGAGCTTTTTGCTTCTGGCCCCGCTTTTGAAGCGGGAAAACGACAGCGCAACATCGCTTTCGGCCGCCCTGGCCCTGATTTTGCTGCTCAATCCTTATGCGGCGGCGGACGTGGGACTGCAGCTCTCCTTCGCGGCCATGGCAGGTTTACTGCTCCTGGGAGAGCCTGTTCGGAAAATGCTCTTCCCCGGGAAGCGGATAGGCCGGTTTGCCCGCATTCTGCTGTATCCTGTCAATGTCCTTGCAGGCTCTGCCGCGGTGATGGTCTTTACCGTGCCTCTGCTGGCGCTGCATTTCGGCCGGGTCTCCCTTCTGGCTCCGCTGACCAACACGCTGATCATGTGGGCGGTCTCTCTGTGCTTCGGCGGCGGCTTTGCCGCCTGTGCCGTATCCCTGGTCTGCCTGCCGCTGGGGCGGGTGCTGGCCTTGGCAGTCTCCTGGCTTGCGCGGTATATTTTCGCCTGCGCAAGACTGGTGGATTCGCTGAGCTTGTCCTCCCTTTGTCTGGAGGACAAGCTGATGGTCTGGTGGCTGGTTCTGGTGTATCTGCTTTTTTTCCTGGGGATACGGGCAAAGGCCGCAAAGCTGCTGCGCCTTGGGCTGCCCGCTGCCCTGTCTGTGCTGACGCTGTTCTTCGCGCTGGGCATGACGAGGGCCTATTACACTTCCGGAGAGGGCTTCATCACCGTGCTGGATGTGGGCCAGGGGCAGTCCATATCGGTCTTTTCCGGCAATACTACGGTGATGATCGACTGCGGCTCCATTTACAGCACGGATAACGCGGGGGATACTGCCGGGGACTATCTTCTCTCCTGCGGCAGGAAAAAGGTCGATCTTCTGCTGCTGACCCACCTGCACGCGGATCACGCAAACGGCGTAACCAGGCTGTTGGCGGCGATTCCCGTGGAGACCATTGCCATGCCGGCCGAGCCGAATGACGACGACGGCCAGCTTGAAAAAATCCTTGCCGCAGCGGAAAAATACGGCACACAGGTAAGGTATATCAGTCAGGATACCCTGATGCGCATTGGCGGAATTGAGCTGCAGCTGTACGCGCCCGGCCAGGCCGGGGACGCCAATGAACGCTGCGTTATGGCAAAGGTCTCTCTGGGGGAGTACGATATGCTGGTGACGGGCGACGGCTCCAAAACCGCTGAGCTGGAACTGATCGCGGGACATGAGATCCGGGATGTTGAGCTTTTGATCGCCGGGCATCACGGCTCACGCTACGCCAGCGGCGGGAAATTTCTGGAGAGCATCGGCGCGGACACGGCGGTGATCAGCGTAGGATACAATACCTACGGCCATCCCACCAACGAAACACTTGAACGTCTGGCCGCTTACGGTTATAATATTTACCGGACGGATCTGAACGGCAGGATCGAAATTCGTGTCCCGTAGGAGGCCCCATGGCAAGAAAGAAAGAAGAGGAAAAGCTGAATTACAACGCGGAGCTGCGCCGCCTGAAGCAGCAGGGACCGGAGAGATTGTATCTGCTCTGGGGGCCGGAGGACTATCTGCGGGAGCAATATCTCCAGCAGCTCAAGGCCGTCTGTCTCCCCGAGGGGGAGGACAGCTTCAGCTACAAACGAATGGACGGGCCGGAGCTTGACTATAATGAGCTGCAAAACGCCCTGGACGCCATGCCCTTTATGACGGAGCGGACCTTCGTCGAAATCAGGGACGCGGACCTGAACAAGCTGAAAGAGCCGGAAAAATATATCAAAATCCTTTCTGATATTCCCGATTACTGCACGGTGGCCTTTGTCCAGTCTGCCCAGTATGAGCCCGACGGCAGAATGAAGCTGGTCAAGAGTCTGAGAAGCGGGGGCAGGGAGCTGAAATTCACCCAGGCCTCCCAGGGGCTGCTGATCGACTGGATCATCCGGCGCTTCGCGGCAGCGGGAAAGGGCGTGGAGCTGGACGCGGCCCAGCGCCTCATTTTCATCAGCGGCGATCTGATGAGCAGGCTTATTCCGGAAATCGAAAAGGTGGCGGCCTACGCCAAGGGGGATAAAGTGACCCTGGCCGACGTTGAGGCTGTGGCAAACCACATCCCTGAGGCCGTGATCTTCGACATGACCGACTGTATTTCCCAGAAAAAATATAACATCGCCCTGTCTATCCTGGCGGAGCTTCTGGCGGACAAAAATAACGAGCCTATCCCTATGCTGGCCATGCTGGGCCTGCAGATGCGCAAGCTCTACGCCGCGAGACTTGCCATCGACAAGCAGCTGGGGGCAAAGTATGTGATGGAGGTCTGTTCGATAAAGCAGGAATTCATCGCCAATAAGCTGCTGGCCTCCGCCCGGGGCTTCACCATGCCCCAGCTGAAACGGGCGGTGGAGCTGTGTGCCGAGGCGGATTATCAAATGAAAAGCAGCTCTGTGGACGACCGGGAACTGCTGAAGGAGACGGTGCTGCGCATTGCCGCGGGAGAGGGAAATGCATAAGGTAAAAGAGGTTATCGTGGTGGAAGGGCGCTACGATAAAAACACCCTGAGCCAGGTAGTGGACGCGGTGATCATCGAGACTTCCGGCTTTGGTATTTTTAATAACACACAAAAACAAAAGCTCCTCCGCACCATGGCGGAGAAGCGGGGACTTATCGTGATGACCGACAGTGACGGCGCAGGCTTTGTGATCCGGAATTTTATCAGATCCTGCGTTGATCCGAAGCTGGTGAAGCACGCCTATATCCCGGATCTGTACGGCAAGGAACGGCGCAAAGCCCATGCCTCCAAAGAGGGAAAGCTGGGTGTGGAAGGTATGCGGCCAAAGGCGCTATTGGACGCGCTGATCCGCGCCGGGGCCACGCTGGACGGGGAAGGTGCCGGAGCATCCGGCCCGCCCATCACCAAGGCGGACATGTACGCCCTGGGGCTCAGCGGCCGGGAGGGCAGCGCCGGGCGGCGCTCTGCGCTGCTGAAAGAGCTGAATCTGCCCGAGCATATGACAGCGGACGCCCTGCTGGACGTGCTGAACGCCGTCATGAGCCGGGAGGAGTTTTACCGCCTGCGGCTTTGAAGCTCCTCGGCAATGACCGAGAGAATCAGCCCGCCCAGCAGGATTCCCTGGGGCCCCTCGTACAGGGCGATGGCCGTCATGTACCGGGCCCGCTGCATCAGAGAGCCGTCGCAGGATAAAAGCAGCATAAAGGAGCAAAACAGCATTACACCGGACAGCTGTATGCTCCGGATAAATATGTACCAGGCGGCGTCGCCCATGCGCAGCATCCGCCGCAAAATTTTCCCGAAGACCAACAAAAACACCTCGGAGAAGATTTTAACGTCCATTGCGCAGAAAATCAACGAGCACATTTTTCCATCGGGAGGAGCACATGTCTGACATCCTGTTTAAAACGGAGGACTACGTTTTCAGCTATCGCGTCGCAGGGATATGTATACAAAACGGCATGGTACTTTTACAGAAGCCGGCCGATGATGAGGGCTATGCCTTCCCCGGCGGCCACTGCGCCCTTGGCGAGACAAATGAGGAGACCCTGCGCCGTGAATTTAAAGAGGAAATCGGCGCGGAAATCTCCGTAGGGGAGCTGAAATGGGTTGGGGAGCTCTTTTTTCCCTGGGGCGGCAGGACTTGCCACCAGATCTGCCTTTACTATGAGGTTGAAATCCGGTCAGATCACATCCCACTGAGCGGTTCCTTCCGGGCAAAGGAAAGTCTGGAGGGCCGGAATTTTGCCCTGGATTTCTATTGGATCCCGCTGGAAGAAGGGAAAAACATCAGGCTCTATCCCACAAACTGCGCTCAGCTGCTGAACCGCCTGCATGACGGCGTGCAGCATTTTGTATACAGGGAAGAATCAATCGGGGATTAGTAAGCGAAGGCTGCTGAAGGAAGGCTGAACTGCACCCCACTTGTCCGGCTGTGTGTCCTGCTGACGGATAAGTGGGGTGCAATTTATTTTTGATTTCCGCAGGCTTTTTGAGCTATTACCAAACTGTAAATTTTCAAAAATACGGAGACAAAGTGCGTCTTGTTATGGTATCATAACGAGAAAGCTGCGAGACGTGGGAAAAAGCAAAAGTGCTGTGAACCCCGGAAAAGGAATTCACAACACTTCTGGCACTCCCGGCGCGATTCGAACGCGCGACCTTCCGCTTAGGAGGCGGATGCTCTATCCTGCTGAGCTACGGAAGCATGTGTCTTGGAAACAGCTTAGCCATTTTAACGCAGAAATGGGTTTATGTCAATAAATACTTGGTCTGGAAGGGAACAGAATGCTGAAGCTCAAGAACATCAGAAAAGACTATCTCTCCGGAGATTCCACTGTCCACGCCCTGAAGGGCGTGGATCTGGAATTTCGGGAGAGCGAATTTGTGGCCATTCTGGGCCACTCCGGCTGCGGCAAGACAACGCTTTTGAATATCATCGGCGGTCTTGACCAGTATACCTCCGGGGACCTGGTGATCAACGGCAAGTCCACAAAGAATTTTACGGACGCCGACTGGGATACCTACCGCAACCATTCCATCGGCTTTGTTTTTCAGTCCTATAATCTGATCCCCCACCAGACGGTACTTGCCAATGTGGAGCTGGCCCTGACCCTCTCCGGCGTTGCTCCGGCGGAGCGGAAGGCAAGAGCCAAAGAGGCCCTGGAAAAGGTGGGTCTGGGCGACCAGCTGAACAAAAAGCCCAACCAGATGTCCGGCGGTCAGATGCAGCGCGTGGCCATTGCCCGTGCCCTGGTGAACGACCCGGATATCCTTCTGGCCGACGAACCCACCGGCGCGCTGGACTCCGATACCTCCGTGCAGATCATGGAGATCCTCAGGGAAATCTCCAAAGACAAGCTCATCATTATGGTCACCCATAACCCGGAGCTTGCCGACAGCTATGCCAGCCGCATTATCCGTCTGCATGACGGCGAGATCGTGGGCGACAGCGACCCCTTTATCTCGGCGGAGACGGAGCAGCCCGCCGCAAGTCTGGGCAAAAAGCCCGCCATGAGCTTCCTCACCGCCCTGTCCCTCTCCACCAACAATCTGCTGACCAAGAAGGCCCGCACCATCCTGACGGCCTTTGCCGGGAGCATCGGGATTATCGGCATCGCCCTTATCATGTCCCTTTCCAACGGCATACAGAACTATATCGACAAGGTACAGGAGGACACTCTTTCCAGCTACCCCATCACCATCCAGGCCGAGAGCATGGATATGACCGGGCTGATGAGCTCTTTGATGGGCGTCCACGCCGAGGCCGCCAGCCAGAAACATGAAAAGGACGCGGTCTATTCCAGCACCATTATGTATGACATGATGAACTCCATGCTGTCGGCGGAAAAGGAGACCAACAACCTGAAGGCCTTTAAAGCCTATATTGAGGAGGAAAACAGCGAGATAAGCCAGTATATCAGCTCCGTTCAGTATTCCTACGACCTGGACATGAATATTTATGCCCAGGATGTGGACGGCAATATTGTCAAAACCGACGTTATCGAGCTTTTGCAGAGCACCATGAGCGCCACCTACGGCGGGGACTACAGTCAGTTCTTTGCCACCTACGGGCAGGCTTATGCTTCTATGAATGTCTGGGAGGAGATGCTGCCCGGCGAGGACGGCCAGGCGGTGAATCCTTTGCTCAAAGAGCAATATGATCTGCTGTACGGCGCATGGCCGGAGAAATACGACGAGGTTGTTCTGGTGGTCAATGAGGATAACGAGATTTCCGACCTGGTTCTCTACGCGCTGGGGCTGAAGTCCAACAGCAGCATTGCCGACGATATGCAGTCCTTTATGAATCAGGAGACGGTGGATTCCAAGGCGGAGAGCTGGAGCTATGAAGAGATCTGCGACATGAGCTTCCGCTACATTTTCCCCGCCGACCAGTATCAGCTGGACGAGGAGAGCGGGGAATATATTGATCTTGCGGATGAGGAGCTTGGCCTGCGCACGCTGTACAATAACGGACTGGAGATCAAAATCGTGGGCATTATCCGCCAGAACGGCGACGCGGTCTCCGGCATGATGAGCGGCGCCATTGGCTACACCCACGGTCTGGTGGAGTATGTGGTGCAGCAGGCGGAGACCAGGGAGCTGGTGAAGCGCCAGCTGGAGGACCCGGAGCATGAGGTTTTCACCGGCCTGCCCTTCCTTGACCGGGAGGATGAAGCCCTGACCAACAGCCGCAAGACCCAGGCAGCCAGAGACTATATTGAAGCCGCTGATGCCGGGCGGCTTGCGGACATCTATGTGAAATACATGTGCAATCCCACCGACGAATATGTTCAGGAACTGGTGGATGAGCAGCTGGGGAACACCACCCGCGGCGACGTGGAAAAAATGGTGCTGGATTATTATCCCGAGTATGCCTCCATGCTGGAGCAGATGGACGATGAGACCCTGTTTGACTATGTGGGCCAGATGATCGGCCAGCAGGTGAAGGAGCAGTATTCCGTCCAGATGTCGCAGCTCTACCGGAATCTTTCCGACGAGGAACTGGCAGAGGAATTCAGTCTGCTTGTGCTGGAAGAGGACGACTATCTCTGGATCTATGAAAACGCCATGCCCCCGGTCTTTTCCGAAAGCAGCTGTAAGGATACTCTGAAAAAACTGGGCTATGTGGATCTGGAAAGCCCCAGCACCATCAACATCTACGCCTCCACCTTTGAAGACAAGGACAGTGTGGCGGCAGCCATTGAGCACTATAACGACAGGGTGGCCGAGGAGGACCAGATCAGCTACACGGACGTGGTTGCCATGCTGATGAGCTCCATCACCACCATCATCAACGTGATCAGCTATGTGCTGATCGCCTTTGTGGCCATCTCCCTTGTGGTATCCTCCATCATGATCGGCATCATTACCTATATCAGCGTTCTGGAGCGCACAAAGGAGATCGGCATTCTCCGCGCCATCGGTGCGTCCAAGAAGGACGTGTCCCGGGTCTTTAACGCCGAGACCCTGATCATCGGCTTTTCCGCCGGAGCTATCGGCATACTGATGACCCTGCTTTTGAATATCCCCATCAACATGATCGTCCACGACCTGACGGACATCTATTCCCTCAACGCGGCTCTGCCCTGGAAGGGGGCTGTGGGGCTGGTGATCATCAGCATGGTCCTCACCTTTGTGGCCGGCCTGATCCCCTCCGGCATCGCCGCCAAGAAAGACCCGGTTGAGGCCCTGAGAACAGAATAAAAAGCCTCTTCGTCGACAAAGTCAAATGGACTTTGTTACGATTTAAAGGCTCCGCCGGTTTTTTCGGCGGAGCCTTTGACTACATGGCTTCGATTTCTTTGATGTTGAACTGGTTTCCGGTGATAAGGAAGGTGTTGCCACTGTGGCAGTGGGGGCATTCCTTGCCGTAGGTCACGGTTTCATAGGTCTTTTTGCAGTTTTGGCAGTAGGTGACGGCTTCAATGTTCTCGATTTTCAGCTCGGTCTCCTTTAAGAGCTGGGACTTCTTTCTTGCGTAAAGCCAAAAATCGCTGAGATAGCCGGGAACAATGCCGCTGACCTCTCCCACCTCCAGGGTAATGGAGCCGACCTTTGTCAGCTTTTCTTCCTCTGCCAGCTTCTCTATCGTCTCGATCACATAGACGATGGTGCCTAATTCATGCATTATTTATTCCTGTTCCTCAGGATTTTGATCTGACGCTTTGCCATGTAAGGCGCGATGGCTTTCAGCTTATCCTCTGCCTTGACCATTCTGCTGGCCTCGGGCATGTCACGGCTGAGATGGATGGCGTCAAACTCGCACTTGGTGGTGCAGAGACCGCAGCCAATGCAGCGGTTGCTGTCCACGATGCTGGCGCCGCAGCCCAGACAGCGTGCGGCTTCCTTCTTCACCTGCTCTTCGGTGAAGGTTACGCGGTCGTTTAAGAAGGTCTTTGCCTTGGCCTTGTCATGGCCGGGGACCTGGCGCTGGGCATTGTCGAAGCTCTCCACGGGGATAGCCAGATTTTCCTTGTCCAGCTGGATAAAGTCGCGGCGGTTACGGGCCAGGGTAAGGCTCTGCCCCTTATGGACAAAGCGGTGCAGGGAGATGGCGGCCTCATGTCCTGCGGCAATGGCGTCGATGGCAAACTTGGGCCCGGTCACCACGTCGCCGCCGGCAAAGATGTCCGGCTGGGCGGTCTGATAGGTCAGTTTTTCGGCAATGACCGTGCCGTTGGGATTGAAAGTCATGCCCTCGGGGGCAATGCCGCCCAGATCCACCTTCTGGCCGATAGCACCGATGACGCTGCTGACTTCGATGGTCTCATACTCCCCGGTGCCCACGGGCTTCCGGCGGCCTTTTTCGTCCGGCTCGCCAAGAGCCATTTTCTCCACCTTCAGACCGGTGACCTTGCCCTCAGCGCCCAAAATTTCGGCAGGTGCGCAGAGGAAGCGGAACTGAACGCCCTCTTCCATGGCCTCAGCCACTTCGTCCTTGTCGGCAGGCATCTCTTCCTGGCTCCGGCGGTAGATAATGTAGGTGTCTTTCGCGCCAAGACGCAGAGCGGTGCGGCAGACGTCCATTGCCACATTGCCGCCGCCGATGACGGCACACTTTTCACCAAGTTCAGGCTTGCCGCCCAGATTTACTTCACGCAGGAAGTCCACACCGCCGTATACACCATGGAGCTCCTCACCGGGAACACCGATGGGGGCGGACTTCTGTGCGCCGATGGCCAGATAGAAGCCCTTATAGCCCTGCCGGCGCAGCTCGTCGATGGTCACATCCTTACCCACTTCGACGCCGCACTTAAACTCAACGCCCATCTCTTTGAGCACTTCGATCTCGGCGTTTACCACGTCCTTTTCCAGACGGAAGCTGGGAATGCCCAGGGTGAGCATGCCGCCGGGAACCGGGTTTTTGTCGAACACGGTGACGGGATAGCTCATATTGGCAAGGTAATAGGCGCAGCTCATGCCGGCGGGGCCTGCGCCGATGACGGCGATCTTTTCCTGATAGGGTTCGCTTTCGCTCTTCTTGGAAAGAATCTTGGGTATGTATCGCTTTTCGGCGTGCAACTCCTGCTCGGCGATGAATTTCTTGATCTCGTCGATGGCTACGGCCTGGTCGATGCTGCCGCGGGTGCAGGCGTCCTCGCACTGGCGGTTGCAGATGCTGCCGCAGACGGCGGGGAAGGGGTTATCCTGCTTGATAAGCTTCAATGCGTCCATATACCGGCCCTGTGCGGCCATTTTGATATAGCCCTGAACGGCGATATGGGCGGGGCACTTGGTCTTGCAGGGGGCGGTGCCGGTCTTGTGGCAGTTGATGCGGTTGTCGTCCCGGTAGTTCTCGTTCCACTTGTCTTTGCCCCATTTTACAGCATCGGGCAGCTCCTGCTTGGGGTAGACCACAGGGCCATCCTTGGTGCAGAGCTTCTGGCCCAGCTTCACGGCGCCGGCGGGGCAGACCTCCACGCACTTGCCGCAGGCAACGCAGTTTTCTTTGTCCACATGGGCGATGTAGGCGCTTCTGGACATATTGGGGGTGTTGAAAAGCTGAGAAGTGCGCAGGGCGTAGCAGACGCCGGGGGCGCAGTTGCAGATAGCGAAGATCTTATTCTCGCCGTCAATATTGGTGATCTGGTGGACATAACCGTTGTCCTCTGCCTTCTGGAGGATCTCCATGGCCTCCTCGTAGCTGATGGGACGGCCGGTGCCCACTTCGTTCACATAGTCGGCAAATTCGCCTACACCGATGCACCATTCGCTCTCCACGTCGCCGGAGCCTTCTCCTCTTACGCTCTGGGCGCGGCGGCAGGAGCAGATGCCCACGCCGAGGTGACCCTCATATTTTTTCAGCCAGTGGGAGATATGTTCAATGCTGAGAGACTGGGACTGGGCGGGGATGGCTTTCTCCACGGGGATAACGTGCATACCCACGCCTGCGCCACCGGGAGGGATCATCTCGGTCAGACCCTCCAGGGGGAGACGGGTCATACGCTCGAAGAAATCGCAGACCTCAGGGTGCTCTGCCACAACCTTGTTGTTCATGTTGAACAGCTCCGCCGCACCGGGGACAAAGAGGGGAAGGACATAGCGCTTGTTTTCACGGGTGTGCTCCTTACCCTCCCAGCAGTATTCCAGCAGACCGACGGTGGCCATCTCCTGGAGCAGTTCCTCCAGATGCTGCTCATCCTTGCCGGTACGCTCCACAAACTCCCGAAGGGAGGTGGGCGTGCGCTGCTTCATGGTGAGGGCGACCTCTACCATCTCGTCGGAGAGGACGTTTGCCATGCCCCAGAATTCAGGGCAGTCCTCCGTCATGGGCTTCAGGCCGAGCTTGTAGGGGATCCTGTCGGTCATCTTTTTGCCGAGCTTGAAAAGATTCTCTTTGTTCGTAACCATAGTTTCTCCCTTCAGGATAGTATTTTTGTTTATTTCTCTTTTGACAAGGATATCACAGGTGGCGGAAAATGTCACGCATTTTTATAAGAAAAGTGAAATAAAACTGAAAAAACAAAAAAATTTCTACAAAAATAACATAATGTAAAGACGCACGCTCTGAAGTTAAGTTTCAGAGCGTGCGATCAGTTTTATCAGCTTTCGATCATGCGCTTGAGGATCTGGACCGCGTTGCTGGCGGCGCCTTTTCTGATCTGGTCGCCGCAGCACCAGAGGGTCAGGGCGTTGTCGTCCGTCAGATCCCGGCGGACACGGCCCACCCAGACCAGGTCCTGGTTGCTGGTGTCCAGCGGGGTGGGGTAGTTGCGGCCCTCATAGTCCTCAATCAGGCGGCAGCCGGGATAGCTGCGGATGGCCTCGTTTGCCTCCTGCACGGAAACTGGTCTTTCGGTGCGTACAGTGACGGCAATGGAGTGGGAACGCATGACCGGCACGCGGACGCAGGTGCAGGTGACCTTCAGCTCCGGCAGGTGCAGGATCCGGCGGCCCTCGTTCTGCATCTTCATCTCCTCGTCGGTATAGCCGTTATCCAGCTCGTCGCCGATGTGGGGGATGACGTTCAGGGCGATCTGGGTGGGGAAGGTGCTGCACACGGCCTTCTCCCCGGCGGTAAGGGCTTTCATCTGGTTTTCCAGCTCCATCAGACCTGCCTGACCCGCTCCGGAAACCGCCTGATAGGTGCAGGCCACCATGGACTTGATGGGGGAGAGCCTGGCAATACCGGCTACCGCCATCAGCGTGATAATGGAGGAGCAGTTGGGATTGGAAATGATGCCCTTATTCGTGAAGGCATCCTCGCCGTTGATTTCCGGCACCACCAGGGGGACCTCCGGGTCCAGGCGGAAGGCGGAGCTGTTGTCGATATAGACTGCGCCGCTTTTGACGATGGCAGGGGCAAACTTTCTGGACATGCCGTTTTTCACCGCGCCCAGCACAAAATCCATGCCGGCAAAGCTGTCCTCCGTGGCCTCCTGAATGGTCACGTCCTCGCCGTGAAATTTTACGGTTCCGCCTGCGCTTCTGGCACTGGCAAGGGGAAGAAGCCTGTTGACAGGGATGTTGTATTCCTCAAGGACCTTCAGCATTTCCTGTCCTACTGCGCCGGTGGCGCCGAGAATGGCTACATTGTATGATTTCATTGAAAAACCCTCCTGTTTCAGCCTGCGAATCCGTCGTACAAAACGCGGATTGCGGTATCAAAATTACTGTTGTCAACGCCCACAATGATAGAAAGCTCATCCGCGCCCTGGGCGATGGTGCGGATATTGACGCCGTGCTCGCCAAGGGCCTTGAAGAGACGGCCGGAAATACCGGGACGGAAGGTCATTTTGCGGCCCACTGCGGCCACAAGGGCAATGTTGTCCTGTACCTGGATATCATCGGGACGGCAGGTCTTCTGGATATCAGCAATCACATCGTACAGCCCGTCGCCCAGAGCGGCGGTGGAGGTGACAAGAGCAAAGCTGTCAAGACCCAGAGTGATATGCTCCACGGAGGCGTGGTACCGGTCCAGGATCTCCAGAGCCTGGCGCAGGGTCATGCTGGTGTTCATATTCCGCTTGAGCACCGTGAGAATGGTGAAGTTCCGCCGACCGGCAATGCCGGTGATGAAGCGGTCAACCGCCTGTTCCTCCTCAATGCTGTCCACGATCATTGTACCCGGATCTTCGGGCCGGTTGGTGTTCCGGATGTTCAGGGCGATGCCCTTTTCCTTTACAGGCAGGATGGATTCCTCGTGGAGCACCGACGCCCCCATAAAGGCCAGCTCCCGCAGCTCCGCGTAGGTGATATGGGCAATGGGGCTGGGATCGGGAACAATCTTGGGATCAGCCATCAGTATGCCGGAGACATCGGTCCAGTTTTCATACACATCGGCGTTAACCGCGGCGGCGCCCAGCGCGCCGGTAATGTCGCTGCCGCCCCGGGTCATCACCTTGATCTTACCGGTGGGCAGACGGCCGTAAAAGCCGGGGATCAGGATCTTCCCGTTGGCCTTCAGCGCGGCGGCAATGGTGCTGTCGGTCTTTTCCCGGTCGATCTGCCCGTCAAAGCCGAAGAAAATGCAGCTTGCCGCGTCCACAAATTCGTAGCCCAGATATTCCGCCATAAGCTTTGCGGTAAAGTATTCGCCCCGGGAGACCAGTTCATCCACGGACATATCCCGGTTCAGGCGGGCGCTGAGGGCGTCAAACTCGCCCTCCACGTCATAGTGCAGGCCCAGCTCGTTTCGGATATCCACAAAGCGCTGCCGTATAGTACCCAGTATATCCGCGCAGGACACGCCGTATGTCAGGTGTGCGTGACAGAGATACAGAAGATCTGTCAGCTTGTGGTCGTCCCTGTCCCTCTTTCCGGCTGCAGAGACCACAACCAGCCGCCTTGAGGGGTCTGCTTCGATGATTTTTTTTACTTTTTTAAACTGCTCGGCCCCCGCAACGGAGGAGCCGCCGAATTTTGCAACCTTCAACATATATCTTATTCTCCCAACGCGGCGAAAAATACCTGTGCTCCGTTTTTTCGCAGCTCCGCCGCCGCTTTATGCATGGCGGAGACGGGCATGGATTCGGTGACGGCGCGAAGCAGGTCTCCGTCCTTTTCCGCCTCTTTCAGGGGCAGTGCGTCAACAAAGCGGGCAGGCAGGCGCACATAATAGGAATGGCTGCAGGCGCTGTTGTCTGCCGTCACTCTGGGGCAGCCAGCCTGCATCATGCTGCGATGACCCAGCAGGATGCAGGACAGGTCGCGGATCACGGCGGAGGCGGTGGGCCAGCGGCCGGCACCCTGGCCGATCATGATAATGGAGCCGGAATTTTCGCCCTCATAGCGGGCCAGATTGAAGTTATCCAGCACGGCGCACTCGGCAGCGCTGGCCGGGAGAAGCACCGGCTCCACAAAGGCATACACCTTGCCCACGTCGGAAAGGCCGCCGCTTGCCAGCAGACGGCAGGTGAGACCCTTTGCCCTGAAGTGGGCCACATCCGCTGCAGTCAGGTTTTCAATGCCCTCATTATGCAGCCCCTCAGCCGGGAGCTGGTCATAGGCAACGGCGCAGGCCAGCATGATCTTTCTCAGCGCGTCCAGGCCGGAGACGTCGGCGGTGGGGTCCGCTTCCGCGTAGCCCAGGCGCTGCGCGTCCTTCAGGGCGTCGCCGTAGTCCATATTCCGGCGCTGCATGGCATCCAGCATATAGTTTGTGGTGCCGTTGAGAATGCCGCCTACGGAGAGAATTTTGTCACTTCCGGTGGCAAGGGAGAGATTATGCAGGAAAGGCACGCCGCCGCCGCAGGCCGCGCTGAACAGGAAAGCCGCGTTGTTCTTTTCCGCCAGCCCGGCAAGCTCCGGCCCGTGGGCCGCCACAAGGGCCTTGTTGGAAGTGACCACATGCTTTCCCGCTGCCAGGGCCGCGGAAACATAAGTATAGGCCGGTTCAATGCCGCCCATGACCTCGGCAACCGCGTCCACAGAGGGGTCGTTGACTATTTTCTCAATTTCTGTTACTTTAAAAGAACTGTCGTCCTTTCCGGGCCGGACAAGTACAGGACCCTGTTCAAGCCCGTAAGCCCCGTCAAGCATTCCGTAAACGCCTACTCCTACGGTACCGTAGCCCAAAAGCGCAACCTTCATAATTTCCTCCAAAATGTGTGTCCGTTAAAAAAAGACACTTGTTTTTTTAACGTGGACAGTGTATCATAAGGGGGAGACAAAAACAAGCCTTTTTTTCGTCAAAATTTTCATTACTTCATCAACGGAGAATGGTAAAAATGCTTGAAAATTATTTGCTAATCCACAAGAGCATCCTGCCCGAATATTATGAAAAGGTACTGGAGGCCCGGCGTCTTCTTGAGGACGGCAAGGCCAAAGAGGTGAGCCAGGCGGTCAGAATGGTGGGGATATCCAGGAGCACCTACTATAAATACAAGGATTTTATTCTGGAGCCGATGGAGATGACAGTGGGGCACAAGGCGGTGCTGTCCATGATGCTGACCCATGAACCGGGGATCCTCAGCACCGTACTGACCCGCATATCCGATGCGGGGGGCAGCGTACTCACCATAACCCAGAGTCTGCCTATTCACGGCCGGGCCAGCGTCACCCTGAGTCTGGATGTGAGCTCCATGGGCATAAGATTGGCGGAGCTGCTGGAGATCATGGAAAAGACCCCCGGTGTGGAGAAGCCCAGGCTGCTTGCCGTGGAATAAAGGAGAAAGACGATGAACTATCAGAGCACACGCAGTAATATTGTATCCAGCGATACCCAGGCCGTTCTGCAGGGCATTGCGCCGGACGGGGGACTGTTTATCGCCCCGGAGATAAAAAATATAGACTTTGACTGGGAGAACTGCCTGAAGCAGGATTCTCTGGGCATGGCCCGGATGATCCTGTCGGCGCTGCTTCCCGGATATAAGAACATGGAAGAGCTTGTCCGGAAAGCCTATACGGGGAAATTCCAGACGGACGATCTGACTCCCCTGGCGCCGGTAGGGGAGGACTATGTGCTGGAGCTGTTCCGGGGCCCCACTTCCGCTTTTAAGGATGTGGCTCTGTCTATGCTGCCCCAGTTGATGACGGCGGCAAGGGAGCAGGAGGGCATAAAAGACGAGACCGTGATCCTTACCGCCACCTCCGGCGACACGGGAAAGGCGGCTCTGGAGGGCTTTCACGATGTGGAGGGGACAAGGATCATTGTGTTCTACCCCCACAACGGCGTCTCCGCCGTGCAGAAGGCCCAGATGGTGACCCAGACCGGCACCAATGTGAAGGTCTGCGCCGTGAGAGGAAATTTTGACGACTGCCAGCAGGGCGTGAAAAAAGCGTTTGCGGAGATCAACGCAAATGGGCTGCTTGCCGGCAGCGGCATGAGCCTGTCCTCGGCGAACTCCATCAATATCGGCCGGCTTGCGCCCCAGGTGGTGTATTATTTCATCGCCTATGCCAGACTCATGGGCCTTGGCAGAATTAAGAAAGGGGATCAGGTGGACTATGTGGTGCCCACCGGCAACTTCGGGGATATTCTGGCCGGTTATTTTGCCAAGCTGATGGGTCTGCCCGTTGGCCGTCTGGTGTGCGCCTCCAATGCCAATAAAGTATTGACGGATTTCCTGAACACGGGCGTATATGACAGGAGGAGGGATTTTGTCCGCACCAGCTCGCCCTCCATGGACATTCTGGTGTCCTCCAACCTGGAACGCCTGCTGTATCTGGCGGCGGAGGGGGATACGGAGTATGTTTCCGCCTGCATGAAGGCCCTGGCGAGGGATGGCGTATACCGGGTGGATGAGAAGGTGCTCCGGAATATCCGCCGTGATTTCAGCGCCGGGTGCTGTGACGAAGCGGAAACGGAGAAAACCATCGGACGGATCTGGGAAAAAACCGGCTACCTCTGCGACCCCCACACCGCCGTGGCTTTTGCCGTGGCGGAGGAGTATAAAAAGCAGCGGCAGGGCGACGCGCCGGTGGTGGTGCTGTCCACGGCCTCACCCTATAAATTCCCTGCGGCAGTGCTCAAGGCCATCGGCGGCGACACGGAGGGCGACGAATTTACCCAGATGGAGACCCTAAGCCGCATGACTGACACCCCCATTCCCCAAAACCTCTCCGGACTGCGCAGCAGGGAAGTGCTGCACAAGGACGTTATCGACAAGGATGAAATGCTCAGCTATATCCTCAATTATCTGAAAGTAAGGAAGTAAAGAAAAATGAAGTTCAGAATACCGGCAAGCTCTGCAAATCTTGGGCCGGGCTTTGACTGCTTCGGCATCGCCTGGCAGTGCTACAATGAGATCGAATTCCTCTCCCGCCCGGAGGGACTTGTAATCAGCGGATGTGATGAAAAATACTGTAATGAACAGAATCTGGCCTTCAAGGCGTACCGTGCGGCCATGACCTGGGCCGGACAAAGGGAATCCGGGCTGGAAATCCGCTTCGGCAGGACCGATATCCCGGTTTCAAGAGGAATGGGCTCGTCCGCCGCGCTGATTGTAGGCGGCGTAATGGCGGCAAACGCCCTGAACGGCCTTGAGCTCTCGGGCGACGAACTGCTGGCGATTGCCACCTCTGTGGAGGGACACCCGGACAATATCGCCCCGGCCCTGTTCGGCGGCTTCACCGTCTCCGCCATGTATGGTTTTTCCGCCGTCACCACCCATTTCCCCATCAGTGATAAACTGTTTTTCACTCTGCTGATCCCCGACTTTGAGCTCTCCACCGAATTGGCCAGAAGTGTCCTGCCGGAGACGGTATCCAGACAGGACGCCATCTTCAACATCTCCCGCTCCGCGCTGCTGATCAAGGCGTTGGAAAAGGGAGACCGGCTGCTTATGCGCATCGCCCTTGAGGACAAGCTGCACCAGCCCTACAGGACAAAGCTGATCGCCGGCTTCGATACGGCGGAGGCCGCGGCAAAAAAACTGGGCGCCATGGGCATCTGTATCTCCGGCGCCGGCTCCACACTGCTGTGCATCTCTGACAGCCCCTCCTTTACCGGGGAAATGGAAAGCGAACTGAAAGTGACCCTGCCCGGCTGGAAGGTCCTGGGCGTAAAACCCGATCTGGAAGGCGTGAAAGTGATCTGACGAGGAAGCCAAAAGCGGGGAAATGTTGATATTTGCTTGAAAGACGGGAAAGACTGTATTATAATGGACATCGTCTTATCAGGTAATTATTCATCAAGGAGAAATAACATGGATCTGGATAATCTCATTGAGCTGGGAGAATGCCCCGTCTGCCGCGGCCCGGGGATCATAAGCCACGAGGGCGGCTGGAATGTGCAGGTGGAGTGTGCCGATTGCAGCGCGCACACCGTATATGTGGAGTACAGCACCGAAGAGGAAAAGCGCGAGGCAGAACGGCAGGTAGCCCATCTCTGGAATATCGGCAAAGTCATAAAAAGCGAAGTGGTAGAATAAAATCTGGACTATCTGCTCTCTGTGGGCAAGCTCTACGAGGTGCGCACCATCATTTTCCCGGGCCGGGACAAGGATAACGAGGCGACGGTCCGTTATGTGGCAGAACATATCGGGGACGGCTGTTTTTACAAAATCATCCGCTACCGCCCCTTCGGCGTGCGGGAGCGCTACCAAAAAATCCTCGGGGAGTTTGAGACCGAGGCGGACTATGCCGAACGATATGCCCGTCTGGCCCGCGATCTCGGCGCGTCAAAGGCCTATGTGGTCTGAACGCCCCGCTTTATCGGATGCATACGTTTCGTGAATAAAAGGAAGCTGCAGCAATTGAACTTTGCCGCAGCTTCCTTTTTCATTTCGGACACTGCCTTCCGGTATGGTCGATGGTGTATTCTCCCGTGAGCAGCAGCTGGGAGATGGGGACAATGGTGTAGCCGTCGGCCTGAAGGGCTTCAATGATCCCGGGCAGGGCTTCGGGAGTGTTTTCCGCCGCGTTGTGGAACAATACGATGCTGCCAGGCTGAACATTTTTCAGCACACGGCTCTGAATGTCTCTGGCAGATAAGCCCTTCCAGTCCAGACTGTCCACATCCCACTGCACGGCGGTGGTGCCCGTACTGCTGACGGCGCTGATCACATGGTCGTCGTATTCCCCGTAAGGGCAGCGGAACAGCGTGGGCGTCACCCCGGTGACGGCGGCGATCTTCTCATTGCAGGCTGTCACATCTGCAACGATCTCATCCTCGCTGAGCTTGGAGAAGTGGGCGTGATTGGACGAGTGGTTCATCACCTCATTTCCCGCGTCTGCCAGGGCTTTTACGGATTCGGGGTATTTATCCACCCAGTCGCCCACCACAAAGAACGTAGCCTTGACGCCGTATTGATCCAGTATGTCGATCAGCTGCTGCGTGTCCTCGTTTCCCCACGCGGCGTCAAAGGACAGGGAGACCACCTTATCCTCCCGCTGCACACAGTAGATGGGCAGTTGTCTCTGGGTGGCCGAAGCGCCGACGATGGCCGGGTTGTTCACTGTCCAGAAAATCAGCACCACTGCCAGCACAAGGCCCGCTCCGGAGAGAAATTTTTTGTGTTTAGTCAGAAATCTTCTCAGGTCGATCAAGCACATCACTCCTTTTGGTACATCCTATGACAAGCCGCCTCCCAATATTATTCCATTTGTATATGACAAAGTTCAGATAATACGGTTTTGCTGTTGTTAAGCACAGCGGAGTCATGGTACAATGATAACATATGGTAACGGAAATAACGGAAAAGGAGGCGCACATGGAAAGAAACAGCGAAAAATACAGCACCTATCTTCAGATCCTCCGCAAGGAGCTGATCCCGGCGCTGGGCTGTACGGAGCCTATTGCCGTGGCCTACTGCGCGGCCATCGCGGGGAAGACTCTGGGCAGCCTGCCGGAGCGGGTGGAGATTGAAGCCAGCGGAAACATCATCAAAAATGTAAAGAGCGTCATTGTGCCCAACACCGACGGGCGAAGAGGCGTGGAGGCTGCCGCCGCCGTTGGCATTATCGCCGGAGATGCCGACGCGGGACTTGAGGTCATCTCCCATGTGACAAGAGAGGACAAGCGCCGGCTGGGAGAGTATCTTGAAACAACGCCCATAAAAGTCACCCCCGCCGGATCAGAGCTTGTACTGGACGTGACAGTCAGCGTATTTTCGGGCAACAGCAGCGCAAGGGCACGCATTATCAACCATCACACAGGGCTGGCCCTTATCGAAAAAGACGGCAAGGTGCTTTTTACCGACCAGCCGGTGAACCCGGCGGCGGAGAGCGGGCTGGATTATGGGCTTCTCTCTGTGGAGGGGATCTATGACTTTGCCCAATCCCTTGACGTGAAGGATGTGCAGGAGCTGTTCGACAGGCAGATCGAATATAACTGCGCCATCTCCCAGGAGGGACTGAACGGGAACTACGGAGCCAACATCGGCAAGGTTCTTGTAAAACAGGGTGACGATGTGCACACCCTGGCACGGGCAAAGGCTGCCGCTGCCTCTGACGCCAGAATGGGCGGCTGTGAGCTGCCCGTCATCATCAACTCCGGCAGCGGAAACCAGGGGATCACCGTCTGCGTGCCTGTGGTGGAATACGCCATGGAGCTGGGCAGTAGCAGGGAAAAGCTCTACCGCGCCCTGGCCATCTCCAATCTCACTGCCATCCATTTGAAAGAGGGGATAGGACGTCTTTCAGCCTATTGTGGTGCGGTGAGCGCCGGGGCCAGCGCGGGAGCAGCCGTATCCTATCTGCGGGGCGGTGATCTGGACAGCATCTCCCATGCCCTGGTGAACGCTCTGGCCATATCTTCGGGTATGGTCTGTGACGGGGCAAAGCCCAGCTGTGCGGCAAAGATCGCCGTGGCGGTGGACTCCGGGCTGCTGGCTATGGAGATGTACGATGCGGGACAGCAGTTTTACGGCGGCGACGGCATCATTCTGAAGGGTGTGGAAAATACCATCAGGAACGTGGGCGTACTGGGCCGGCAAGGCATGAAAGAGACGGACCGAACCATCATCGAGCTGATGACAAAATAGAATGGAAATTCTTCCTCTGCCCCTGTCAGGGCATACGTCTTTGCCTGACAGGAGCAGGATCATCGTGAACGGCGGCAGCCTTTGCGCTTGGGAAAAGAATCTGTGTTAACGCAAAAAAGGCAGCGCAAAGCCGGCTGAATCGCTTGACCTGGTTTCATTGACAGGATATTCGCTGTTTGTGGGGAAGACATTTTCGGCAAAATGTTGTATGCTGCGGACTGAGGTGAGAAGACATGGACCCGATCAAAACAGGAAAATTCATTGCCCAATTGCGCCGCGAAAAGGGAATGACCCAGGAAGCGCTGGGGAACAGGCTGGGCGTGACCAACAAGACCATATCCCGCTGGGAAAACGGAAATTATATGCCGGATATTGAAATGTTTCAGCTGCTTTCCGAACAGTTTGGCGTGAGCATCAATGAACTGCTTTCCGGCTGCCGTCTGGATGAAAATGCGTTCAGGGAAGAAGCTGACAGAAATCTAGTCGACCTTTCAAAAACCGGGGTATTCAGTAAAAAAGAACAGGCTGCTTATTGGCAAAGAAAATGGCTGAAGGAGCATATCTCCCTTGTGCTCTTCTGGCTTGTCCTGTTTGCTGTATTTTGCGTCTACGTTTCTGTAAAAAAATATCTATTCTTTATCGCTCTGACCCCTTTTGCCGCTGTCGGGATATATGCTGGGTTAAGAAATAAGATGATGATCTACATTGAAGAGAAACTCTATGATCATGAAGTGCCCCCAAAAAGTCAGACAATGCTTTAAAGGAAAACTGGTCCAATCAGCCGAAAGGGCTTTCTGACCGGGTATACCGGCCGGAAAGCCCTTTCAGGAAACAAAGCATATTATACAATAATATCTTTGCTGTGTTGTGCAAAACGATGAAAATATAAAAGCATGAGACGTTTTACCCCTTTCCTGCGTCTTTATCAATAGAAGGATAAAAAACAGAAAAGAGTGAGGGTTTCATGATCAAGTTTGACGACGTTCTTGCCATCTGCATTGCGGCGCTTCTGACGATGTCCATCCTGTTCTGCACAAAATTCATGGCCGTCCCGGAGACCGGCGGCGTATACTATCCCACAGAGCAAACCATACAGGCAGATAACCGAAAAATCCGGAGGCCGGGGCCTCCGGATTTTTTTGCCGATCAGTCTGTTATTCCTCCGGCATGTGGATCTCCCGGATGGTGAAATCCTTGCCGGACAGGATGGTCTTGTCAAAGCTGCCGCAGTTGGGACAGTAGCCCTCGTGCTCGACAACATTGAAGATCTCGTCACAGTCGTCGCACTCGGCCAGGCCGGGAACGGTCTCCATGATGAGCTTTGTATCGCTGAGCATGGTGCCTTCGGTGACCAGAGGATACACCTCCTCAACGTATTTGGGGATAATCAGGGACAATTCACCGATCTCCACAACGATCTCACTGATGCTTTGAAGTTTGTTTTCGGCGGCAAAATCCATGACGGTTTTGCACATCTGCCGTACAACGCCTATCTCATGCATGGGCGCTCCTTTACTTTCCGAAGCCGATCTTCTTCGCGGCGATAGTGCCCAGACGGACGGGCACGTTGCCGGCGATTCGGGCAAGGGTCTGGAAATAGGGCGTACCCACGTTGTCGCTGATCTTCTCCAGATGGATGGCGTCAAACTTGCACTTGGTGGTGCATATGCCGCAGCCTACGCACATATATTCATCCACGGTCACCGCACCGCAGCCCAGACAGCGTTCGGTCTCTTTCTTCAGCTGCTCCTCGGTGAACACACCGCGCAGATCCTTGAAGGTTTTTTTCGCCTCGGAGACAGCGCCGCCAGCGGCCTTCTGCCGGGGTGTGTTGTCGAAGGAATCCACAGAAAAAGCGGCGGTGGACACATCCAGGGACTTGTAGTCCCTGCGGTCACGCCCAATGTCAAGCCGCTGGCCGGGATGGACGAAGCGGTGGATGGAGATGGCGCCCTCCTTGCCGGCCGCAATGGCATCGATGGCAAATTTGGGGCCGGTCACCACGTCGCCGCCGGCAAAAATGTCCGGTTCACCGGTCTGGTAGCTGAGAGAGTCCACATATACGGTGCCCTTGCGGCTCAGCTGCATATTGGTGCCCTCGTCAATGCCGCCCATATCCACAAGCTGGCCGATGGCGGAAATGACGCTGCTGACAGGAAGAGACTGGAATTTGCCGGTGCCCACAGGTTTGCGGCGGCCCCTGGCGTCGGTCTCGCCCAGTTCCATAAGCTCCACCTTCAGCTCCTGAGCCTTGCCCTGACCGCAGATCTCGGCGGGAGAGGCCAGGAACATGAACTTTACGCCCTCTTCTTCGGCCTCGGCGATCTCGTCATCGGCTGCGGGCATCTCATCGCGGGTTCGGCGGTAGACGATGGTCACGCTCTCCGCGCCCAGACGGACAGCGGTGCGGGCCACGTCGATAGCCACGTTGCCGCCGCCGATAACGGCGACCTGATTGCCGATTTCGGGCTTATCACCCAGGTTCACGGCCTTCAAAAAGTCGATGCCGGTAAAGACGCCGGGCAGATCGTCGCCCTTGCAGCCCACGGCCATGCCCCGGGAAGCGCCGATGCCCAGATAGAAGGCCTTGAAGCCCTCCTGACGGAGCTGCTGTATGGTGATGTCTTTGCCAACCTGAACGCCGGTTTTGAATTCGACGCCCAGCTCGCGGAGAATGTCGATCTCGGCGTTGACCACATCCCGGTCCAGACGGAAGCTGGGGATGCCCAGCGTCAGCATACCGCCCAGCAGCTTTTCCTTCTCAAACACGGTGACGGGATAGCCCTTGACCGCCAGATAGTAGGCGCAGCTCAGCCCGGCGGGGCCGGCGCCGATAACGGCGATCTTTTCAGGGAAGGGCTTACCAATCTGGTTGAGCATCTTGGGTACATAGCGGGTATCGGTCTCCAGATCCTTCTCCGCGATGAACTTCTTGATGTCGTCAATGGCGATGGGAGAGTCGATGCTGCCGCGGGTGCAGGCGTCCTCGCAGGCCTTGTTGCAGATGCGGCCGCAGACGGCGGGGAAGGGGTTCTCTTTCTTGATCAGCTCAAGGGCTTCGGTATACCGGCCCTGGGAGGCCAGCTTGATATAGCCCTGAACGGGGATATGGGCGGGACACTGGGCCTTGCAGGGAGCCGTGCCGGTGGATACCACGTCCGTGCGGTTGGTGCGGTAGTCCACGTTGTAATCGGACTTTTTCCACATGCTGTTGCGGTACGCATCGGTGCTCACATCGCCTTCCACAGGCTCGGTGGAGCAGAGCTTCTGGCCCAGCTTCAGCGCGTTCATCTGGCAGTTTTCCACGCACTGGCCGCAGGCCACGCAGTTTTGCTTATCCACCCTGGCGACAAAGTTGGAACGGAGGCTGTCGGGCTTGCGGAAATACTCGCCGATGCGCAGCGCGAAGCAGGAGCAGCCGCAGCAGTTGCAGATGGCGCTGGCGTCTTCAAAGCCGGGGGCCTGGTTGATCTCATGGACAAGGCCGTTGTCCTCAGCACGCTTGAGAATCTGATAAGCCTCCTCCTTGCTGACCTCCCGGTGTGCGCCGGTTTTGATGTAGGTGCGGGCGTTCTCGTTGAGGTACATGCACATATCCTCTTCCAGATGGCCGCAGCCTTCGCCCATCAGACGGCGGGAACGGCGGCAGGAGCAGGGGCCCACAGAGACGATCTCCGCCTTGTCGATCAGCGTGGAGATCTCGTCGTAGGATGCGGTACGGGAATTGTTCTCAATGGCGCTCATTACAGGCATGACGCGCATGAAGGACATGCCGGGGGCCATGACCGGGGCAAGTACCCCCACGCGGCGGCGGGTATATTCCTCAAAGCAGTAGGCCAGATCGGGATATTTGTCGCACTGCTCACGGTTGGTCAGAATCCCCTCCATGATGCCGGGGACCCAGATGGGATAATAGTAGCCAGGGGCACCGTCAACAGTCCTTGCGCGGATCACACCGCAGGTAACAAGCTTGTCAAGCTGCGTTTGGGTGAAATCCACGCTCTTTTTTGCGCGCCTTGCGATATCCTCTGCCGTCCTGGGCGTCTCGAGGCGCATATGCATCATGACCTCGCACATCTCGTCACTGACGATGGGATCGAGGATCCTGTACTCCGGGTCGCTGTAGGTGATGCCGGTGTAGGTCAGACTCTCAAGGCTTATCTTGGTAGCAAGCTTAAGAATATTCGGTCTTTTTGCCATTTCACTCCACCTCGTTAATGTTATTTTTGTGTATGTTAAACTATTCTCATTATACAACCAAAATGCGTTTGCCGCAATTATATAAATTCTCAAAAGTGTATAAATGGAGCGGGGCACGGCTCTTGATTTGTTCATATCTTTGGGATATACTTTGAACCGGTGATCAGAATGAAGGACAGTATATATGAAATAGAACGCAAATATCTTATCCGTTTCCCGGACAGGGAAGTGCTGAACAGCTGCTCCGGAAAAACGGAGATCACCCAGACTTATCTGATCAGCCGGGACGGACACAGTTCAAGAGTGAGAAAAAGGGGTCTTGATGGGGTGTATACCTATACCCACACCCAAAAGACCAGAATAAACGATGTGAAACGGATAGAACTGGAACGGGAGATCAGCCGGGAGGAATACGAGAGCCTGATGCAGGACGCGGATCCGTCCCGCGGCGTTATCCGTAAAACCAGATACTGTCTGGACTACAGGGAACAACTGTTCGAGATCGACGTCTATCCCTTCTGGACCGACCGGGCCATTATGGAGATCGAGCTTGACGACGAGGATCAGCAGATCTTCTTCCCGCCCGGGGTTCAGATCATCGATGAGGTAACGGCGGATAAACGCTATACCAATTCCTCTCTTGCAAGGCATGTACCTTATGACAGCATATGAAAGCAGATGAAAGGATATCAACAATGAAAAAGATCATGGCATTGATTCTTGTTATTGCGCTCGCGGCGACCCTGTGCGCCTGCGACGAGCTGGAAAAGCTCCAGCAGGTGGAGCTTCCGCCGCTGCCCACGGCGGAGCCCAGCCAGGAGTCGGAGACTGCGCCTGAAGCTTCGCCCGAAGCGGAGGAGACCCCCGAGCCCACCCCCGCGCCGCAGGAGCTGGGCAGCCGGGTGATCGTGAGCATCAAAAACAATACGGAGATCCATAATGCCCCGGATAACGAGGCCCAGCGGATCCTGACCTTCTCTTATGACATACCCCAGGTCCATATTGAAGGCAATGACGCGGCATCCGCCGCAATCAACGACCATATTGCCCTGCTCAATGAGCTGTATTACACCGGCACGGGCGCCGGGGATGGGGTCAACGCCCTGCTGGAGATGGCTCTGGATAATTACAGCTACGCCGTGGATACCGGCGCCCAGATCGCCACTGAGCTGTCCAGCGACCGTACCGTCTCGGTTTTAAGGGCGGACAACAGCCTGGTGAGCTTTGTGTTCAGCACCGTCACTTACACGGGCGGCGCTCACGGCAATTACCTGGAGCGGGGCTATGTATACGACACACAGACCGGTGAGCTTCTCACGCTGGAAAAGCTGGGTGGAGATGCCGAAGCCTTTACGCAGTTTGTTCTGGAATACATCACCGATCTTGCGGCAAACGGGGAAGAATACCAAAACTGTTCCTTTCCGCAGTCGGCTGAGGATCTGAGCGCAGCGCTTGCTCCCATCGTCCGGGAGGGCTCCTGGTATTTCGATAAAAATGGTCTGGTTGTTTTCTCCGATGTTTATGAGCTGGGCTCCTACGCCGAGGGAAGCATCCGCTTTACGATCCCTTACGACGCCCTTGCGGAGAAGATTGACGCTAAATGGCTTCCCGTGGAACGGCAGGGAGAGGAAGGCGGCTTCGCCGTGTCCCTGCAGAGCGAAGTGGCCCCCGGCTCAGTGGAGCTGCTGGATAAAGTGACCGTAGCCGAAGGCGGCGAGGAGCTTTGTCTGAAAGCAGAGGGGACGGTATATGATATCAGCATCAACTCCGTGGAGTATGCCGATTACAGCCACAAATTCTTTGAGACAGCCAGCCATTGGTACTGCAGCTATATGAGCGACTGTGCCATCCAGCTTGTCACCCTCATCCCCGAGGGGATGCCCGACCTGATGATCAGCTACACAACGGCGGACGGCCTTCGCCACCACAGCCTGATCTCCCAGAGCGGCATTGACGGCAGCATCAGCCTGACCGACGCGGAGACCGTGGAGGCTGTCGGCTGAAAACCATAAACAGAAAAAGACAGCAAAGCGCTGCTTCGCTGTCTTTTTTCATCGGGAGGAGAGTGACAGAGATGAAATTACTGTTCAAACAAAGGCTGTTTTCCTGGTTTGACAGCTATGATATCTATAACGAGGCCGGGGAGACGGAATATGTGGTGAGAGGTCAGCTGGCATGGGGACATTGCCTGAAAATCTATGACCCTTACGGCAGAGAGGTCGGGATGGTCAAGGAGCGTGTTTTGACCCTGTTGCCAAAGTTTGAGCTGTTTCTCCGGGGGCAGTATCTGGGCTGCATCAGCAAGGAATTCAGCTTTCTCCGCCCCAGGTATAACATCGACTGCAATGGCTGGCATGTGGAGGGGGACCTGTTTGAATGGGATTACCGTATCCTTGATGCCTCGGGACGCTGTGTCGCCATGATATCCAAGGAGGTTTTCCGCCTGACAGATACCTATGTGATCGACGTTTGCAACAGTCAGGACGCCCTGTGCGCACTGATGCTTGCCCTGGCCATCGATGCGGAGAAATGTTCGAGAAATGATTGATAGATAAACAGACAAAATGAACGAGACCGGAGATTTCTTCGGTCTCGTTCGTTTAATTATCGTGAATAATCAAAGGTGTCATAGCCGATCTGTTCACGCAGAAGGGCATAGCGTTCGTTGTAATGGGTCTCGCTCAGATCCTCTTTCCAGACATATCCGGGAAGGAAACGCCAGGTAGTGTGGACGGGATGCCCTGCGCCGAAGCTGCACTCGCAGTCCGGATGACGGCTTATGAATTCTTCTTCCTGAGCGTCGGGCACATTGTTGTTGTTGAAATAGAACCGCTCCAGATCCAGATCGTAAAGAGCCGAGATGTCGGTCACTTCAAAGTCGTTGCCCAGGTTCAGGTGCTTGAGATTTTTGCAGTTGGCCAGGGCAGAGACGTCAGAGATGTTGGAGGAGTACATCTCCAGAAATTCCAGATTGGGACAATTCCCAAGGGGGCTGAGATCCTCAATCCAGGTGATGGAGAGAACAGCCACCTCCAGCTTGGGCATGTAGTTGATAAAATCGATGTTGGTAATGCAGTTATGGCCCAGATCCATGTATTTGACGTCCGTGCAATACTTCAAAGGGTCCGTATAGCCGTCGGTCACTGTGCCGGTGGCCCAGATTTTCTCGGTGTCGGTCAGGCAGTTATAGCCGTCGCCGCTGAAGAAAACACGCCACACAACTTTTACATTGGGAAAGTCATCCCGCAGCTGGGCAAGAACCTCATAATCAATTCCGCACTTGTCCAATTTAAGGTAAGTGAGCTTCGTCATGAAAGGCAGTACCTCCCGAATCTGCCCGACTCCCTCGTTTCCAATTTCTGTTTCCACATACTCCAGCCGTTCAGCCGAAGCGGATACCTGCTGGCCGAAAAGCTCGAAGTTATAGTCAAAGGCGGCGCCGGGGCAGGCCTGGGCAAGTTTTGCCACATCAGTGATCGCCATACTGTCGGAGAGCTTGACCCGCTCAAGATTCGGGAGACCGGCCAGCGCCGCGGCGGCTTCATCCACCTGGTCCGCGCTGAGCCCGGAGAGGTCAAGGCTGGTAGTGTCGGAGCTGACCGTCTGACCGGGGAGCCGGACGCTGTAGCCGACAGAGGCTTCAGGATAAGCCTCCTTCAAGAACTGGATCAGGTCTATGGAAGCATTGGGATCTTCCACCAATATGGTCTTGAGCGCGGGCAGCAGCGGGGCTCTTGCGGCGAGTTCCTCCAGATAAGAGGAATCGCTGAGGGTAACGGAATCCGCCGTATTTGAGAGGACTACAGGCTCGGTTCCGCCGTAAATGCTCACAGTGTAAGTGACCTGAACATCAGGATGGGAAGCGATGTATTCAAGAATTGCGTCGTAGCAATCGCTGCCGCTCAGGTCAAGGGTTTTCAGATTCGGATAGTTGGAATCCAGCGCCTTCAGCTCCTCAGCGGAAAGAACGGCCGTCAGACTCTCCTCCGTGTGGATCTGCGCGGTGGGTTCCGGTTCAGACGGCGCGGGGCTGGGCTGCTCTGTTTTCCCGCAGCCGGTAAAAAGCAGGCACAGAGCAAGAACGAGAACCTGCAGTACACAGACTTTTTTGATAATGTTCATCTTGATCTCCAATCTGCCGCAATCTGGCAGCAAAAGCGGAAAGGGAAATCTCTCACTGCGGCGGTGAAAAGATTTTTTCCCGGCGCCGCGTCAGCCGCTTAACGGGCGTGCGGCGCAAATTGCTCATGCTGGTTTAAACTGTATAATAGCACAATAAGTATTGCAGGTCAATCGTTTCAACAAGGTCATTTTTCACGCTGTATCAGGAAAAATGCTCAATTTTTATGCGAAAAATTGTTGACATTGACGCCGGGACATGGTATTCTATTCAAGCCGCATTGAAGGGGTTTACAAGAGAGGTCTGCCTCCGCCCCAAGAGCGAGACCTGTAAAGAGGGAGGAAAAATCAATGAAGCATGCTATCATCGTGACCGGCGGCAAGCAGTATCGCGTTGCCGAGGGCGACGTTATCTTTGTGGAAAAGCTTGACGTTGCAGCAGGTGAGTCCGTCAAGTTCGACCAGGTCCTGGCCGTGATCGACGGCGAGACCGCAAAGTTCGGCGCACCTGTGATCGAAGGCGCATCCGTTTCCGCCAACGTCGTGAAGAACGGCAAGGGCGCTAAGGTCCGCGTCTACAAGATGAAGCCCAAAAAGGGCTACCGCAGGACTCAGGGCCACAGACAGCCCTACACCAAGGTCCAGATCGAAACCATCAACGCATAATTTTCCGCAACTGATATTGACTTATGGAGGTGTAACCTAAATGGCACATAAAAAAGGTATGGGTTCTACCAAGAACGGCCGCGACAGCGAGTCCAAGCGTCTTGGTGCCAAGAGAGCCGACGGGCAGTTTGTCCTGGCCGGCAACATCCTTGTCAGACAGCGCGGAACCAAGATCCACCCGGGTACCAACGTTGGTAAGGGTAAGGACGACACTCTGTTCGCCCTCGTGGACGGCACCGTGAAGTTCGAGCGCATGGGCAAGGACCGCAAGAAGGTCTCTGTTTACGAAGAAATCGCTCAGTAAATGTTGACAAAAGGCCGGACACAGCTGTCCGGCCTTTTTCTATCCATAGAAGGAAGGGGAGGCAGCAATGGCATCTTCTTTTGTAGATAAAGCAAGAATTACCGTCAAAGCCGGCAACGGCGGAGACGGCGCAGTGGCGTTCCACAGGGAAAAATACGTTGCGGCAGGCGGCCCCGATGGGGGAGACGGCGGCCGCGGCGGGAATATCGTTTTTGTTGTTGACGACAATATGTCCACCTTGATGGACTTTCGCTATAAGCGTAAATATGTGGCCGGAAACGGCATGCCGGGGCAGGGCAAGCGCTGCTACGGCAAGGACGGTGAGTCTCTGTATATCAAGGTGCCAAGGGGCACCATTATCCGGGATACTGCCACCGGGGCCATCATGCATGACATGTCCACCGGAGAAAACTGGGTGGCGGCCAGGGGCGGCCGGGGCGGCTGGGGCAATATGCACTTTGCCACGCCTACCCGCCAGGTGCCCCGCTTTGCCAAGCCCGGATTGCCCGGAGAGAGCCACGACATCACCCTGGAGCTGAAGCTTCTGGCGGACGTGGGGCTGGTGGGCTTTCCCAATGTGGGTAAATCCACGCTGCTCTCCGTGGTCAGCAAGGCCCACCCCAAAATTGCCAATTACCACTTTACCACGTTGTTTCCCAACCTGGGGGTGGTGTATGTGGACGAGGGGGTTTCCTTCGTCATGGCAGATATTCCGGGCATTATCGAGGGGGCGTCCGAGGGAGCCGGTCTGGGTCATGATTTTCTGCGCCATATCGACCGCTGCCGTCTGCTGATCCATCTGGTAGATGTGTCCGGCAGTGAGGGCCGGGACCCCTTGGAGGATTTTGATGCCATTAACGCGGAGCTGCATGAGTATGACCCGGCTCTTGCGGAAAGGCCCCAGATCGTGGCGGCCAACAAGTGCGACCTGCTGGGCGACGACCGGGAGAATATCGAGCGGCTCAAGGCCCATGTAGAGGAGCTGGGCTATACCTTTTTTGAAATGAGCGCCGTTACCCATGAGGGAACCAGAGCGCTGGTCAAGGAGTGTGCCCGCCGTCTGGCGGAGCTTCCGCCGGTGGCCAGCTATGAGGCGGACTATGTGCCGCCCGAGCCGGTGATCGACACCTCCGAAGCGCTGGATATCCGCCAGTTTGACGATATGTGGGTTGTGGAAGGCCCCTGGCTTCAGCGCCTTGTGGCCACCATCAACTTCTCCGACTATGAAAGCCGCATGTATTTCGACCGGGTCCTCCGGGAGTCTGGTGTGTTTCAGCGTATGGAAGAGATGGGCGTCAAGGACGGCGACACCGTCAGTATGTACGATCTGATGTTTGAGTACAAGGATTAACGCAATACAGGATTTGAAAAACCGCGTCCGGCAGGCAATTTTGGCCTGCCGGACGCGGTACTTTTGTTTTCTCACGCTTTTTCAACAGTTGTTGAACTTCAGTTGAGATTTAGTTGCAATTTCAGAATTATACTTCATCCATACAATGAGAGGGGTACAGACCGATGAAGCAGAGCATCAGAAAACAGATCCTTACCATACCGAACCTTTTGTCCTTTTTGCGTCTTTGTATGATCCCGCTGATCATCTGGTTGTATTGCGCGAAGAAAAACTACGCCCTTACGGCGGCGGTGCTGGTACTCTCCGGCATAACAGACACCGTCGATGGCTTTATAGCCAGGCGCTTCAACATGGTCACGGACCTGGGAAAAGCTCTTGACCCGGTTGCGGACAAGCTGACCCAGGCCGCGATGATGTTTTGCCTGCTGACCCGCTTTCAGATGATGCTGGTTCCGCTGCTGCTTCTCATTTTCAAGGAACTGTGCAGCGGCATTATGAGCCTGGTTGTGATCAAAAAGACCGGCAAGGTCTGCGGCGCGGAATGGCACGGCAAGCTATGTACCTGGCTCCTTTATGCCATGATGTTTCTGCACATCGTCTGGTTTGCGATTCCCCGGGAGTGGTCGACGGCACTCATCAGTATATGTGTGATCATGATGACGGTCTCTTTCGGCCTGTATATGATCCGAAATTATAAAATGCTGACGAAAGAGGTTATAAATAAATGATAAAGCTGCTTAAAAAAATGCGGCGGAGAGAAAAGCTCATGGCCCTGCTGTGTCTTGTGCTGGTACTTGCGCAGGTGTATTTTGATCTGGCCATGCCGGACTACATGAGCGATCTCACCGTGATGATACAGACACCCGGCTCACAGCAGTCTGAGATCTGGACCGTAGGGGGAAAAATGCTGGGCTGCGCCCTGTTCAGCATGGCCCTTGCGGTGATCGCGGGCTACTTTGCCGCCCAGACTGCCGCAGGCTTCAGCTACTCTGTAAGAGAGGAGATATTCGCCAAAGTCTCCTCCTTCGGGAAACAGGAAATGAACGGCTTTTCCGTGCCCAGCCTGACCGTGAGAACAACCAACGACGTGACCCAGATCCAGATGCTTATTGCCATGGGCCTGCAGGTTTTGATCAAAGCCCCGGTAATGGCGGTATGGGCAGTCATCAAAATTGTCAACAAGAGCTGGGAGCTTTCTGTTCTGACGGCCTGTTTCGTGGTGTTTTTGCTGTCGGTTATGGTGTTGACGCTTGTTATCCTGCTGCCCCGGTTCAGAAAAGTCCAGCGGCAGACCGACGACATCAACCGTATCGCCCGGGAGAACTTAAACGGCATCCGTGTAGTGCACGCTTTCAACGCCGAGAACTACCAGAACAATAAATTCGGCCAGGCAAACGACGCGCTGACCAATACCCAGCTTTTCAACCAGCGGACCTTTGCAGCCCTTATGCCGCTGATGAGTCTTGGCATGAGCGTCCTGTCTCTGGGAATCTACTGGCTGGGCGCATCCCTGATCGAAAATATCCCGGTAAAAGATCTTACGGCCCGCATCGCCCTGTCCGGCGATGTGGTGGTGTTCAGCACCTATGCCACCTTTGTAGTGATGTCGCTGATGATGATCGTGATGATTTTCATGATGCTTCCGGCAGCCCAGGTCTCCGCCGTGCGGATCAATGAGATATTGAATACCGAACCAAAGGTCAAAGAAGGCAAAAGGGAAGAGGGGACAGAGCGGGGAACCCTGGAGTTTCGGAACGTGTCCTTTCAGTACCCGGACAGCAGCCGCCCTGTGCTGAAAAACATCAGCTTCAAAGCCAATCGGGGAGAGACCGTGGCCTTTATCGGGGCTACCGGCAGCGGAAAGACCACCCTGGTCAGTCTGGCGGCACGGTTTTTTGACGCGACGGAGGGGCAGGTGCTCCTGGACGGTGAGGACATCCGGGAATACAGCTTCAAAGCGCTGTATGACAGGCTGGGCTATGTGACGCAGAAGGCGGTGCTGTTTTCCGGCTCGGTTGAGGATAACGTGAACTTCGGCGAGAGTGACGCTGCCCTGTCGGAGGAGAACACATGGGAAGCGCTGAATGTCTCCCAGGCCGCTGAATTTGTGGAAAGTATGCCCGGAAAGCTGGACGAGAAGATCGAAACCGGCGGAGGGAATCTTTCCGGCGGTCAGAAGCAGAGAATATCCATTGCCCGGGCTCTGGCGAGGAAACCGGAGATCCTGATTTTTGACGACTCGTTCTCTGCCCTGGACTATAAGACGGACGCCAGACTGAGACAGGCTCTGGATGATGAATTTCACGACGCCACAAAGCTTATCGTGGCCCAGCGTATCGGCACCATAAAGAACGCGGATAAGATCGTGGTCCTGGACCACGGACGGGCCGTGGGCATAGGCAGCCACGAGGAGCTGATGAAGAATTGCCCGGTATACCGGGAGATTGCCTTCTCCCAGCTTTCGGCCCGTGAGCTTTCCGGACAGGAGGGGAAAAATGCATCCTGAAAAACATCTTGTTTATACCGGCGAAAAAGTGAGTATGGGCGGTGAGTTTTCCCGCCTGATCGGCCATTCAAAGGGCATCGTTCTTCCCTTCATCGCAGCCATCTTTTTCGCCTGCGCCGGTGTTGTGCTGACCATCATCGGCCCGAATCAGCTTTCCAAAATCACCCAGTACATCATTGATGGGATTGCCACCGGCATAGACATGGAGGCTGTTGCCGGAACGGCCCTTTTCCTGCTGGGCCTGTATGTCCTGAGCGCGGTATTCAGCTTCATCCAGCATTTTATTCTGGCAACGGTGACCCTGCGCCTGTCAAACCGGCTGCGCGCGGATATTTTTGACAAGGTGAACCGGGCGCCCATGAAGCTCTTTGGCCGTATCCCTTACGGCGATATTCTCAGCCGCATGACCAACGACGTAAACACCCTGGTGCAGAGCCTCTCCAACAGCCTTCCCTCCATGGTCTCCGCCGCTGCGCAGTTTATCGGCTGTTTGATGATGATGTTCATCACCGAATGGCGCATGAGCCTTGCCGCCATTGCCTCCACGTTGATCGGCTTTGCCCTGATGGGCCTGATCATGTCCCGCTCCCAGAAATATTTTCTGGCAAGGCAGAGCTCCCTGGGACAGCTCAACGGCTATGTGGAGGAGATGTACTCCGGCCATGATGTGGTCCGCATCTCCAGAGCGGAAAAGAAAATGAAGTCTGAATTCGACCGGCTCAACAAGGAGGTCTATCAGGCCAACCGCAAATCCCAGTTCATCTCCGGCATTATGCAGCCGCTGATGGGCTTCGTGGGAAATCTGGGTTATGTGGCGGTGTGCATCTACGGCTCCAAGCTGGCCATGGACGGTGTGATCGACTTTGGCGTTATCGTGGCCTTCATCATGTATGTGCGGCTCTTTACATCTCCCCTGAGCAACCTTGCCCAGGGAATGACCCAGATGCAGTCTGCGGCAGCAGCCGGTAAACGGGTCTTTGACTTCCTGGAAGAGGAGGAACTGGAGGACGAGAGCGGGAAGGAGCGCTATTGCGCGCCGGTCAGAGGCCAGGTGGAATTCAAGAATTTGCGCTTTGGCTACAGTGAGGATCAGAATGACGCGGTGATTCGGGATTTCTCCGCCAGCGTTAAGCCAGGGCAGAAGATCGCCATCGTCGGTCCCACAGGCGCGGGAAAGACCACCATCGTCAGTCTGCTTATGCGCTTTTACGAGCTTTGGGGCGGCAGCATCCTGATTGACGGCGTGCCCACCGCAGAGATGAAGCGGGAAGATGTACACAGTATGTTCTCCATGGTGCTCCAGGACACCTGGATGTTCCAGGGGACAGTCCGGGAAAACCTGGTATTCAACGGGGATAATGTCAGCGAAGAAGCGATTGAAAAGGCTTGCCGTGCCTGCGGTATCTGGGACTTTGTGGAGTCGCTGCCGGAGGGGCTGGATACGGAGCTTACGGAAAACACCAGCATCTCCGCCGGGCAGAAGCAGCTCATTACCATTGCCCGGGCAATGATCCAGAACCGGCCCATGCTCATTCTGGATGAGGCAACTTCCTCCGTGGATACCCGCACGGAGCTGTTGATCCAGAAAGCAATGGATGAGCTGATGAAAGACCGTACCAGCTTTGTGATCGCGCACCGGCTGTCCACCATAAAAAACGCCGACCTGATCCTTGTGCTGAAGGACGGAAATATTATCGAGCAGGGGGATCATGAGACCCTGCTCAGGCAGGGCGGCTTTTATGCCGAGTTGTACAACAGCCAATTTGACAAGACCGCATGAAGAAAGGATAAAAACATGAACAAATTCTTGAAAGCCATACTCAGGCACACGACCACGATCTGCATTATCTCTGCTGTGCTGCTCCTGCTTTGCGCCGCCGCGCTGATTTTCCGGCCGGATATCATTCTGCTGATCCTGCGCTATGGCTGTGCCGTGGTGAATATTCTTTTGGCGGTCTGGCTGATCATTTCGCTGATCCGGAGTAAAATTTGAAAAAATGAGGTGAAAAAACATGCAGGAAGTAAAAAAACCGAAAAAACCGCTGATCTTTTATTATACGCTTGCCCTTGCAATACTGTTGGTGTTCAACCTGCTGGCTATGCCCTATATCAGCGCCCGGCAGGTCAAAGAGGTGGACTATGGCAGCTTTATGACCATGACGCAGGAACAGAATATCGGTCAGGTCGAAGTTCTGGACAACCAGATCGTGTTCACCGACAAAGCGGAAGAAAACATATACAAGACCGGGCGTATGGACGATCCCCAGCTGGTGGAACGCCTGTACAACTCCGGCGCGGAATTTGCCAGCGAGATCGTGGAGGAGACCTCCCCACTGCTGACCATTCTGCTTTATTGGATTTTGCCTCTGGTGCTGTTCATTGCGCTGGGCCAGTTCATGTCCAAAAAGCTGATGGACAAGGCCAGCGGCGGCCCCAATTCCATGATGTTCAACATGGGAAAGAGCAACGCCAAGGTTTATGTGAGATCCTCTGACGGTATACGCTTTTCCGATGTGGCCGGCGTGGACGAGGCGAAGGAGAACCTTGCCGAGATCGTGGATTATCTGCACAATCCGGATAAATACCGGCAGATCGGCGCGTCCATGCCCAAGGGCGTGCTGCTGGTAGGCCCTCCGGGTACCGGAAAGACCATGCTGGCCAAGGCTGTGGCGGGCGAGGCGAACGTGCCCTTCTTCTCCATGTCCGGCTCGGAATTTGTGGAGATGTTCGTGGGCATGGGCGCTTCCAAGGTCCGTGATCTGTTCAAACAGGCCAAGGAAAAAGCCCCCTGCATTGTCTTTATTGATGAGATCGACGCCATCGGCAAAAAGCGGGACGGCCAGCTGGGCAGCAACGACGAGCGGGAGCAGACGCTGAACCAGCTCCTCACCGAGATGGACGGATTTGAAGGCAACAGCGGCGTGATCATCCTTGCCGCCACCAACCGGCCCGAATCTCTGGACCCGGCCCTGACCCGCCCCGGACGTTTTGACCGGCGGGTGCCGGTGGAGCTTCCTGACCTGAAGGGGAGGGAGGAAATCCTTAAGGTACATGCCAGAAAGGTGAAAATTGCCGACGATGTGGACTTCGGCAGGGTGGCCCGCATGGCTTCCGGCGCCTCCGGCGCGGAGCTTGCCAATATTGTCAACGAGGCGGCTCTCCGGGCCGTGCGGGACGGCCGAGGCTTTGCCACCCAGGCGGATCTGGAGGAGAGCATCGAGGTGGTCATTGCCGGGTACCAGAAGAAAAACGCCATCCTGACGGATAAGGAGAAGCGTATCGTCGCTTACCATGAGATCGGACACGCCCTTGTGGCCGCCAGACAGACCAACTCCGCTCCCGTGCAGAAGATCACCATCGTTCCCCGCACCTCCGGCGCCCTGGGCTACACCATGCAGGTGGAGGAGGGCGACCACTACCTGATGAGCCGTGAGGAGATCGAAAATAAAATTGCCACCTTCACCGGCGGCAGAGCCGCTGAGGAAGTGGCCTTCGGCTCCGTGACCACCGGCGCTTCCAACGACATTGAGCAGGCCACCAAGCTGGCCCGTGCCATGATTTCCCGCTACGGGATGAGCGAGGATTTCGACATGGTGGCCATGGAGACCGTTACCAACCAGTATCTGGGCGGCGACACTTCTCTGGCCTGTTCCGCCGAGACCCAGAGCAAGATCGACCAGCAGGTGATCGCCCTGGTGAAAAAGCAGCATGAGAAAGCCCTGGGTATCCTGCGGGAAAACCGGGAAAAGCTGGACGAGCTGGCAGGCTTCCTTTATGAAAAGGAGACCATCACCGGCGAGGAGTTCATGAACATCCTCAACCGCTGAGTTCCCGGACTTGACAGGCGGGAAGACTTGCAGTAAGCTAATAGTGCAGTTAATCCTCCGGCTGCAGCCGGAGGATTTTTAAGCCGGGGCGGGTATTTCCCGCCTGTCATCTGCGCAACATATCTGTATGGAGGAGCCTTTGCAGTATTTCATCACCTTCCTTGAGGGGCTTATTTCGTTTGTTTCGCCCTGTATGCTGCCCATGCTGCCGGTTTATGTCAGCTATTTTGCCGCAACTGCCGGGAAAAAGCGGCAGGTACTTGCCAGAGCCGCGTTTTTTGTGCTGGGGTTTACCGTGGTTTTCAGCCTGCTGGGGCTGTTTGCCGGAACTCTGGGCTCTTTTCTGGTTCATTATAAGACTGCGGTCAACGTGGTCTGCGGGCTTGCGGTGATCGGTTTCGGCCTTGGCTATCTTGAGGTGATCAGACTCCCTTTTTTCAAAGGGATGCGGAGAGCGGGGGAAATCAACGGCATTTTCTCTGCCTTTCTCTTTGGCGTGGTCTACTCGGTCAGCCTTACGCCCTGCGTCGGCGCGTTTTTGGGATCCGCCCTTATGTTGGCTTCCAGCTCGGCCACTGCGCTGTCCGGCGTACTTCTTCTGGTGGCCTACTCTCTGGGCCTGGGGCTGCCCTTTGTCCTGTCCGCCGTTTTGATTGACAGGTTCAGGTCCGCCTTTGACTTTATCAAAAGGCATTACCGCGTCATTAATCTGGTCTGCGGTATATTTCTGATCCTTGTGGGGATTTTGCTGTGCTTCGGCATACTGGGCAGACTGATCACGTTTTTGGGGGTGAGGTAAAGGATGAACAGAAAATTCACGGTATTACTTCTTGGTTTGGCGCTGGTGCTGGTCCTGACTGCCGCCACGCTGAGCTATCAAAAGCTTGCCTCCGCTTATAAACCTGCTGCGGGGCCGTCTTCGGAGAAAACGGAGGATGTGGTCCCGGCGGCGGATTTCACCGTCCTGGATGGTGAAGGAAATCCGGTCAGCCTGTCTGATTTTCAGGGTAAGCCCGTCGTTGTGAATTTCTGGGCTACCTGGTGCGGGCCCTGCAAGGCGGAGCTTCCATATTTTGACGCGCTCTATACCGAATACGGCGACAGCGTGCAGTTTCTGATGGTGAACATGACCGACGGCGCCTACGACACCACAGAGAGTGTCAAGGAATTTGTCAGCAGGGAAGGATACCGCTTCCCGGTATATTTCGATACGGAGATGAACGCTGCGGCGGCATACGCTGTCCAGTCCATCCCCAGAACCCTGTTTATCCGTGCCGACGGCAGCCTTGCAGCGGAACAGATCGGCATGATGGAGGAAGATACCCTCCGGGAAAAGATAGAAAACTTAATTTGCTGAAAGGAGATAGAAAAATGGCTGAAATCATCATCACCGAACAGAATTTTGAACAGGAGGTACTCCAGTCGGACAAGCCCGTTCTTGTGGATTTCTGGGCGCCCTGGTGCGGCCCCTGCCGTATGCTGGCTCCCACCGTGGCGCTGATCGCGGAGGAGATGGATGGCATTGCCAAGGTGGGCAAGGTCAACGTGGACGAGCAGCCCGGACTGGCTGCCCGGTTCGGCATTTCCAGCATCCCCACCCTCATCGTTTTTGAAAACGGAAAGGTGAAGAGCAATTCCGTGGGAGTAATCCCCAAATCCGCCATAGAGAATATGCTGCGGTAACAATTCACCCGGCCATTTGGCCGGGTGAATTGTTTATATCCTCTTCACAAAAAGGGATGGGCTTTTCGTATATAATAAAGACAATAAATGAAAAAGAGCAGGGTGCATCATGAAAGAAAATGTACTTCCGGAAAACGGTGAGCTGGAACGAACCATGCTGGAAAAGCTGGCACAGGATGAGGTGCGCAGCAAAATACAGGGCTTTGCCTTTGCTTATCGTGAGCTGATGGCCTATTACCGCTGTGCCATGATGGAGGTGTCCACCAAATTCAACGTGCTCAGCGAGGAGCTGTCGCTTCAGTACGACAGAAATCCCATTGAGACCATCAAGACCAGACTGAAATCCCCGGAAAGCACGCTGGAAAAGCTGCAAAGGAAAAGACTTCCCATCAGCATGGAGAGCATTGAGGAGAACATCAACGACATTGCCGGCGTGCGGGTGATCTGCTCCTTTCCCTCGGATATCTATATGCTGGCAGAGGCCTTTCTGCGGCAGGATGATATTGTCCTGCTGGAGCGTAAGGACTACATAAAAGAGCCCAAGGAAAACGGCTACCGGAGTCTCCATCTGGTGGTTAAGACGCCGATTTTCCTGCACAACACCAAACGCATGATGAAAGTGGAGGTGCAGTTTCGCACCATTTCCATGGACTGGTGGGCCAGCCTGGAGCACAAGATCCGATACAAAAAGGATGTGCTGATCTCTGAAGAGATCGATAAAGAGCTGTTTCTCTGTGCCGAAATCAGCGCCGGACTTGACCGGCGCATGGAGGAGATCCAGCAAAAGGTAGAGGCCTGCGCCGCCCTTGAGGCCGCAGCGGAAGAGATGAAAGAAATCGAAAAAAGGTGAGCGCGAAGACCGCGCTCACCTTTTTCATTTCCCTGCCTCCGGGAGACAGTGCATATGGGTCTTTCCCAGAACCCGGAAGCCCTCCGCCTGCCCCTTCAGACTGCGGATGCCGTTGTCTGCGGCGCGCAGCTTCAGGTAGAGCGCAAGGGAACGACTCTCCGGCGCGTTCGGAGGGAACTGGCTCAGGTGGCATTGGAATATGGCGTCGAGCTGCCTTTGTAGGAACCCACGGGTGCCAATGAACCGGTTTGGCTTTGCCGTCATGTAATAGGCCAGGGCCTGCACGTCGGCGGCAGCGGCCCCGTAGGATTGCATGATCTCAGAATAGGGGGCAAAACAGGCCGCGCGGCGCGCCGCGTTCCCCACGTTCAGGTGATCGGCGTGGCACTCGCTGCTGACGCAGGGATCCGGCGCGAAAAGTACATCCGGGCGAAAATCCCCCACAACAGCGGCGATGGCGCGGAAAAGCGCTTTTTCCTCGTAGAGCCCGCCGTCGCTCAGGCCGAGAAAGCGCAGATCCTCAACACCCAGTGCCCGGGCAGAGCGTTTTGCCTCTTCCGTGCGCAATGCGGCCAGGTCATCGGGACTGGTTCCTGCCGGAGCGTTTTCCAGACCGAAACGCCCGTCAAGGCAGACCAGAAAGCAGACTTTTTTCCCCGCTGCCGCAAGCTTTGCGGCTGTGGCACCCGCGCCGATTTCTATATCGTCGGGATGGGGGCCAATGAAGAGATACCGTTCAAAGGCTTCAATATCCGGCAGGGGGGCGGCAAATCTGATGGCAAGAGAGGTCAGACTCATGCTTCCACGCCCTCAGCACGTTGGGAGAGCGCCGCGCAGATGCGGGCATATTCGTCCTCGTCCAGCTTGTAGTGCTTTTTGTACAGCAGGTGGGCAATAAGCATCAGCGCGCAGGGAAGCACCGTAATAAACAGCAGCAGGCCGACAGTCTGGCCGGGCTGTACGCCGCTGAGAGCAGCGGTGATGGCGCTGAGCTTTTCCGCCTCACTGATGGCGCCGGAGGAGGCCGCAGTCTCCAGAGAGGAGATCTGGTTAGTATAATCCGTTACCCGGAAGATCATATAGCTTGCGGAAGCGATGACCACGGTCAACGCGGAGGCCAGCTTGGTCAGGAAGGGACGGAGTGAGGCGATGATGGCCTCGTCTCTTGTGCCATGGAGGTATTCATTATACTCCACCGTGTTGATAATGGAGATCATCATGATCAGATAGAAGCAGTACTGCCCGAAGTTGGCGGCCATATAACCGAGGACGATGATCCAGAATTTGAGCATGCCGGAGCCGGGGATCAGCCCGGGAATGAGCATGACCGCATAGCCGATGGCGGAGATGACCATCATGATGTTCATCAGCTTTTTCCTGCCGATATGGCGGGAGATGGCCGGGTAGGAGATCATCAGAAAGGCGGTGGCTGACATGCCCACGGTGGTGAATATGGAGAACAGGCCGCCCTGATAACCAAAGCAAAAGTATATGTAGGTGCTGCCGATGCCGGAAAGCACAATGCCGTTGCCGATCTGCTGGATAAGAAAGATCAGGGAGATCCACAAAAGCTGGTCGTTGCCGGTGATGGTGCCGATAATCTTTTTAAAGCTGATGGGAGGCGCGCTCTCCTTGCTGTAATTTCGCTGCTCCCTGACGCCGAAAACGGTAAAGCAGAGAAAGAGGGGAGCCAGCAGGCAGATCACCAGCGCGATACGCCCGTAGGCAATATTGGCGCTGCCGCCAATGGCAAAATCGCCGGTAGTGAGCATGGGGATGAGAACGCTGGCGGCAGTTCCGCCGATCCCGGCAAAAAGGGTGGCCCGTGCGGTAAACTGGTTGCGCGCGTCGGCGTCTGAGCTCAGGGCCGGTACCATGCCCCAATAGGAGATGTCGTGCATGGTATAGGTGATGCTGAAAAGAAAATAGGAAACACCGAAAAACCAGATAAAGTTCCAGCCCTGGAGAGCGGTATTGAACAGCGCGTAAATCACCACGGAGGTGGACAGAATGCCGATGACCAGCCAGGGCTTGAATTTGCCCCATCTGGTGCGGGTACGCTCAATGATATTGCCCATAATCGGATCGTTCAGCGCGTCAAATACCCGGGCGCCCACCATGATGGCCGTGACGGCGGCGAGCTGGGCCGCATTCAGGCCCCGGGTAAAAAGAATATAGGTCAGCAAAAAGTTCGTGACCAGCGAATAGACCATGTCCCGTCCCACAGTGCCCAGCGGGAACATGATGAGGTTTTTCTTCCGTAATTTCAAGTCTTCCATTTGTTCATCTCCGTGTTTTTTATAGATATTTCGTGTTTTCCGGCGGGATATATTCGTATTCCGGGAAAAGAACGTGCAGAGGCTTGCGGCTGTCCTCCTCAATGGAGTCATGGACAAAGTTCAGAAACTCATTGATCAGCGGGGAGGGGAGCAGCTGTTTGCTGTGAACAAGCACATATTCCACTTGCCGCTCACTGTCGGTGATGACCTTTGTCACCAGCAGGGCATTGGGCGTATAGGTGGTCTGCGGGAAGATGCTGATCCCCACGCCGCGCTCGCTCAGCGCCACGGCATCCAGATAGTTGGACATTTCACAGATAATGTTTGGTTCCTCTCCGATCTCCCGGAACCATTTGCGGATGGCGTCAACCCGGGATTTTCGGCTGGGTACAATGAGCGGCTCTCCCGCAAGACTGGAAAGGGAGACCTGCTTCCCCTCCGCTTTGGCGAGGGGGTGGCCGGCGGGAATAATGGCGACCCAGGGCTCCCGTCCTACCTGGAAGCCCTCCAGATGCTCCGTGTCGTAAGGCGCGGCAATGACCGCGATATCTACCAGACCCCGGTACAGTCTGTCCAGCACATCGTCACTGCTGCCGTTCCACAGACTGTATTGGATCCGTGGGAACTCCTCCCGGAAACCGGAGATCCAGCGGGAGACCAGAAAAGGGGCGCGGCCCTCCACAATGCCGATGCTGATGGTGCCGGAGAGACCGTCTTTCAAGTCAGCCAGCTCCTGCCTGGTTTTATCCGCCAGCTCCAGAATCTGGTTTGCCCGGCGCAGGAGAAGATTGCCCGCCTCGGTGAGCTGCAGATGACGTTTGCCCCTGATCAGAAGTGTGACGCCCAGCTCCTCTTCCAGCGCTTTCAGCTGGTTGCTCAAAGGCGGCTGACTCATATTCAGCTTTTCGGCGGCCCGGGTGATATTCAGCTCCTGGGCCACAACGGTAAAGTATTTTAAACTTCGCAAATCCATGGTTGAAATCCTCTTTATCATATCTGTACGATATGGCAGACCGAATATATTAAGTATTTAACAATTTAGGAAAAGGGTGTTACACTACAATCGTCCCGAGGGACAGGAAAGAAAAAATGAAAGGATGAACAAAAATGAAAAAAATCGAGCGTTTCTTTGAGGACCTGTACGAGAGCTACCTGCACCGCTGAACAGAACAGGGGATACAGTAAAAAATCAGGAAAGGATGAACAAAAATGAAAAAAATCGAGCGTTTCTTTGAAGACCTGTACGAGAGCTACCTGCACCGCTGAACATTAAGCGGAAAAAAACAGTGAAAGGAGATCGGGACGAACATGAAAAAGGTTTCACGTCTTCTCAGAGAATATTATGCAACATTCTCCAGATAAAATCAATATGAAAGACAATAATTAGAGGCACGACCGTCAGACGTAATTTCTGAATGAGTCGTGCCTTTCATTTCTGTCAATTGCCGCACTCTATGCTGATCTGGTTAAAGAGATGGAGGATGTCGTCCACGGCCAGAGCCTGTTTTTCCTCGCCTGCTTTATCCAGAACGATGTGCCCTTTGTCCATCATCAGAATACGGCTGCCGTATTCCACGGCGTATCGCAGATTATGGGTCACCATGATGGCAGTCAGGTTTTTCTCCCTGACCACCTTGTCGGTGAGCTCCATAATGATTTCCGCCGTCTTCGGGTCAAGGGCCGCGGTATGCTCGTCAAGAATAAGGAAATCGATAGGCGTAAGCGTAGCCATCACCAGGGCTACCGCCTGGCGCTGTCCGCCGGAGAGAGAGCCCAGCTTCACGTCCATTTTGTTCTCCAGTCCCAGCCCGAGGGCGGCCAGCTGCTCCCTGTAGAAATCCTTGCGCTTATAGTTAGTGCCCCGCCCCAGACCGAAGGCTTTCCCCTTGTTGTCCGCAAGAGAGAGATTTTCCAGCATGGTCATGTTTGGGCAGGTGCCCAGAGCGGGATTCTGATACACACGGCCGATGCGGCGGTAACGCTTGAACTCCTCAAGGGAATTGATCTTCTGCCCGTTTACGGTGATCTCCCCTTTGTCTACGGGAATGCTGCCGCAGATGATGTTCAGCAGGGAAGTCTTGCCGCTGCCGTTGCTGCCGATAATGGAGACAAATTCCTTGTCTTTTACCTGCAGACTGAAATCGTCAAATATACACATCTCCGTAACCAGACCGGGGTTATATACTTTTTTGATGTGGTTGAGTTCAAGCATGGCGCTTCACCTTTCCTTCCCCCACGTTGCCGATCACAAGGATCACAAGGAACAGCACGGCGGTGATCAGCTTCAGCAGATTGGCCGGCAGACCCAGGCTGATGGCGATCTGGATACAGCATTTATACACAACGCTTCCGATCAGCACAGCCGTGGTGCCCTTTACGCCGGGAAGCTTTTTGAAAATGGTGGTGCCGATGATTACCGCCGCCAGACCGAATACCATCTGACCTGTACCCATGGTGCTGGAAAAGCTGCGCTGCTCGTGGCAGACTACGGAGCCGGCCAGAGCCACAAGGGCGTTTGCGATGACAAGACCGAGGATTTTCATTTTTCCCTTGTCCTGGGCCAGTGTGGTGACCAGGGTGGCATTGTCGCCGGTGGCCCGGAGGAGCATGCCGTTTTTGGTTTTGAAATAGAGATCAAGAATCAGCTTGAAAAGAAGAACAAGAACGAGGGAGACAATAAATTTCCTGTGGATCAGGGATAATCCCCCAAGCAAAGAACCCACGGGAGCCGCGACAAAAATGGTGTCCACATCCCGGCCGATGTTCAGGTTTGACCCGGCGATCTGCAGGTTGATGGAAAACAGGGCCGTCATGGTGATAATGCCTGCCAGCAGGTCACGGACCTTCAGCTTCACATGGATCAGGCCCGTGGCAAGTCCGGCAAGAGCGCCGGCACCCATGGCGATCACAAGAGAGAGGAATGGATTGACTCCCCGGATCAGAAGCGCGGCCGTGACGGCCGCCCCCAGAGGGAAGCTGCCGTCCACGGAAAGGTCGGGAAAATCCAGAAGTTTATAGGTGATGTAAATTCCGTAGGTCAGGAGCGCATAGATGAAGCCCTGGGTAATGGTGCTTTCCGCAAGCTCTAAAAATACGTTCATGTCAGTTCAGTGTCCAATCAAATTATTCTGCGTTTGCTTCAATGGCTTTGTCAGCGATGTCAGAGGGAAGCTCGATGGCCATGGCTGCCAGCGCTTCGGAGTTGATGTAAATGCCGTACTCGGTTACGGTCTCATAAGGCAGCTCCTCGCAGGTGGCCTCGCCCTTGAGAACCTTTGCGGCAAGCCGTCCGGCCTGTTTTCCAAGCTCAATGTAGTCGATTCCGGCGGAGGCCACACAGCCGATCTTGACCTGCTCGATCTCGCTGCCGTACACAGGGATGCCCGCCTCATTGGTCTTATCCAGAATGGAGGCCAGCACGCCAACCACATTGTTGTCGGTCAGGTTGGAGATGCAGTCCACCTTCTTGCTGATGAGGGTATCGGCGGCCTGGGTGACTTCAGACTGGGCGGTTACGCCGATCTCTACGATTTCAAAACCGTAGTCAGGAGCTTTTTCCTTATATTCACGGATAGCGGAGACGGAGTTGGGCTCGCTGGTGGTGTAGATGATGCCGATGGTCTTGGCCTCGGGCTGGAGGGTGCGGATCAGGTCCAGCTGGGCTTCCACCGGAAGCTTGTCGGAGACGCCGGTCACGTTGCCGCTGTCAAGCTTTGCTTCCACAGGGTCGGTAATGGCGTTGAAAACAACGGGAATGTTCTTATCCTCTGCCGCGGCAAAGCAGGCGGTGGCGGAGGGAGTGGCGATGCCGACCATCAGGTCAACGTTGTTTGCGGAGAAGTTCTGGCCAATCTGGATGGCGATATTGTCGTCAAAGCCGGCGTTCTGGTAGTCGACGGTGAAATCCTCGCCCTCCTTGAGCCCGGCTTCCTCCAGACCCAGCAGGAAGCCTTCGCGGCAGTTGTCGAGAGAGGGGTGTTCGCCGTATTGGGAGATGCCGATAGAGTAAACGTCCTTGGAACCGGAGCCGGAGCTTCCGCAGGCAGCCAGAGAAGCGAGCATAAGAACAGCAAGCACAAAAGTGAATATTTTTTTCATGATAATTTTCCTCCTGAATTATGTTATGTGATGGTTTGTTGTCTGTGCTTTTTCTTTTGCGGTACGCCATCGTTTTGTCAGAAGAAACATAAAATCACCTCAAAAAAACAAAAATCCTGTCCCTTGAAAATCAAGGGACAGGAGAAATAACTGATCCTGCGGTGCCACCCAAGTTGATACTGAAAAAAGTACCCGCCTTTGTCTTGTACTATCATACAAGTCTGCCCTGATAACGGGAGCAGATCACCCGTTGACTGCTACTCACCATACGGCTTTCGGTCACCCTCAGAAGTCCATTCACAAACTACCCGAATATCGCCTTTCAGCAAACGGCGACTCTCTGCAAGACGAATAGAAAGCTACTTACTCTTCATCATCGGTTTGAATTATTGACTGCATCATAAACCACAGGCAGCGTTTTGTCAAGCACTTTTTTTCGTTAAATCAAAAAACTTTTTTCCGCCCAAGGGCGGATCAATTCAAAAATACCACCGCAACTTCCCTAATGCAACAAAAAATTTGCATGAAGCGAAAATTTTGTCTGATTGACCATTTGGGAAATGCATTAACGCATTAATTTAGTAAAATGTGAAATATTGACGAATCGGGCCACCGGATGTAAAATCAGCACATATTTTTTGAAGGGGACTTCAAAAACATATCGTAAAATGCTATGATGAAGACAAGTACTTTGGAAATCCCGTCACAGCGAGCCGGGGAGGGTGTAAGCCCGGTACAGAGGGTCTGAAGGAATAACACTTCGGAGCAGCGAACCGAAAGGGCAAGCCGAATAGGGGAGACGCGGTGTGCGGCGTTAAAGTACACGGGTTTGATGGAACTCGAAAAGTGACTGTATAATTACAGTAAGTTAGGTGGCACCGCGGATCAGCAGCAATTCGTCCTAAACAATTTTAGGCGATGCTGCAAAATAATTCGGAGGTGCTTTTTTATGTGTTCAATTATGGGTTTTCTTTCACCGAGGCTTGACGCGGAGACGGTAAAGGCGTATTTCGACCGGACGGTTTCCCGTGGACCGGATCAGAGCAGGATAGAGCCTGCCGGCAGTGGCTGCCTTTGCTTCCACCGGCTTGCCATTATGGGCCTGAACGAGAGCGGCATGCAGCCCTTCCACCTGGACGGCGACATGGTGGTGTGCAACGGCGAGCTGTACGGCTTTCGTCCGGTAAAGGAGAAGCTGGCGGAAAAATACGATTTTGTCAGTGAGTCCGACTGCGAGATCATTCTCCCCATGTACAGGGAATACGGTCTGGACATGTTCTCTATGCTGGACGCGGAATTTGCCATGATCATCTACGACGCCAAGGCCGACAGACTGATCGCCGCCCGCGACCCCATTGGTATCCGCCCGCTGTATTACGGCTATCTGGAGGACGGTCAGCCCATTTTTGCCAGCGAGGCGAAAAACCTTGTGGGCCTTTGCGACCGGATCATGCCCTTCCCGCCGGGACACTATTACGCCGACGGGCAGTTTGTCCGCTACGCCGATCTGACCACCGTGGAGGAGTATTCCCGGGATACCCTGGAAGCCGTTTTCCCCAAGATCAGGGAGAAGCTTGTCGCCGCCGTGGAAAAGCGGCTGGACGCGGACGCCCCTCTGGGCTTTCTGCTCTCCGGCGGTCTGGATTCCAGTCTGGTCTGCGCCATTTCCGCAAAGCTCTTGGGCCGGAAGATCCGCACCTTTGCCATCGGCATGGATCTGGACGCCATCGACCTGAAATATGCCCGCCAGGTGGCGGACTTCATCGGCGCGGAGCACACCGAGGTCATTATGACCCGGGAACAGGTGCTGGACACCCTGGAAAGTCTTATCGCCCTGCTTGGTACATATGATATTACCACCATCCGGGCCAGTATGGGCATGTATCTCTGCTGCAAGGCCATCCACGAGATCAGCGACGTGCGCGTGCTGATGACCGGCGAGATCTCCGACGAGCTCTTTGGCTATAAATACACCGATTTTGCCCCCTCTCCCGAGGAGTTCCAGAAGGAAGCCAAAAAGCGGGTGGATGAGCTGCACATGTACGATGTGCTCCGGGCCGACCGCTGCATCTCCGTAAACTCCATCGAGGCGAGAGTACCCTTCGGCGATCTGGACTTTGTGCGCTATGTGATGAGCATTGACCCCAAGCTGAAAATGAACAACTACAACATGGGCAAATATCTGCTCCGCAAGGCCTTTGCCGATGACCATATCCTGCCCGAGAACATATTGTGGAGACAGAAGGCCGCCTTCTCCGACGCGGTGGGCCACTCCATGGTGGACGACCTGAAGGAATACGCCGAGACGGTATACAGCGACGAGGAATTTGCCGTCGGCCGCGCAAAATACGATTTTGCAAGGCCCTTTACCAAGGAGAGTCTGCTTTACCGGGATATTTTTGAAAAGTATTATCCCGGTCAGGCGGAAATGGTAAAGGATTTCTGGATGCCCAACCGTTCCTGGGAGGGCTGCGATGTGGACGATCCCTCCGCCCGCGTGCTGGCAAACTACGGAGCAAGCGGATTCTGATTTGATTGGAGAGCCTTATGAAGTACTCGCCAAAGCTGAAATACAACATACTGGTTTCGGAAAGCTGCGGCCTTGCCCAGTCTCTGCCCTACCGGCTGCCCTGCGGCTTTCCGGCGCAGATCAAAAGCGCTCCTGCAGGGGAGCTGCGCGCCCTTGCGGCAGAGCGTCCGATGGACGGTCTGATCTTGAGCAGCGATGAGCTGAGCATTGCCCTTGATGCGGCTGAGCACAGCTATACGGCGGTACTTGTGGTTGCGAAGAGCGAGACGGCCTCGCTGAACGAGAGCTGCGCCCGCGCCGGCGTCATGGTCTGCACCGAGGCGGGTCTGCCCGCCGTGCTGCCCTGTTTTCTGGCTTGCTGCGCCAGACTTCGCGCACTGTGTACGGAAACGGTGAGTCTGAAACGAAAGCTTGACGATGCGCGGATTGTCACCCGCGCAAAGCTCCTCCTGATGTCCAGACTGAAAATGAGCGAGGCCGAGGCCCACCGCTACATTGAAAAAACCGCCATGGACACCGGAGCCAAACGCCGTGAGGTGGCGGAGAGCATTATCAGGACATACGAGGAATAAAAAAATCCGGGATTTTACGCGGGTCGTCGTAAAACAGTTAAATTGGGGATAGCCGCAAAGCGCACTTCTATACAGGGTTTACCCCTGTATAGAAGTGCGCCCTTTGTTTTAAAGGGATATTTGTGATACTTCTTTAATCAGTTTCAGTTTGTATTTTATCAATTCCTAAAACCTCTTTGCAATATGCGATTTCTTTGTCAGTAAATAATGGCGCATATTCGGCTTTACAGACAGAATCCTCCATGGATAAATCTAATCGCCCACATAAAAAGAGCGTGGAGAATCCCTCTGATGTATTACCCGTTTTTCGTGCATTTGAAATGAGTCGCTTTGCTGTTTCAGCGCCGCCGTAAGTTGCCAGCATTTGATTGAAGCGAGTTGGATTGTATTTGCACTCCTTTTTAGCCCGGAGCATTTTCAGTTTCAATTCTTCTTCAAACTTTTTTGCTAATATTTCCATAAAAGTATTACCAACTGAATTTAAGCTTTTTCTCAAACACTTTCCCGCAATCTTGGCATATAAATTTCGTTTTGCCATACTTTCCGTTAATGCCGCTTGCTGCGCCAATAACTGTTCCAAGGGGGTGAACAGGCTGCCAACTGTACCGTCAATCACAGCTTTTCTAAGTGAGAATTTCGTTTTGGTTGAAACTGGAACAACATCTGTGCTTTTACACAAAATATTAGGACAGCATATTCTTTTTGCCATTTTCACCCTCCACGCTTTTAGTACTTATTCTTAAATAGCAAGTTATACCAAAATCCTATAAACACATAAAGTAAGAAACGAATCATATCAATCTCCTATATTCTGAGGTGAGTATCAATTCGCCTCTGCCATTCTCCGCTATTCCAGCCCACTCCAAAATCGCAGCCATGACAAAAACAGGGTCAAATACAGAATCCCCAACTTTGCGTCCTCGGCTTTTTGCGATTGCACCTACAACGGTGTTTTCTTCGCAACCAGCCTCACCGAGTTTATAATTTCTGCCGTTCCCTTTTCGCGCGCGTCCGCCTTGCTTCAGAAGGAGGTCAACGATGACATTAAATACATCGTATTCATAAGGAGGGCTAATCGGCAATTTGTCACTCGTAAATGTTTTTCCGTCCGCTTCAGCATATATTTCGCAAGGAAGTCCTCTTGCGGTATATACGGTAACATGACCACCATGTTCCTTCAGCTTTGCTTTGATGATTTCCGATGCCCGCCTACTGGAATAGTCAACCTCCAAACTACTTATATCAATTTCCGTTCGTTCCTCTTTATGGGATGCGTCACTCAGGTTCAGCGCAGTCAGCAATTCATCCAGTTTCTTTTTAGCGGTGGGGTATGAGATATTCAAATCAGATTGCACCTCCTTTAGATTTCCTCTGTTTTTCAAAAAAGAGATAAGCAGTGCATTTTGTTCAGAATTCAGTTTGTCAAATGGACTCAGATCAAAATTGTTTTTTAATTCCATCCCACAGCAAGAACATTGCAGCGTAGAGATTATCAGAGCGCCCTCGCAACCGGGACATTTTGAAATCAGTTTTGCCATACAATCACCTCTACCCATAATATAATATTAGATTTCCCGATTGTCAATATAGATTTTAATATAATTAAGCTCTAATTCGAATCAGGAATCGCACTAATATCCATTAAGCACAGGCAAAAAAAGCGATGCTCAGTCAGTAAACCAAGCATCGCTCATTTTGTTGTTGCCAACCCCGTCTGACAGATTCCATAAAAAGCTAAGCGGTTCCTTAACTGTCTTATGAGCACCCGCCATTCCCGGATTTTTTTCTATAATCATATCAGCAATATCAGCATTTGATCTTTTCCAGCTCCTGCAGCCACAAAGCAGAGCAGGCGTCAGAGGGCATACGCCAGTCGCCCCGGGGGGAGAGGGTGACAGTGCCCACCTTGGGCCCGTCGGGCAGACAGGAGCGCTTGAACTGCTGGGCAAAGAAACGGCGGGTAAAAACCTTCAGCCAGTGGAGAATGGTCTCATCGGAATAGCTGCCCTGAAAGGCGTAACGGGCCAGGGCGAAAATGCGTCTGGGGGAGGAGCCGTTTCGGAGCATATGGTACAGGAAAAAGTCGTGCAGCTCATAGGGACCCACGATATCCTCCGTCTTTTGGGAAATTTTCCCCTCACTGTCGGCGGGCAGCAGCTCAGGGGAAACGGGGGTGTCCAGAATGTCGTCCAGTATGGCCTTGACCTGGGGAGAACAGTGGGCGGACTCATAGGCGATGATGTAACGCACCAGTGTCTTGGGGACGGAAGCGTTGACCGCGTACATGGACATATGGTCGCCGTTATAGGTGGCCCAGCCCAAAGCCAGCTCCGACAGGTCGCCGGTGCCCACCACAATGCCGTTTTCCCGGTTGGCGATATCCATCAGAACCTGGGTCCGCTCCCGGGCCTGGCAGTTTTCAAAGGTAACGTCGGTCTTTTCCGGGTCCTGGCCGATATCCGCAAAATGCTGCCTGACGGCGGCAGTGATATCCACCTGACGGAAGCTGACGCCCAACTCCTCGCAGAGCGCCCGGGCGTTGCTGCGGGTTCGCTCCGTGGTGCCGAAGCAGGGCATGGTGACGGCGAGAATATCCGTCCGTGGCCGCTTTAACATGTCCATGGCCCTGACCATGACCAGCAGAGCCAGGGTGCTGTCCAGCCCGCCGGAGATGCCGATGACGGCTTTGGGGCAATGAATGTGCTCCAGCCGCTTTTTCAGCCCGTGGGACTGGATGCTGAGGATGGCCTCGGCGCGCTCAGAAAGGGTTTCGCTGTCTGCGGGGACAAAGGGATGGCGGGGAATGAATCTGCTCAGCTCCACCTGGTGCAGGGGATAGGAGAAACTGACGCGGCGGCAGCTTTTGCTGCTTCTGCCGGAAAAGCTGGTGTTGCGGTGCCGCTCGTTTCTCAGGCGGAACAGATCCGCTTCGGTGGTGATAAAATCGGTTTCCGCTTCAAAGGGCTTTTTCTCCGCCAGCTTTATACCGTTTTCATAGATAAGACTGTGCCCTGAGAACACCATATCCTGGGTGGACTCACCGCTGCCTGCGTTGGCATAGGCATAGGCGCAGATAAGCCGGGAGGATGCGGAGGAGATGAGAAGACGGCGGTAGTCGTCTTTACCGATCAGCTCGTTGGAGGCGGAAAGATTGGCAATGACTGTGGCACCGGAGAGACAGAGATCGGTAGCCGGCGTCACGGGGGCCCACAGGTCTTCGCAGATCTCAATGCCGATGACCAGTTCCTCCATCTCCTTGCAGCAGAAAAGAAGGTCGCTGCCGAAGGGGATCGTCTCTCCGCAAAGGCGGACCTCGTTGGGGCCTGAATATTCATTGCCCGAGCTGAACTGCCGCTTTTCGTAAAACTCGCCGTAGTTGGGAAGGATGCTCTTGGGGACAAGGCCCAGAACAGCGCCGTCCTGTACCACGGCAGCGCAGTTATAAAGCTTGCCATCGAGCCGCAGGGGAAGACCCACTGCGGTCAGACAGTGCTTGCCCCGGCTGTATTCCCGTAATTCCTGCAAGGCTTCCCTTGCGGCCGAAAGCAGCAGATCGGAATAGAACAGGTCGCCGCAGGTGTATGCGGTCAGATGCAGCTCAGGCAGCACCAGCAGCACACTGCCCAGCGCTTCCGCCCGGTCAAGGGCTGCTTTTGCCGAAGCAAGATTATATTGCACATCGCCCACCTTCACCTGGGGACAGGCGGCGGAAAGCTTTACAAAGCCAAGTTCCATAAACACACCTCCAAGGAATAGCCTCACCTTAATGGACCAGATTTTAAACCCGCTGCATGAGCACTGTCAACGAATTTTTGCGATTTAGCGCAGGAAAATGAAAAAACTCTCTTGACAAGTGGGGAAGATGGAATTATAATCTCCACAACCTTTGAAAGGAGCGAACCGATATGCGTAAGTCCTTTGGTCTTAACAGCATGATGATGGGTATGATGTGCATGTTCCGCATGTGCATGATGCGCCGCGCGCAAAATTCCGGTTCGCCATGTTTCATATCCGCCTGAATTTCAGTTTTGTCTGAATATACACAGCCGGGAAGCATGCGAGCTTTCCGGCTTTTCTTTTTGGAGTTGATTGAATGATCGAGTTAAAGCACATGTCCAAGACCTACCGCACCCAGGAAAAGGAGATCGTGGCCCTGGAGGATATCAACCTGACCATAAACGACGGGGAGATCTTCGGCATCATCGGCCTGTCCGGCGCGGGAAAGAGTACCCTTGTCCGATGCATCAACCTGCTTGAAGAGCCTACTGACGGCCAGGTCATCATTGACGGGAAAAGTGTGACAGAGCTTTCCCGCAGGGAGCTGTTGAAGCTGCGGCAGTCCATCGGCATGATTTTTCAGGGCTTTAACCTGCTGGCCCAGAGAAGTGTGCTGAAAAACGTCTGCTATCCGCTGGAGATCGCCGGAGTAGGCAGAAAAGAGGCCAGGGCGAGAGCTATGGAACTGCTTCATCTTGTCGGCCTTGCCGACAGGGCCAATTCCTACCCGGCCCAGCTTTCAGGCGGACAGAAGCAGCGCGTGGCAATTGCCAGGGCTCTGGCAACAAGCCCCAAGTATCTGCTCTGCGACGAGGCTACCAGCGCCCTTGACCCCAATACTACCCGCTCCATCCTGGAGCTTCTGCGGGAGATCAACAACAGTCTGGGCGTCACCATTGTGGTCATCACCCATGAGATGAAGGTCATTGACCAGATCTGCGACAGTGTGGCGGTCATTGATCACAGCCGGATCGCCGAAGAGGGAAAGGTGAGCGAGGTGTTCACCAATCCCAAATCCCAGATCGCCCGGGAGCTGATCATCCCCAAGGAACGGACAGTGCTGGATACTGCCGGCGGCCGGCGGCTCAGACTCACCTTCGACGGAGAGCATTCCAATGCCCCCATTATTTCGGAGATGGTGCTGGAGTGCCAGGCCCCGGTGAACATCCTCTTTGCGGACACCAAGGAGTTTGAAGGGGTTATTCACGGGCAGATGATTATTGAGCTGCCCAAGGATCAGCATCAGGCGGATAAAATCATGGTCTGGCTGAGAAACAGCCAGGTAAAATGGCGGGAGGAGGAATAAGCCATGCTCTCGGAAATGTTTTATAAGCTGTGGGACAACGGCCTTATTCAGCTGGGCATATGGGAAACCATATATATGACCCTGATCTCCTCGGCTATAGCCTATGTGATCGGCCTTCCGCTGGGCGTTATTCTGAACGTAACGGATGACGGCGGCATCCACCCCGTAAAATGGCTGAACCGTATTCTGGGCTTCGTCGTCAACTTTTTCAGAAGCATCCCCTTTATCATCCTCATGGTGGCCATGCTCCCTGTGGCAAGGCTGATCGTAGGGACGGCGCTGGGAAACAAAGCCGTTATTGTCATGCTCATTATCGCCGCCTCTCCCTATGTGGGGCGTATGGTGGAATCTTCGCTGAAGGAAGTGGACGCAGGCGTTATTGAGGCTGCTCAGTCTATGGGTTCCAATAATTTTCAGATCGTATTCAAGGTGCTTCTGCCGGAGGCCAAGCCCTCGCTGATCACCGGCGCCGTGATCTCCATGGTGACGATCCTCAGCTATTCGGCCATGGCAGCCACCATCGGCGGAACCGGCCTCGGCCAGATTGCCATCATTTACGGCCATCAGCGCAGCAACGACGACATCACCTGGATCTGTGTGCTGCTCATGGTGGTGATCGTACAGGTGATCCAGGAAGTGGGCACCAGAATCGCGCAGAAGAGTGATAAGAGGATCAGATGATGAACGTTTTGCTTAATTTTCTGACTCATGCCAATTGGCACCGTGTTCGAATGTGGCGCGGCGTCATTATACGGTAAGATCAAACAAACACATTCATAAAGAAAAAGGAGAAAATAAAAATGAAAAAGACATTGGCTCTCATTCTCACCCTTGCCCTGGTAGTTTTCACTCTCGCCGCATGCGGCAGCAGCAGCGCACCCGCCGCATCCGAAGCACCCGCCGCCTCCGAGGCCCCCGCAGCATCCGAAGAGCCCGCCTCCGTCGAACTTGAGCCCATCGTAGTTGGCGCAAGCGCAACGCCCCATGCAGAGATCCTGGAGCAGGTCAAGGACGCCCTGGCTGCCGAAGGCTATGATCTTCAGATCGTGATCTATGATGACTATGTTCTGCCCAACACCGCCCTGGACGACGGTACCCTGGACGCAAACTACTTCCAGCACACCCCCTACCTGAACAGCTTCAACGCTTCCAACGGCACCAATCTGTCTGTTGCCGCCCTGATCCACTATGAGCCCTTCGGCATTTACGGCAACGGCATTTCCGACCTGGCTGATCTGGCCGAGGGCGCAACCATCATCATTCCTGCAGACGACAGCAACGAGACCCGCGCACTGCTCCTGCTCCAGCAGGAGGGCCTGATCACCCTGCCTGAGGATGCCAGCGCAGAAGCCGGCGTCACCACCCTTGACATCGTGGACAACGGCGGATACAACATCCAGGCTGTCCAGGCCGACACCGTTCCCGCCCAGCTGACCAACAGCAAAGAGGGCACCATCGCTGTAATCAACGGCAACTACGCTCTGCAGGCCGGTCTCCACGCCTCCGACGCTCTGGCCCTTGAGGACGCCTCCGGCGACGCTGCCCAGACCTATGCCAACATCATCGCCTGCCGCACCGGCGAGGAGAACAGCGACAAGATCCAGGCCCTGGTCAAGGCTCTGCAGACCGATGCAGTAAAGACCTTCATCGCCGACAGCTACAACGGCGCTGTTGTGGCCATCTTCTGATCTGAATTCAACTTACATAAACAAGCCCTCACACGGCGGGACAAAATTCCCGCCGTGTTTTTTTACACTTTGTCCTATACCTTCGTTTAAAACTTACAAAAAAGGTATTGACAATTTGACAATTGCGTCATATAATCCTCCCATATTGAAACGGCAAAGGCGTCGTGCAGTATAGTGCATGGCCTCTTTGCCGCTATTTGTTTTCAATATCAGATATTTATGAAATGAAGAAACGAGGTAAGCTTATGAACACAGTCACAGATGTATTCGGCTCAATGGTTTTCAATGATTCGGTAATGAGGGCGCGTCTGCCCAAGGACGTGTTCAAGCAAGTCCAGCGTTCCATAAATGAAGGCAAGCGACTTGACAGCGCGGCGGCAACGGTTGTGGCCAACGCCATGAAGGATTGGGCCATCGAAAAGGGCGCTACCCACTTCACCCACTGGTTCCAGCCCATGACCGGCATTACCGCAGAAAAGCACGACAGCTTCATCTCCCCCGTAGACGGCGGCAAGGTCATTATGGAGTTTTCCGGCAAGGAACTGATCCAGGGCGAGCCAGATGCTTCCAGCTTCCCCTCCGGCGGCCTGCGCGCCACCTTCGAGGCCAGAGGCTACACCGCATGGGACCCCACCTCTTATGCCTTTATCAAAGACGGCGTGCTCTGCATTCCCACCGCCTTCTGCTCCTACGGCGGCGAGGCGCTGGACAAAAAGACCCCTCTGCTCCGCTCCATGGAAGCCATAAACCGTCAGGGCATGAGAGTGATCCGTCTTTTCGGCAACACCGATGTGACCTCCATCAAGACCACCGTGGGCCCCGAGCAGGAGTACTTCCTTATTGATAAAAGCGTATATGAAAAACGCAAAGACCTGATGTACACCGGCCGTACCCTGTTCGGCGCAAAGCCCCCCAAGGGCCAGGAGCTGGAGGACCACTACTTCGGCACCATCAAGCCCAGAGTGGCCGCCTTCATGAAAGAGCTGAACGAGGAGCTGTGGAAGCTGGGCGTTCTGGCCAAGACCGAGCATAACGAGGTCGCTCCCGCACAGCACGAGCTGGCCCCCATCTTTACCACCACCAACATCGCCACAGATCACAACCAGCTGACCATGGAGATCATGCAGAAGGTGGCGAAGAAGCACGACATGGTGTGCCTGCTCCACGAGAAGCCCTTCGCCGGCGTCAACGGCAGCGGCAAGCACAACAACTGGTCCATGACCACCAACACCGGCGTCAACCTGCTGGATCCCGGCGATACCCCCTATGAGAACGCACAGTTCCTCCTGTTCCTGTGCGCGGTCATTCAGGCGGTTGACGATTATCAGGATATGCTCCGCATCTCCGTTGCCTCCGCCGGCAACGACCACCGTCTTGGTGCAAACGAGGCGCCTCCCGCTGTTATGTCCATGTTCCTGGGCACAGAGCTTGAGAGCATCCTCAGCGCCATCGAAAAGGACGAGCCCTACGGCGGCAAGGAAAAGGAGCTGATCAAGGTCGGCGTGCATGTGCTGCCCAAGTTCCCCAAGGACAACACGGACCGCAACCGCACCTCTCCCTTTGCCTTTACCGGCAATAAGTTTGAGTTCAGAATGCTGGGCTCCGCCGCCTCCATCTCCGGTGCAAACGTGGTTCTCAACACTGCCGTTGCCGAGTCTCTCCGCCAGTATGCGGATATTCTGGAAAACTCCAATGACTTTGAAAACGACCTGCATGAGCTGATCAAGAGCGTGATCGCAAAGCACAAGCGCATCATCTTCAACGGCAACGGCTATGACGACGCCTGGATCGAAGAGGCAGAGCGCCGTGGACTTCTGAATCTGAAGTCCACTCCCGACTGCGTGCCCTACTATCTGGCAGAGAAGAATGTGGAGCTCTTCACCCGCCACAAGATCTATACCCCCGTTGAGCTGCACTCCAGATATGAGATCAAGCTGGACGGCTACTGCAAGGTCCTGCACATTGAAGCCCTGACCATGCTGGACATGGTTTGGAAGGATATCCTCCCCGCCGTAAGCGCCTATTCCAAGAAGCTTGCGGATACTGCCCTGGCAAAGAAGTCACTGAGTGACAGCATCGACTGCAGCTTCGAGACCGAGCTTGCTGCGAAGATCAGCACCCTCACCGCCGAGGCAGTTAAAAAGACCCAGGCTCTGGAGTACGCGGTGATGGACGTGAAGAATTACGAGGATACTCTTGAACTGGCAAGATTTTATAAGGATACCGTATTTGCCGCAATGAACGAGCTGCGTATCGTTGTTGACGAGCTGGAGACCCACACTTCCGCTGAGTTCTGGCCCTATCCCTCCTACGGCGATATCCTGTTCAGCGTAAAGTAAGAAAAAAAGAAAACAGTTTATACCAGGCAAAGGCGTCTGATTTTGATCAGGCGCCTTTGCCCTTTTTTGAAAGGAGAAAAGAATATGGATATGTCAATATGGTTTTTGATCGGCGCGGCACTGGTATTCTTTATGCAGTGCGGCTTTGCTATGGTGGAGACAGGCTTTACCAGAGCGAAAAACGCCGGCAACATCATCATGAAAAACCTGATGGACTTTGCCATCGGTACTCCGCTTTAATGGCTTCTCGGCTTTGGCATCATGTTCGGCGGCGCCGGTGCTTTCATCGGTGGTGTTGACCCCATGGTTCTTGGGGATTACTCCTCCATTCTTCCGGAGGGCGTTCCCCTTCCCGCATTTTTAATTTTCCAGACCGTGTTCTGCGCAACGGCAGCCACCATCGTATCCGGCGCCATGGCAGAACGTACCAAATTTATCTCTTACTGTATCTACAGTGCAGTAATCAGTGCTTTTGTTTATCCCGTTTCCGGTCACTGGATCTGGGGCGGCGGCTGGCTGGCTGAGATGGGCTTTCATGATTTCGCCGGTTCCACCGCAGTTCATATGGCAGGCGGTGTTGCAGCACTGATTGGCGCCAAGATTCTTGGTCCCCGTATCGGTAAGTACGATGAGAATGGAAAGCCCAATGCCATTCTTGGCCACAGCTTAACCTTAGGTGCCTTAGGAGTCTTCATTCTCTGGTTCTGCTGGTTCGGTTTCAACGGCTGTTCTACTGTTTCCATGACCGGTGATGATACCATCTATTCTGCAGGTAATATCTTCGTCACCACCAACCTGGCAGCAGCTACCGCAACCGTAGCCGTAATGATTATTACCTGGATCCGTTACAAGAAACCGGATGTTTCCATGACACTGAACGGTTCTCTGGCCGGTCTGGTTGCCATCACCGCAGGCTGTGATGTTGTCAATCCCTTCGGTGCTTTCTGTATCGGTTTAATCGCCGCGTTCCTCGTTGTCTTCGGCATTGAATTTATCGATAAGGTATTAAAGATTGATGATCCGGTCGGCGCCATCGGTGTTCACGGCTTATGCGGCGCAGGCGGCACTCTCTTAACCGGCCTCTTCGCTGTCGACGGCGGCCTCTTCTACGGCGGAGGCATTCATTATTTCCTGATTCAGTGTGTCGGTGTCATCTC
>JALFVN010000015.1 GCA_022787565.1 Clostridiales bacterium | reverse complement strand
AACGCCGGCAACATCATCATGAAAAACCTGATGGACTTCTGCATTGGCACAGTGGTGTTTATGCTGCTGGGCTACGGCCTGATGATGGGCGAGCATACCTTCTTCGGCCTGATCGGCAAGCCAGACCTGACCCTGTTCACGGATTTTGAGAGCTTTGACTGGTCTGCTTTTGTATTTCAGCTGGTGTTCTGTGCAACGGCGGCCACCATTGTTTCCGGCGCCATGGCCGAACGCACCAAGTTCTCTGCCTACTGCATCTACTCCGCCATCATCAGCCTTGTGGTCTATCCCATTGAGGCCGGCTGGGTCTGGGGCGGCGGCTGGCTCGCCGGCCTGAGCTACATCGATTTTGCCGGTTCCTCCGTTATCCACATGGTGGGCGGCCTGTCCGCGCTGATCGGCGCTGCCATTCTTGGCCCCCGTATCGGAAAGTACAGCAAAAATGAAGACGGTACCGTTACCTCCAACGCCATCCCCGGTCACTCTGTCACTCTCGGCGCGCTGGGCGTGTTTATCCTCTGGTTCGGCTGGTACGGCTTCAACGGCGCGGCTGCCGCAGATGTTGACGAAATGGCAAAGATCTTCGGTACAACCACCATTTCTCCCGCCGTGGCTACCGTCACCTGCATGATCTACACCTGGCTCAAAAACGGCAAGCCCGATGTGTCCATGTGCCTGAACGCCTCTCTTGCCGGCCTTGTGGCCATCACCGCAGGCTGCGCCAGCGTTGACGCTCTGGGCGCAACGATTATCGGCATTGTCTCCGGTATTTTAGTGGATGTGGCGGTGGAAGTCCTGGATTTCCGGTTCCACATTGACGACCCTGTTGGCGCCGTTGCTGTCCACTGTGTAAACGGTGCCTGGGGCACCATCGCCGTTGGTCTGTTTGCCTGCAACGAGAGCTACGGCAGCAAGGGCCTGTTCTACGGCGGCGGTGTTCATCAGCTGCTTGTGCAGCTTGCCGGCGTTGCCGCCATCGCTGTGTATACCTTAGTTTGTATGGTTGTTGTTTTCAAGGTGATCAAGGCGGTTAACGGCCTGCGTGTCAGCGCACAGGAGGAGATCGAGGGCCTGGATATCACCGAGCACGGCCTTACCAGCGCCTATGCCGACTTCCTGCCTCTGGAGGCCCATCTGGGCGCAAAGTCCGAGGGACCTGCGGATGTGGCCGGTCTCAAGCCCTTTGCGCTGGATCTGTCCGGCTCGGAACGGGAAACGCCCGTGGGCAAGAAGCGCTACACCCTTGTCCGCATCCTGTGCAACGAAGAGCGCTTCGGTACCCTGCGCGACACCATGGAGGCCATCGGCGTTACCGGCATGACCGTTACCAGCGTTATGGGCTGCGGCACCCAGAAGGGCAAGTCCGGCCAGTACCGCGGCGTCGAGATGAGCATGCACCTGACGCCCAAGGTGCAGGTGGATATCGTGGTTTCCAAGGTGGATCCCCAGCTTGTTGTGGCGGCAGCCAACGCGGCGCTCCACACCGGCAGTCTGGGAGACGGCAAGATCTTCGTCTACGACGTGGAGGATGTTGTCCGCATCCGCACCGGCGAATCCGGTTATGATGCGCTTCAGATTGATGAATAAGTCAGGCTGAAAACTGCCAGGTTTGACCGCACTGCGGCTTTACTCGCTGTTCCTCCCCGTTCAGAATGACTTTTTCATGCGGCAGGGTTATCATTAGCCCTGCCGTTTTTTCATTTCATTGCAGTAAACAGCATTATGTGCTATATTAATGACTACTGAACAAATTATATTGCAGTTAAGATAACCGCAGAGGGGGATAATCCATTGATGGCTCACCATGTCTGTATTCAGACCAACGATTACCAGGCTTCAAAACATTTTTATACGCAGCTGCTCGGCTTTGCGCTTCTCTCCGAAACGGAAAACTTCCATATGCGGGCCTATAACAGCTGGCTGAAAGCGCCGGATGGCTTTATGATCGAACTGCAGACGCCCAAAGGAAGAGCGCTCTTCTCTCCGATGGATAAAGAAGCGGAGGGGATCGCCCACCTGTGCTTTCTGGTGGAGGATGTGGAGCGGGAAGCAGCGCGTATTCTCGCCGCCGGGTACGATCATTTTCGCCGGAAGGACGGAAAGGCGGTCTATGCGGTGCTGGGGAGCAAGCTCTGTAAAGTGATTGCCCCGGAGGGAACCATTATCGAACTGCGGGATACGGCAGAGCTTTGACCGGAAATACAAAAAAGCAGATGCTCAGCTTTGGCTGAACATCTGCTTTATTACGCTGAAAATATCTTATTATTCCTTGTCCTTGAACTCGGGGACCCAGTCGGTGCTTACTCCCATGGTATGAAGTCTGACCTTCATCTTATGGGGGTTTTTGTTATACATATGGGTGCGCAGCTCATCATCAGGCACAAAGCGGTAGTAAGCGTTGCAGAATGTGTCAAACATGGGTCGGTTTTTAGGGGAGAGCCTGCCGATATACATGACCAGCCCCACCACAGCCCCGGCAAAAAAGCTGATGAGCAGATAGAGCGGGCAGAAGATCACAACGACAGCCACTACAATAGCGCTGACCACCAGACAGGAGCCGACTGAGACAATCGTGTATCTCTTTGCGCCGATGGCGATCAGCTCGGGCTGCGCGGTATTCATTGCCTTGATCAGGGGAAAAGCGGTGCAGAGATTGAACAGAAGCTGCCTGAGAAACAGATAGAACCATAGCCAGCCGCCGAAAAAAATGGCTCCGGCAAATATTATTTTCATTTCCATGGTTTTTCCTCCAAAAATCCATTTTTATTCATGGCTGAAATCATATCACAACCCTACTCAAGTTTCAAGAATATTTGCGGCGGCAGAGCATAGATTGTCCATAGGAAGTGAGACAATGAACAATCATGAGCACGCAATGCAGCTTCTCCCGGCAAGATACATGGAGGAATACAGGCAAAGCGCCTTTGGACATGCTGAGGAGATACGGCTGAGGACAGGCAGGCGACCCGGCTTTCTGTACAGAGGGACAGAGCACGTCCTCTCCGGAGAACCGATTACGGAGACAGACCTGATCCGCACCATGGAAAAAGCCACAGGAGCTTCTGTACATACGGCAATGAGCCAGATCGCCGGGGGCTTTGTCAGCAGCAGGGGCCTTCGCATAGGGATATGCGGATCGGCCATAATGAGCGGGGGAGAGATCAAGGGCTTTCGGAATCTGTCCTCCCTGGCCATACGCATACCTCAGGAGCACAGGGGCATATGTGACGGGGTGATCAGGGAGCTGTATGCCCGGGGATATGAAAATACCCTGGTCATCTCCCCACCGGGAATGGGAAAAACTACGGCGCTGCGGGAGCTCATCCGGCGCCTTTCCGACAGCGGAACAAGGTTCGGCGTGATCGACGAGAGAAACGAGTTGGCAGCTTTTGACGGTGCTGCGGCCCATTTTGATCTGGGGCGGCGCAGCGACGTGATCACCGGGGCCCCCAAGGACGCGGCGGCAATGATCCTGCTGCGTGGCATGAACCCGCAGGTCATCGCCATGGACGAGATCACAAAAAACGAAGATGCCGCCGTTGTCAGAGATATTGTCGGCTGCGGCACAGGCATACTGGCAAGCGCCCATGCGGCGGGAACGGATGAACTGAAAAAGCGCCCGGTATACAGAGCGCTTTTAGAGCAGGGCATATTCCAATGCGCCGTGGTGATCGGTATGGAAAAAGGGGAGCGGCACTACAAAACGGAGAGACTGGCATGAAAGTTGCGGGTATCGGCGCGATCATCAGCGCGTTTTTCCTCCTGTTCCTGACTTTGACGGGGAATAAAAAAGCGGAGATCAACTGCCTTGCGGAGCTTTGCACCGGATTTGCGCTAATCCGGGCAGAGCTGGGAACAAGGCTGACCCCCATGCCCGAGCTGCTTTCGCTGCTGACAGAACGGTGCCAGGGGCCTGCGGGAGGCTTTTTCCGGACAGTTGACTCGGCGCTGCCTCTTTTGGCGGAGAAAGACTTCTCCGCACTGTGGAACGCGGCGGCGGAGAAACACCTGAGCTGCCTGGGGCAAAGGGAGCTGGAGACGGTAAAGAAAGCGGGAGCGGTATTGGGAAAATATGAGCTTTCCGAGCAGATTTCTGTGGTCTCTTCCTGCCTTGAGGAGCTTCGCGGCGCGGAAGAAAAGGGGAGAGCGGATTATCCCCAATGCAGGAGGCTCCTTTTCGGCGTCAACGCCGCGGCAGGCGGATTTATCATCATACTCTTACTTTAGGAGCGCACAATGGATGTTGACCTGATTTTTAAAATTGCCGCGGTGGGCATACTTGTGGCTGTACTGAATATTCTTCTTCAGCGCTCGGGACGGGAGGAGCAGGCCCTGATGACCACCATTACCGCCCTTGTGGTGGTGCTGATGATCGTGGTGCAGAAAATCAGCGAGCTATTCACCATGATCAAAAGCCTGTTCGGACTTTGATGGCGCTGGTCGGAAAGGCAGCGGCCCTGGCGCTGACCGCGGCGCTGATCGGTCTCCTTCTGCGGCGGACAAACCCGGAGCTGACGCTGCTGCTGAGCATCGGCGCAGTGACGCTTATCATGGGGGCGGCCCTGGGCTTTGCAAAAAGCTTTACGGAGCTTGCCCAGGCTGTGCAGCGCATCTTCGGCGTCAGCGAGACCCTGATCAAGCCTGTGATCAAATGCGTCGCCGTTGCGATCATTACCAAAATGAGCGCGGATCTTTGTAAAGACGCATCCCAGGCGTCTGCGGCCTCCGCGGTAGAGCTTGCGGGGACGGTGTGCGCCTTGTGCATCATCATGCCGCTGCTGCTGAGTATGCTGACGGCGATAGGGGGGATGATTTGAAAAAGCTGCTGATTATTTTGCTGCTGTTTCCCCTTTTTTCCGCAACCTGCTATGCTGAGGAGCTGTACGACGACGCGGCGGAGGACTTGGGCTTGTACGCCGTGGCGGACGGACTTCAGGAGGAGGAAAAGGGGATAATCGGACAACCGGAGCTCAGCGGAAATTACGATGCCGGCGGCGCCTTGTCCAGACTGTTCAAAAGCCTGCTGGAGAAGATCAGCGCCGGACTGAAGGAGCAACTGCAATCGGTTTTCGCCATTGCGGCCATTTCGGTGTTCTGTGCCGCGGGGATGTCTTTGTGCGCGGAAAAGGGAATAGGCGAATACATCAGTATGGCAGCCTGCGTTGCCGTGGCGGCTATGGTCGCCGGCAGCATGGACGGGATCGTCTCTTCCGCCGTTTCATCGTTGAACCGGCTGTCCGACTACTCCAAGGCAGCCATGCCGGCCGTGTTTTCCGCTGCGGCTGCCTGTGGAGCCGTTGTGTCTTCCCCGGCCAAATACGCCGCGGTATGTCTTTCTCTGGATGTGCTGATGAGTGTTTCCCAAAAGCTGATTATCCCTTTGATATACGGCTATATCGCCATATCCATTACGGGCAGCATCAGCCCCAATTCCATGCTCCGTACAGCGGGAAGGGTGGTGAAATGGACGGCTACAACGGTAATGACCGGGCTGACCATCGCTTTCAGCGCTTATATCGGCCTGACCGGTCTGATCACCGGCAGTACCGACGCCGCAGCGGTGAAAACGGCCAAAACGGTGATCTCCAGCGCCCTGCCGGTGGTAGGAGGGATCATATCCGACGCGGCGGCGGTGGTGCTGTCGGCGGCCTCCGTCATCAAAAACTCTGCCGGGGTTTTCTGCCTTGCGGCGGTATGCGCGCTGTGCGCCGGGCCCTTTGCCATGCTGTCGGTAAAGGTGTTTCTTTTCAAAGTGTCCGCCGCCGTGGCAGACATGATCCCGGGCGGCAGGCTCTCCGGCCTGCTCAATGATATCGGAACGGCTATGTCCATGCTTCTGGGCCTGGTGGGCTGCTGCGGGATCATGCTGTTTTTCTCCTTTATGGCGGCGATAAAGGTGGTGGCGGTATGAGCGAGGCTCTGCGCCAGCTCTGCGGTCTGTCTGTTTTCTGCGGGATCGCGCTGGGCCTGATGCCCGAGGGAGGCGTGAAAAAGGCGTCCACCATTGCCTGCACGGTGGTGCTGATCATGACGGTGCTTCTGCCTCTGGGAAAGCTGGATCTGGCACAATATTCGCTGGAGCTTGCAAAATACAGGGAAATGGGGGAGCAGCTTGAGGAGAGAGGGAGCCAGGTAAGAGACAGCATGAGCCGGACAGTCATAGAGCAGGAATGCGCCACATATATTATGGACAAAGCGGAAAGCCTTGGCATACCGCTTGCTGGGGTAAGCGTAAGAGCCTTCTGGAGCATTGAGGGCGTTTGGGTACCGCAGTCGGCAAAAATACGGTCCGACTGTACCGAAGATCAGCGGAAGCGTCTGACCGATGTGATCCTGGCGGAGCTGGGGATACCGGCAGAAAATCAGGAATGGAGCGGAAATGAATAAAACAAAGGCAAGGGAACTGCTGGATAAATGCAAATATCCGCTTCTGATTCTTATTCTGGGTGTTGCGCTGATGCTGCTTCCGACAGGTACGGAGAAAAACGAAACGGCAGAGGGCGACGAGCGGATACAGCAGATGCTCTCCCGCGTGGAGGGTGTTGGGGAAGCGCAGGTAATCATATCCGACAGCGGGGTGGTCGTGGTGTGCCGCGGTGCGGAAAATGCCGCCGTAAAATTGGATATTATCCGGGCCATAAGCTCATATACTGGTTTTGGCTCAGACAGGATCACCATACTGAAGCTGGCGGATTAAAGTTTGGGAGGAGTAGCAATAATGAAAAACAGGAAAAGAAACATTACGATGATCGCGGTATTGCTGTTCGTGTGTGCGGCTGTGCTGCTCAACTGGTCCTACAACAACAGATGGGGTGAGCCGGATGCGGAGATGGTATCCGCCGAGGATGAGGCTCTGGCCCAGGCAAACGCCCTTTCGGCCGATGGGGAGAGCGTGACGGCAAGCTATTTTGCCGAAGCAAGACTCACAAGACAGGTATCCCGGGATGAGGCTTTGCAGCTTCTGCAGTCCGCGGCCACAGCGGAGACTGCCTCCCAGGAGACCATTGACAGTGCCATGAGCGCAATATCCGCCATGGCGACCACCTCCATGAAGGAGGCCCAGATCGAAAACCTGCTGATCGCCAAGGAGTTTGCCGACTGCGTTGTATACATAGGCGACGGCCGGATCACGGTGGCCGTCCCGGCGCCGGAAGAGGGCCTGAGCGAGGACGCCGTGGCAAGAATAACCGAAATCATTTGCAGCGAAACAGAGTACGAGGCATCCCAGCTGAGTATTATACAGGTAAAGGCCTGATCTGCGCTCAGTCCCGCCGCCCGGCTGCCGTCCGGGCGGCGGGATATTGCTGCTTCCGGACCTTTCCGGCGCATATTCACGGGAAATTCAATAATTATACTTTATTTTTTCCCCGCAACGTGGTAGAATACTGTGACTAAATATAGGAGGATTACCATGAACGACAATTATATTACCTGCCAGGAAGAAAACGGCAGCATCAATATTTCGGAAGAAGTTATCTCCAGCATGGTCCGCACGGCCATATCCGAGATCGAAGGCGTTGCAGGACTGGCCAACACCGCCGGGGCGGAGCTTGCCGAGCTGATCGGGCTGAAGACCGTGTCCAGGGGCGTAAAGATCCAGTTTGTGGACAACCAGATCGTTGTGGACGCCATCATCACCGTCAGCTACGGCTGCAACATCGTCAAGGTGGCCCAGACCGTTCAGGAAAAGGTGATGAATGTGATCTCTTCCACCACGGGCTTTGAACATTCTCAGGTCAATGTCCATGTTTCCGGCATCTCCTTTGAAAAATAAAGGACTGGAGGAAAGACGATGACAAGGACCACCGCACGGGAGATCGCAATTCAGCTCAGCTTTGCCGCGGCAGCCAACGGTATGGAAGCGGCGGAGCTTCTGGACGATTTCTTTTCCGAGGAACACTATGCAAGCCTTTCCGCAGAGGACGAGCTTTTTGCCGAGTACCCCGACGAGAGACAGATGGCCTATATCCGCCGTCTTACCGGCCTGATCGCGGAAAACAGAAGCGAGCTGGACGGCTATATCGAGCGCTATTCCAAGGGCTGGAAGGTGGAGCGCATCTCCAAAACGGCTGCCGCCGTCCTTCGCTGCGCCATCTGTGAGATCCTTTATATGGACGATATTCCCAATGCCGCTGCCATAAACGAGGCCGTGGAGCTGGACAAGGGCTATGACGAGCCGGATACCGTCGCTTTTGTAAACGGTGTTCTGGGAGGCTTTTTCCGGGGCGAGCTGAGCGCTCAGCCCGAACAGCAGTAAAATGGAAAAGCAGACCTTTACCGTAACGGAGCTCAATAACCGTATTAAGGGTCTTCTGGATCTTGACCCGCTGCTTGCCGACGTATGTGTAAGAGGGGAACTGTCCAACTATAAGATCTATCCCTCCGGGCACCACTACTTTACGCTGAAGGACAGCGAAAGCAGTCTGCGCTGCGTTATGTTCAAAAGCAGCGCTTCAAAGCTGCGCTTCCGCCCGGAGAGCGGGATGGGTGTGACCGCTTTCGGCCGGGTTTCCGTTTACCCCAGGGACGGAGCATACCAGCTGTACTGCAGCGCCCTGATGCCGGAAGGAACCGGGGATCTGCAGGTGGCCTTTGAGCAGCTGAAAGCAAAGCTCTCTGCGGAGGGGCTGTTTGACCCTGCCCATAAAAAAGCCCTGCCACAATTTCCCGAACGTATTGCCATTATCACTTCATCGGCCGGTGCTGCTGTCCACGATATGATCCGTATCCTGAGCCACAGGTGGCCTCTGACAAAGGTCCTGCTGCTGCCTGTCAGAGTGCAGGGGACGGAAGCTCCGGCGGAGATCGCCGGAGCCATCCGATACGCAAACGAATTCAAGCTGGCGGACCTGATCATTACCGGACGCGGAGGCGGCTCCATTGAGGATCTCTGGGCCTTTAACGATGAGCGGGTAGCGAGGGCCATCTACGCTTCAGCGATACCCGTTATTTCCGCTGTCGGGCATGAGCCGGACGTGACCATTTCCGACTATGTGGCCGACCGGCGGGCGTCTACGCCTTCCAACGCGGCGGAGATCGCCGTGCCGGATAAAAACGAGATGCTGGATGTGCTCAGAGGCTATGATATCCGCAGCGCCCAGGCTATGACAAAGCTGCTGGACAGGCTGAAGGAGCGGCTCAGCAGTCTGGAAAGCAAAAGGGTCCTTTCCGACCCTTCGGTTTATATTGACAACAGGCGCATAGAGCTTGACCACGGGAGAGACCGGCTCATCTCCGCCCAGGAGAGGGCGCTTTCGGCAAAAAGGCAGCGCTATGTGCGTCTTGCTGCGTCTCTTGACGCCATGAGCCCGCTGCGTGTCCTTTCAAGAGGCTACGCCATCGCCGCCAAAACCAACGGCGAGCCGGTGAGATCGGTGAAAGGACTTGAAGCCGGGGAGCATCTTTCCCTGCGCCTTGCCGACGGCAGTGCAGACTGCCTTGTTCAATCAGTTACGGATAAACTATAGGAGAGCGATATGGCTACAAAAAAACTCAGCTTTGAACAGTCCCTGGCCAGGCTGGACGAGATCGTCCGCCATCTGGAAAAGGGAGATCTGCCTTTGAAGGAATCCCTTACCCTTTTTGAGGAGGGGACAGGGCTGATCAAAAACTGCGGTACGATGCTTGACGAGGCGGAACAGCAGGTGGTAAAGCTCAAAAAGGGTGAAAACCGGGAACCTGTGGAGCTGCCTTTTGAGGATGAACAGTGATATGACGGAAAAGGAATACAAAGCGCTTGTTGATCAGGCGCTGGACGGATATTTCAAGGCCCATGAGGAGCTTCCCCAGGGCGGCCTTGCCCAGGCCATGCGATACAGCCTGCTGGCCGGGGGAAAGCGGATACGGCCAATGCTGGTGCTGGAATTCTGCCGGGTCTCCGGCGGGGAGATAAACGCCGCCCTTCCTGTGGCCTGCGCTGTGGAGATGCTGCATACATACAGTCTCATCCATGACGATCTGCCCTGCATGGACAACGACGAGCTGCGCCGGGGAAGACCCACCAACCATGTGGTTTACGGCGAGTGCACCGCCACGCTGGCGGGGGACGCCCTGCAGGCGGAGGCCTTCGGGACCATTCTCCGCAGTGATCTGCCGGCCGAACGGCGGGCCGCCTGCGCGGAGATCCTTGCCGGGGCAGTGGGACTGGACGGCATGTGCGGAGGGCAGTATCTGGATATGCTGGGCGAGGGAAAGCAGCTTTCTGCCCGGGAGCTGGATGAGATCAACAGCCGCAAGACCGGTGCGCTGCTGACTGCCGCCTGTCAGATGGGCGTTGCCGCCGCAGGCGGAAATGAACGGATGCTGGAAGCGGCGGGCATGTTTGGCGCTGGTCTTGGCATGGCTTTTCAGATCAGGGACGATATGCTGGATGTGCTCAGCACCGAGGAGGAGCTGGGCAAGCCTATCGGCTCCGACGCCCAGGAGAGCAAAAATACCTATATGGTGCTCTACGGACAGCAAGAGTGTGAGCGGTTGGTAAAAAAGCTTACCGATTACGCAAAGGGTGCACTGGAGGGGATTTTTGCGGACACAGGCTTTTTGTGCCGTCTGGCGGACTCCCTTGCCCTAAGAAAAAAATAAAGAGGGGTACTTTTGGGCCCTTCTGAAATCAGGGGTTTTGTCTTGAGTATATTGGATAAGATCAATTCATCTGAAGATGTAAAAAAATTGAATGCGGATGAGCTTCTCCCTCTCTGCGATGAACTGCGTTCTTTCATTATAAAAAATGTCTCCCGTACCGGAGGCCATCTTTCTTCCAATCTGGGCACCGTTGAGCTGACGGTTGCCCTGCATAGGGTGTATGATACCGCTTACGACAGGATCGTATTTGATGTGGGACACCAGAGCTATGCCCATAAGATCATCACCGGCCGGAGAGATTCATTTGCCACGCTGCGCCAGCATGGTGGAATTTCCGGATTTCCCAAGCCCTATGAAAAAGAGGACGACGCTTTTATTGCCGGACACGCGTCCAATTCCGTCTCGGTAGCGCTGGGGATGGCGAGAGCCCGAACCCTGGCCGGAGAGGATTATGATGTTGCGGCCCTTATCGGCGACGGGGCCCTTACCGGCGGTCTTGCCTATGAGGGCTTGGCCAATGCCGCTTCCAGCGGCGAGCCCATGGTCATTATCCTCAACGACAACAACATGTCCATCAATGAGAATGTGGGCGGCATGGCAAGACTTCTGCAGGATATGCGGGTGAAGCCGGGCTACATCAGCTTCAAGCGCTGGTACAGGGAGGTCTTCTGCAAGCTTCCCGGGCTGTACCGCTTTAACCACAGGATCAAGGAGTGGCTGAAAAGAAAGCTGCTGCCGGGAAACGCCTTTGGTGAGATGGGTCTTTACTATCTGGGCCCTGTGGACGGGCACGATGTGAACAAGCTGGAAACGGTACTGCGCTGGGCAAAGGATATGCGCGAGCCGGTGCTGCTGCATGTGGTGACCACAAAGGGAAAGGGCTGCCCTTACGCCGAGCAGCGTCCGGACATGTACCACGGTGTGGGAAAGTTCGACCCGGAAACCGGCCAGCTGGAGCAATCGGGGGACAGTTTTTCTTCCAAATTCGGAGAATACCTCTGCGAATATGCCGCACAGAATAAAATGATCGCGGCCATAACCGCTGCCATGGCCGGCGGCACCGGACTGGATGCTTTCGCAAAATGTTTCCCGGAGCGGTTTTTCGACACCGGGATCGCGGAAGGCCACGCCGTCGCAATGGCGGCCGGAATGGCAAAGCAGGGCGCAGTTCCTGTTTTTGCCGTTTATTCCAGCTTTCTGCAGCGCGGTTACGACATGCTGATTCACGATGTAGCCCTGCAAAAGCTCCATGTGGTGTTGGCCGTGGATCGGGCCGGTCTTGTGGGCAGCGACGGGGAGACCCATCACGGCCTGTTTGATGTAAACTATCTCAGCTCCGTACCGGGGATGACCGTGCTGTGTCCGGCAAGCTTTTCGGAGCTTCATGACATGCTGGGCTTTGCCATCAAAGAGGTCAAAGGCCCTGTGGCTCTGCGTTACCCCAGAGGCGGAGAAGGGGAATACACCGGCTCCTCCCTTGCGCCGGAGCAGCTTATCCGCCCGGGTAATGATCTGACCCTGGTCTGCTATGGGACAATGGTGAATCAGGCCCTCGCTGCCGCGGAGATCCTTGCAAAGCAGGGGATCGGGGCTGAGATCATCAAGCTGGGATGGATCAGGCCAAATTCCTTTACCATGACGTTGAACTCCCTCGGTAAAACGGGCCGTCTCCTCGTGGCAGAGGAGGCATGCGCTCCCGGCTCGGTGGGTGAACAGCTTGCCGCCGCGGCAGCAGAGAACGCCATCACCCTGAAAGAAATAAAGCTTTTGAATCTGGGGGACGGGATCGTTCCTCAAGGCTCTGTGCAGGAGCTTCTGCACGATTACGGCCTGGACGGAGAGGGAATCGCCCGATCCGCCCTGGAGATTTGTTCGGATAACGGAAAGACGCAATGAAAAAAGTCAGATTGGATCAGCTGGTCTTTGACCTGGGCTATACAGAGAGCCGGGAGAGAGCAAAGACCACCATCATGAGCGGCCTTGTTTTTGTCAACGGCCAGCGGGCGGACAAGCCCGGGATGCCGGTTGCCCCGGACGCCAGAATCGAGGTCAGGGGAGAGGCCATTCCCTTTGTCAGCCGCGGAGGCTTCAAGCTGGACAAGGCGCTGAAGGTCTTCCCGGTAGATCCTGCCGGAAAAAGATGCATCGACTGCGGCGCCTCTACCGGCGGCTTTACCGACGTTCTTTTGCAGCATGGCGCGGAAAAGGTGTACGCCGTGGATGTGGGCTACGGGCAGCTGGCCTGGAAGCTGAGAACCGATGAAAGAGTCGTCAACCTTGAGCGCACGAACCTGAGATATGTCACTTCCGAGCAGATTCCCGAGCTGCTTGACCTTGCGGTGATGGACGTGTCCTTCATTTCCATCCGTCTGGTTCTTCCGGCGGTCAGGCTGCTTCTGAAGGAAAACGCAGACATCATCTGTCTCATTAAGCCCCAGTTCGAGGCCGGACGGGAGGAAGTGGGCAAAAAAGGCGTTGTCCGGGATGAGGCGGTACACCGCCAGGTGGTCAGGGGAATCCTGGATTTTGCCCCGGAGATCGGGCTTTCCGTGCAGGGCCTGGACTTTTCCCCCATAAAAGGCCCGGAGGGAAACATAGAATATATATGCCATATGAAAAACGGCATTTTTGCGCCTGCGGAGATAGACGTGGATGCCGTAGTGGAAGCGTCCCACAAAGCACTGTAACAGAAAGGGAGCAGCAAAATTGATTGCCATTTGTCCGAATCCTTTCCGCGACGCGGAGCTGAAACTGACCAGACAGGCCGTGAAGCTATTAAACGACGCAGGTTTCAAAACGGCGGTCTGCCCGGTTTTTGCCGGAGAAAATGACCGTGTTATTCCGGACAATATTGAAACGGAGCGTCTGGGCGATATTGCCCGGGACTGCTCGCTGATCATCATCATCGGCGGCGATGGAACGATTCTTGCCGTGTCCAGGCAGATCAAGGGGCTGGAAGTCCCGCTCCTGGGCGTAAATCTGGGCACCAAAGGCTTTATGGCTGCGCTGGAGCCCGAGGATATCGGCCTGATCGTTAAAGCGGCCAGGGGCGAGTATAAAATAAGCAGAAGAACGATGCTGGACGTATCTCTGATCCGGGACGGCAAGGCGGTTTATACCGACTATGCCCTGAATGATGCAGTGGTCCATGGCTATGGGGACTGTGTGAAGATCAGCGCCTGGTGTGACGGGGAGAGGATGACCAGCTTTTCGGGAGACGGCGTGATCATTTCCACCGCCACCGGCTCCACCGGATACTCCATGTCTGCCGGCGGTCCCATTGTTGAGCCGGAGGCAGACGCCATGATCCTCAGCCCCATCTGCGCTCATATGATGAGCGCACGCTCCTTTGTGCTTGGTCCCGGGCGCAGGATCAGCGTCAAAGCGGAAAAGCTTCACGGGCGCAAGGCTTATCTTTCCGTTGACGGAAACCCCGTGTTAGACCTGTCCAACGGCGATATGCTTTTGGCAGAACGTTCTGAACACTGCACACTCATGGTGGACATGGGGCGAAAGAGCTTTTATGAACTGGCATTTGAAAAATTGACTTGATCGAAAAAAACTGGAGGGAAGTTGATGAAACCGGGCAGACAGAGCGTTATACTGGAGATCATTTCAGAGCGTGATATCGAGACCCAACACCAGCTCATGCGTGCCCTTGCGGAACGCGGCGTGAAAAGCACACAGGCCACGCTTTCAAGAGACATTAAAGACATGCGTCTGGTTAAGGAGCTTGGGCCGAAGGGGAACTACCGTTATGTACAGGCGGCAAGACCTGAGCAGGATAATTCCAGCCAGAAACTGAAAACCATTTTGAAGGAGAGTCTTATATCCTTTGATGTGGCGCAGAATCTTCTGGTGATTAAAACGCTGCCTGGACTTGCCTCGGCGGCGTGCTCCGCCATTGACGGGATGCACATCGAAAATCTGGTCGGTACCCTTGCGGGAGACGACACGGCTTTTCTTGCCATGAGGGACAGTGAATCAGCCCTCAGGTTTTATCACGAGATCGAGACCATTTTTTAACCGGTTATTCCGGCGTGGGGAGCAGGATTATGTTAAATGAGCTTCACATTGAAAATATTGCGGTCATTGAACGGGCGGACATCAGCTTTGCCGGCGGACTGAATGTGCTCACCGGCGAAACCGGCGCCGGCAAATCCATCGTGATCGACTCCATCGGCGCGGTCCTGGGCGAAAGAGTCAGCCGCGAGCTTGTGCGCCATGGCGCAGAGAAGGGCCTGGTCAGCGCGGTTTTCGACCTGGACAGGGCCACGGAGCAGTGGCTTCGGGATAACGAGATCGAAGCGGAGGATGAACTGATCCTGCAGCGCCGTATCAGCGCTGACGGGAAAAGCTCCTGCCGGGTATGCGGAGCCCCGGTCACCGCCGCCCAGATGAAGGAGCTTGCCGCCCTGCTGGTGGATATCCACGGGCAGAACGACGGGCGCCAGCTGATGGATGAGCGCAGACACAGGGAATATCTGGACCGTTTCGGCTCTTATGAAGACAGCCTTGCGGAATACGGCAGGCAGTATGAAAAATACAGAGCCATTGAAAAAGAAATGGCTAAGCTCAACATGGATGAGCTGGAAAAAGCCCGACTGAGCGACAGTCTCAGCTTTCAGATCAGCGAACTGGAAAAAGCTGAGCTGAAGGTGGGAGAAATGGACGAGCTCTCTTCCCGCCGCGACCTGCTCAGAAACGCCGAAAAGCTGACCGAGGCCATTGACGAGGCATACTCCGCCCTGTACGGCGGAGAGGAAAATGCCCTTACGCTGGCGCAGAACGCGGAATACTATGCCCAGCGCGCCGCGGCTATTGCGCCGGAACTGGAAAAGGCACGGAGCAGCATAAGCGACGCGGTGTTTTCCCTTACCGATGCGGCGGAGCTTCTCCGGGATTTCAAGGAAAGCCTGGACTTCTCCCCGGAGGAATATGACCGGTTGGAGACCCGGCTTGCCCTTCTCAATAAGCTGAACCGAAAATATGGAAAGGATGAAGCGGAGCTGATGGACTATCTCTGTCAGTGCCGCGATAAGCTGGACGAGATCCAGTATTCCGATGAGCGGCTTCTGAAGCTGAACAAGGAGCTGGAAGCACAGAAAACCCGCTGCCTTTCCGCAGCGGAAAACCTGAGCCGCATGCGTCATCAGGCCGCGGACGCGCTGGAAAACCGCATTGTTTCCGAGCTAAGGGATCTGAATATGCCTTCCGTGCGCTTTGCCGTGGAGTTTGCCCCGGTGGAAAACAAGCTTGGTTTTGACGCAAACGGAATGGATCAGATCCGCTTTGTTATGTCGGCAAATGCCGGCGAGGAGATGGGCCGCATCAGCAAGATTGCCTCCGGCGGTGAGCTGAGCCGGATCATGCTGGCCATGAAAAATGTATTTGCGGAAAAAGATCCGGTCTCTACCATGATTTTTGATGAGATCGATACGGGCGTATCCGGCATTGCTGCCCAGCGCGTGGGCGAAAAGCTGTACAGCGTTTCCAAAGGCAAGCAGGTGATGTGTGTGACCCATCTGCCCCAGATTGCCGCTATGGCCGACAGCCATTTTGTCATCTCCAAGGAGGAGCGACAGGGAAGAACCTTCACCCAGGTACGAGCCCTGGACACCGAGGGCAGAAAACGTGAGCTTGCCCGGCTCCACGGTGGAGACAATATTACGCCCACCACGCTGGCCAGCGCCCAGGAGCAGCTTGCGGCCGCGGAAGAGTTTAAGAAAGCCGTGTCTTGACAGGAAATAAAGTATACGGTATAATCCACAGGTAACGCGATGAAGAACAGGAGTAGGCTGTTATCTCTGTGCAGAGAGACCTCGTTTGCTGGAAGAGGGAGAGAGAGGCAGAACGAATACGGTTTGGAGCGGCACACCGAAAGCGAGGGGCAAGTAGGCTGTGACGGGGACGCCCGGTATAGCGCGGGAGTGCTTCGCACTCCGTGAGGTCTGCGCCGTGAGGCGCGGATATACAGAGGTGGTACCGCATAACAATGCCCTCTGTCCCAAGGGACAGGGGGCTTTTTGTAAGGAGATTATCATGGATATCAAAGAAAAAGCGACGAAGCTCCACCAAAGCGGCTTTAATTGCGCGCAGAGTGTGCTTTGCGCCTGCGGCGATTATACGGGGCTGGACGAAAAAACGGCCCAGGCGATCTCCGCCGGCTTTGGCGGCGGTATACGCAGCGGGGAAATCTGCGGAGCGATCTCCGGCGCGGTAATGGCGATCGGCGTTTCTCAGTCCGGGGACCCAGGGGATCCTGAGGTTAAAGCCGGAACAGCCGCGCAGACAAAACAACTGGTCAACTTCTTCCGGGAAAAGTACGGATGCGTCAGATGCCTTGAACTGAAGAAGGCGGGCAAAAGCTGTGCGGAATTAATTGAAAATGCGGCCCGGATGGCCGAGGAAATCATAGGAAACAAATAAACTTTTGAAAGAGGTAATGGATATGGGAATTTATGAAGAACTGGTGGCAAGAGGACTGATTGCCCAGGTGACCAACGAGGACGAGATCCGGGAAATGATCAATAACGGCAAGGCCACCTTCTATATCGGCTTTGACTGTACGGCGGACAGCCTTACAGCCGGGCACTTCATGGCTTTGACCCTGATGAAGCGCCTTCAGATGGCCGGGAATAAGCCCATTGCCCTGATCGGCGGCGGCACTACCATGATCGGCGATCCCTCCGGCCGTACCGACATGCGCAAGATGCTCACCCGGGAGGATATCGAGCATAACGCCGAGTGCTTCAAACGGCAGATGGAGCGCTTTATCGACTTTTCCGAGGGCAAGGCTCTCATGATCAACAACGCCGACTGGCTTTTGAGCCTGAACTATGTTGAACTGCTGCGTGAGGTTGGCGCCTGCTTCTCCGTCAACAACATGCTCCGGGCAGAGTGCTACAAGCAGCGCATGGAAAAGGGCCTGAGCTTCCTGGAATTCAACTACATGATCATGCAGAGCTACGACTTCTACTACCTGTTCCAGCACTACAACTGCAACATGCAGTTCGGCGGGGACGATCAGTGGAGCAATATGCTGGGCGGCACGGAGCTGATCCGCCGTAAGCTGGGCAAAGACGCCCATGCCATGACCATCACCCTGCTCACCGACTCCCAGGGCAAGAAGATGGGCAAGACCGCCGGAAATGCCGTGTGGCTTGATCCCAATAAGACAAGCCCCTTTGAATTTTACCAGTACTGGCGCAATGTGGCCGACTCCGACGTGCTCAAGTGCATCCGTATGCTGACCTTCCTGCCTCTTGAGCAGATCGACGAGATGGATAAATGGGAGGGCAGCCAGCTCAACCGGGCAAAGGAGATCCTGGCCTACGAGCTTACCAGCCTCGTCCATGGCGAAGAGGAAGCAAAATCGGCAGAGGCTTCCGCAAAGGCGCTCTTCTCCGGCGCAGGGGCCAGCGACAATATGCCGACCACCGAACTGACCGAAGCGGACCTGAGCGACGGATGCATCGACATTATGAGTCTGCTTGTCAAAACCGGTCTCTGCTCCTCCAAATCCGACGCCCGCCGGAACATTCAGCAGGGCGGCGTATCTGCGGACGGCACGAAGGTGACGGACATCGGCAAAAGCTTCAGCGCAGATGAACTGAAAAACGGTGTCATCCTCTGGCGCGGCAAGAAAAATTCCAACAAGGTCATCCTGAAATAAACAAAATATGCCCTCTGCGCTTCGTTATGATGTGCAGAGGGCGTTATTTTGCCTTATTTCAGGAATATATGCAGGAGTTTGGCATATACACCTTTGTTATAGGGCTGATACCGTATGGGCAGGTCGATCCAGGTCTTCTTTTCCACGATACTTTTGGTATGGGAAAATGCATTGAAACCATCCCGACCGTGGTAAGCGCCCATACCGCTCTCACCCACGCCGCCGAAGCCCATTTCACTGGTGGCCAGATGAATCAGGGTGTCGTTCATACAGCCGCCGCCGTAAGAACAGCGCTGAGAGATCTCCTTCATCCGCCGCTTATCCTCGGAGAACAGATAGAGGGCCAGCGGTTTTGGCCTTTCGGTCAAAAGGGAATAAAGCTCTTCAAAAGTATCAAAGGTCAGAACGGGCAGAATCGGGCCAAAGATTTCCTGCTGCATCACAGGATCGTGCCAGGATACATTGTCCATCACCGTGGGCTCAATTTGCAGCGTTTCTCTGTTTGTCTTGCCGCCCAGCACGGTTTTCTCCCGGTCGATCAGGCCGCAGATCCGATCAAAGTGTTTTTCGTTGATGATCCTGCCGTAATCCGGATTTGACAGGGGGGCCTCGCCGTACTGTAGCTTGATCTGGCGGCAGAGCTCCTGTACAAGCTGATCCTTCACGCTGCGCTGGCAGAGAATATAATCGGGAGCCACGCAGGTCTGCCCGCAGTTGATCAGCTTACCGAAAACGATCCGTTTCGCGGCAAGTTGGATTTTGGCTGTGCTGTCTACAATGCAGGGGCTTTTTCCGCCCAGCTCCAAAACAGCGGGAGTCAGGGTTTCCGCCGTGTGCCGTAGCACCTCTTTTCCCACGCTCTGACTGCCGGTGAAGAAAACAAAGTCAAACTTCTGCTCAAGCAAAGCACGGTTTTCCTCCCGTCCGCCGGTCACCACCGCCACATATTCCGGCGGGAAGCACTCCTCGATGATCTTCCGGATCAGGGCGCTGGTGGCCGGAGAATAGGCGCTGGGCTTCACAATAGCGGTATTCCCGGCGGCAATGGCGTCTGCCAGGGGATCCAGGGTCAGAAGAAAGGGGTAGTTCCATGGACTCATGATCAGCGTGTTCCCATAGGGGGAGGGCTTCCGGAAACTTCCGGACGCAAACTGGGCCAGGGGCGTGTGTACCCGGCGCTCCCGGGCAAAGCTGCGGGTATGGCGGATCATGTAGTGCAGCTCGGATAAAACCAGCCCCGTCTCGCACATAAAGCCCTCAAAATCGCTTTTTCCCAGGTCGCTGCAAAGCGCTCTGCCGATCTCACTCTCGTATTTCTGAACGGCACGGTACAGCTTTTTGAGATGCTCAAGTCGAAAATCCACGGAGAGGGTTGCTCCGCTGCGAAAAAATGCGCGCTGCCGGTTTAAGAGCTCCTCTATGTTCATTTTTCAGCCTCCAATCTACACATGCGTAAGCCAACTGCGGTTAAATCGTTTTTTTCAATAGGAAATGGGCAAGAAACTGCTTTGCACGGCGTCTTGCCCATAATGATTTTTCTTTATTCAGGATTATTCGGGAAGCTTGCAGACATCGATCCACTCAAGGGCTTTGGAGTATTCGAAAAGCTCCTCAAGATTCAGCTCAATGGCGCTGCTGGCGCTGCCCACGGCGGGAAAAACGGTCTCAAAGCGCTGAAGACTCCTGTCCAGATAAACGGGGATTCCTTCATTGATGCCGAAGGGACACACACCGCCCACCGGATGGCCTACCAGCTCCAGAACCTCGTCTGCGGTGAGCATCTTTGCCTTGAAATGGAATTTATCCTTGAACTTATGGTTGTCGATTCTGGCGTCTCCCGCTGCAAGGATGAGCATACATCCATCCGCCGTTTTGAAAGAGAGGGTCTTTGCTATTCTTGCGCCCTCAACACCGAGAGCCTGAGCCGCAAGCTCCACGGTGGCAGAAGAAACAGTAAATTCCTGTACTCTGTCCTCTATCCCCAAGCTGCGGAAATATGCGCGTCCTTTTTCGATTGACATTTCTTTCTACCTCTTATTCTGGTATTGTTATTTTTAACGGCGACCGCCGCCTCCGCCGGAGAACCCTCCGCCGCCAAAGCCGCTGCCTCCGCCGAAACCGCCTCCACCGAAGCCACCGCCGCCGAAGCCACCGCCGCCGAAGCCTCCGGGACCTCTGGGGCCGCCGCGATGATCGTCGTCCCACGGCCCTCTGCGGCGATTGTTGTTCCAGGAATTGAACAGAAGAAACCAGGGAAGCCATGATCCGCCGCCGCGCCTTCTTCCGCTGCCAAAGAGCGCAGAGAGGACGGCAATGACCACCAGGATTCTGATGATGGAGCTGAGCGCATGGGAAAGCCGCGTACCAAGACCGGGCTCACTGTACCCAACAGTGTATCCATTTCCCTGGCTTGCAGAAGTCCCGGATTGGACGACCTGGGCATCATACTGCTCGTCATACCAGACAAGCAAAGCCTTGAAGAGACTGGCGACCGCCTCATCATAGTTGCCCCGGTCAAAATCCTTCCAGAAATATTGATCCAGCAGGGAATCCACCTGATCGCTGTCGATCAGGGAATTCAGCCCCAGACCGTAGGCAAGCCAGGCCTTGTTTTCCTGAACGGCCAGCAGCAGGAGCATACCGTTATTATAGTCGGCAGAGCCTACGCCCCAGTCGTTAAAGAGCTGATAGGCATATTCATCTGAATACATGCCGTCCAGATAGTCCACCGTGACCACAACGATCTGGGCGCCCTGGCATTGCTGCTCAAGGGAGCCGTTGTAGTTGATGATCATCTGCTCCGTGTCGTTGGAGAGCACGTTGGAATAGTCCGCGACATAAAAGCTTTCGCTCCGGTCTACCACGGCAAAAGCGCTGACGCTGACGCTCAGACAAAGGCACAGGACAAAAAGAAAAGAAAGAATTTTTTTCATCGTACACTCAGTTTATGCGAAAAGCTCCGGAAGATCCACGCCCACAAGCTCCGCAAGGAAATCGGCGGGGAAGTGGAGTTCGTCACGATAGAAAGCACGGACGCTCTCGTTATAACCGGAGTTTTCAATGACAGACTGGGCGCCGCTGATGGTGGAGGAATACTGCGCATAGCCATCCCTGTCTCTGTCGCTGAGCGCCGCAAGGCTGAGCTGTTCCTCCAGGGGCTTCAGGGCGCTGAGAAGCTCCTCATACAATCCGTAGATATAGGAGACAGAGCCAAAGCTCAGCGCACTTTTCATCTCCGCCGTTGCGGCACTGACCGGGTCTGTGTCAATGTCGTAATTGTTGGCGATGGTGACCATGCCGTCTGCAGCGCCGCAGATATTTTTGATCTGGCTTGCAATGCTCTTGTGCTGATAGTTTTCATAGACCACGCCGTCGTAAAAGCCGTCGGTAATGTTCTGGCATTCCTTTCCCAGCTTCACATCCACAGACAGCAGGGTGGAAGTACAGATGATCAGCGCGGAGAGCAGCACCGCCACAAAAGGTTTCTTCAACAAATTCATTGCTTTCTCCCGGACTTTTTATCAGCCCTTCATATCCAGCAGCTTCTGCTTGAGCTCGCCCTCGATGCGGCCCAGCTCCTCCTCGGCCTGGGCGCGGCGAGCACGACCGTCGTCCTGGATCTGACGTACCTCGTCCAGCGTGGCGATAAGCTCCTGGTTGGTTTTCTTGAGGGTCTCCATGTCCACGATCCCGCGCTCTGCCTCTCTGGCGATGCTGACGCTGCCCTGATGCAGTGCCTGGGCGTTCTTGGTCAGCAGCTCGTTTGTCACATCGGTCACCTCACGCTGGGCCTTCATGGCCTGCTCGGAGTGGTGGAGGGACAGTGCCATGACCATCTGGCTTTTCCAGAGGGGAATGGTATTGACAATGGAGGACCGGATCTTTTCCGCCATCAGGGTGTCGTTGTTCTGAATCATGCGGATCTGGGGAGACATCTGGATGGAGATGGTGCGTGTCAGCTCCAGATCGTGGATCTTCTTTTCGAAGCGGCCGATCATATTGGCAAAATCGTTCGCCGCCTGGGCATCCTCAGGCAGACCGGACTGGCGGGCCTTGTTCTGAATCTCGGGCAGTTCCACATTGCGCAGCTGCTCGATTTTGATCTTGCCTGCCAGAATGTACATGGTCAGCTCCTTCAAGTACTCCTGGTTGCGCTCGTACATCTTATCCATCAGGCTGATGTCCTTCATCAGCGTGATCTCGTGTTTTTCCAAAGACTCCACGATCTTGTCCACGTTGACCTCGGCCTTGTCGAACTGGGCCTTCAGCGCGGCGATATTCTGGGAGGTCTTTTTAAACAGGCCAAGGAAGCCCTTTTTCTCTTCCGGGTCAAAGTTCAGACCCTTCAGCTCGATAACCAGATCGCTCAGCATGTCGCCCACTTCGCCCAGATCCTTGGTCCGCACACTGCTGAGAGCAGCGTCGGAAAATTCTGTGATATTCTTCTGGGCGGCGCTGCCGTAATTCATGACCTGTTCGGTGTTGAGAATGTCGATTTTTCCGGCAAATTCTTTAACGGCGGCCTGCTCAGCGGGGGAGAGCTTGCTGAGCTCCGGCTTTTCTACGGGAATGTCCTCTTTAACAGCCTGAGGGGCGGGAGCCTCCTCCACTGCGGCAGCGGCATTGGGCTCCAGGGTAAGGCTGGGAACGTAGTTATCAGTACTCATTGAATGATTCCTTTCTTTTCTGTATTAATTATCCTGTTTGATTCTGAAATCACTTCCGCCGGTGAGACCCTCACGGGCGAGCATGGTGTTCATCACTTCGATATCCGTTTCGATATCCAGCGCCTGATTGGCGAACAGGGAGTCCAGACGTTTTTTATAGGCGACGATGGCGGCGTCCAGCATCTCGTTGATGTTCTTCATGCTCTTGTCAAGATTTTCGCCCTCAATGCCCTGGGCGCTCATCCGGTCATAGGCGTTGAGCAGCTTGATGGTGGTGGGCAGATAGTAGTTCATAAACTTTTTGATCTGCGGAATGTCGGAGGGGTCGTTGATGGCGTCCTGGGTTATTTTGTCCGTAATGCGCATGATCTCATTGATTTTCTGGCGCACCTCCACATCCTTGATGGACATGTACAGCCGTCCCATTTCGCTGAGGGCGCGGTTACCCTCCTCCAGAATAGGGTCGATCTCCGGGCCATAGCTCTTTTTCCGGGGCTGGGCCTGCTTCTCTTCGGCCTGACGTTCCTGCTGCTCAGCAGCCTCCTCTTTGCTGCGGCGCTTTGCCGAAATGCGCCCGGCGATAAAAGCGGTGAAGCTGCAAAGGGCAACGGTGATCAGCAATCCCCATATTTTGTGCAGAGGAAAGATAAGAGACAGAACCAGCCAGGTCAGCGCAAAGGTATAGATCGGGCTGACAGACTTCTTTTTCTTCTTTTGTTTCTGCAAATCACATTCCCCCGTCACTTTTTTTCAAGATAATATTTTATATCGAAATATTCTGTGCGTCAAGAGTATTGCAAAATTCTATTGCTTTGTAGTATAATAAATCAGATTGTTATCCGGAGCCAGATAAGAAAAAAGGAGACCTGCTTTGATGATAAAAATTGCGCCGTCAATCCTCTCTGCGGATTTTGCCCATCTTGGCGATGAAGTGGCTGAAATCAAAAAAGCCGGAGCGGATTACGTCCATTTTGACGTTATGGACGGACAGTTTGTCCCCAATATCTCCATCGGGATTCCTGTGCTCAAATCCCTGCGCAAGGCGACGGATATGTTTATTGATGTCCATCTGATGATCGACCGGCCCCTGCGCTATGTGGAGCAATTCTGCTCTGCCGGGGCAGACCTGCTGAATGTCCATGTGGAGGCAGACTGTGAAGAGAACATCAGGTCGGCCATCGAAAAGGTCAGAAGTCTTGGCAAAAAGACCGGCGTTACCCTCAAGCCGAAAACGCCGGCGGACGCGCTTATCCCTTACCTGGGCATGGTGGATCTTGTGCTCATCATGACGGTAGAGCCTGGCTTTGGCGGCCAGCGCTTCATGCACGACCAGCTGCCCAAAATTGCCGAAGTACGCAGAATGCTGGACCTTTCCTGCCCGGGCTGTGAGCTGGAGGTAGACGGCGGTGTGGACGCCGTAACGGCAAAGCTGGTGAAAGAGGCCGGTGCAAATGTTCTTGTTGCCGGCAGCGCGGTGTTCGGCAAGGCAGACAGACAGGCTGCCGTCAGCGCCATACGCAACGCCTGATTCTTATTTTTTCGGAGTAAAATTCTATGTCATTTTTCCCTGCATCCCTGGAAAACCTGATTGATCAATTTGCTTCTCTTCCCGGAATCGGAAGAAAGAGTGCCCAGCGGCTGGCTTTTCATGTGCTGGCTCTGCCTGACGAGTCGGCAAAAGCTTTTGCCGACGCCATTACCGAGGCAAAAGCCAATGTCCGCTGCTGCTCTGTGTGTCAGAACCTTACCGAGGGGGAGATCTGCTCCATCTGCGCAAGCGACAGACGGGATAAATCCACCATCTGCGTGGTATCTGAGCCGCGGGATGTGCTCAGCATTGAACGGGGACGGGAATATAACGGCACCTACCATGTGCTCCACGGCGTTCTTTCGCCCATGAGCCATGTGGGGCCGGATGATATCCGCATCAAGGAGCTTCTTGTCCGTGTGGCGGAATCGGATGTGGAGGAAGTGATCATGGCCACCAACCCGGACACGGAAGGGGAGGCCACAGCCATGTATATCTCCCGGCTGCTCAAGCCCTTCAATATCAAGGTGACGCGCCTTGCCTACGGCATCCCGGTGGGCTCAAACCTTGAGTTTGCGGACGACGCTACATTAAACCGGGCTATCGAGGGAAGAACGGAGATGTGATTCTCTCCCTCACCTTATGAAAAAACAATAAACCGGATATACTTGAATTATGTACATAAGCAAGCCTCGCCGCAGTATGGCGCGGTCAGGATTTTGCGTGCATTTTTACAGAAATGGAGGATATATGATATCTAAACTGAAAATTATACCCTTGGGAGGACTTGGCGAGATCGGAAAGAACATGACGGCCTATGAGTTTGGCAGCGACATTATTGTGGTGGACTGCGGCATGGGCTTTCCCGACGAGGATATGTACGGCATCGACATCGTTTTGCCGGACGTCAGCTATCTGCGTGCCAACGCGGACCGTATACGGGGCCTGATCCTGACCCATGGGCACGAGGACCACATCGGCGCGGTACCCTATGTGCTGAAGGATCTGGACATTCCGATCTATACCACCCCGCTCACCGCCGCTCTGGTTGAGCTGAAGCTTGAGGAGCATGACCTGCTTTACAATACCCAGATATTCACGAAAAAGGCCGGTTCCGTTTTCCGCCTGGGCTGCTTTACCGTGGAATTTATCCACGTGAACCACAGCATTCCGGATTCTGTGGCCCTGGCCATCAGCACCCCGCTGGGCACGGTGATCCACACCGGCGACTTCAAAATCGACGTTACGCCCATATCCGGCGGCATGATCGACCTTGTGCGTCTGGGGCAGCTGGGCAACGAGGGGGTACTTGCCCTGCTCAGTGATTCCACCAATGTGGAAAAGCCGGGCCATTCCGACTCCGAGCGTAAGGTGGGGGAGAGCTTCGACAAGCTGTTCATGGGCTGCGACAAGCGCATCATCATCACCACCTTTGCCTCCAATGTACACCGGCTTCAGCAGATCGTGAATGTGGCCGCAAAATATAAGCGCAAGGTGGCGATAACCGGGCGCAGCATGGAAAATGTGCTCCGGGTATCTACGGTCCTTGGCTATATGGATATCCCGGAAAATGTGATGGTGGATATCGAGCACATCAACAAGCTGCCCAAAAACCAAGTGGTCATCATCTCCACCGGAAGCCAGGGTGAGACCATGTCCGCCCTTTACCGCATGGCTTTTTCCGAGCATAAGCAGGTACGCATTGACGCAGGGGACCGGGTGATCATCTCCGCTTCCGCTATCCCCGGCAATGAGAATATGATCAGCCGCGTGGTGGACGAGCTTTTCCACAAGGGCGCGGAGGTCATCTATGACCGCCATACCGACCTGCACGTTTCCGGACATGCCTCTCAGGAGGAGCAGAAGATGATGCTGGCCCTGACAAAGCCCAAGTTTTTCATCCCGGTCCACGGCGAGTACCGTATGCTGGTAAAGCACGCGGCGATCGGCAAGATGATGGGCGTGCAGCCGAAAAACATTGTCATCGGCGAAAACGGCAAAGTGATCGAAATAACCAAGAAGGCCATTACCTGTGAAAACACGGTGCCCTCCGGCGCAGTTCTTGTGGACGGCAGCGGCGTGGGCGAAGTGGGCAGCGTTGTCATGCGCGACAGGCACCGTCTGGCTGAGGACGGTATGGTGGTCGTGGTCATGCCCTTCTCTTCACAGGATCATGTGATGATTGCTGACCCGGAGATCGTCACCCGCGGTTTTATCTATGTCAAGGAAGCGGAAGAGATGATGGATGAGCTGAAGCGGGTTACGCTGGAGTCTGTGGCTGCCTGCGAAGCCCAGCATATCAGCGACTGGACCACCATAAAGAGCAAGGTGAAAAACAACCTCTCCGGTTACCTCTATAAGACTACCAGAAGAAGTCCTATGATCCTGCCCGTGATCACAGAGATATAAACCATGAATATACAGATCTTCGGCAAGGCAAAGTGCTTTGACACAAAAAAGGCCGAGCGCTATTTCAAGGAGCGCAGAATAAAATATCAGTTTGTGGACGTGATCAAATACGGCATGAGCAGGGGAGAACTGAGCTCGGTAAAAAATGCCGTGGGTCTTGAGGCAATGGTCAACCGGGAGGACGAGGATTATCCTCTCTTCCTGTACCTTGCCTCCACAGAGGCCAAGCTGGATAAGCTTTATGAAGTGCCCTATCTGATCAAAACACCCATTGTCCGCAACGGGAAGCAGGCCACCGTTGGCTATTGCCCGGATGTGTGGAAAAACTGGGAGTAAAAAATTATGCTCAATCTCTCCTATTTCCCCTACCGCAGTGAGATCAAAGAAGATTATTACGATCTTCGAAAGTCCGGAAAAACCAGAGAAGAAACCCTTGCCTTATTGTGTGCTCAAAACGAAAATGAAATCAATGACCCGGATGACGGCGCTGTTTTCTGGGTTGCTGTGGGCGAAGCCCAGTGCCGGTACAGAGAGGTAACAGAAGACGTTGCACAGAAAGCCAAAGCCGGCCTTGATTATTTGATGCAGCCGGACATCTCACTGAGCAAAACTGTAGCAAAAACGCTCTGTGCAAAGCTGTTTTCCCCGGAATACAGACAAGCGCCAAAGGAAAGAAAGCCCGCGCCTATAAAAAATTACTGTACATGGGCGGTGGGCGATGTATATGCCTTTCCCATGCGCAGCAAAGAGGCGAAAGATGCTTATCTTGATGATACATCTTTGCTTATCCGCGTGAAAGAATTTGATACGGTCGGCAAAAAAATCTACCCTGTCATCTATAAAATCCTATGGTTGGATGCAGCATTGCCGTCAACAACGGAAGAACTCAACAGAGGAGGCTATCTGGTCAACCACCTTTACGCCCGCAAAGATCAAGTGTTCGACTTGGTTTTGTGCATAAACAGCAAAAAACAATTTGAAGCCCTCAGTTCCAGACTTACCTATGCAGGAAATTTCCCGGATGCACTGAACCCTCCCAAACCGAAAGCGCTGGGAGAATTTTGTCCATTTTTTGAAGATCCTGATGAACTTGAAAGAAGGGCATGTTTTGCCTTTCATCAATACGGAATCGAATATTTTAAATGAATAGCATATAAAAACCTGCCCGGTTCAAAATTGACCGAGCAGGTTTTTGCTGGCTTTTATGAGGAATTTAAACCGGTTAGTAGGGCGATCCGGCCCGATAGTGCATGGCATATCTGTCGGCGCGTGAGACCGTCAGGCTGTGCTCAATGATTTCATTGTCATCGGCCAGGCCAACAGCCGAAATATAAAACGCGGCAGTGCCTTTTTCTACACAGAGCAGTTCCGCCTCATCGCTTCTAATTTTTGTTGTTCTGATATTTTGCTGTAATTGGGTAATATGAAGGCCAAAATTCTTCTCCAATACCTTGTAAAGGGAAGCGTCCCCATCAAAATTGTATGATATCAGGGTAGGGCATTTTGTTTTTTCCAGATAGGATGTCTCGATGGAAATAAGAACGTCGTCGATAAGACGAAGTCTTTTTAACTCAAAAACTTTTGTCCCCAGAGGAATACCAAGCATTCTGGAAATTTTCAGGTTGGCGTCCAATTCGAGAAAACTGAGCTGACGGCTGGTTACCCTGTGGCCGACAGTCTGCCATGAAGATGAGAAAGAGATAAAGTTCGAGGACTCTTCAATAAATTTAGGAGGGGCCAAAAATGTTCCGCTGCCCTGAACGGCGAAAATTACACCATCTCCGGCGAGCTGGGCAAGCGCACGGCGCAGTGAAACACGATTACAGCCCAGAATTTCACACAAGGTACGTTCGCTTGGAAGAGCGTCGCCTGGCTTCAGATTATGGACATAGATATATTCTTCTATATCCTCCCGGATATCGTCACTGACAAACTGACTGTATTTGCTCACTTATTTGCCTCCTGTGCACAACTGACGCCTGAAAGATAAAAAATAAGGCGTTCATCATTGTCATACATCTTCGTACTTTCCACTAAACGGCCAAGACTGTCAAAGGCAGAAGATTTCAGAAGAAAAACATCGTCGCCGTCTTCCTTACCGAGGATGGATGCAATAGGGTTATATACCTTAACGATCTCAAGATACTGATCTTCACGAACGATGGTTATTTTATTTTTCCGGTATACGTCATAAAGGGAATAAACGCTGTAATCATAGTCAGCAATATCAGGAACATATTCCAGGGGGACGGCTGTCTGCTCGATAGCCAAAGGTATACCGTTACTGCTTTTGAGCTTAATACATTCAAACACCTGACTGTCCTCACTGATTCCAAACAATCTTGAAAACTTTGAACGTGCCCTGCGCAGCCCACTATATAAAACCTTGCTGGTTACATTGGTGTTTTGCCCTTTAAGTACGCTTGAAAAGCTGCCCATAGCCTGCATATTTACGGCAAGACGCGTTGATTTGACAAATGTTCCTTTACCTTGTATACGGACAATCAGGCCCTCCTCCTCAAGCATAGTGAGAGCCCTGCGCACAGTGAGATGGCTTATTCCAAACTCAGATGCCAGCGCGCGCTCAGACGGAAGACGGTCCCCAAAAGTATATTCTCCAGCATACATCTTATCACGCAATGTATCTGCGAGTTGTTCGTAAAGTGGTATACTCATCTTATACCTCCTCTGCTTTTCTTGAATATACTACAACATTTTCAAGCTTTTCGCAACACAAAATCAAACGCCTGCTGAATTAACAAGATTTTAACCGTGAATTATTCTAAAAATCGGGACACGAAATTAGCACATTTGACAAAATACACGCCGCAGTGATGATCATTATTGACGCTAAAAAAAGAATGTGGTAATATAAATACGCTAAGTGATATATATGTTATGTAACATATTGCTGATTTTTGCCAGTATCCTTATGTGTCATCACAGATCCCTCTGAGGAGGGGGAGAGGCAATATCACTATTTTTGTTAAGGGAGGAAGATTATGTCATCAAACATGGACCTGGAAAAAATGATCAAATGGTGCAGCATTCCCGCTGAAAAACTTGAAAACCATCCTGAATCAAAGATCAAAGTGAAAATCATGGAGAAAGCGGAAGTATCTATGCGCGTCGGAAATATGATGGCAGAGGAGGTCATCAAAAACAATGCCGAGGGCAAACCGACAAAATGGGTTTTGCCCTGCGGCCCTATGGGACAGTATAAATATTTTGCGCAAAGAGTCAATAAGGAACGGATCAGTTTAAAGAATGTATGGGTCTTTCACATGGATGATTTTCTCGACTGGCAAGGGAGGCCCTACCCTGAAATCAACAACTACTTCAGTTTGAAGGCGAATATGCTCCATGATTTTTACGGAATTATTGATGAGGAACTCAATGTGCCGGAGGATCAGCGAATCTGGCCGGATATAAACGATATCGATTATCTGGACAGGAAAGTTGAAGAATTGGGCGGCGTGGACACAGTATACGCAGGTCTTGGTTATAAAGGTCTTGTTGCCTTTTGTGAAGCACCTAACTCTCCCTATTACCGTATATCTGTCGAAGAATATGCGCAGTCAAAAACCAGAATCGTTCATCTTAATGAAGACACGTTGATTTCTTTGAGTGAGAGGGATATTGGCGGTTTTGTCCAAATCGTCCCCCCCATGGCAATTACCATTGGCTTTAAATCCATGCTTACGGCAAAAAAGGCTGTCTTTATGGTAACTACAGGGAGTTGGAAGCAGACATCTATTCGTGTTTTGATGTTCAGCGAACCGACAGTCGAATACCCTGCAACACTGTTTCCTGAATATGTTCCAGAGGTGCTGGTCTTTACCGATCCCGCTACTGCACAGCCGCCTGTAACGGACGGAATTATCAAGGAGGTAATATAATGGCGAAAATACCGGATATTATTGTATGCAACGGGCATGGCTTAGGGGAGTATTGCGATGTCAAACGTATCCCTAACCCCGGTGAAACATGCACTGCATACAACCGCCGCTTTGAGATGGACGCTGGAAAGGGCACGAATACTGCATGCGCTATAGGACGTTTGGGCGGAAATGTAGCTTTCATCGGAAAATGCGGCGTTGATCTGGCAGGAGAACTTGGGTACAAGTGGTTGGGCGAGTCTAATGTGGACACCACTTACTATTGGCTTGATCCGTCAATTGAATCATGTCTCGGCCTGTGCATCATTGCAGAAAACGGAGAAAATATGCTCTTGGATTTTGATAACGATCTCTACAGTGTGCAGCCTGACGAAGTGGATCGTTGTATGCGCAAAATGGCAGGAGCAAAGTTTGTCAGCTCCGGTTTCGCGCAGGATGTCAATTCCGGCTTACAAGCCTGCAAAACGGGAAAAGAGTTGGGGATGGTGACATTACTGAATCCAAGCCCGCTGCGCGTAGGCATGAAAATCGAAGAACTGCCCTATGTAGATTACCTTGTTGTAAACGAGGGAGAGTCCTATGAACTGCTTGAACTGGACCCGGAAGTAAATATGAGCTGGGAAGAGCTGGGCATGGCCTTACGGGAAAAATATAAATGTTCCAACGTCATCATAACGCTTGGCGGTATGGGCTCAGGTGCAGTTACTGAAGAAGGGACGTTCTTCTGCCCGAGCGTGAAAGTAAATATGGTCGATGAAACCGGTGCGGGTGACGGGTTCCTTGGGGCTGTTACCTTTTGCCTGAGCAAGGGAAAGACACTCCGCGAATCCATGGAGTGGGCAAATGTTTATGCCGCATATACGGTGACGAAACAGGGATCTCTTGAGCATTATCCTTGGAAAGAAAAAATTCCGGAAATATTCAAGTCACTTGGTAAAGAAGAGCTTCTGTTTTAAATAAAGAAAGAAGGAATAATTATGGCAAAATATTTCAATGGCATTATCTCAGAACCCATGATCTCTTATAATCCTGATGGATCTATTGACTTCGGAACAACTTCAAAAATTTTTAGTAATCTTGCGATGCGCGGAGCATCAGGACTTTTTGTTAACGGATTTGGTGATGAGACCTATTCTCTTTCCCTTGAAGAACGGCTTGAGGTCGTTAAATGTGCCCAGGAGGCGGTAAAAGGAACAGACTGCATGGTAGTTGCGGTTGTTCTGGCCAATTGTCTCCATGACGCGATGTGGCTTGTTGAGGAATACCGGAAGCTCGATGTGAAAGCCTTATCTATTTCGCTGCCTCCTTTTTATACCCTGACACAGGAAGCGGCACACCAGTATCTGTCGGCGCAGCTTGCTGCCACGGATATTCCGACAATTTTGTTTAACTGCCGCGAGATGAATGAACTCGTAGCGCCTGAGATGCTTGGGCGCCTTGCGCACGAATATCCAAACCTCCGCGGCTATAAGGATGCGACCCGTGACATCATCCACCTCAACAAGTGCATTGATGAACTCGATGACCTTAAGGAGGATTTCAGCATCATTTCCGGTTCAGACGCCACGCTTTTCACTCACATGGCAATGGGAGCCTCCGCATCTGTCAGCTTTATGAGCGTTCCCTTCCTGGATCAGATGAAAGACATATACGACTATTTTGTTGCGGGAGAATATGAAAAAGCATGGCAGGCACAGCGAATTGTGCTCAAGCTGCGTACTTTTATGCAGCAGTTTCCTGATTCTGCTGCGTATATCTACGCAATGAAATATACGGCATGTATTGATGTTAAAGGCACACGTCATCCGGACCATATGCTTTATATACCTGAAGATGAGCTGAAGAAGTTTGACCAGATGGTCAAGGACTTCGGGATCACAAAGAGATATTGAACGGAGGCAGAAATGGGACATATACCAAAAGTTGTTTGCTTGAACGGCGCTGGGATAGGACAGTATTGTGATGTTAAGCGCATCCCGCGTAAAGGTGAAACAGCCATACCGACCAATCTCCGTTACGCGAAAGATTCCGGCAAAGGTGTCAATAATGCAATAGTGATCGGCCGCCTGGGCGGCGATGTCGCCTACGTCGGTAAGGTCGGCAAGGATGACGGCGGGGAGCTCAATGAACAGTGGCTGCGTGACGCAGGCGTGAATCTGGAGCATTTCTGGCTTCAGGAGGGGATAAAGACCAGCCTGGGCTTGATTCTTATTGCGGAGAATGGTGAGAATCTGATAATCAATTTTGACTCTCCTGGCTCTGACCTGACGCTGGAAGAGACACTGCCCCACATTAAAGCACTTAAAGGTGCGGAATACCTTATCACGGGTCTGGAAATACCGAAGGAAGTGGCATATGAGTGCTCGCGTGCCGCCGCGGAAGAGGGGATGAAGGTTTTTATGAATCTCAGTCCTTTCGATGATCCAGACTATGTGGAGAAAATGCCTTTTGTAAATACAATTGCGGTTAATGCCAGAGAGGCAGAGCTGCTGCTCGGCGCAAAACCCGGGTCGATCTGCAGCTGGAAGGAAGCGGCGGAAGCTTTGTGCAAAAAGTTCTGCGTAAAAAATACAATCATCACGCTCGGCGGAAACGGCGCTGTAGCATGGGGCGAAAGAGGCTGCGGTGAGGTCGGCGGCATTAAGGTTGACCTTGTGGATGAGAGCGGCGCAGGAGATGCTTTCCTGGCTGTATTTGTTCAGTGCCTGATATGGGGAAAGAGCGTACAGCAGGCGCTGGAATATGCAAACAAGTATTGCGCCTGGTTTGTTCAGAAGCCCAGTAAGGACGGCCCGATCGAACGTTACCTCACAATCGAAGAAATGAACGAGGTGCTGAAAAGATATCCATAACGCCGCGAGAAAAGGCAGAAGCAGATACAGTATAAAAAGAAAAGGAGAAAAAATGAAGATTTCTTTTTTCACGAACAGCCTGCATAGGTGGCCGATTGAAAAGAGCTTTGAGATTGCCTCAAAGTTTGGCTATGACGGAATAGAAATATGGGGCGGACGTCCGCATGCTTACGCACCGGATATGCGGCCTGAGGATATTCAGAAAATAAACGATCTGTCTGCAAAGTACAAGCTTCCAATTGTGTCTTTTGAACCCGACATGGCATGTCTGCTTTGGCGGGATGAGCGATGGATTGAGGAGAGCATGGAGTATTTTCGCCAGTGTATTGATCTATGCAAAGCGATTCATTGCCCGTATATGGTTATGGCGGCACTTCAATGCAGCTATGAGTATACCACTGATGAAGACTGGGCGCAGTTCATCAAGTATATGAAAGAGCTGGCGGCCTACTCCGAGTCTGTGGATGGTGTTACCATGATTCTTGAAACAGTAACTCCGTGGGAAGGAAATATTCTGATCCGTTCTGACGATGTTGTCCGGGCGCTTAAGGAAATCAACAGCCCCAAAGTAAAGGCCATGCTGGATTTGGCTGCGCCGCTGACTGTTGGAGAGCCTTCTTCCAACTATTTTGAACGGCTGGGAAAGGATCTTGTGCATGTCCATCTTGTCGACTGCAAAAAAGATGTAGAGGATCATCTTATTCTGGGCGACGGTGAGCTCCCTGTTGAAGAGGTCCTCAGTATGCTTGACAGCTACGGCTATGACGGCTACTGCTCCATAGAACTTTTCGACGAATACCGTACGGAACCGATCCTGTTTAACCAGCGCGCGATCAGAGCTGTGCGTCAGGCTCTTGAGAACGTCGGGCTAAAGCAGGGTTAAATATAAACAAAGAAATCAAGCAAAAAGGAGGAAAAAAAGATGGAGAAAACCCCGAAAAAATGGACAAGCGAGATGAAAAGAAATCTCATCAGTTATTCATTCGTCGCCATCTGCTTCGCAGTCATAGCGCTGTTCTGCCCTGTCCTGGAAGAGGGCGAAAACTACATGGCCTGGACCTTTATACCGCCTGTTGCAATATTTGTTTTCATTGTTGCAACGCACAGAATAGTTGAAGGCTTTTTCTGGACGGCTATGTTGACTGTGTTCCTGAAATATCGCGCTGGCTTTGTGGGAGGCTTTGTCGAATCCATAATAGCCAATGTCACTGATCCGGACGGATGGTGGGTGCTCATGCTCTTCATGCTGGGCGGTATTGTCACGATGATGTTTAAAATCAGCGGATCGGGTACTTACTTTGCACGTTGGGTTGCGAAGAAGGCCAAAACAAGTAAATTTGCACTGTTTGCAGCCTCTCTTATGTGTATTCCTCTTGCTGTTGACGACTATACCAGTACTCTTGTTGTCGGAAGCATTATTACTCCGCTTACGGATGAATACAAGGTTCCCCGTGAAATGACAGCATATGTTCTTCGCGCAAGCTCCTGCAACCTTTCCACAATTCTCCCTATCGGCGCCTGGGCTGTCTATATCGGGGCAGTCATCGAAATGTGGGATCTGGATATTATCGGGGAGAGCTCCGGCCTGATGTACTTTATTACCAAATGTCTGCCCTTCTGCTTTTTCCCGATAGTTTGCCTGCTGATGTGCTGGCTTATCATTGGCGGTCTGATCAAACCCTTTGGCAAGATGAAAAATGCGTATAAAAGGGTTGAAGACGGCGGTTCAGTAATACCCGAGGCAAAAGCACGATACATTGACGGCGTTCTCCAGGAGCCGGAAGAGCCAGAAGCCGCTCCTGAACCCAGAGCCAAATGTAATCTCAGCCATTTCTGCGTTCCGGTTCTGGCGATAATTGTCTTCGGATTTATTTTTGAATGGGATATGACCTATGGTCTGACCTGGGGACTGATCACCACTTTCGTGTATTATGTGATTACCGGCGTATTCCAGCCCATCGATGCAGCAAACTCGATTACAGAAGGTCTCGCCTCAATGACCACAATGTGTATGATGTGTACTTTTGGCCTTGTCATCTGCAATGGGCTGGCAGACCTGGGCTTTGTAGAATACGTTGTGGATCTCGTCAGCGGCGTAGTTTCCCCGGCGTTCCTGCCCCTGATCATCTTCATCGCGTTCTCTCTCACAGAAATGCTTGTTACCTTTAACTACACGCTTTATCTCATTGCAATGCCCATCGTTGTGGGCGTAGCTGTTAATGTAGGCGCATCTGTTCCCATTGCTATTGCGGCTCTCGTCAGCGCTGGTCTGTGGGGATATGAAGTCGCATTCTCCTCGGACGGCGGTATGCTGGCCTGCGCATCAACCGGCGCTATTGATCTCTATGATCAGACTTTTGCCCAGTACAGCATAATGATTGTATGTTGGATCATATCCGCTATCCTGTTTACCGTTTGCGGTGTGATTATGTGATGAAGTAAAAAGAGAAACATCAATTGTTGGATTGAGCGGCGCAGCGCTTTTCTTGCGTTGCGCCGTTTTTACACTTTATCAGGAAAAAGGAGGAAAAATGACTGTACAGATTAGTCTGGAGCGCTCCATGTTTTCAGAGAAACCGTTGTGTCTGCTTCGCAGCGGCAGCTTTTCTGCAATATGCTTCAAATATGAAACGGGAGTAGAAGCACTGGAAATAAGCAATGGCCCGGTCAGATATATTCTGCTGCCATATCAGGGACAGCAAATATGGCGTCTTTTTATTGACGATGAAGACATGACAATGAAATCCATGTTTGAGATTCCGGAAGAAACAGATAACGTATTCGACGAAAGCTATGGAGCTTTTCTAATTCATTGCGGGTTGACTGCAATGGGAAATCCCAGTGAGGAAGATGCGCATCCTATGCACGGAGAGCTTCCTCATGCCAGGTACAGGAACATTTCGATCATTCTCGGAAGTGATGAAGAGGGAGAATACATCGAAGTCAAAGGCGAATACCTGTATAAGCTTTCCATTGATACAAGCTATACTTTTTGCCCTGCGCTCAGACTCCATGCAGGAAAGAAGCTGCTTGACATGACATGCAATATCAGAAATTTGCGCAGTACGCTTTTTCGCTATATGTATATGTCCCATATCAACTGGAGGCCTGTTGACGGGGCAAGACTGGTTTACAGCGCACCTAAAGACAAAGCGCATATTGAGGTATTCGAGACGGACTCTGGAGATATGCTCAATGATGCAGATTCAAAGCGCTTGCGTGAGTATACTTTAAGCCTTGCGGAAAAGCCGGATCTGGGCGATGTTCTCAGCTTCAGGGACCAGTGCTACAATCCCGAACTATGCGTTTGTATCCACTATAACGCTGATGAAAGCGGATGGGCACACTCTATGATGATCCGCCCGGATGCGAGCGCATGTTATGTAGGTTTTGAAACAAAAATTTTGAACAATGGACTGCGTTGGTTTAGTTGGACCGGTGACGAAATGTCCTGCGGATTTGCTCTGCCAACGACCGGAAACCATATGGGGCGAGCCTACGCGGTCAATCATGGGCTGCAAAAGTGCCTTTGCGGCGGACAAGAGACGGCATTTCACTATCGTTTTGGAAAACTTGAAGCGAAAGAGGCGGCTGATATGGAGCAAAAAATAAATAGCATCCTCACTCTGTGAACCGGCTTTGAGCATGCAGAAAAGGAGGTTCGGAAATGCCAGATTTTTTTATGGGAATCGATATCGGGACAAACGAGTCCAAGGGGGTCATCATCGATAGCTGCTGCCAGGTCATCTGCTCGGCTGTGACCTCACATGAGTTGGAAAATCCAAAACCGAATTATTATGAACATGATGCAGAAAAAGTGTGGTGGGGCGATTTCTGCAAGCTGTCAAATGAACTGATCGGGCGCTCTGGGATACATCCTGAAATGATCAAAGCCGTAGGCGCAAGCGCGCTCAGTGCAGATGTTGTTCCTGTTGATGAAAATTGCGTTCCGCTTCGCAAAGCGATTCTCTACGGCATTGACGCAAGAGCAACCAGGGAAATCGATCAGATTACGGAATACTACGGACCGGAAAGAATGTATTCCTTGTTTGGGGATAGACCGCTCTGCTCGTCTGATTGTATGCCAAAGATTCTCTGGATAAAAAACAACGAGCCGGAGATACATGAAAAAGCATATAAATTTCTTACGGCCTCTTCTTACCTTACCGCTAAACTGACAGGTCGCTTTGTCATCGACCGTTATCTTGCGGTCTCTTCTTTCGCGCCTTGTTACCGTACGGACTTGTCTGTTGACGCCGGAATCGCCGAAGAGCTGTATTGCAGGGCCGATCAGCTTGCCGAGGGCCATGAAATGCATGAAGTGGTTGGTACGGTTACTGAGATTGCGGCGTCTCAAACCGGGCTCTTACCGGGGACTCTCGTTGTTACGGGGACGGATGACTCAGGCGCAGAAGCCATAAGCACAGGGGTTCTGCAGCCCGGGGATCTGATGGTGCAGCTGGGATCGACTTGCTATATTATATATTGCAGCGACCGTATGATCGATGATGAGCGGATATGGTCAGAGGACTATCTTATCCCGGGAACCTTTTGTCAGGATGGCGGGACAAACACGGCAGGCGCGCTGACAAAATGGCTACGTGACAATATATTTGTGGATTACCTCGCCGCGCAAGCGAAAACAGGGGAAAACGCCTTTGCCAGAATGGCCCAGTGCGCCAGGGAAATACCTGCCGGCTCCGATGGTATCATTGTTTTACCGTATTTTGCCGGAGAGCGCACACCAATCAATGATCCAAAAGCGAGAGGCGTGTTTTTTGGCCTGCTCCAAAGCCACACTCGCGCACATTTGTATAAGGCGGCGCTTGAAGGGGTGGCCTATTCCATAGCCCAGCATATTCAAATTCTGAATGAGCACGGACTGGAGATCAGAAATTTCATGTGTGTGGGTGGCGGTGCACAAAACCACGAGTGGCTTCAGATCATATCGGATGTGACTGGCTTTACGGTTAAAACTGCCGCAGTTACCATAGGATCATCCTATGGTGATGCCATGATCGCGGCGGTTGGTGCCGGCGCGATCGGAAGCTGTGCCTCGCTGGAAAGCTATATACGAAGCGGGAGCGAGTTTAACCCGGATATGGATAATCATGAAAGATATAAGCAATATCTGGAATGGTATGGCAGGCTTTATTCGGCGCTTAAGCCTATCATGCACGAGGTATCAGACTATAATGGAAAATTATCATGATATGGCACCGCCTTCGGCCATTTTTTTTGATATCGACGGGACGCTGTGCCGGTATGAAGAAACAGTAACATTAAAGACAAGGGAGTGCTTTGCCCAGCTGCATAAAGGCGGACATAAGCTTTTCCTGTGTACGGGAAGGTCGCCGGCAGATATATCCAAAGACATCTACTCCCTTGGCTTTGACGGCGTTATCTCCTGCATGGGCGCCATCGTCTGTGTAGGCAATCATGAGTTGAGGCATCGTTTTATCCCGCGTGACATGCTTCTGAAAACAGTTAAAGCCCTTATTGATCAAAAGATACCGGCGCTCATCCTGGGAAAAAATGAGGTGTTGCGTACTGAGTACATGGTACCCTCTCAGCTTGAAACCGGCGTTGTGCGTAGGCTTGACGATCTGTACAGAAATGAGGTTTTGGCCCACATTTCTTCGCTTGATATGGAGTATAAAAGCGTGGATTCTCTGGGGAATCTTAAAACATTGATTGAAGAGCATTCAGATCTTGTTGAGTATTCTCCGCAAAACGGACAGACGAGGCTTCACGGGGTAAATAAAGCAAGTGGGATCTCACTTGTACTCTCACTTCCGGAATTCAATGGGATGCGAAGTTACGCAATAGGTGACAGTCAAAATGATCTTGAAATGTTGAAGAGCGTGGATGTAAGCATCGCAATGGGGGATTCGCCGGAGGAAGTCAAATGCGCAGCAGACTGGTGTACGCTTACCGTAGAAGAAGAAGGTGTTTTCCACGCGATGAAGCATTTTTACCTGATTTGAAAAAGAATTCTACCAATAAAGACTTAAAAAGACTTAAAAAGACTTAAAAAGATGACAGAGGGGTTGTTAAATGAATCTTGGTGTGTTGTCGCTGCTTCCGATCATTGTTTTGCTTGTGCTGGTTTTTACGACCAGAAGAACTTTGCTGGCGCTAACGGCCGCTTCGTTGGTTGGTGCAATACTTATCGGCGGCATTAATTTTCCTGCCGTATGGATAGAGAAAATACAACTGGCGTTTATGGGCGGTACTGTGGGATATCTTTTTATGCTGCTGGCTTTGTTTGGAATACTGATAAGGCTGCTTATCGTATCGGATTACGCCCTATATTTTGCGCACTGGCTGGGGAAATTTGCAAACTCAAGAAAGAAAGCTTTGCTCCTGACCTATCTGCTTGGCTGGATCATTTGTGTTGACGATTATCTCAACAACATGGCAGTGGCGGCTTCTATGAAGCGTATTTGCGACAGGCATAAGGTACCGCGTACTCTATTCGGCTTTGTTGTTAACTGCACAGCGGCACCGGTATGTGTTCTGATCCCGATTTCAACATGGGCGGTGTTTTACAGCGGGTTATTTGAAGACTATGGAATCGTTGTGAACGGCAGTGGATTCGGGGCATATCTTGCGGGTATACCGTATTTGTTTTACGCATGGATCAGTCTGATCATATGCCTGCTTGTTATTTTTGGTGTCTTTCCGCTTTTGGGAATAAGTAAAAAAGATGACCAATATGCAAAAGGAACAGGGATCGTATGTACAGCGGAGCGCAGCGCGGATGAGAAAGAAATCAAGGCAGACCCGGAAAGCCCGGGCAGTCAGGAAAAGGCCAATCCAATATTTTTTCTCATACCGATGATTGTTATTACAGCCTTAACCATCATAACGAATGATGTTCTTGTAGGCTGTTTGGGAGCAATTTTCGTGACAGCCCTAATGCTGCTTGTCAGCAGGAAGCTTAGTATCTGGAAAATCTTCGATGCTGCTTTTGAAGGAATTGCTGGAAATGTTCAGGTTTGCTGCGTGATTGCTGTGGCTTTGGGGCTTGTTGAGATCAATAAAGCCACAGGCCTTGCTGAATTCATTGTTGCTGTGATAACACCCGTTTTTGAAAATGCTTCCTTTACTTTTCCGGCCCTTGTTTTTGCTTTCTGCGCTGCATACACCTTTTCTGCCGGCGGCTTCTGGGATGGTTCAATGCTCTTTATGCCGATTGTTGTACCTATTGCGAAGGCCCTTGGCATCGATCCTCTTTTATCGTGTATGGCTCTCGTCTGTGCTGCAACAGCAGGCAGTACAACCTATGTCGCAGGCGATGCGGTCTTAATTGCTTCAAGAGCGGTGGATATTAAGCCAATTTATCAGACAAAAGCAACGCTCCCGTATGCGCTTGTATCATATTTTCTGACGATTGCAGCATTTCTTATTGCTGGTTTTATACAGCAGATGTAACGTGATAGGGAAAATTGTGAGGTAAAAATGAATAAAGCAGATTATGTTTTGTATTCTGACTCCATATTTACTGCCGAAAATGAGAATACATTTTCAGGTGGAGTAGCAATAAAAGCGAACAGGATCCTGTCTGTGGGTACCAGGGCAGAGCTTGATGCCTTTATTTGTTCCAACACAGAGATCCGTGATTATGGCGATCGCCTGATTATGCCTGGCTTCGTAGAGGCCCATGCGCATTTTCCCGCTGGTGCGCTTTTCTCCAGCTCGTATTTTCTCAATGATCTGTTTGACTCAAAATCCGAGCAAGAATGTGCGGAAATGGTGCATAACTTTGCCCAAAAGCATCCAGATCTGAAGCGTATTATTGGACAAGGTTGGTTTCCCGCGTGCTGGGGTGACGCGGCTCTGCCAACAAAATTTACGTTGGATAATGCCGTACCGGATAAACCGGTGTATTTAGCTGCCGCAGATGCTCATACCGGTTGGGTAAACAGCAAAGCATTGAAAGAACTTACTGAAAACTACGGCTTTGATCCGTCCTTACCCGAGTATACCAATGATGTCGTTAAGCTTCCCGATGGTTCACCGAGCGGCGTACTGCGAGAAAATGCCTGGTTTCATTTCGGAGCTGCCATGGTGAATCAGCCTGATGCGGAAATTGACGAAGAAGTCGAGCGAAAACTCATAAAAGATATGAACCGTTTTGGCATAACAAGTCTCTGTGAAATGTCCGGAGTTCTGCCCGGAATGAATTATGACGCGCTGGAACGTATTGAAAAAAGCGGGGATCTTACAATGCGCATATATCTTTATCCCGGATTGAAGGATGATGAAGAGCAGCGGGAATTGCATCAACTCTGCCGGCGTTTTCATTCTGAACGGCTTTGTGTGATCGGCGCAAAAGGAATGGTGGATGGGGTCACATCTACCTATACCGGCTTCCTTCTTGAACCGTATGCGGACAAGCCCGAAACACGGGGAGCTACGTTGAATCCGAGAGAGTTTTATGAAAAAGCGGTTCTTTCAGCAAACCGTCACGGATTTGGCGTGCGTTTGCATTGTATTGCGGATGGTTCGGTGCAGCTTGCACTTGACTGCTTTGAAAAATCAGCAGAAGTCAATGATACGAGTAAACTTAGAAATGCCATAGAGCATATTGAAAACATTCATCCTGATGATATACCACGCTTTGCAAAAATGAATATCGTGCCCTCCATGCAGCCGCGGCATCTGCCCCTTGAAAATAATGAAAAAATCAGTCGTATAGGGGAAGCGAGATGCCGGTGGGAGTGGCCGTTCCGATCTTTTCTGGATGCAGGAGCTACATTGGCATTCGGTACAGATTATCCGGTCGTTGATTATGATCCTTTTGCATCCATCTTTTACGCGGTAACAAGAGTAGGATATGACGGAAAACCGACGGGGATAAATCCAGAGGAAGCCGTCACGATCGGAGAGACTCTTCGGGCCTATACTTATGGAGGAGCATACTCCACAAACAGAGAGAAGGAAATTGGCACACTCAGCCCGGGTAAATTTGCGGATTTGATCGTTCTTGACCGTGATCTTTTTCGCGTTCCTCCCGGGCAAATTCCGCAGTGCAGAGTTCTTCTTACCATGATGGACGGAAAAATCGTGTATGAAGCCTGAACAAAAAGGACCTCTCAGCCGGCGGGAATGAAGCTGAAAGGCCCGAAATAAAACCATGCGTATGCATGTAAAAGAGGAGACAAGATTATGAATTGGTGCAGAGAAATGTTCGGCGTAGAAAAACCGATAATCGCGCTGCTTCATCTGAATGCCTTTCCTGGGGATCCGCTTTTCCGTCAGGGAGACAGCATGGAAAAAACGGTAGAAGAGGCCAGAAAGGATCTGCACGCGCTCCAGGATGGAGGCGTCGACGGCATCCTTTTTTCGAATGAGTTCTCTCTGCCTTATCAGACCAAAGTTGATATGATCGGTCCTTGCGCAATGGCGAGAGTAATTGGCGAATTGAAGAGCGAAATAAGCGTGCCCTTCGGGGTTGATTGCGAGTCTGATGTGCTTGCGTCCATAGAACTGGCAGCCGCTGTTTCAGCAAATTTTGTCCGTGGTCTTTTTACCGGCGTGTATGCCGGCGACTGTGGGATAATCGTACCCGATATAGCAACCGTCCTTCGCAGAAAAAAAGCACTTGGCCTTGATGACTGCAAGCTGCTCTATTTCATCAATAACGAGGCAGATGAATATATTGTGAAGCGCGAGCTTACCGCAATTGCAAGATCAACGATTTTTTCCTGTAAACCGGATGCATTCCTTCTTATGGGGTTCCACGCTGGACAAGAGCCAGAGTCAAATGTCATTGGGCAAATCAGAAAAGTTACAAACGGTGTCCCTGTTTTTACCGGTACTGGCTGCCGTACTGACAATATTATTGAAAAGTTAAAGACATCAGATGGAGCAACCGTGGGTACTACATTTAAAGAAGAAGGGAAGTTCGAAAATCACGTTGACCTGTTGCGTGTCAAAGCATTTATGGAACAGGTAAAAAAATATCGCCGTGAATACGAAAAATAAGAGATAAACAGAATAATTTACTCTGGAATATAATCAAGCTGTAAGTACCAGAACGCAAGGAAATGCTCCCCCTGACCCGGACAATTTTCACTGTCTCTCGCAGGGGGAGCATTTCACGGTTTTATAATTATTCAGATCAGGTTCAGCAGCAGAGTCAGCAGAACGAAAGCCAGGGCGAACCACTTTGTGGCCTTGGCCAGCTTTGCGTCCCAGGTCTTGGCCTTACCTTTGGACAGGAAGGTCTCTGCACCGCCGGAGATGGCGCCGGAAAGTCCTGCGCTCTTGCCGCTCTGCATCAGAACGACGACAGTGACGGCCAGACCGGAGAGAAGCTGAAGAACAGTGAGAATGATAGTGAGTACAGACATTTATTTCAATCCTTTCGATATTTTACGAATTAACAGCATTGGAAAGTATACCATATAGCCCCCCACAATTCAAGCATTTTTTTCAAGATTTGAAACGATTTCCTTCAAACGCAGGTTTACATGGTTTTTACATCATCACGATATTGGAGCTTACCTTGATGCGCTATCATCAAAAGCGTAATCGGAAATGATTATAAGAATGTATCGAAGGAGATATACAAAATGAAAAAGCGTATTATGGGTATTATCCTTACGGCAGTAATGCTGGCAGCGGTTCTTTCCGGCTGCGGAAACAACGCTGCTGCACCCGCAGCCTCCACCGCGCCTTCCGAAGCGCCTGCCGCAGCGGAAAGCGCCGCACCGGCAGAAAAGCTCAGCGGCTCTGTTTCCACCGACGGCTCCACCTCCATGGAAAAGGTCATTGGCGCACTGGGCGAGGCCTTTACCGAAGCAAACCCTGATGTAAACTTCACCTATAACCCCACCGGTTCCGGCAGCGGCATCACCGCCGTGACCGAAGGCCGCTGCGATATCGGCCTTTCCAGCCGCAACCTGAAGGACGAGGAAGCAGCCAGCGGACTTAAGGCTACCGTGCTGGCCCTTGACGGCATTGCCGTTATCGTCAACCCCGAAAACCCTGTCGGCGAACTGAGCCTTGAGCAGATTGCTAAGATCTACACCGGTGAGATTACCAACTGGAGTGAGCTTGGCGGAAATGACGCCGAGATCGTTGTGATCGGCCGTGAAGCCGGCAGCGGCACCAGAGACGGCTTTGAAAGCATCACCAAAACCGCTGATGCCTGCGTTTACCGCCAGGAGCTGACCAGCACCGGCGACGTGATCACCTCCGTTGCCCAGAACCCCGACGCCATCGGTTATGCCTCTCTTGCCTCTATCGGCGACACGGTTAAGGCTCTCGTTGTTGAAGGTGTTGCTCCCTCCGAGGAGACCGTTAAGGACGGCAGCTATCTGGTACAGCGCCCCTTCGTTCTGGTAACCCGCGAGGGTGAGGAGCTTTCTCCCGCAGCTCAGGCCTTCTTTGACTACATCACCTCCGCAGACGCCGCTTCCATTATCGCAGACGCCGGAGCAGTTGCCGTAAACTGACAGAAAGAATAATCAAACCGGCACTTTCAACCTGAAAGTGCCGCGTTTTACATTTTTAAAATAATGATGAATAAAACAAAAAACCGAAAGAAAATCATTGAGGACATCGTACACGGCATCTTTTTCCTTTTGGGAATGATTACTGTGCTTTGTGTTCTCCTGATCAGCATATATCTCCTTGTCGCGGGAATTCCCGCCATTAACAAAATCGGAATAGTGAATTTCCTTTTCGGCGCAAAGTGGGCGCCGACCTACGCGGAACCGGCTTACGGTATTCTGCCCTTTGTTCTTTCCAGCGTTTACGGTACGGCAGGGGCGCTGCTGATCGGCGTTCCCATCGGCTTTTTTACCGCTGTCTACCTTGCAAAGCTGGCGCCGCGGAAGGTAAAGAGCGTGGTAAGCAGTGCCGTCAGTCTGCTGGCCGGCATCCCATCCGTGGTCTATGGCCTTGTGGGTATGCTGATCCTTGTTCCGGCAATAAGGAAATTATTCCATGTGCCGGATGGGTCAAGTCTGCTTGCGGCCATCATCGTCCTGTCTGTTATGGTGCTTCCTTCCATAATCAATGTATCCATGACTTCTCTTGAGGCAGTGCCCAGAGAGTACGAGGAAGGCTCTCTCGCCCTGGGCGCCACGCAGATCGAGACGTACATGCGCGTCTCAGTCCCCGCTGCGAAAAGCGGCATTGCCACCGCTGTTGTTTTGGGTGTGGGCCGCGCGCTGGGCGAGGCAATGGCGGTGATGATGGTCTCCGGCAACGCCACCAATATGCCTTCTCTGTTTCAAAGCGTGCGTTTTCTTACGACTGCCGTCGCCAGTGAGATGGCATACTCTTCGGGACTTCACCGGCAGGCTTTGTTCTCCATCGCACTGGTTCTGTTTCTGTTTATTATGCTGATCAACGCAGGGCTGAACCTGATTCTGAAGCATAAGAAGGAGGGCTGAGCGTGTCAAAAGAAAACTATCCGCTCAGACGGAAAATCTACGGCGGAATCATGCAGGGACTGATGTTTTTTTCCGTCTTTGTTACCTGCGCGCTGGTAATTGCGATCATCGGCTATGTGTTGATAAAAGGAATTCCCAACATCACCTGGAAGCTCCTCAGCACCAAGCCCAGTTATCTTGCCAACAGCATTGGTATCCTGCCGGATATATTGAATACGATCTATATCATTATTGCCTGCCTTGTGGTGGTGCTTCCCTTGGGGGTTGGCGCGGCGATCTACCTGACGGAATATGCGGAAAACAAAAAGCTGGTTGGCGTGATCGAGTATGCAGCAGAGACCCTTTCCGGCATTCCTTCGGTTATTTACGGCCTTGTGGGTATGCTCTTCTTTTGCCAATTCCTTGGATTCCAGACTTCACTGCTTGCCGGCGCGCTGACCCTTGTGATCATGAATCTGCCCACGGTCATGCGCACTACCCAGGAGAGTCTGAAAGCCGTGCCCCAGAGCTACCGTGAGGGCGCCTTCGGTCTGGGCGCAGGAAAGTGGCGCGTTATCTATACTGTGGTACTGCCGAGCTGCGTGGACGGTATCGTGACCGGCTGCATCCTGTCTATGGGCAGGATCCTGGGCGAGTCCGCGGCGCTGCTGTTTACCGCCGGTTTTGCCCATGCATTGAACGGCTTTTTTGACGGGCTTACCAGCGCCGGCGCCACGCTGACGGTTGCACTGTATGTGTATGCAAAAGAGCAGGGCGAGTTTGAAGTGGCTTTTGCCATTGCGGCGATCCTGATGGTCCTGACGCTTCTTATCAATCTGGCAGCCCAGTTTACGGGTAAATTTTTCAAAAAACGGAGAGACTCATGAGCAATATCATTACAACAGAAAACCTTTGCCTGTGGTACAGTGAAACCCAGGCGCTGAAAGGCATCAGCATGGAGATCCCGGAAAACAGCATTACTGCCCTGATCGGACCCTCCGGCTGCGGCAAATCCACTTTTCTGAAAACCCTGAACCGGATGAACGACCTTGTTCAGGGCGTAAAGATTACCGGGACGGTAAAATACCAGGGGCAGGACATTTTCGCGCCGTCTGTGGACGTAAACCTTTTGCGGCGCGATATCGGTATGGTTTTTCAAAAACCAAATCCTTTTCCCATGAGCGTTTATGACAATGTTGCCTACGGACCGCGTACCCACGGCGTCAGATCCAAGGCCAAACTGGACGAGATTGTGGAGCAGTCGCTGCGGGGTGCGGCGATCTGGGATGAGCTGAAGGACAGGCTGAAAAAATCCGCGCTTGGGCTTTCCGGCGGCCAACAGCAGAGACTGTGCATCGCCCGGGCGCTGGCTGTGGGGCCAAAGGTATTGCTCATGGATGAGCCCACATCCGCTCTTGACCCTATTTCCACCGCAAGGATAGAAGAGCTTGCGGAGGAACTGAAAAAGCAGTATACTATCGTCATCGTTACCCATAACATGCAGCAGGCTGTGCGTATTTCGGATAAAACCGCCTTCTTCCTTTTGGGTGAACTTATTGAGTACGATGACACGGAGAAGCTGTTCTCCATGCCGCAGAATAAGAAGACGGAAGACTATATAACAGGGAGGTTTGGTTGATGAGATCGGGATTTGACAAGCAGCTTACCGAGCTGAACAGGGAAATGATCAGTATGGGCTCCCTCTGTGAAAACGCCATTGCCATGTCCGCCAAAGCGCTGCTTGACGGAGACACGGAGCTGGCAAGGAAGGTCCCGGAGCTCTCTGCCCAGATCGAGCGGAAGGAGAGAGACATTGAATCCATGTGCCTCAAGCTGCTTTTGCAGCAGCAGCCGGTGGCAAAGGATCTGCGCGTTATCTCCTCCGCACTGAAAATGGTGACGGATATGGAGCGCATCGGCCATCAGTCCTCAGACATTGCGGAGATCATCTCCCTGGCCAACATTTCCGCAGGCGGGGACACCAAATATATCCACGACATGGCCCTTTCAGTGATCAAAATGGTGACAGACAGCATCGACGCCTTTGTGAAAAAGGACGCCGCTGTGGCAAAATCCGTGATGGTCTATGATGATGTGGTGGACGACTATTTCGACAAGATCAAGCTGGCGCTGATCGAGCTTTTCAGCAAGCCCGGAACAGACGGGGAACAGACACTGGATCTGCTGATGATCGCAAAGTATTTCGAACGGATCGGTGACCATGCGGTGAATATTGCGAAATGGGTGCTGTTTTCCATCACCGGACGGCATGAAGGCGTGCCGGACTGAGCCGCCCGAGGGAAGATAAGGGGGATTTGAGATGACAAAAAGAATATTTCGCGCCATCTGCCTGGTTTCCCTTGCTGTGTTTCTGGCCTCTGTCACGCTGATCATGGGCATACTCTATGATTATTTCTCCCGGGTGCAGCTGGACCAGCTGAGAATTGAGGCCGGCCTTGCCGCAAGAGGCGTGGAGGAAAACGGCACGGACTATTTTGACGGCCTTGACACCCAAAGCTACCGCATTACCTGGATAGGAGCGGACGGAACCGTCCTTTTTGACAGCACAAGCGATGCGGATGTCATGGAAAACCACCTGGATCGGGAAGAGGTAAAACAAGCTATCGCCAGCGGCTATGGCCACAGCAGCAGATATTCAAGCACGTTGATGGAGCGGCTGCTGTATTCCGCCCAGCGCCTGAACGACGGCTCGGTCATCCGCCTTTCCATAACCCAGAACAGCGTGCTGACTATTGTGCTGGGCATGATACAGCCGGTGCTGCTGGTGTCTCTGGTGGCGGTGATCCTGGCCCTTGTTCTCTCTTCCAGTGTGTCAAAGTCGGTGGTCAGGCCCCTGAATGAACTGAATCTGGATGAACCGCTGAATAACGAGGGCTTTGACGAGCTCTCTCCGCTGCTCCGCCGGATCGACAGCCAGCAGCGGCAGCTGAAAGGCCAGGCGTTGGAACTCAGGCAGAAACAGGATGAGTTTCTGGCAGTCACCAGCAACATGAGCGAGGGCCTTGTACTGCTCAATGCCGGAGGCACGATCCTCAGCATCAATAACGCCGCGCTTAACATCCTTGGCGCAGACAAGAGCTGCGTGGGTGAGGATATTCTTACGGTGAACCGTTCCCTGGAAATGCAGAAGCTCCTTGAACAGGCAAAAGAAGGTAATCGTTCGGAGACAAAGCTTTGCCTTTCCGGGAGAGAGTATCAGCTTGATGCAAGCCCCATTATTGGCGGAGGAAATACCCGGGGCGTGGCCCTGCTGCTTTTTGATATAACCGAGCGGGAAAATGCCGAGCAGCTCCGGCGGGAGTTTACCGCCAATGTATCCCACGAGCTGAAAACCCCGTTGCACAGTATTTCCGGCTGCGCGGAGCTGATGAAAAACGGCATGGTCAGGCCGGAGGATACAGCCCGCTTTGCGGGACAGATCTATTCCGAAGCACAGCGCCTGATCCATCTTGTTGAGGATATTATCCATCTTTCCCGCCTGGACGAAGGGGCGGAGGATATGCAGCGGGAGAGAATCGATCTCTATGCTCTGTCCGGCTCCGTGATAGACAGTCTTGGAAACGAGGCGAAGGAGAACAAGGTTTCGCTGGAGCTTTGCGGCGGACCGGCCTATGTGTGGGGCGTGAGGCAGCTTGTAAGCGGAATGGTCTATAATCTCTGCGATAATGCCATTAAATACAACAGAGAAAACGGCAGTGTAAAGCTTAGCGTCAGCTGTGAAGGGGAGTATTCCGTCCTCAACGTGTCTGACACGGGGATCGGGATCCCGCCGGAACACCAGAGCAGGGTTTTTGAACGCTTTTACCGGGTGGATAAGAGCCACTCCAAGGAGGTTGGCGGCACAGGTCTGGGATTGTCCATCGTCAAGCATTCCGCCATGGTGCATAACGCAAAGATCGACCTGCAAAGCACGGCAGGGAAGGGGACCAGCATTACGGTGCGTTTTCCCAAGGCATAAAAAACATTCAGCCGGTTCATTTTTCGAACCGGCTGAATGTTTTTTAGGCTTATATCATCTATATTTTCCTCGGTTTTTTCAGCAGCATGGCCAGAAGCTCCGGGACAGTGCCCTTTTTCCGCCGGTATTTTTTCCCACCATACCAAGTCTCAATGGGCCGGAAATCCACGATCTCCCGGGGTGAAAGGGTGAAAAAATCCCGGTCTGCGGTGAAAAAGTCCGCCGCTTTCCCCACTTCCAGCGTGCCCCGGACAGCTTCTTCCTCAATGCTCTTTGCCGCGTTTGCGGTATAGCATCGGAAGGCCTGGCAGGGGGAAAGGGATTCCTCTTCATGATAGAACTGCACCATTCCCAGCATCTGCAGATAGGGGTCCATATCCTGTACGGGAGAATCGGATGATCCGCATACACAGACCCCTGCATCCACCAGGGATTTAAGACGCATTTTCTGCAGGATTTCCGCAGGCAGATACTGTTCGTAGGTGTGCAGATACCGTTTGTCGATCCAGGAATAGCCCGGCTGCATCATCACCGCATACTTGCCCTTGCACAGTGTACGGAAGCTCTCGTCACTGGTAAATTCGCAGTGCTCGATCCGGTGCATGCGAGGAGACTGGCACTGTTCAAGGGCGAGAAGGATCCGTTCAACGGCAGCTTCTCCGATGGCGTGGCTTGCCATCTGATAACCGGCCTTGTCCGCATCCGAAACAAGCCGATCCACAAAGTCCTGGGTATAATAACAGGGGGCAGTCTTTCCGTTGTCGGAAAAGGGGAGAGGAAAGGCCGCGCTGTGGGAGCCGACGGAGCCGTCCATTTCCCAGTCGCCGCAGCCGCCGACTCTCGGACGGCTCATCCATTTGCGATAGGGTCTGACCCGATCCAGATCCACATATTGCAGGTACAGCCGGACGCCCACATCAAAGTGCCTTGCCAGTCCGGCGATCAGCCGGGTGGTGGGATCTCTGGGCGAATCGCCGTTTCCCTCCAATGCGCCCACCACACCGATGCCGTAAGAGGCGCAGGTATTCTGAAATTCGGCAATTCCCTTTGCCAGGACCGGCAGCGTGATCATTGAACTGACCGTGTCTATAATGCGGCCCTGGGCCCGCTCGTTCTCTTCCCCCTGCAATATACCGCTGTGTCCTTCGGGGGAGATGCCCACAAGCTCCAGCATTTTGGTAGAGAGGGAAGTGCTGTGCCCGTCGATGTTGTATATGACGACAGGCCGTCCGCCGCCCCATTCGTCCAGCTCTTCTCTGCTGGGCATACGATGTTCGTCGATGGCTGTCATAATGTAATTATTGCAGGCGATAACAGCGTCCGGCTTTTGCCCTGAAACATAATTGCGCAGACGATTCTCCACGCCTTTCATAGTGTTTGGCTCCACGCCCCCGGCAGTGATCTGACAGAGATTGAAGCCCATGGCCATTACCGCAATGGTCAGCAGCATGTGCACATGGGCATCGATCAGGCAGGGATAGACATGTCTGCCCTGAAGATCCACAACTTTGGCTTTCCCGGCATAGTCCGCGGCTTCTTCGGCGGAGTACAGCGCCCGGATAAGGCCCTTTTCCACCAGCATGGCCGAAAATACCTCCGCCTCAGTCCGGCCGGTGTGAATGTGAGCGTTGGTAAACAGCGTCTGCTTCATACCGGGACCACACTTCCCACAGCCATCAGGATATAGGCAATCACGATCACAATTTCAAGGGGAAGCCCGCTGCGCCTGAGCAGATTGTTTTCAGGCACATCCCGCCTTGCATTGTGATAGGCGGGAACCACCATGACGGCGATGATGATGGCGATAAGGCCGCCGGCAGTCCGCATAAGATCCAGAAAACCGGCTGCATCAAACAGCACCAGAATCAGGGACGGCAGGGTAGCCAAAAGCCAGCTGATCTTTGTGCCGGTGTGCAGCATGTCGTCAACGATGCCGCCCAGGGCGAGGGACAAAGACCAATAGGTCGTCAGCATGGCAAGAACGGTAAAGAGGCCGCCGATAAGCTGAGCCCAAAGGCCGATTCCGGCGCTCCATCCCACCATCGCCAATTCGGTGATCTCCGTGGAGGAGAGCAGGGAACAGACGGAAATGACCAGGATCAGAATAAAGTTATTCAGCAAGCCAAGAAAGACGGCTTTACGGATTTTTTTCGTGTCGCCGCTCAGGCCCTCCACGGCCTGGGGCACGGAAAAGAAAGCGGACATGGCGAACATGGCCAGACCGTAATATGCAAGCGCGTCGTTCAGGGAACCGGCAGACAGACTGAGGGGATTGCGGATATTCAGAAGAGAGGCAACAGCAAGAGCGGCGATCAAAGCGAAGATCACCGTTACGGCGATCTTCTCCGAAACACCCACCGCCTTCAGACCGAACAGAACCACAGAGGCCGCGACCGCATAAAACAGCAGCTTTGCCGCGATGGAGGGAATGGGGAGCAGACCCACGATGATCTCCTCGGCGCCGGAAATATACGCCGCAAGATTGGTCACCAGGATCACCGCCATCAGCACAAAGAAAATGACCGTGAGAACCTGCTTTGTCTTTCCGCGGAAGAGAAAACGGTTCAGGCAGGAGATGATCTGTCCGCCGTTGCCCTCCTTCAACGCAATTTCCGCGATCATCAAATGCAGCACATAGCTTGCAAGCAGGGAGAGGATCAGGATCAGCGTGGAGAGAATCAGGCCGTTTCGCGCCGCCATATAAGGCATGCTGAGCACGCCTGCGCCGATCCCGTAGCCCGTGATGATACAGGCTGCCTCCCATGTTGTCAGTTGTTTTTTCGTTGTACCCATAGTTATTCCTCGTTTCCGGGCAAAATCATAAAAGAAGATACAGCATCTAAACCGGCGGGGCCTTATCCTGAACGGATGCCCGTACTGCGCCGTAAAATACTATTATTGGAGAATAATATCAGATATAGTGAATATAGCTCTCCTTATACTGATCTCTGGGCTCCTGAACCTGGTCGGGATGTCCCACATAGATGATGTTCAGCGGAATTTGCTTTTCTGTCAAGCCCAGAGCCTCCCGGACTCTCTCTTCCGCTCTTTTTTGGGGATGAATGCCGCACCAGACCGTTCCCAGGCCCAGATCTGTTGCCGCCAGAAGAATATTCTCGGTTGCGGCGCTGCAGTCCTGTATCCAGTAGGGCGCAAGCTGGGAAGGCAAGGCACGGGAGAGACTGCCGCACACCACAATGGCCAGCGGGGCGTATATTTTGGAGTATCTTGAGGCATTGCGCAGCTTTTCCAGTACCGCCTCGTCCGTGATCACATAAAACTCCCAGGGCGTTTTGTTGCATGCGCTGGGCCCCGACATCGCGGCGTGCATCAGAAGATCAATATCCTCTTTCGATACAGGCTCCTCCGTATATTTCCGAATACTTCTTCTGCGCTGCAGAACTTCCTGTAATTCCATTTTTTGTCCTCCTTATGTAGTGCCTGTAGTGAAATTACTACAGAAGCGTGAAACTGTCGATGCCATAAATAAATTTTTTGCCGTGCGGATATTTTTTGAAAGGGCCATCGAAGCCAGTGATAACAAGATAGGAATCGATTTTTTCATCATACGATACAGAAAAGTAGATGTAGTAATCCCTGTTCAATAAAATATTCGGTCCATCAATGGCTTCTGTACCAATACAAAAGGCAGATACGTTGTTTTTAAAATAACAGTATTGTGTTACCGGCTTATCATCGAGAAGTATTTCCCACTGGATACCCGGCGTTTTCCGTTCTGACATAATCAAATCAGCCCTTTCTGTATATTCTGGCTCTTGTTCAAATTGTATTGCTGATGAATCAGCGCTCTGTTTATTCTTTCAGCGTGACTTAAACATTTCCATATTTCTTTTCAATCAGATCACCCTATATTAATAAGTGCTGATTGAATCGCCAATTATGGATACAAATCTCATATCAGTCTCCTTTTTGTATTGTGTATTCTTGACATCAATACTACCGCCTCCACATGGGTTGAGACGATGCAGTGAATGTCCATACAACACGGAAACAAATCTACCCCCACAGTACACGGGAACATATCGCTTAGGTATACAATGAATCTCTTGTTTTTGATTGCGCGATCAAACTAAATTCTGTTATTCGTCCCTTACCTGAAGCGTTAACACATCCGGTCGGGCATAATGTCCGCAAACATCGTGCTCCATTCTACTAGCTGGCACCTTCTGCATGTCCAGCTCAGCATA
>JALFVN010000005.1 GCA_022787565.1 Clostridiales bacterium | reverse complement strand
AGGGATTCCCCGGCTTTGTGTACCGGGTAGCCGCTTGAAAAAATGAGGGGGTGGAGGTGTTGACTTCCGCCCCCTTGACATATTTATTTCTGAAAATGCCTGTTTTAGGCGCTCAAAACAAGGCTTTTCGGAAAAAGAAATCTACATGAACATTACTCACATCAAAACATTTTTAAAGGTTGCCGAGTGTGCCAACTTCCGAAAGGCCGCAGAGGCTCTGCAATACACGCAGCCCACTGTGACGCTGCAGATACAAGCGCTGGAAAAGGAACTGAACACCGTTTTGTTTAACCGGATGCCTAAGGGGATCGCCTTGACGGACCAGGGCGAGCAATTTCTCCCTTATGCCCGGAAAATTGTGCAGGACTGGGAGGCAGCCGCCGATGTACTCTCCTGCTCCGGGCAGATCAGCGGACATATCAATATTGGATGTCCCGACTCCATTGCCCTATTTCTTCTGCCCGACATCGTGAAGGATTTCTGCCGCCTGGGAAGCAACGCCTCCGTGAAGATTCGCACCGGGGAACTGCCGGCACTGATCCAGGAGATGGAGGAAAACGCGCTGGATATCATTTATATCATCAACCGTCCTTTCCACTTCGCCAAATGGCAGAAGCATTACGAAAAGCAGGAGCACATCGTTTTTGTCTGTCGGCCGGATCACCCGCTGGCCGGACAGGAAGAGGTGACCCTGCGGGAGATTGCGGGCCACAAGATGGTGCTGGCTGACAGCGGCAGCACCACCAGCTATATCCATGAATTGCACCAGGCCTTTGATGCCCAGGGGCTGGTGCCGGACTGTATGCTGGAGATCAGCAATACCGCCATTCTGAAGAGCATGGTTCTGGACGGGATTGGGCTGACGTTCCTACCCTATTTCGTGGTTCGGCAGGAAGTGGAGGCCGGACAGCTGACGATCTTGCCGGTGCGGGAGCTGTGTCCAGAGTTGTGGCTGCAGGTGTTCAGCGTCCGTGGAAAATGGATATCTCCAGCAATGGAGTGGTTCCCGGAAGAGATTAAAAAGCGATAAAGAAAACCTATTGCCCCGTTTATTTTTGCTTATTGGACATTTTTCAAGGGAACTGCTATTCTGAATATGAAAAGCTCACATTCTCCATGTGAGCTTTTTTACGGCAAAATTATTTAGCATTCTAAAGCGTAAAACTTTATAGCATTAAAGCACTTGAGGAGATTACAGAGGTGAAATGTGTGGAATATAACTGGACTCAGTTGGAAGAAGAGACTGTGGACCTTCGCAGAGAGATCCACCGGTATGCGGAGCTTGGCGGCCAGGAGACGCGGACCGCTGCCCTGGTGAAGCAGTTTGCCCAGGCGTTGGACCTGCCTGTCGTCACGATGGAGGGGACCGGCCTGGTGGTCATTCTGGACACCGGGATGCCGGGGCGGCACCTGGCGTTGCGCGCCGACATGGACGCACTGCCCATCGTAGAGTCTCCTAACAATACTGCCGGGCCGAAAGCGTGTATCTCGGATGATCCCAAGACCTGTCACGCTTGCGGGCACGATGCGCATACCGCCATGCTGCTGTGCGCCATGAAGGTGCTGGCCCAGCGGCGGTCCCTGCTTCGGGGCACGGTCTATTTCTGCTTTGAGCAGGGGGAGGAGAACCGCTCCGGCTATCAGGCCATGATGGACACGCTGGCCCGGTACCACATCGACTCCGTTTGGGGCATGCACGTCATGAGCAGCCTGCCCAGCGGCAAGGTCGGCATTTGCCCCGGGGCAATCAGCACCGGCGTGATTCCCATCTCCTTTGACATCACCGGCAAAGGCGGCCACAGCAGCCGGCCCGACCAGTGCAGAAATCCGCTGGTCCCGGCGGCTGCCTTTGTGGGCAGCGCCTATACCGCCCTTTACAACGCCCTGCCGCCCGGGAGCACGGTGTCCATGGCGCTGACCACCATCCACTGCGGCACCGCCCGCAACGTGATCGCGGAATCGGCGCTGGTAGAGGGTTGTATGCGCTATCAAGACCTGCAGGAAGGCCTGCTGGCGAAAGAGACTGTCAAAGCCGTCGCGGAGGCGGTGGCCCATGCCCATGGATGTACAGTGTCCTTCCACACGGTAATGGAATCCGGCTATATCCCGGTTCATAATGACGAGACCTGCACGGCCCGAGCGCAGGCCGTGGCTGCCGACCTATGGGGGGCCGACTACTTCGACGTTAGTTGCGGGATGGGTGGATCGGAGTCTTTTGGCTATTACACGGAGCGTTATCCCGGTGTCTTTGTGACCCTGGGGACCGGAAACGTGGAGAAGGGTTCTACTGCAAGCCACCACCATCCCCAGTTCGACATCGACGAGGATATGCTGATCCGAGGTGTCCAGCTGACGGCCGCGTACGCGGAAACTTATTTGACGGAGGAAGTGTCCCAATGAAGAAATCGATAGAATACTGGATTTGCGCGGCCATTGGCTTCGCCTTTATGCTACTGTTTCCCATGCTACCGCCGCTGGAGCCTATGACGGAAGTGGGCATGGCGGTCATCGGCGTGTTTATCGGCATGGTATTCATGTGGTCCACGGTGGACGGCATCTGGCCGGAGCTGATTGGCCTGATCATCATCGCCCTCCACGGCTATATTGAGGGCACAACAGGGTATGCCGCGGTAAAGACCGTCTTCGCGGGCGCCTTCAGCGGTGAGACAGTGCTGACCATTATGTTTGGCATGCTGTTCTTCGGATGTCTGGAGCACACCGGCGTCACCAAGTACATCGCCCGGTTCTTCCTGCGCCCAAAAGCCATGGAGGGCCGCCCCTACGTGTTGCTGTTCGTATTTTTGATGTGCTCTTACGCCCTCAGCGGCCTCTCCGCCGCCTTGGGCAGCATGTTCCTGCTGTGGCCCGTGGCCCTGGAAATCTGCGAGAAGTTCCACTATAAGAAGGGCGACAAGTTCCTGTACGTCATCATCTGCGGCATCTACTTCGCCTCTACCATCGGCCAGCCCATGCTGCCCTTCAAGGGGGCCATTCTGGCTGCTTTGAACGCCTTCAGCTATCCATATCAATTTCCTCCTGCAAAAAAATAAGCCGGAGCGAACTTGATTGCCCCGGCAGGTAAACGTATGATGGGCAAAACGCCCTTTTTGAATCTGAAATTAAAAAAGGGCGCCTCTTTGATGGCTTAGACTTAACTAACAAACAGATGCCCGAAACTTCGTATATAATTTTGAGAAAATCTTGCCCTGTTTTCCCACTTGAAAAAGGGCACTTTTTTCGCTTTTGCCGCAAACAGCAGGAAAAGGGGAGTTCAGATCCGTCCAGTTACTCGGATTGCTCGAAAATATCCATTCTCCGCAACTCGAAAATTTGAAAAAAATAAGGCCGCAACCCTTTGGTACTCTAAGCTTTGCGCTTAAAATATCCAGATTGTTGCGACCTTATGGCGGAGATGGAGGGATTTGAACCCCCGCGCCGGTTGCCCGACCTATCGGATTTCGAATCATTACACCAGCTTGGATGATGACGGTAAATCAGGGACGATAGCGGTAACTACGGAACCCCAAAACACACCTCTCAAAGTGGCCGTCAGATGGCTACTCTCATTATAGCCATTTTCCCGCAAAATTCAAGCCGTGGAAATCGGGAAGAACAACAGGATAGAACAGACCCCAATTCACGATTTGAACTTGCCCGCAAACCCGCATGGTTACTGGCTTTTCGGCAGTTTGGACTTCCAAAGTGGAAACATGATTTCGAGTCAGCCTCGTTACGACCACTTCGATACATCTCCATATTGTATTTTAAAAGGTCTGTGGGTTTCGGCCTGGCTGGGTACTGCCCAATTTGATCACACCTTATCTGCCATCGGGCCGCCGGGACGGGAAAACGCAATAAGGATACCAGACAACGGAAAAAAAATCAAGTTTTTTGGGGCAAAAATTTAGGATAATTCCGAGGTCTCCCCCTCCCCGCGGGCCGGGGAGGGGGAGGCAGGTTATCGGGCGGGAGTGTCCTCATAGGGCAGTCCGGCGAGATAACGCCGGGCCAGGTCCAGAGCGTGGTGGGCGGTCTGGGTGCGCAGACGGGCGCGGACAGGCCGGTTGCCCAGCTTCAGGGCACGGACATGCGTGCCCGCAGGGGTGGCGATGGCCACAAACATGGTTCCCACTTCGTTGCCCAGGTCATCCTTGTCGGGGCCGGCTACGCCGGTGGAGGACAGGGCCACGTCGCAGCCCAGAGCCGCCCGGGCGCCCTCCGCCATAGCCGCTGCCACTTCCGCGGAAACGGCGCCGAACTGGTCCAGCAACCGCTGGGGTACGCCAAGAACGCCGGCCTTGACCTCGTTGGTGTAGGAGACGATTCCGCCCTTGAAGACCTGAGAGG
>JALFVN010000053.1 GCA_022787565.1 Clostridiales bacterium | reverse complement strand
CGCAGGCGGATGCCGCGCACACCGACGGCGGTGCGGCCCATGGCGCGCACGTCCGTCTCGTCGAAGCACACGGCCTGTCCGTCGTGCGTCGCAAGGAGCACGCGGTCATGCCCATTCGTCTCGACGACGGAGATGAGCTCGTCGCCCTCGTCGAGCGTGAGCGCGCGGATGCCGTTGTTGCGGAGATTACGGAGCGCCGAGACCTCCAGACGCTTGACCGTGCCGTCGCGCGTGGTCATGAAGAGGTACTTCTCCTCCTCCGTCTGCTCGCGGAAGTGCAGCATCGCCTGTACGCGCTCGCCCGTCTCGACCTGAATGATGTTCACGATGTTCACGCCCTTGGCCGTCTTGCCGCTCTCGGGGATCTGATAGCCCTTCTTGCGGTAGACCTTGCCCGTGTCGGTGAAGAAGAAGATATAGTCGTGCGTCGAGGCGGTGAACACGTCGACCACCGTGTCCTCCTCGCGGGTGGTGATGCCCTTTTTGCCCATGCCGCCCTTACTCTGGGCGGTATACTCGCTCGCGGGGGTACGCTTGATGTAGCCGTTGGCCGTGAGCGTAAAGACGCACTGCTCCTCCTCGATCAGATCCTCCACGTCGATCTCGTCGGCCACATCCTGGATCTCGGTCCGGCGCTCATCGCCGAATTTGTCTCTCAGGGCGATCAGCTCGTCCTTCAAAACGCCCTTGATCAGCTCGGGATCGGCAAGCAGGCTCTTATAGTAGCGGATCTTCTCCTCAAGCTCCTTGTACTCCTGTTCCAGCTTTTCCCGGTTCAGACCTTGGAGGGAGATCAGGCGCATATCGCAGATGGCCTGGGCCTGTACATCGGAAAGCCCGAAACGCTTCATCAGATTCTGCTTTGCGTCGTCATAGCTGCTGCGGATGATATGGATGACCTCGTCTATGTTGTCCTGGGCGATGAGCAGGCCCTCCAACAGATGTGCCCGCTCCTCGGCCTTGCGCAGGTCGTACTTTGTCCGGCGGACAATGACCTCCTCCTGGAAGGAGAGATATTCATCCAGAATATGCCGCAGGGAGAGAATTTTGGGCTGGGTCTGGTTATTGACCAGGGCCAGCATATTGATAGAGAAGCTGGACTGCAGTGCCGTCTGGGCATAGAGCCGGTTCAGCACCACCTGGGGGTTGGCGTCCCGCTTCAGTTCGATAACAATGCGCATACCGTTGCGGTCTGTCTCGTCGCGCAGGTCGGATATGCCCTCCAGACGCTTGTCGTGGACCTGATCGGCAATATTTTTGATCAGCTGCCGCTTATTCACCTGATAAGGAAGCTCGGTAATGATAATACGGGTGCGGTTCTGGCCAAACTCCTCAAAATCAGCCCTGGCACGGACGATTACCCTGCCCCTGCCGGTGGCATAGGCCTGGCGAATACCGCTTCTGCCCATAATGATGCCCCGGGTGGGGAAGTCCGGGCCGCTGATATGCTGCATCAGGTCGCTCAGCGTGGCCTCCGGGTTATCCAGAACGCAGATACAGGCGTTGATGACCTCTTTCAGGTTATGGGGCGGGATATTGGTGGCCATGCCTACGGCAATGCCGCTGGAGCCGTTGACCAGCAGATTGGGAAAACGGGAGGGCAGGACCCGGGGTTCTTTGCGGCTTTCGTCAAAGTTGGGGTCCCAGTCCACGGTTTCCTTGTCGATATCCCGCAGCATTTCGTTGGAGATTTTGGACAGTCTTGCCTCAGTATAACGGTAGGCCGCAGGGGGGTCGCCGTCCACGGAGCCGAAGTTGCCGTGGCCGTCCACCAGCATATAGCGCATGGAGAAGTCCTGGGCCAGACGCACCATGGCGTCGTAGACAGAAGAATCTCCGTGGGGGTGATAATGACCCAGCACGTCGCCCACGCAGGTGGCGGATTTTTTGAAGGGCTTGTCGCTGGTAAGGCCGCCCTCATACATGGTGTAAAGAATACGCCGGTGGACAGGCTTCAGGCCGTCCCGCACGTCGGGCAGGGCTCTGCCCACGATGACCGACATGGCGTAGTCGATATAGCTGGTCTGCATTTCGCTTACCAGCTCGGATTCGGTGATTACCTGATTGGGAAATGCTATATCCTCAGGCTTATAGTCTCTTTTATGTGCCATATGACCTCAGCTCCTCAAATATCCAGGTTGACGACGTATTTTGCGTTCTGCTCGATCCACTCGCGCCTGGGCTCCACGTCTTCGCCCATAAGAACAGTGAAGATCTGGTCCGCCCGGATGGCGTCGTTCAGGGTGATGCGGCGGAGAGAACGCTTTTCCGGGTCCATAGTCGTCTCCCAGAGCTCGTGGGGGTCCATCTCACCCAGGCCCTTGAAGCGGGAGATATCCACCTTGGCGTTGGGGTTATCGGCCCGCATTTCCGCGCTGATCTTATCCCGCTGCTCGTCGGAATAGGCCACCCGCTGGGTCTTGCCCCGGGTCAGCTTATAAAGCGGCGGAACGGCGGAATACACATAGCCGTGCTCAATGAGCGGGCGCATATAGCGGAAGAAGAAGGTGAGCAGCAAAGTGCGGATATGACTTCCGTCCACATCGGCATCGGCCATAATGATGATCTTATGATAGCGAAGCTTTTCAATATTAAACTCGTCCCCGATGCCGGCGCCCAGCGCCACGATCAGCGGATAGAGTTTATCATTGCCGTATATCTTATCGGCTCTGGCCTTTTCCACGTTCAGCATCTTGCCCCACATGGCAAGGATGGCCTGGAAGCGGCTGTCCCTTCCCTGGATGGCAGAGCCTGCGGCGCTGTCACCCTCGACGATATAGATCTCGCACAGGGAGGGGTCCCGCTCGTTGCAGTCCTGCAGCTTATCGGGCATCTGGCCGGATTCCAAACCGGTCTTGCGGCGCACGGACTCCTTGGCCCTTCTGGCAGCCTCTCTGGCCCGGTTTGCCATCATAGCCTTGTCCAGAATGGCCTTTGCCGCTGCGGGATGCTCCTCAAAATAGATGCTGAGCTGGTCGGAAACAATGCCGTCCACCAGCGTGCGGATATAGGCATTGCCCAGCTTCTGCTTGGTCTGTCCCTCAAACTGGGCCTCCGGCAGCTTGACGGAGATGACCGCGGTAATGCCCTCGCGCACATCCTCGCCGGATACCTTGTCGTCGCCCTTGATGATGTTGTTTTTCGCGCCGTAGGCATTGATCACCCGGGTCAGCGCGGTTTTGAAGCCGGTCTCGTGCATACCGCCCTCGGGGGTGTGGATATCGTTGGCAAAGGAGACCAGAGTCTCACTGTAGCCGTCGTTATACTGCATTGCGATTTCCGCGATGGCATCCCCTTTGGTGCCGCTGAGATAGATGACCTCGTTATGAACAGGAGATTTATGGCGGTTTAAATAACTCACATATTCCCTGATGCCGCCCTTATAGCACATGGCCTCGCCCTGCTCTTTGCCGGGGCGTTTATCTTCAATGGAAATGGTAAGACCACCGTTGAGGAATGCCTGCTCCTGCATACGGGTATGCAGAATCTCATAATCATAAACCGTGTCGTCAAACATCTCCGGGTCCGGCTTGAAGCGGACGGTGGTGCCGGTGCGGTCCGTTTTGCCTATAACGGTAATGGGCTGAATAATATCTCCCCGGGAAAAACGCATCCGGTAAATTTTGCCTTCCTTGTGGACCTCTACCTCCAGCCACTCGGACAGGGCATTGACCACGGAAGCGCCAACGCCGTGCAGACCGCCGGAAACCTTATAGCCTCCGCCGCCGAACTTGCCGCCGGCGTGCAGCACGGTAAACACCACTTCCAGAGCGGACTTTCCGGTCTGCTCCTGGGTATCTACAGGGATACCGCGCCCATTGTCGGTAACACGGATAATATCGCCCTCTTCAATGACTACCTCGATCCTGTCGCAGAAGCCGGCAAGGGCCTCGTCGATGGAGTTATCCACGATCTCATAAACAAGATGATGCAGACCGGAGGAGGAGGTGGAGCCAATATACATGCCCGGACGTTTTCTTACCGCCTCAAGCCCCTCCAGAACCTGAATTTTTGATGCATCATATTCCTGATTAATTTTTTCAATCTGATCAGACATTTATTTTCCTCAACTTTCCTTTTTGGAACATTATAAAGTGCCGGATTCGGCGCGGCGCAGCAGTGTGGCAGATGCCATCTGGCTGAGATATACTGTTTTTTTCCCCCGCTCACAGCAGACAACAAAGGATTTGGGAATATCCTCCGCCGCGTTGATCACCTGTCCGGCTTTTTCGGCCATGTTCAGATATTTTCTGGTGAGATGGGACTGAGAAGTGATGTCCAGGTCAAAAATACCGATGATCTCCCCGGTACTGACCACGGTTCCTTTGCCCAGATGAAGGTACATCAGCGTATCCTGCCTTTCTCCACAAACAGTACCCGGCCTCCTGTACGGCTGGATATGCCCTCGTCCTCGCAGCAGGTGATCAGGGTCTGCCCGCCGCCGATGCGGTTGAGCACAAACTCCTGCCGCTTCATGTCAAGCTCTGAAAGCACATCATCCAGCAAAAGAATGGGATATTCCCCGGTTTCATTCAGGAATATCTCGCGCTCGGCAAGCTTGATGGACAGGGCCGCCGTTCTGGTCTGGCCCTGGGAGGCAAAGCTTCTTGCGGATTTCCCGTTTATGGATATCTCAAGGTCGTCCTTATGGGCGCCGGTAAGACACTGACCGCTTTCAATTTCTGCCTGGCGGTGCTTTTCCTGGTGTTCGCAGATATCGTAATATATTTCCCTGGCGCTGCCGTAGATATTTTTTACGGTGCTTACCGTGGAGTAGCCGATAGCCAGCTCCTCGCCCTCGCCGGAAAATTCGCTGTGTATGGGCGCTGCCGCCTGATCCAGTCTTGCCGCAAAGGCTGCCCGGTAGCGGATCAGCTGGGCAGAAGCTCTGCACATTCCGTCTGAAAATTCGTCCAGCGTATCAAGCAGGGAAGGCTTATCCCGCCAATCCTTTAAAATGCGGGTCTTATGCTCGTAAAGCCGGTTGAATTCTGACAGGATCCCGGCGTATCTGGGTCTTATCTGGCTGATGGCATTGTCCATAAGCCTTCGCCTTACTGCCGCGCCTTCTTTGATCAGGTTCAGATCATCCGGGCAAAAGAGCACCGTATTGATGACCTGGGAAAGCTCTCCGGCAGACTTTTTTACGCCGTTTACACTTATTTTCTTTGCATAACCCGGTCGGATCAGCATATTAATGGTCTGGCTCCGATCCTGACTGACCACATCGGCCAGGATTTCAGCCGAGGAATAACCAAAGCCCACAAGCTCTTTATCAAATCGGGTGCGGAAGCTTCGTCCGGAAGAAAGCATGTAAACCGCTTCCAGCAGATTGGTTTTTCCCTGCGCATTATGGCCTGAGATCACATTGGTCCCGCTGCCGAATTCCGCCGTTTCCCACTCGTAGTTGCGAAAGCCGTTCAGGGCGATCTTTTCAACTCTCATTCCTTCGTCACTTCAAGGCTGAACCGGTCAAATTCCACCTTATCACCGGGGTAGATCTTTTTTCCCCGCATGGTGCAGACTTCGCCGTTCACCTTTACCATACCCTCGCCGATCACATATTTTGCTTCTCCGCCGGTTCCCACCAGGGCCGCAAATTTCAGCAGGGAATCCAGCTTGATAAATTCTGTTTTTATCAATATTTTTTCCATTTTTTCGCCTTATCAGTCGCCTGCGCGGAGACGCACAGGAAGAATCATATAGGTAAATGCGCCGCTGCCGTCCGCCGCATCGATCACGCAGGGAGAAGATGCGGTGTTCAGACTGATATTCAGCTTATCCGTTCCGGAGGCGGCTTTCAGCGCGTCCATCAGATAACGGTCGTTAAAGCCGATCTCCAGCCCTTCGCCGCTTCCGTCACAGGTGCAGACATCCTCCGCCTTGCCGATGGGCGTGACGCAGAGACAGTCAATGGAGCCGTCGTTGAAGCTGAGTCTTACCGGGCTGCTGTTTTTCTCGCTGACGATCAGGGCAACGCGGTCGATGGTGGACATAAATTCTCCTCGCTCCACCTGAACGGTAAAGCGGAATTTATCCGGGATGGATTTGCGGTAATTCAGAAATTCACCTTCCAGGCGGCGGGTGACAACCACTGTTTCGCCAATGGAGAAGGAGATGTGCTTTGCGCCTACCGAAATACTGACAGTATCCTCCGTGTCGCCGCAGATGCGTTCAATGTCGGACAGAGCGGAGCCGGGAACCACAAAGGAGCAGTTTTCCACATTTTCCCCCTGGATTTTCTCGCTGCGTTTGGCCAGGCGGTAGCCGTCCACAGATACCATGGTCAGTTCCCCGTCTTCAATTTCAAACAGCGTCCCGGTATAAATGGGCCGGACGTCGCTGTCGGATACGGCAAAGATCGTCTGGTTGATCATGTTTTTCAGCAGCTTCTGGGGCAGACGGATATGATTCAGTCCGTCCACACTGGGCATTTCCGGGTAATCCTCTGCGCTGATTCCCATGAAGTTGAATTCGCTCTTTCCGCACTTTACGTTTACGTTTTCGTTCTCATCCGCCCTGATGCTCACAATCCCGTCGGGCAGGCGGCGGATCATTTCTCCAAAGAGCCTTGCGCCTACAACGATGGAGCCGGGCTGTTCAATGTCTGCGCCGATATTGGTGTATATACCCTCCTTCAGATCATATCCGGTAACGGTAACGTCCGTTCCGGCCTGGATCAGCAGACCTTCAAGAGCGGGGATGGGGCTTTTGGTTGCGGTTGCTCTTGACGCAATCGTACATGCTGTTTGCAGCAGATATTTTTCACAACTGAATTTCATGGGTGTTCCTCCTTAAAAAGGGAAATTATTTTCTATCCAGCAATAAAGAATAAAATATTGGTAGCTATCGTAGTAGGAAAATTTTTTGTGGAAAAGTCCCTTGAGGCCCTGAAAACAGGGACTTTTTTCTGTTCAGAAAAAAGTGTATAAGTTTTTCTTTTTCCACAGGGGACGGAGCCCTGAATTTTTTCCACAGACGGTTTTTCACTTTGCCACAGCAAAATGTTGAAAATTAATTGGAATTGATATTCGATGTAATGTCTCTGATAATACCGGCCATGGAGCTGTCCGTTTTCAGCAGATCCTCCACTTTTCTGATGGAAGCGAGAACTGTGGCATGGTTTCTGTCCTCATACTCTGTGCCGATGTCCTTCAAGGAGAGGTTTGTCAGCGAGCGCATCAGATACATGGAGACCTGTCTTGCCATTGCCGTATTCTTGGAGCGGTTTTGCCCCCGCAAGTCTTCGTCCTTCAGAGAATAGTATTTTGCGGTTTCCTTGATGATGATCTCCGGCGTGGGGATATAGGTGCCGATCTTGATCACATCTTTTATGGCCCGTTTAACGGAATCTATGGTGATTACATCGTCCAGGATTTCTTTATAAGCCGTCAGCCGCTTGATCACGCCTTCAAGCTGCCGGATGTTTGCGGTTATGTTTTCCGCGATGTAGGCCACAGCATCATCCGAAAGCAGCAGGCCCAGCTGGGCGGCTTTATTGCGGATGATTGCCATTCTTGTCTCCAGATCAGGCGGCTGGATGTCCGCCATCAGCCCGCCTTCGAAGCGGGTGCGCAGACGGTCGTCCAGAAGAGACATTTCCAGAGGAGGACGGTCGGAGGTGATCACGATCTGATGTCCTGCCTCATAGATGTTATTGAAGGTGTGGAAAAATTCATTCTGTGTCTGCTGCTTACCGGCAATAAACTGAATATCGTCCACAAGGAAGAGGTCCACATTTCTGTACTTTGTGCGGAATTCCTCGCCGGTGCCGTCTTTTATTGCCCGGATGAGCTGGTTGGTAAATTCATCGCCCTTCAGATAGGCAATCTTCTTTGAGGGATCCTTTTCATGGATCTCCTGTCCGATGGCGAGAAGGAGATGGGTTTTTCCCAGACCGGAATTTCCGTAAATGAACAGTGGGTTGTATGTGACGCCCGGCTTTTCAGCAACGGCCAGAGCCGCTGCATGGGCAAACTTATTGGAGTTGCCGACAATGAAACGGTCAAAGGTGTAGCCTTCCATTTCCGGCAGGGAATTTTCCGCCTTTTTCTTGATGGAAAAGTCGTTGATTTCGTCTCCTGCCAGAACAAGAATATCAAAATCACAGGAGAACAGATCGGAAAGAGCCGCTTTTATGGTATCGCCGAAACGGGAAATAATGATGCTGCGTTTAAAATCCGTTGTGGTGTGCAGCACCAGCTTGCAGTCGTCGATCTCCACAGGCGTACAGTCTGAAAACCAGGTGCTGATGGCCGTGGGTGTGAGCTGCTTTGAAAGGATCTTTACGATTTCTTCCCAGATGTCGTTTACAGAGTTCATTAACGCACCTCATTTGCGATAATATTCCTAACTATACAAGTATAGCAAAAATCTGTATACTTTGCAAGATATTTTGCAAGATATAAATATAATATAGAAGATAATGCAAAATACTGAAGGCTGTCCTTAGCGGGACAGCCTTCAGTCAGAATTTTATCCGAATTTTATTTTTTCTTCAGTTCTTCCAGAATTTCGGAGAGAAGCTCTTCTGTGGTAGGCTTGGGCGGTTCTTCGGGCGCGGCCTCTGCTTTTTCTTCCTTTTTGTGCGTCAGATCATGGACTTTGTTTGATGCCTTAACGATGGCAAAAATCACCACTGCGATCAGCAGAAAATCGATCACTGTTCCGACAAAGCTGCCAAAGCCCAGGGTAATGGCTTCCCTTACCACTTCACCGGCTTCGTTGTATTCCGCGGGCCGGACGATCATATTCAGCGCGGTCATATCTCTGCTTCCGCAGATCCAGCTGACAAGGGGAAGGAGCAGATCATTGACCAGAGATGTGGTTATTTTTCCGAAAGCGCCGGCAATAACAACGCCGATGGCCATATCCAGCACGTTTCCGCGCAGGATAAAGGCTTTGAATTCATTGATTATTTTTTTCATGCGGCAGACTCCTCTTACTTCTTGGGAACAAGAATTTCCGTTCCGCCCATGTAAGGCCGGAGAACCTCAGGGATGGTCACGCTGCCGTCGGCCTGGAGATGATTTTCCAGGAAGGCAATGAGCATACGGGGAGGAGCAACCACGGTGTTGTTGAGGGTATGGGGCAGATACATTTTTCCGTCAGCGCCCTTGACGCGGATCTTCAGGCGGCGGGCCTGGGCGTCGCCCAGATTGGAGCAGGAGCAGACCTCAAAATATTTCTGCTGTCTGGGGGACCAGGCTTCAATATCGCAGGACTTGACCTTCAGATCAGCCAGATCGCCGGAGCAGCACTCCAGCTGGCGCACGGGGATTTCCAGACTGCGGAAAAGCTCCACGGAGAAGCGCCACATTTTCTCGTACCAGGCCATGGAGTCCTCAGGCTTGCAGACTACGATCATTTCCTGCTTTTCAAACTGGTGGATGCGGTATACGCCCCGCTCCTCAATGCCGTGGGCGCCCTTTTCCTTGCGGAAGCAGGGGGAGTAGCTGGTCAGGGTCTGGGGCAACTTGTCTTCAGGAATGATCTGGTCAATAAATTTGCCGATCATGGAGTGCTCGGAGGTTCCAATCAGATACAGATCCTCGCCCTCAATTTTGTACATCATGGCGTCCATATCGGTCTGGCTCATGACGCCTTCCACCACATTGCCGTGGATCATAAAGGGCGGGATGCAGTAGATAAAGCCCTTATTGATCATAAAGTCTCTGGCATAGGCCAGTACTGCGGAGTGCAGTCTGGCAATGTCGCCCATGAGGTAGTAAAAACCGTTGCCGGATACTCTGCCGGCCGCGTCCATATCCACGCCGTTGAAGCTCTCCATGATTTTGGTGTGATAGGGAATTTCAAAGTCGGGGACCACAGGCTCACCGAATCTCTCCACCTCAACGTTTGCGCTGTCGTCCGGGCCAATGGGCACGGAGGGGTCAATGATATTGGGGATGTTCAGCATGATGGCGTGGATACGCTGGGCATACTGCTCCTCGAGTTCCTCCAGTTCGGCAAGCCGGTCAGCATTTGCCTTGACCTGAGCCTTTACCTTTTCTGCCTCTTCCAGCTTTGAGGGATCTTTCTTGGCCTGTCCCATCAGAATACCGATCTGCTTGGAGAGGGTATTTCTGCTGGCACGGATCTCACTGGCCTCCGTGATGGCCGCCCGGTTTTTGGCGTCAAGCTCGATGACCTCGTCCACCAGAGACAGCTTCTGGTCCTGGAATTTCTTTTTTATGTTTTCTTTTACGATATCCGGGTTTTCTCTTACAAATCTAATATCCAGCATGTTCTATTCTCCTCGTTTTATTTGCTTTTGCCAAGACTTTTCAGTAGCCCAATCAGATTTTCCCGATCGTCGGCTCCGTAAAATTCAATTTCAATTTTTCCTGTCTTTTTCCCGTCGGTCAGCCTGACCTTTCTCCCCAGAGATTTGGACAGGAGATCAGATATCTCCGCCGCGTAGTCTACGGATATTTTTTTGTCTTCTTCTTTTTCCGGAAGCGGCTCTTTTGACAGTTTTGCCGCCAACTGTTCCGTTTTACGAACAGACAAACCTTTTTCCCGTACTTCCTTTGCGGCATCCAGTTGTTTTTTATCGTCGCTTATGGAGATCAGAGCCCTGGCATGTCCTGCCGAAAGCTCGTTTTTCTCCACCATTTCCAACACCTTCGGGGAAAGAGACAAAAGTCTTAGGGCATTGGTAATGCTGGGCCGGGAGCGGCCAACACTCTTCGCCGCTTCCTCCTGGGTCAGGCCAAACTCATCGATCAGCGTTTTATAGCCTTTGGCTTCCTCAATGGGATTCAGATCTTCTCTTTGCAGATTTTCCACCAGGGCAAGCTCGGCAGTTCTCCGGTCGTCTGCTTCAATCACCCTCACCGGAACTTCCTTCAGCCCTGCCAGACGGGATGCCCGCCAGCGTCTTTCTCCGGCAATGATCTGATAATATCCCGTTTCCAGTTTCCGCACGGTAATGGGTTGGATCAGGCCATATTGGGCAATGGAGTCGGCCAGTTCCTGAAGGGCCTGCTGGTCAAAATATTCTCTGGGCTGGTCGATTCTCGGCTCCACCTTGGAAATGGGCAGGATCAATAGTTCAGATTCGTTCTCCTCATCCAACCCGCTTGCACCAAAGAGAACGTCCAGTCCGGTGCCCAGACCTTTCTTTTCTTTTGCTGCCATTTATCCTCCTTCTCTTTCACATCTTTTGATGAATTCCTGGGCCAAAGCAAGATATGCCTTTGTTCCCTTGTTGTATTTATCATATTCAATGCCCGGTATGCCGTGACTGGGCGATTCGGAAAGACGGATACTTCTGGGGATAACGGTTTGATATACCTTTGCGCCCAGAAATTTTCTCAACTCATTTTCCACCTGCGTGGTCAGGTTCATTCTGGAATCGTACATGGTCAGAACAATGCCTTCCACCTCCAGCCGTCGATTCAGACGGCGGTTGCACATTTTTATACTTGTCATCAGGTCCGTGATTCCTTCCAGCGCATAGTATTCGCACTGCATGGGGATCAGCACACTGTCAGCTGCCACCAGGGCATTTACAGTCAGCAGTTCCAGAGAGGGAGGACAATCTACAAAAATGTAGTCGTAGTCAGAATACAGACCCAGCAATGCTTTTTTTAAAACGTATTCTCTTTCCTCTGCGTCAATCAGTTCCACGGAAGCCGCCGCAAGTTCATTTCCGGTAGGAATAACATCTCCGTATTCCGTATGTACGATACAATCCTCAGCCGGGCTGCCGTTGATCAGCAGATCATAGGTGTTGGGTTTTCTGGCTTTGGATACACCCATGCCGGAACTGGCGTTGCCCTGAGGATCCCCGTCCACCAGCAGCACACGTTTGCCCATTCTGCACAGCGCAGCGCACAGATTTACGCAGGTTGTGGTTTTTCCCACTCCGCCTTTTTGATTTGCAATTGCAATAATTCTGGCCATGTTGCTCTCCGTCCCGCATTTTCTTTTCGGCTGACATTATAACAGCATCAGAAGCGCTTTTCAACGTTTCACGTGAAACATTTTCATTTTTGTGCAAATGAATGTTTCACGTGAAACATCAGCCAATAAGCATATCAATATCGCCAATGGTCAAGTCTTTATGGACAGCAAGATTAATTCCGTACCCGATCAGCCGGGCCGCGCTGCGCACCAGACTGTCAATATTCCGGGGTGTAACAAACATGCGCTTGCAATTCTCCCCGCCAAAAAGATCGGAATCAATGACAGTTGGAACGCCGATACCAACGACAGGTACGCCCAGATAAGCAAGGGTCAGCTCATCCCGATCGTTGCCGACGCCGGAGCCGGGCGCAACGCCGACGCTGTTCACCTGAATGGTCCGGCACAGCCGGGAGGGGTCGGAGCCGGCCAGCGCGTCTACGGCAATGACAAGCTGCGGATGAATCAGATCACAAAGCGTTTTGATCTGCTGCGCGCTCTCAATGCCGGATGTGCCCAAAACCCCGGTACGGCAGAGAGCCAGGGATCGAAACGAGGAAAAGACCGGATCACCGGAATTTTTCAGGTGGCGGGTGACAATAAGATGAGAAGCAGTCAGCGGGCCCAACGCATCCGGTGTGATATCCGGATTGCCAAGAGCCGCAACAAGTACTGAAGAGGGGGACTGCCCGCCGGTACATTGGAGGATCAGCCGGGACACGGCTTCCGCAGCGGGGGCAAAGGAGTCGGAGCCACGCTCAAAAAATCGTTTCGGTTCCAGCGTGAAATATTTGCCTTCCGGCTTATTCAGCGCCCGGGCGCCTTCCTCATTGGTGATCTCCACTGCGTACAGGGGAAAGCCGTTCAGCGTCTCCTCTTTTGCACTTACCCCGGGAAGAGGTTTTGCACGGCTTAAATCCCGATGAGCCTCGGAGGCCAGGTCTGTTCTGCCATTTATTAACATCTCACACCTCGTAAAAAAACAATATATTGTGTATTTTTTCCGAAAAGTCCGAAAGAAATAACAAGCAAAAAAAATAAACTTTTTTTTGTAAAAAACTCTTGATTTTCAGAACTATATTTGCTATAATTTCAAAACGCGAGTTATGTATAGCTCAATTTTATAGGAGGAGGTGGCGATCGAACATGGCCAACATTAAATCTTCTGCCAAGAGAGACGAAAAGTCCAAGCAGCTCAGAGCAAAGAATCGTGCTGATAAGACCGAGCTCAAGACCATGATGAAAAAGTTTGACGCAGCCGTTGCCGATGGCAACCGCGATGCAGCCGTCAGTGCCTATAAAGTTGCCGTTAAGACTGTTGACCGTGCGGCTTGCAAGGGTCTGCTTCACAAGAATAACGCAGCTCACAAGAAGTCCGCTATGTCTGTAAAGCTCAACGAGATGGCTTAAGTTTTCAGCAACACAAGGACACAGGTTTTCCTGTGTCCTTTTTGCTTTATTATCAGTTTGTTCATTTGACCTCATGCCCCTGTATGATTATAATGAAAACGGAAAGGGGAGCTTACAGATGAAAAAAAAGCTCATGCTGATTATCAATCCGGCAGCCGGACGGGGCGGATATAAAGTGAACCTGCCCGAGGCTCTGAACATCCTGGATCTCGGTGGATACAGAACCACCCTTTTTTTTACTGCCTCACGGGGTGAAGCCACGTCTTTCGCCGCTGAAAACGCCTCAGAATACGATGCGGTGGCCTGCATCGGCGGCGACGGCACACTGAGCGAGGTACTGGCCGGCCTGATGCGGCTGAAGGACCCTCCTCCCGTGGGCTATTTTCCCATGGGTACCGCAAACGATGTGGCAACCACCCTGGCCCTGCCCAAAAACGATACCGTAGGCGCGGCAAAGCGGATGCTTTCGGGCACGGCTCATCCCTATGATATCGGCGGATTTGACGGGGACAAGTTCTTTGCCTATATCGCTGCTTTCGGCGCCTTTACCGAGGTTAGCTACTCCACCCCCCAGAATCAGAAAAAAGTGCTGGGCCATCTGGCCTACGTGCTCCAGGGCGCGGCCCAGCTGCCCAAAATCGAGGCATATAAGACCCGGGTAGAATATGACGGCGGCATTATAGAAGCAAACCTGGTCTATGGCAGTATGTCCAACTCCACCTCCGTGGCCGGTATCGTCCGGCTGAACGAGGAGATGGTCAGTCTGGGCGACGGGATGAGCGAGCTTGTGCTGGTAAAAGACCCGGGCAGCGTAGAGGGCTTTGGCGAGATTCTGACCAGTATCATCTCCCAGAAATATGACAGTGACAAGCTTCTGGTTCTGCACACAAAGCACGCCAAGTTCAGCTTTGAAAAGCCGGTAGCCTGGACCCGGGACGGCGAAGCCGGAGGCGAATATCAGGAAGTGGAGCTCTGCAATTACAAAGCGCCGGTCATGCTGATTTTTTGATTTTTTTGTTGTTGCAAAAAAACCACACAATGTATATAATAACAAAACCAGCGCAAAGACGCTGAAAAATATTATGCGTGCCTGAGGGCACAAAGAAAGGATGAGTGCCAATATGAAGCGTCAGAAAATCTCCGGCATTTTTGCAGACGCATCTTCGTTTGACGGGCAGGAGCTCACGGTCTGCGGCTGGGTAAGAACTGTCCGCGACATGAAGAACTTCGGTTTTATCGAACTTAACGACGGAAGCTGCTTTAAGTCTCTGCAGGTCGTATTTGAGAGGAGCAGCCTGAATAATTACGAACAGATCGCAAAGCAGAATGTTGGCGCCGCCCTGATCGTGCACGGTACTCTTGTGCTGACGCCCCAGGCCAAGCAGCCCTTTGAACTGAAGGCGGACAAAATCGAAGTGGAAGGACCCTCCACGCCGGACTATCCCCTGCAGAAAAAACGCCACAGTGTGGAATTTCTCCGTACCATCCAGCATCTGCGTCCCCGCACCAACCTGTTTTCCGCCGTATTCCGCGTGAGGAGCGTTGCGGCACAGGCTGTCCACGACTTTTTCCAGAGCCAGGGCTTTGTGTATGTACACACCCCCATCATTACCGGCTCCGACTGTGAAGGCGCCGGAGAGATGTTCCGCGTCACCACCCTGGATCTGAACAATCTTCCGCGGAAAGAGGACGGCACCGTGGACGACAGCAAGGACTTCTTCGGCAAGCCCACCAGCCTTACCGTCTCCGGTCAGCTCAACTGCGAAAATTTTGCCATGGCTTTCGGCGATGTATACACCTTCGGTCCCACCTTCCGCGCCGAAGTCTCCTATACCCAGCGTCACGCGGCGGAGTTCTGGATGATCGAGCCGGAAATGGCCTTTGCCGACCTGAATGACGATATGGACATGGCTGAAGCCATGGTCAAGTATATTATCAACACCGTGCTGGAAAAGTGCCCCCAGGAGATGGAGTTTTTCAACGCCTTTGTGGACAAGGGCCTTCTGGACCGGCTGCACAACGTGGTCTCCAATGAATTCGGCAGAGTGAGCTACACCGAAGCGGTAGATATTCTGGAGAAGAGCGGAAAGAAGTTTGATTTCCCGGTAAAATGGGGTATCGATCTTCAGACCGAGCATGAACGCTATCTCACCGAAGAAGTTTTCAAAAAACCCATTTTTGTCACCGATTATCCCAAAGACATCAAGGCCTTCTACATGCGTCTGAACGACGACGGAAAGACTGTTGCCGCAGCGGACTGCCTTGTTCCCGGTATCGGCGAGATCATCGGCGGCAGCCAGCGCGAGGAGCGTCTGGACCTGCTCACCGCCCGCATGAAGGAGCTGGGACTGAAGGAGGAGGACTACTGGTGGTATCTGGACCTGCGCCGTTACGGCAGCTGCCGCCACGCCGGCTTCGGTCTGGGCTTTGAGCGCATGGTGATGTACCTCACCGGCGTGTCCAATATCCGCGATGTGGAGCTCCATCCCCGCACCACCGGCAACGCCGACTTCTGATAAAATCAGATAAATGACAGAAATGCTGTCCGATCATTTGATCGGGCAGCATTTTTCTTTTTATCACTTTATCACTTTTTTATCCGCAGCTCGCCCCGGTTGGCACGGCGAAGACCTACCTCTGTGCCGTTCAGCAGACGGACAAAGTTTTCCCTGTGTTTGACCAGTATGGCGCAGGTGGCAATACAGAGAATACCCGCCAACAGCAGGCTGCGTGTGGCATAGCCCAGATAGGCGGGGACAACGATAATGGTCGTCAAAGTGCCTGCCACGATGTAATCGCTGACCAGCGTGACCACGATCACGGCAATCAAAACGATAAGAGCAAATTTCCAGTTGAGAGCAAAGGTCATGCCCAGATAAGAGGCAAAGCCCTTGCCGCCCTTGAAGCGGAGATAGAAGGGGAACATATGCCCAAGAACACAGGCCACACCGGCGCCGGCCTGGATCAGCGGCTGCTCCGGACAAAGCAGCCTTGCCAGAATCACCGCCAGCACTGCCTTGAGAATATCATGCAGGCCGACAATAACGGCAGGCTTCCAGCCCAACAGGATCATGGTATTGGACGCACCCAAATTGCCTGAACCCGCCTTGCGGAGATCCACTTTTTTTACTTTGGATACATAAAAGGCCATGTTGGAGCAGCCGATCAGATAACTCAGCAGCAGCACAAATCCATATCGAAGAACAGTCAAATACGCGCACCTCCTTTTGCGATAAGACAAGTATAGCAAAAGAAAGGACAAAAGTATATAAAAAATTTAAAGTATTTTTCGGAATGGTCAGGTTACCAGCGCGCCCAGCGTGAGGATACCCAGATTCTTCTCATAAATTCCGTCAAAATCTGAAATGGGCAGGGGATTTGCGCCAAGACCTGCCTCAATGGTGTAGCCCGGCCGGTTGAAGTCCTGAATAAACCAGTCCTTGTAGCCCGCAAAGCCGGAGGCATAGGGCGTGCTCTCCACTCCATAGCCCGACACATGGGAAAAAAGCTCCGCGATACTGCGGGAACCTTCCGGCTCGTAGTCCAGAAACTGCCAGTAGATCACCTCTCCCTGGGTGTGATAGGCCAGGATAAGCTCCGGTTCAACAGAGAGGGTAAAGTCGTACATGGCCCGGCTTTCCGGCGCTGTCAGCGGCCCGGTGCCCACAAAATCCGCCGGCGCGGGGGAGCGTATCCCCTGGGCAAATTTGTTTTCTCTGGCCTGCTCCCAACCGGCCGGATATTGCAGGTTCAGGTCAACACCGCGGATGTTGGCCTTCCAGCCTGAGGGAAAGGAAAACTGCGGGTAGTTTGCCGCGATGGCTGCCGCACGGTCGTAATACTCTCCCCGGGTCAGCTCTCCGTTCACCAGATCAATCCCATCCGGGTTTACTGCCGGGACCAGATACAGGGAAGCATAGTCCATCAGCTCTGCCGCGCTCTGGCCGAAAATGCTGCCGCCGGAGGCAAAAGCGGAGGCCAGCTGCTCGGCAAATTTCAGCAGTACCGGTGTTGTGATCCACTCATTGGCGTGGTGGGAGGCGTTATACATCACCCGGTTTTTTCCGCTGCCCAGAAGCATGAACCACAGGGGTCTGCCCATAACGCTTTTCCCGGCTTCCCCGGTGATAATAAAGGGATAGCGGGCCGCAAGCCCTCTCACACAGTAGGCCACCAGCTGTGAGGAATAAGCGATGTCCGTTGGAACCACAGGAAAGGGAAGAGGGATGATCAGCTGTGAGCCGGGGAGAAGATTTTCCGGGGACAGGGCCGGATTGGCAAGCTCAATGGCCTCCACGCTGCCGCCATATCTTTGGGAAAGGGAATACAGACTGTCGCCCCGCTGTACCCGATGGACCGTAAAGCCGGTATACCAGGGCAGAAGGGCTCGGTGAGTGGCGCTGCCGGCGACGCCGTCCGGCGTCAGACCCCGGGCCAGCTGGAAGCGGGCAAGGGCGTTTTGGGTTGCCGTGCCGAAAACCCCGTCCTGCTCCAGCGGACCAAAGCCTGCCCGGTTCAAAGCCAGCTGCAAAAGCTGCACTGCAGGGCCTATGCTGCCCAGTCGTAATAATCTCATGCTCTCTCCTCCGTTGTCATACTGCTTAACTATATGCGGACGCGGGCCGGTTATTCCGAAAATCAGGGAATAAACCCGCATTTCAGGCGGCTTATCTCTCTGTACAAGGGGAAAAAGCTGTGATATAATAGCCTGAAATATTGCCCAGAAACGAAACGGAGAAAGCGATCATGAAGATAATTATTGTCGGTGCGGGCAAAGTGGGCTATTCGGTGGCAAACATGCTCTCCGATGAGGGGCATGACCTCACCGTGATAGACCGCAACCCGGAGACCATATCCCATCTGTCAAACGACCTGGACGTGATCTGTGTTGAAGGCAACGCCACAAACCCGGAGACGCTTATGGAGGCCGGCGCTGCTGAGGCTGATCTGCTGATGGCCGCCACCGAACAGGACGAGGTGAACATGATCTGCGGCATAGCCGCCCGGAAGCTGGGGACGAAGCATATTATCGCCCGTATCCGCGACCCGGAGTATCTGAGTCAGACTGAATTTCTCCGGGAGGTTCTGGGCCTTTCCGTGATTATCAATCCCGAGTACGAGTGTGCCAAGGAGATCTCCCGCATGCTGCGCTTCCCCAGCGCCGTCCGGGTGGACGCCTTTTCCAAGGGCAGCGTGGAGATCATCGAGCACAGGGTCCTGGAGAAGAGCAAGCTGGATGGAATGCAGCTGAAAAAGCTGCCCAAGGAGCTGGGCGCCAAGGTTCTTGTCTGCGTGGTGGAGCGGGGCGGAGACGCCCTGATCCCCAACGGCGATTTTGTCCTCCACGCAGGGGACAGGCTCAGCATTGCCGGCGCATCCCGGGAGCTGAGAAGATTTTTTGTGGCCATCGGCCAGTACCGCCGGCCGGTGAAAAATGTAATGGTTATGGGCGGAGGCAGAATATCGGTCTACCTCACCCGGCTTCTGCTGGACAGCGGCATTTCCGTCACGGTCATCGACAGGGACAGAGATCGCTGCGATCTGCTCTGTGACCTGATCCCCAGCGCCCACATTATCTGCGGCGACGCCACCCGCAACGAGGTGCTTCTGGAGGAAGGGATACACGGTACCGACGCATTCGTGGCCCTCACCGGCGACGATGGAGACAATATTATTACCTCCATGTACGCAAAGCACCACGGCGTGCCTAAAATTGTCACCAAGGTGAACCGTGAGCATTTTACCGGCATACTGGAAAGCTCCGGGCTTGACAGTATCGTTACGCCCAAAGACCTGGTAGCCCAGCAGATCACCCGGTATGTCCGTGCCATGAACAACTCCGTGGGCAGCAGTATGGAGACCCTTTACCGCCTGGCCGACGGCAAGGTGGAGGCTCTGGAATTCAAAGTGGGCGAGGGGTCTGCCTGTGTGGGCATCCCGCTGAAGACTCTGCGGCTCAAGCCCAATATTCTGATCAGCGCGGTCATCCGCGGCAGCAGGAGCATTATCCCCGACGGCGAAACCGTGATCTGCCCCGGCGACCACGCCGTGATCGTCACTGCCGCAGGAAGACTCAAGGATCTGGACGCAATCGTTGAGGTCGACCCATGAACTACAGGATGATTTTTCACACTCTGGGCGCGGTTCTGTCCTGTCTTGCGGCGCTGATGCTGCTGCCTCTGCTGGCGGGCCTGTGCTACGGGGAAAATGTGCTGGCTTTTGTCATTGCTATCGGAATAACGGCAGCTGTGAGTGTTTTTCTGCGGAGCTTCAAGCCCAGAAGCACGGATATCTATGCCCGGGAAGGCTTTGTTATTGTGGGCCTGGCCTGGATCAGCATGTCTCTGCTGGGCGCGCTGCCCTTTGTGATCAGCGGCCAGATCCCCAATTATATCGACGCGGTGTTTGAGACGGTCTCCGGCTTCACCACCACCGGCGCTTCCATTCTTACGGATATCGAGGGCATGTCCCACGCCTGCCTGTTCTGGCGCTCCTTTACCCACTGGATCGGCGGCATGGGCGTTCTGGTCTTTGTTATGGCGGTGCTGCCCATGAGCGGCGAGCATTCCATGCACATTATGCGCGCGGAGGTCCCCGGACCTACCGTGGGCAAGCTGGTGCCCAGAGCAAAGGAAACAGCCAAGATCCTCTATCTGATGTACATGGCCCTGACCGCTTTGGAAACCATTTTCCTGAAAGCCGGCGGAATGAACTTTTTTGACGCGCTGCTCCACGCTTTCGGCACAGCCGGTACCGGCGGTTTTTCCACAAAAGCGGCCAGTGTGGGCGCGTTCAACAGCCTGTATGTGGAAATGGTCATTTCCGTATTCATGCTTTTATTCTCCGTGAACTTCAACCTGTACTATCTGCTGCTTATCGGCCGGATAAAGGATGTGCTGAAAAACGAGGAGCTTCGCTGGTTTTTGGCGATCGTGGGATTCTCCGTACTGACCATTGCCCTGAATATTACCGGCATGTACGGCAGCTTTTCCACTGCTCTGCGCCACGCCTTTTTCAATGTCTCCACCATCATCAGCACCACCGGCTTTGGCACCGTGGATTTCTGCCTCTGGCCCGAGTATTCAAAGTGGCTGCTGCTCCTGCTGATGTTTATCGGCGCCTGTGCGGGCAGCACCGGCGGCGGAATAAAGGTCTCCCGTCTGATCACGCTGCTGAAATCCGCCTCAGCAGAGCTGCGGCAGATGATCCGGCCCCGCAGCGTCACCCGGGTCCAGCTGGAGGGAAAGAGAGTCGAAACCGGCGCTGTCCACGCGGTGAGCACCTTCTTTGCCATGTATGTTATGATCCTTCTGGTCTGCACATTGCTGATCTCTTTGGACGGTTTTGATATGGAGACCAATTTTACCGGCTCCCTGGCCTGTCTTTCCAACATTGGTCCCGGTATGTCCATGGTGGGCCCAACCGGTAACTATTCCCATTTTTCTGCTTTTTCAAAGCTTGTATTATCCCTGGCCATGCTGATCGGCAGGCTTGAAATATATCCCATTCTTCTGCTTTTCAACCGCCATACCTGGAAGCGTTGAAATCAAAGGAGCCAAGTGTGAAAAAAAACAGACAGCTATCCCCCTCCCGGATCATTCCGCTGAGCTTTTTTGCCATGATATTGCTGGGCACGCTGCTGCTGATGCTGCCCTTCGCCACCAGAGACGGCAGGGGAGCGGATTTGGAGACTGCCCTCTTTACCGCTACCTCCGCTTCCTGCGTCACCGGCCTGGTCTTGCAGGACACGGCCCAATACTGGACTCTGTTCGGGCAGATTGTCATCCTGTGTCTGATCCAGGTGGGCGGAATGGGCATCGTGACCATGGCCGTGATTATCAGCATCTTTTCCGGCCGGAAAATCGGCCTGAAGGAGCGCTGGGTGATGCAGGAGTCCATCTCCGCGCCTCAGGTGGGCGGTATTGTCCGTATGACGGGCATGATTCTGAAAGTTACCCTGGCGGTAGAGCTTGCCGGGGCGGCTCTGCTGGCGCCCAGCTTCTGCAGCGCCCTGAATGGGGGAAAAGGGCTGTGGTATGCCCTGTTTCACTCCATTTCCGCCTTCTGCAACGCGGGCTTTGATCTGATGGGCGTCAGGGAACCCTGCTCCTCCCTGACTGCCTTTACCGGGGACCCGATGGTGAACATCACGCTGGTGCTTGTCATTCTGATCGGCGGTATCGGCTTTGGCACCTGGAATGATGTGAAAGAACACGGCCTGCGGATAAACCGATACAGCCAGCAGAGCAAAATCATTCTGGTCACTTCCCTGATCCTTGTGCTGGGCGGCTTCAGCTTCATGTTCTTTTATGAGTTTGCCCTTCCCCAGTGGGCGGAGCTGAGCCTGGGACAGCGGATCCTTGCCGCCCTGTTCCAGACCGTGACCCCCAGAACGGCGGGCTTTAATACGGTGGACCTGAACGCAATGAGCGGCGCGGGAAAGCTGGTAATGCTCTGTCTGATGCTGATCGGCGGCGCCCCCGGCTCTACTGCCGGCGGCTTTAAAATGACCACCATCGCGGTGCTGCTGCTCTGTGTCCGTGCTGCTTACCGTGGACGGGAGAGCGCCGAGGCCTTTGGCCGCCGGATACCGGACCAGTCCATCCGGAATGCCGCCGCGGTGTTCATGCTGTACATTCTGCTTTTTGTGGGTGTAGGGATCGCCATCTGCTGTATCGACGGCGTAGGGCTGATGCCGGCCCTGTTTGAGGCGGCCTCCGCCGTGGCCACGGTGGGCCTTTCCCTGGGGATAACCGCCCAGCTTTCCACAGTATCTCATCTGCTGCTCATCCTGCTCATGTTCTTCGGGCGCGTAGGCGGACTGACGCTGATTTATGCCGTATCCACCGGCGACGGCCCCACCGGAGCAAGACTGCCCATGGGGCGGGTGACCGTGGGCTGAGCCTGTATAAATGCAAGGAGGAAAAATGAAAACAACAAAATCCATTCTGCTCATCGGTCTTGGCCGCTTCGGCCGCCATCTGGCACTGAAATTTCACCAGCTGAACCATGAGGTTCTGGCCATAGACAAGGATGAAAACAAGGTAAACGCGGTGCTGGACTATGTGACCAATGCCCAGATCGGAGACAGCACCAACGAACGCTTTATCGAGTCTTTGGGCGTGCGGAATTTTGACCTCTGCATTGTGGCCATTGCCGACGATTTCCAGAGCTCGCTGGAGACCACCGCCCTGCTGAAAGACAACGGCGCCCGCTTTGTCCTCTCCCGGGCCACCCAGGACAGCCACGCCAAATTCCTTCTGCGTAACGGCGCGGATGATGTGGTGTACCTGGAAAAGCAGATGGCAAACTGGGCCGCCGTCACCTACAGCGACGACAGCATCTTCGATTACATGCCCCTGGCCAACAACTATGCCATTTATGAGATCAGCGTGCCTCAGCACTGGGTGGGCAGGACAGCTGTTGAACTGGAAGTGCGGAAAAAGCACAATATCAACATCCTGGCCACCAAGCAAAACGGCGTTGTGGCGCCCCTCTCCGGCGGCGACCATGTATTCGTAAACGGCGAAAGAGTGCTGGTCATGGCCTCTGACAGGGATATACAGAAGTTTCTCCACTGATGCCCCTTTCCCATTAAGGGCGGACACTTTATGAATACGCCTGTTCCGCCTTGACAAACAGAAATGCTCCCCTGATCAGAGCTTAACGCTTCGGATCAAGGGAGCATTTATGATGAGATGGGTAAGAAAAACAAGAAACTGACTGAGCAATATTTCACCTCAGTCAGTTTCTTATTTTTGCACAAATAATTATGGATGATTTTTTTCCGCTTTCTTTTTCTGTATGGCCTTCTGCATGGACGGATAGATGCACATAAAGACGGCAAGCAGAAGAAAGACCAGCGTAATGGGCCGGGTTACAAATATGGACAGACTTCCCTGGGAGATGATCATGGCTCGTCGGTAATTTGCCTCAATGGTTCCACCGAGGACCATGCCAAGCAGCAGGGGAGGCATCGGATAGTCAAGCTTGCGTAAAAGGTACCCGATAATGCCGAATATCACGGCAAAGAGCATATCCAGCGTGCGGTTGGCAACACTGAAGGACCCGATCATGCACAGCAGGAAAACAACAGACATGAGGATATTCATGGGAACCTCCAGCGCCTTGGCAAAAGCTTTCACGCCAAGCCTGCCCAGCAGGTACATAAAAATGTTGGCGACAAGAAGCATCACATAAATGCCGAAAATCACATCCGGATTTTTCGTAAAGAGACTCGGGCCCGGAGTAAGGCCCTGAAGCATCAGGGCGCCGAGCATGATCGCTGTGACAACGTCGCCGGGAATACCCAGTGTAAGCAGCGGTATGAGTGCACCGCCGGTTACAGCGTTGTTGGCGGCCTCGGAAGCGACAATACCTGCCGGAGTCCCGGTACCGAAACTGTCAGGATCCTTGCTGGAATTTTTTGCGGTATTATAACTTATCCAACCGGCAATTCCCGAACCGGTAGCGGGAATGATACCGATGAATGTGCCGATCAGAGAAGAACGCAGAAGGTTTACGATCTGGCCCTTGAACTCTGCCCAACTCAGGCGGGAGTTTGAAACATTGCTTATCCGCTCCTCCTCAGCGTGAGGCTTGTGGAGTCCCTCAAGGTTTGTCAGGACCTCTGAGATGGCAAAAACGCCGATCAGTACGGGCACAAAACTGATACCGCCGGACAATTTGGGGTTGCCGAAGGTGAAGCGGACCGTACCTGTGATGGGATCAAGGCCGATCGTGGTCACAAGCAGACCGAGACAGGCCATGAGTATCCCTTTTTTCAAATTCTTTCCGGACAAGCTCGCCACAATACTTAAACCGAAGACCCCGATGGCAAAATACTCCGATGGGCCGAAGCTCAGCGCCCAGGACGCGATCTTGTCAGAGAAGAAAATAAGAAACAGGCAGCTGATCAGTCCGCCGATCATGGAGGCCGTAATGCACCAGGTCAGAGCCTTTCCGGCCTCCCCTCTTTTAGCCATCGGATATCCGTCAAGTACGGTGGCAGCAGAGGCTGGGGAGCCGGGGGTGCGAATCAGTACTGCCGTGATGGAGCCGCCGTAGGTGCCTCCACAGTATATACCAAGCAGCAGCGCAAAGGATTCGACCACTTCCATTTTGAACGTAAACGGGAGGAACAAGGCGACGCCCATTGTTGCAGTAAGCCCCGGGATTGCGCCGAAAACAATTCCAATTGCAACGCCGAGCAGATTCCAAAGCAGGTTGTTCCACGATAAATAAGTCAATATAACAGACATTTCTTCCTCCTGTTTTCAAGGCAGCGGGACTGACAGCAGATACCGGAACACCACGTACAGAATAGTCGGGGTAAGGACTGTCAACAAAATAAGGGGCAGGGGTTTCCTTATTTCAAAGCACCAGGCGACAATAGCCATCAGGACTATCGATGCCGGCAGATAGGTGATCGTATCGATGAAGAGACAGTAAAGGATCGCGGCCGCAAGAACAACAGCAACCCCAAGGAACCTTTTGAGAGGTTCCTTGGGCGCGGGTTCACTTCCTGCTGCGGCTGTTTTCCGTTCTTTCCTTTCGCAGATCACGGTTTCGATAATCAAAACGGCAGAGACCAAAATCAATAAAACCGAAATAATTTGAGGTATTGTTCTCGGCGTTCCGCCAAGTGAAGCTGCCGCAGATGTCAGTTTTATGGTCAGACTTTTTGCATACCAAAAAACACCCAGGACCAAAAAGGCTGCAGCTGCGATGATGTTTTCAATAGTCTTCTTTTTCATGCGTTTTCTCCAAAAGTATCAACGAGTGCCGCAGAAGGAAATCTTATCCGAGAACGGCCAGATTCTGTGCGTAAGTATTGTTGTAAAGCTCGGTAAAGGTCTCACGATCCTTATAGATCGGCGTCTGGTTAATGTTGGAGAGAATCTCTACCAGGGCAGGATCGGCAAGAGCAGTACCAACCTCGTCAGACCAGAAATCCAGAATGGCTTCGGGCGTTCCTGCAGGCGCTGCAAAACCGTACCAGGTTGTGGTGGTAGAAGAGGAATAACCCAGCTCACCGGCGCAAGGGACCTCGGGGAGAGATTCATCCCGTTCAGATTTGAAAACGATCAGCGGGGTCAGGTCGCCGGACTCAATATACGGGAGAAGGTCAGGGACCATAGCAACAACGATGTCAGTCTGTTTACCGACAGTGGCGGTGATTGCCGCAGCGCCGCCGTCAAAGGGAACATGGGAGAAGGCGTCGGGGACGCCGGCGTCCTCCATTAAGGTCTGCATGAGGATATTCTGGAAGGATGTAGCACCGGTAGTACCATAGGTCATGGCACCGGGATTAGCTGATCCGGCCTCGATCAGCTCTTCAATGGAGGTGATGCCGCTGGAGGAGTTGACGCAGAGCGCGGTGACCATCTCGGTGACCTGGCAGATGGGAGCGAAGTTCTCATTGGTATAGCCAACATCATTGAGGATCGGGGTGATGGTAGCCGCGGCAAGTGCGGTCAGAATGACGGTGTAGCCATCGTTATCCGCGTTTGCGCAGGCCGACATGCCGACTGCACCGCCGCCGCCGGTCTGGTCTTCAACGATGACGGAAACGCCCCACTTGGCGCCGACATAGTCCGCGATTGCGCGGGCCAGAAGGTCTGTGCCGCCGCCTGCGGAATAGGGGCAGATAATGGTGACGGTCTTGGTGGGATAATCGAGCGGCGCGGGGGTCTCCGCGGCTTCAGGCTCGGCAGCCGGAGCTGCTTCGGGAGCCGGAGTTGCTTCGGGAGCCGGCGAGGTGGTAGCAGCAGTATTGCCGCATGCGCAGAGAGCACATACCATTACTGCCGCAAGGAGCAGGGCAAGAAATTTTTTCATGGTTGCAAGTCCTTTCTGTTTTAGTCTATTATTCCCAGAAGATACTTCTGGTTATTACTGGTTATGCGGCGGATATCTTCATCCGCCATTCCGCGTTCCTGCATGGCCTCAATGAAGGAGAGGATGCCTTGAGGAGGGGCCGGACGTCCGGGCTGACCCAGGTCAGAGCTGATGATGGTCCTCTTTGCACCGTGGGCCTTCAGCATTTCATACAGGCCGTCATAGCTCTGCTTTCCGGAATAAAGCGTTGTCAAAATATGCTCCACATAGAAGCCGGCGTCCTGGAACTGTCTCATTTCGTCGTAGCTGAAATCGTGGAAATATTCCGCATGGGTAATGACAATCTTTTTACAGCCCTGCCTGACTGCTTCGTCCAGCAGCTTGTAGGTCTCTTCCTTGCTGATATGGCCGGTTGCCAGCACCGCATCCCCTTCTGCGATCAGCCTGCATACTGTGGAGACCTCCGGGAGCAGCTTGCCGAAATCATCAAGAATGGTCATCGGTGGATCAAATTGCAGCTGTTTGCTTGCGGCGGGAACGCCCTGTCGGTACTCAGGCCGGTTTTCTTTGAGCCATTCCATGCGATCTCTGCCGTATTTGGCGGACATAACCGGCATCCAGAACACTTTTGTATCGTATTCAAGGGCAATTTCGACTATGGCGGGGTTTACTCCGCCAAGGGGATTGCCCATGGCCATGCTGCCGTAAACATTGAAGTTATCTTCGGGTTTTACAAAATATTTCTGTACAAGCTGGCAAGTGCCGCCGTCAGGCATGTGGTGGTCTTTGATAACCACAGCGCGCATACCCGCATCGATCGCAGCACGCACCACCTCAACATGGTCAAATCCGCGCTTGATCAGCGCCGGGCCGGAATGAAGGTGCATATCAACAGCACCTTTCATCAGTTCTTTTGCAGGAATCATTATTACTCCCCTTTCTTTCCCTGCAGTTTCTTTGAAGAAACATAACAATTAAGCAAAACAATGATCTATATCCCATGTATAACGGGTGCCATACATATCATTTTTTTGTTATGCATAAATTAACAATTTATTATCATTCTGTCAAGAAGCCATCTTAAATCTTACAAAAAATCGGAACTTATTATAGAATTTGACTTATTTTTTCGTGCAAAATCATGTTGCTTTCTCGCCAAATATCATAAAAAAGTTATAAGAAAATATGGCGCAAAAAAATCCCGGCTCATATCATGAGCCGGGATAAAGGATCTTATGGTATATTATGTGGGGAAATCAAGCTTGTCAAAGAAGGTTTTGAGCCATTCAATAAAAACCAGTTCGGAGGGCGTAAGTACATGGTGTTTTGCCCAGAATACCGAAAGGTTTCTCCGGACAAATTCATCCGTCAGAAAAACGGGAACGGCCACATCGTTGAATAAGCCCGATTGAATCACGGTGGGCGAGGCAAGCATTATGCCCTCTCCGCGGGACAGGAAAAATTTGCGCATGGGGACGTCGCATTCACACAGCACGTTGGGCGTAAAGCCGGCGCGTGCAAAAATTCTTTCGCAGTGTTCATGGAAACCCAGCCAGGGAGGAACCATAATGAAAACTTCGTCCTTCAGGTCGCTGAGACTGACGCTGTAACGGGAGGCCAGATGATGGTTTTTGGGAACAAAGAGAACGGTTCTGTCGGGATACAGCACCTCGTGCTCAAGACTATTGGACTGAAGATCGCTTTCGCCTGTGATGATCAGCGAATTGGAGACGGTCACAAGAGACTCTCTCATTTGAGAAATACCGACCTCGGATTGATAAACCGTGATCTCCGGATGGGCTTTCTGAAAATCATTTATGGGCTGGGTCAGGAAAAGGGCGCTGTTTGAGTAAAGGGAAACCGTGTTCATGTTGCTGTTGGAAAGCTTGATGCTGTTTACAAAGGTCTGCCCGTTCTGAAGCGCCTCAAGTGCAATGTTGACATATTTGAGATATGCTGTTCCGTATTCGTTCAGAACGAGTTTTTTCCCGACCCGGTCAAACAGCTTCACGCCAAGCTCATCTTCAAGCCGTGCAATTGAATTGCTCAGGGCAGTCTGCGAAACACCGGTCTGGAGCGCAGTTTCACTCATATTCTGCGAAGCAGCAATGCTGCGGAAGCATTGGAGCTGCTTTATAGTCGGCATTGTCGGTACCACCATTCTTTTATTTTTGCATATTTTAACAACAAAAGAGAAAAATGTAAATATTTTTTATTCAAATTGCTTCCTGTCCCAGACCCCGATGAAAAACTCAAATTTGACCTGTTTGCACAATACAGCCAGGAATTTCATGAAAAACAAAGAAATATTGAAAAAACCCGCATCGAAAGATGCAGGTTTTTTCAGCATATAAAGTGTTTTCAGTTCAGGTTATCCAGCTTTTCGCTGATCTCGCCAAGGGCTCTGCGGATGGCGGCAAGCTCGGAACTGACCGGGTCGGAAACGCTGATCTGGTCCACATCGCCTACATAGTTGACCTTGCGGCCGTCCACCTTCACCACCCGGGCCGGTACGCCGACAGCGGTGCTGTTGGGCGGGATCTCGCTCAGCACAACGGAGTTTGCGGCAATTCGGCTGTTGTCCCCTACCTTGAAGGGGCCCAGAACCTTTGCGCCGGTACCGATCAGTACGTTATTTCCAATGGTGGGGTGGCGCTTTCCCACGTCCTTGCCGGTGCCGCCCAGGGTCACGCCGTGGTAGATCAGGCAGTCGTTGCCGATCTCCGCCGTCTCGCCGATCACAATGCCCATGCCGTGGTCAATGACCAGGCGCTTGCCGATCTTTGCGCCGGGATGGATCTCGATTCCGGTGCGGTGGCGGCTGCGCTGGGAGATCAGCCGGGCCATAAATTTCAGCCCGTGTTCGTAGCACCAGTGGGCTTTTCTGTGGGCTCGCACGGCCTTCACGCCGGGGTACAGCAGCAGGATCTCCAGCGTGCTCCGTGCCGCCGGGTCCCTGGCCTTGTACGCCTTAACCAATTCTTTTAAATCATTAAACATTCTCTTATCCCTTCCTGTCGTAAATAGTTTATGCGGCAGGGGGGACATCGGCGAATACCGTAGGTCATAAACAGCTCCGTCTCTGTGAATTCCTACTAAAAAAATAGGACAAAAGAATTATACACGATAGGCGCGGCAATGTCAACAGGGACAGCCTTGCTCGCTGCGGGGAAAGGCTCAGTCAAGCAACTTTCCGTCGGTGGAGATGACCGCCACCTTGCAGGGGATGGATTTTCCGCTGGCAAGGAGGGCACGCTTCACCGCGTTTTCCAGGCCGCCGCAGCAGGGAACCTGCATCCGGGCAACGGTGATGCTTTTAATGTGGTTTGCGGCGAAGATCTCCGCCAGCTTTTCCGCGTAGTCCGTCTGGTCCAGCTTGGGGCAGCCAATCAGACAAATGCGGCCCCGGATGAAATCCTCGTGAAAGCTGCCGTAAGCGTAAGCAGCGCAGTCTGCCGCGATCAGCAGGTCAGCCCCGTTGAAGAAGGGGGCATTGATCGGAACAAGCTTGATCTGCACCGGCCACTGGCCCAGACAGCTTGCCGTCCGCTCTGCGGCAGGCTCCGGCATGTTCCGGACGACAGCCTTGACCGCGGTTCCCGGGCAGCCGGCATGGACGGCGTTTTTCTTCGCCGCCAGCACGGCGGCCTCGTTATAGGCCGGGGCCTCCCGCTCCTCAAAGGAGATGGCATTTTCCGGGCAGGCGGGCAGGCAGTCGCCCAGACCGTCGCAGTAATCCTCCCGCATGAGTCTGGCCTTGCCCTCCACCAGACCAATAGCGCCCTCGTGGCAGGCCCGGACGCACAGTCCGCAGCCGCTGCATTTTTCCTCATCTATTTTGATTATCCTTCTGAGCATGTCATCAGGCTCCTTTCTTTTGTTGTCGTGCTCATTGTACCGGCCAAACCGGGATCATGGTGTTGAAATTTCAACACTTTTGTTCGTTGGAAATAAGTTGATTCCCGCGCCGGTTTTTTCCGATCTCTTTACACCGGGCGGTTCCGGCGCTATAATTCATTGTAACATTGAAAGAATCAGGAGGCAAGCTATGCTCTCATTTGAAAACGACTACAACAACGGCGCCCATCCCCTCGTGCTCAAGGCGTTGACGGATACCAACCTGATCCGGCAGCCGGGCTACGGCAATGATGATTTTTGCCAGAGCGCGGCGAAGAAGATCCGCGACGCCTGCGGCTGCCCGGAGGCGGAGGTCTATTTCATCTCCGGCGGCACCCAGACCAACCAGGTGGTGATCTCCTCTCTGCTCCGCTCCTATGAGGGCGTGCTCTCCGCCGCCAGTGGCCATGTGAACGGCCATGAGGCCGGGGCGATCGAGTATTCCGGCCACAAGGTGCTGACCCTGCCCCAGCATGAGGGCAAAATCGACCCGTTGGAGCTGGAAGCCTGGATCAAAAGCTTTTACGCCGATGAAAGCCATGAGCACATGGTTTTTCCCGGCATGGTTTACATTTCCCACCCCACGGAGTACGGGACCTTGTACAGCAAAGCGGAGTTGGAGAGCATTTCCCTGGTCTGCCGCCGCTATGACCTGCCCCTGTTTCTGGACGGAGCCCGCCTGGGCTACGGACTGATGAGCCGGGAGACGGATCTGCGCCTTGCGGATATTGCCCGCCTCTGCGACCTGTTCTATATCGGCGGCACCAAGGTGGGCGCCCTCTGCGGCGAGGCCCTGGTGTTCACCCAAAAGAAGGCCCCGGAGCATTTCCCCACGCTCATCAAGCAGCGGGGCGCCATGCTGGCAAAGGGGCGGCTGCTGGGCGTGCAGTTTGACGCGCTGTTTACCGACGGGCTTTATTTTAAAATCGGTGAGCACGCCATAGAAAAGGCGGAACGGCTGAAGCAGATGTTCCGCCGGCGGGGCTATGAATTTTACATCCAGTCCCCCACCAATCAGCAGTTTATTGTCCTGGGTAACGAAAAAGCGGAGGAACTGCGGCAGCATGTGCGCTTCACCGTCTGGGAAAAGCCGGATGAAAAGCACACCGTTGCCCGTTTCTGCACAAGCTGGGCCACTACCGATGAGGAACTGGATGAGCTGGAAAAGCTGTTATAACAAAAAGCCATCCTGAGGAGCGACGCGACGAAGGATCCCGTATTCAGAACCTTGATCTTCTGTTTACGGGATCCTTCGCTCACACCTTGCCGCGATTGCCGTTTGCGGTCTTGCTTCGCAACAGCCCGCAAAGCGGCGCGGCGGCGGAAATTGCAGTCCGCCTTTTTCTGCCCCCGGCAGCGGCGGCCTGCAATTCGTTCAGGATGACATGTTTTCGATCAGTTTCAGTTTTTCTTCTCTGGTCAGCTGCTTGATGTGCCATTCCCGGCTCATGGCGGCCTCTTTGCTCTCCCATTCCTCAAAATATACCAGCTCCGCCGGGAGTCTTGTCCGGGTATATTTGGAGGCGGTGCCGCTGTTGTGGGCTTTCAGCCGCTTTTCCAGATCATTGGTCCAGCCGGTGTACAGACTGCCGTCCCGGCAACGGAGCATATAGACATAGTTCATCGCTGCACTTGCCGCACATTCTTTTCAAATTTCGACCGGGGGCCCATGACCTCGTGGCCGCAGCCGCAGCAGCGCAGCTTGAAGTCTGCCCCGATGCGCAGCACCTGCCACTGTTTGCTGCCGCAGGGGTGGGCTTTTTTCATGGTGAGGACGTCACCCACCTGGATATCCATTTACTTTTTCACCTCGTCCCAGTAGCGTTTGGCGGCCTGCTCGGTCTTGTTATCGCCGTATTCGTAATACCTTGCGTTCCTGATCTCGTCGGGCAGATATTGCTGCTTTATCCAGTGCGCGGCAAAATCATGGGGATATTTGTAGCCCTGCTCCCGCTCAAAGCCGGTGCCGTCGGCGTGGACGTTCTGCAGCTCCCGGGGGATGCTGCCGGTACGCCCGGCCCGCACGTCGGCCAGGGCCCGGTCGATGGCCACACAGGCGGAGTTGGACTTGGGCGCGGTGGCCAGCAGCAGGCAGGCTTCCGCCAGGGGGAGCCTGGCCTCCGGCAGACCCAGCTGCAATGCCGAATCCACGCAGGCCTTCACGATGGGCACCGCCTGGGGGTAGGCAAGGCCGATATCCTCGCTGGCGGAGCAGAGGATGCGGCGGCAGGCGCCCACAAGATCCCCCGCCTCCAGCAGCCTTGCCAGATAGTGCATGGCGGCGTCCGGGTCGGAGCCGCGGAGAGACTTCATCAGGGCGGAGAGAATGTCGAAATGGTCGTCCCCGTCTCGGTCGTAGCGCATGGCGCTGCGCTGGGAGATGGCCTTGGCGTCGGCAAGGCTGATGCTGTCCTTGTCTCCCGCGGCGGAAAACAGCAGCTCCACGGAGTTCATGGCCTTTCGCACGTCCCCGCCGCAGGAGGAGGCGATGTGGCGCAGTACCCCGGGCTCAAGGCTGAGGGGGCTTTCCCGCCGGGAATTCATAATGTCTATGGCCCGCTGCACCGCGCTCTCCGCCTCTTTTGCCGTGACGGGCTTGAACTCAAACACCGTGGAGCGGCTTAAAATGGCGTTGAACACGCAGAAATAGGGGTTTTCTGTGGTGGAGGCGATGAGGGTGATCCGGCCGTCCTCAATAAATTCCAGCAGGGACTGCTGCTGTTTTTTGTTGAAATACTGGATCTCATCCAGATAGAGCAGCACCCCGCCGGGGGTCAGCATGGTGTCCAGCTCCGCGATGATCTGCTTGATGTCGGCAATACCGGCGGTGGTGGCGTTGAGCTTTCGCAGCGTGCGGTTGGTGCGCTCCGCGATAATGCGGGCCACGGTGGTCTTGCCGGTGCCGGAGGGGCCGTAGAAGATCATGTTGGGGATCTGCCCGCTCTCCACAATGCGGCGCAGCATCCCGTCCCGGCCCAGAATATGGCGCTGGCCCACCACATCGTCCAGGGAGCTGGGTCTTATTTCGTCTGCCAAGGGCTTGTACATGGGCCGTCCTCCGTTCAAATTCAGAATCACTTCATTATATCACGGAGAGACAGAAAAGTAAAACCATCAGGATCTACTTCTTTTTCCTGCGGAAAAACAGCAGCAGGCTTGCCCTAAAAAGCAAAAGACCCCGCAGACAGGGCATATAGCCGCTGGTTGCGGGGTCTTTTACCGTTAATTAAACATAGATAAGGAGCAGGCCCACCAGAATGCCCACAAGAGCTGCGGTGGCGGGCATTTTGCTGCGCCACATCAGGATGCCCTCGGGCAGAAGCTCGCCCAGCACCACATAGAGCATGGCGCCGGAGGCAAAGCTCAGCGACAGGGACAGGGCCAGGGGACTGAGCATACCTACCCAGAAGCCCAGCAGTGCGCCGATGACCGTGGGCGCGCCGGTGACGGCAGTGAGCAGTACTGCCTTTGTCCGACCCATGCCTCCGGAGATCAGAGGCACAGCCACCGCCATGCCCTCGGGAATATTGTGCAGGCCGATGATCACCGCCATCACCAGGCCGCTGCCCAGCGTGGAGGAGGACACTTCCACGGCGTCCGCCGCATAGGTTGCGCCGATGACCATACCCTCCGGCAGGTTGTGCAGGGCGATGGCCGCTGCCATGACCAGCCCGCCGATAAATAGCTGATAGGAGCTGTTCATTTTTCTGTGCTCTTCATAGTGGTCGGCATGGATCAGCTCGTCCAGGTCGTCAGCCGTATGGGGGTGGTCGGCGTCGATGTGGGCCACCTCATGGTTTGTGTTTTTGTCGATGATGTAATTGAGCAGATATACCACACCGTAGCCGAAGAGAATCCCGGCGATAACGATGAAAACGCTGATGGGCTTTTCCGCGTTTTCCGGCAGGATCGCGCTGCTGATCAGGTCAAAACAGACCACTGCCATCATTACACCCCCGGCGAAGGACAGCAGCAGGCTCACGATCCGGCTGCTGTCCTTTTTGAACAGTGCGCCGATCAGACCGCCCAATCCTGTTCCACCCACACCGGCGATTGCCGTGATCAGAACCACTTGCCATATCATAGTCATTTTTCATTACCATCCTTTTCTACGGCAGGATAGTATATCATACGACATTTGTCAATAGCAGAAGAGCGCCCGTGCGATTTTTCACACGGGCGCTCATGGCTATACAGTGGCTATACAGGGTTTTGTTACTCATCCTCACTGTCCAGGTCGAACTCCAGAGTCTCGCCGCAGCCGGGACAGGTGGTGGAGCCTTCGGCCAGGGTGTCTTCATCAAAGGTGATCTCCTCGCCGCACACTGGACAGGTGACCTCGTACATCACGCCGTCGTAGCTCAGCTCTTCGTCGTCTTCATCCTCATCGTCTGCGCCGCAGTCCAGCAGGCAGGAGGAACAGTCTCCGCTGCAGCTCTCTTCGTCCATCATATCCTCGGGCATGTCCAGATCGCAGGTGAGCTCCTCAAGATAGGTCAGGTCCTCACTGATGTCGTCCAGCGCCTCGGCAAAGTCCAGGTTGCTGGCCTGCAGGTCTTCTATTTCGTGGGCCATGTCGGACAGAAGCTCGTTCAGCGCGCCCCACAGCTTGCCCTCTTTGGAGTCGGGACTGATGCCCAGCCCCTCGGTCAGACCCTTCAGGTATGCTGCCTTTTCAACAATCGTCATAAGAAAACCTCCTTTGTGATGATGAAGTAAAAACAAGGGGGAGACGCAGTACATCTCCCCCGTTGTTCCAAAATTATGCTCTGCTCAGATACTCGCCGGTGCGGGTGTCGATCTTGACCTTCTCGCCGGGCTCGATGAACAGGGGGACCTTGATCTCAGCGCCGGTCTCCAGAGTGGCGGGCTTGGTGGCGTTGGTGGCGGTGTTGCCGGCAAAGCCCGGGTCGGTCTGGGTCACTTCCAGCTCCACAAAGAAGGGAGGCTCCACGTTAAAGACTTTGCCCTTGTAGGAATAAATGGTGCACTCCATGTTCTCCTTGACGAACTTGAAGTTATCGCCCAGAACGGCCTCGTCAACGGGCTCCAGCTCATAGGTCTCAGGGTTCATGAAGTAGTACAGGCCGCCGTCGTTGTAGCTGTACTCCATGGTGACACGGTCAACGGTGGCGTTCTCAAATTTCGCGGTGG
>JALFVN010000018.1 GCA_022787565.1 Clostridiales bacterium | reverse complement strand
GGACATCGAGATTTATTATTCTTTTGTAGGCAAGGTGGACTTGCCCGACGATTGAGCCAGACCTATCCGGCGAGGCCCCGCCGGATGGGAACGGCAAAAATTTTTAACCTCTCCTTGCTTCTTTATCCGTAGTGAGCTAAGAGCCAGGGCATCAAGCAGCTCATGGCCGGTGGCGGTGTGGTGGTCATCGGTACCACGCTGATCCCTCTTCTGTCCGGTTTGTTCTGATCCGGCAAGCCCAGCTTAACCGAAAGGTGGTGAAATATTGGGCAGTATCTTAGAAAAAATCACAGAAGCCATCAAGGAAATGCTCATCGGCATGATCGAAAGCAACCTGACCAATATGTTCACCGATGTCAATGAGAAGGTAGGCACGATTGCCGGAGAGGTCGGCAGGACCCCTTCTACATGGAACGGCAGCATCTATTCGATGATCCGGGGACTATCCGAAAGTGTGATAGTCCCCATTGCCGGTATCATCATCACCTTCGTTTTGTGTTACGAGCTGATCTCCATGATCACGGAGAAAAACAATATGCACGACATGGACACTTGGATGTTCTTCAAGTGGTTCTTCAAAGCGGCTGTTGCAATCTACCTCGTGACCAATACCTTTCGCTCGGTTTGTCAAGGAGGTAGTGCGGAAAAAGCGAAAAAATTAGGATGCGTCCAGATCGCGGCGGACAAGGCGGTTGATTTTGTCGCTCATGGTTTCCCTGCTGGTGGTGCTGAAATGGAACGACACCTCGTAGATGGTGTTGCCGATTTTCTGCACCAGGGCGGGCGGCGGCGCGTCCGGGGCGGGTGGAGCGTTGCTGCCCTCCGTCACGGGCAGGGGGATGGTCTTGCCCTCTCTGCTGGTGCTGTCGCTCACCTCCGGGGCGGGGATAGTGCTGGTGATCGTCATGCTGGGGTCGTTGGTCATAGGCTCTCCTTTCATCGTTCATCAAAGTTTGCCCAACGTGGCCGACAGAATGGCGGTCACGTTGGATAGGCGGGGACACGTTATCGCTCCGCCTCCCGGCGTTTCTGCCGGGCCTGCTCCTGCTGGTGTATGGCGGTGTCGGCGTTGCGCTTCACCTGTTGAAGCCGCCGCAAATCGTCCTGGATGGGCTTGTATTGCTCATACTCGGCCTTGTACTCCTGTTGAAGCCTCGCCTGCTCCTGTTCCCACGCATGAACGGGGATTTTACCAGCAGGGGAACGGTACTTGTCCAGCTTTCGGCGGGCCATGTGGAACGTCCTCAACTCGTTCTCATGCTCCCTCTCGAATTGTTCCCGCTTGCCCTTCCACTTGATACCCTTCCATTCGTCATAGATGGGCTTGGTGTCCCGGTAGAGGTCAACGAGACGAAGCAGTTCCTTCAATTCGTTCAGACGGGCGGACTTGGCTTTCATGGATGCGTTGATGGCCTCCGTCTGTTCACTCTGGACGGCGATATGGGCCTCCAAATCTTCCAGAGTGACAATGCCTTTCTCAGTCAGAAAATTGATGGCCTCGGCAAAATCTTTGAGGTTTCCAATCCTGGCGTTGCGGCTCCATGCTCCGGCGTTCCGGCCCTCATAGTAGTCAGTCAGCAGGGCGGCAAGCGTGGGGGCCTGGGGCTTGCTCAACTCCTCCTTTGCCGCCTTTATCCAGTCTGTCAGGTCAGCGATTTTCCTCCGAATATTCCGCAACAGGTCATTGGCCTTTCTTATCCAGCGGTTGAAATCGCCCTTGTCGGTGGTGATACCCTTGGCCTCCATCTGGCGGACGGCCACGCCCTCGTGGATGGTGGGCAGCAGGTCAAGGCCCTGACGCTCATAGGAGCGGTGATCGACACGGCAGGTCAGGCCCTTTTCCTCAAACTTGGCATTGACCATAGCAGCCCACGCCTCCCGCCATTGTTCCAGCGTTTCCGGGTTTCCCCAGTCGGTGGTAGGAACAGCGTCAAAGAGGGGTTTGCCGTCCTCGCCCATGATGCGGTTCCCATCCTCGTCCAGACGGTAGCGGCGGCGCTGCTTGCACCCCCATTTGCCGTCTGGCTCAATGGGTCGGATAGGGCAGAGGACATGAAAGTGCGGGTTAGGAATACCGCCGTCCTCTTTGTCCGGCTGGTGGATGGCAAAGTCGGCAATCATGCCCCGGCCCACAAGCTGCTCTGAAACAAATTGCCTTGCAAGAGCGATGTTCTCGTCAAGAGAAAGTTCGTTCTGCAAGGCAATGTCAAAGCTATATGCAAGCTGGGCTTTCTTGCCGCGCTCGGCCTTCTCCACGGCGTTCCAGAGGGTGGCGCGGTCTTGGTACTCGGCGGGGGCCTGGGGCGGCAGAAGAACGTCTGAACAGACCACGCCGCCCTTGTGGGTATAGTCGCTGACTTCGCCATAGTATTCGCTGTAAAGTTTCTCTCCGGCGCGGTAGGCGGCAGACGTGACAATAGACTGTCCCGCGCTCCGCTTGACCTGGGTGACGTGAAAGTGAAACAGGGCCAATTATCCGCCCTCCTGCTGGTCAATGGCGTGGCGCACCAGGGCGGCAACTTCTGGCAGGGAAAAGATTTGCTCAACCAAAATTCTAAATGCCGTTTGGCTCATGCCTCGTACTTCCGGTGCCACACTCTCCACGTCCGCGCCACGGGTGATAAGGCGGTGGTTACGCTTCTTCCTCTCGCCCTCCGAATAGTAGCGGATACGGTTTTCCAGCCGCTGAACTTCATGCTGGTACTGCTCCGCTTTGACAGTAGCCTCGTCATACTCTTTCTGCAATTCTTCACGCGATTCCTCCAAGGTGATCGCCTCCTTTTTGATTAAATTCCAAACATCAAATTTTTTTGAAAATAGGGGGTTGACAAAAGTCCTGGTCTGGCATATACTGCTCATATCAAATAATTTTGATGTGAGGTTAGTACAATGGATAACGCCCACCAGGAACACGCCAAAGTCTTTAAGGCTTTGTGTGACCCAAAGCGTCTGGCAATCCTCTCCCTCCTTCGGGGCGGCGAGAAGTGCGCTTGCGTTTTGATGGACCAGTTGGGAATGGCACAATCCGCCGTTTCCTATCACATGAAGATTCTATGCGAATCGGGTATTGTCGTGAGCCGTCAGGAAGGGAAATGGACCCATTACAGCCTGAGCAGTACGGGCAGCAAGGCCGCTGTTGAACTGTTGCTGTCTCTGACAACGCCCAGCACAGAACAGGACCGTTGCTGTGGATGAGAAAAGCCATCGTCCGGGGATGGCTTTTCTTTCGACACAACACATCAAAATATTTTGATATGATTATCTGATTGGAGGTACTCTCATGCAAATCCTTCGTTCCCTGTGGCTGTTCATCCAGGACCAGGTTCTTGGAATGAAATGGCTGAATGTGCTGATTGGGGACCTGCTCTCTTTGCTGGGCCTGGATACGGCCTCACGGCTGGGCGGCAGCGTCCAATTCTTTGTGTACGATGTGGTCAAAATCACGGTACTGCTGTGCTTCTTGATTTTCGTGATCTCCTACATCCAAAGCTACTTCCCGCCGGAGCGCAGTAAGCGAATATTGGGGCGGTTCCATGGCATTGGTGCGAACATCATATCCGCATTGCTGGGTACAGTGACACCCTTCTGTTCCTGCTCGTCTATTCCGCTGTTTATCGGCTTTACCAGTGCCGGGTTGCCGCTGGGGGTTACATTCTCGTTCCTGATTTCCTCCCCAATGGTAGACCTGGGTAGCCTTATCCTCCTAATGAGCATTTTCGGTGCTAAAGTTGCAATCATCTATGTGCTGGTCGGCTTGGTGATCGCCGTGGTAGGCGGCACCCTGATTGAGAAACTTCACATGGAGCCTTATGTTGAGGAATTTATCCGCAATGCTGGCGGCGTGGACATTGAATCCCCAACACTGACCAAACGGGAACGAGTTCAGTTTGCGAAAGAACAGGTCGTTTCCACATTCAAGAAAGTATTCCCTTATATCCTGGTCGGCGTAGGCATTGGTGCGGTCATTCACAACTGGATTCCGGAAAGCTGGATTGAAGCGGTGTTAGGCGGCAACAATCCGTTCGGGGTTGTCCTTGCCACGCTGGTGGGCGTCCCCATGTATGCGGATATTTTCGGCACTATCCCGGTGGCGGAGGCCCTGCTTTACAAGGGCGCACAGCTTGGCACAATTCTGTCCTTTATGATGGCTGTCACAACGCTAAGTCTGCCGTCTTTGATTATGCTCCGCAAGGCCGTGAAGCCGAAGCTGCTGGCGCTGTTCATTAGCATCTGCACCATTGGCATTATCATTGTCGGCTATCTGTTCAATGCGTTCCAATTTTTGCTGATATAAATTTTTAGGAGGAATCAATTATGGGACTGTTCAGTAAGAAGAAAGAAGAAACAAAATCCTGCTGTTGTGGAGGCAACTGTACCCCGGAAACGATGGCACAGGCAGAGACGGCAAAAGCCGCTTCCGGGGTCAAGGTGCTGGGGACCGGATGCGCCAAGTGCAACGCCCTGGAAGATGCTGTTCGTGCCGCCCTCACGGAGCTGGGGATGGATACGACCATTGACCATGTGACGGACTTCACGCAAATCGCCGCCTACGGGGTCATGACTACTCCGGCGCTGGTGGTGGATGGGAAAGTGGTGTCGTATGGCAAAGTGTTGAAGAAGGACGAAGCCAAGGCGTTGATTCAGAAGGTACGGACATAATACCTGTTGGAAGGGTGCGGATGCGAAGCGTCTGCACCCTTCTAACAGGTGTGCAGGAATAGCCGCGAAGCGGCGCAAGGGGCGCAGCCCCTTGTACGGAGCGGAGCGACGCAAAAGGCCCTGACTTTCGTAAGTCAGGGCCTTCGCCTCGCAGAGCGCACGATACATGGTCGCAGACCATGTATAGAAGTGCGCCCTTCCGTTCCGTCAGGGATTTAGACAGTTGGGGAAAGCGGGACCTTCTCCGCCTCCTTTGCCGCCCGCTGTGCCTCCCTCACCCGGCGCATACGCAGCTTGTTTTGCTCCCGTTCCCGGTTCCGCGCCGCCAACGCCTTTTGTGCTTTTGCTTCTTCCACGGCGGTCAGAATGACCTCCGGCTTAGGCGGAACGAAACAGCCGATGAAGTTGAAATATACATCAACCTTCTGCCGTCTGTCCCCGGTGGATTTGTCGGCCTCATGGACAACGACTTTCTCTATAAACTCGTTGAGCATGGGGGCGGTCAGTTCGTCAAAGTTGGTGTATCGCCGCACAAGGGAAACAAACCTCTGCGCCCTCATGCCGTCCTCGGCCTGGGCGGTGATGCCCTCTTTCAGTTCCGCCGCCTCCTGCTCCAATGCGCTCTGCTCGGTGTCGTACTCCACCAGCAGACGGTTGAAATGCTTGTCGGGTATCTTCCCGGTGGCGTTCCCCTCATACAGTTTCCTGATTAACTCGTCAAGTTCGGCAATTCGCTTCTCCACCTGACGGAGCCGCTTCTTCTGCTCCCTGGCGGTCTGCTCTTGCCCCGCGCTGGCGGCGTCCCGCACGATGCGGATAAACTCTTTCTCGTCCTCCCGGACGTAGGCGCTCACCTCACGGATCGCCGTCAGTATCAGCTTCTCAATAGTGGAAGTTTTGATATAATGGATGGTACAGTCACGGGTCAACTGACGGTAATTCCCGCAGATATAGTAATCATCAGCGTCATAGACCTTCTTCTTGCTGGGGGATGGCTGATGGTGGGTCAGCTTGTGTCCGCAGTCGGCGCAGTAGAGAAGCCCGGTCAGCGGATTGGCGGGGCGGTCTGGATAGCTGGGCTTGCGGATGGTTTTCTTCAGACGGTGGGCGAGCTGCCACGTTTCCTCGTCCACGATGGCCTCATGGGTGTCGCGGAAAATCATCAATTCCTCCGGCTTGGCCTTGCGCCGTTTCTTGGTCTTGTAGTTCTCGCAGATGGTCTTGCCTAACACGGTATGCCCCATGTACTCCTGCTTTTCCAGAATGTAGCCAACTGCCGTACTTGACCAAAGGCAGGGGTCATGAAAGCCCTTGCTGTGGTCGTTCTCCGGGTTGTGCAGCTTGGCATAGGCGGAGGGTATCAGCACCTTGTCAGCAGTCAGAGCGTCCGCTATGCCCTTCACGCCGTAGCCGTCAATCACCATCTGGAAGATGCGTCGGACAACGGCAGCAGCTTCTTCATCCACAATCAGGTGTTGTTTGTCCTGCGGGTCGCGGCGGTAGCCGTAGGGGACGCTGGGGGACACGCGCTTGCCGTCCTGCATCCTGGCCTTGAAAATGGCTTGTATCTTCCGGCTGGAATCGCGGGCGTAAAATTCGTTCATAATGTTCAAAAACGGGGTGAAATCGTTATCCCCCTGCTTGTCGCTGTCGATACCATTGTTGACAGCGATGAAGCGCACACCCTTGTCTCTGAACATGACATCGGTGTAAAAGCCGACCTTGAGATAGTCCCGCCCGAAGCGGCTCATGTCCTTGACGATGATCGTTGCCACGTTCCCGGCCTCCACCTCGGCAATCATGGCCTTGAAGCCCTCTCGGTCAAAGGTCGTGCCGCTCACTCCATCATCGGTGAAGTGGCGGACATTGGTGAAGCTATTCCGCTTGGCATAGTCCTCCAAAAATGCCTGCTGATTCAGAATGGAGTTGCTGGGGCCTTGTAACTCATCGTCACGGCTCAAACGCTCGTATAATGCTGTAATTTTGGCGATATTGTGTGCCATATCGTCACCTCCCGAAAGTGTGCGGATTTCTCCGTCCTTGAGATATTATCCCTTTTGACATCGTGATGGCAGTATTCGACATCGGACAGTCCGTGGTTGCGGGCGCAGCCGGAGTCATTCACGGCACCACAAACATTGACATCGCCTCGACACTGGACACCATGCGAACGAGTATGGAAGCAATGGGTGTTGGTGAACTGCTCGGTCTTGCCATTGAAACGCTGGTCATCAGCCTATGCCTCAAGATCATGTCTATCCTGATCACAGTCATCCTGTACGGACGAATGATCGAGATTTACTGCACCGTCAGCATTGCGCCGATCCCTATTGCTACAATGAGCAACCGAGAATGGGGCGGCATCGGGACAAATTACCTCAAGGGTCTTTTCGCTCTGGCATTCCAAGGCTTCCTCATCATGATCTGCGTCGGCATCTACGCCGTACTCATCAACAACATGATCATAGCAGCCAACATTCACTCGGCTCTTTTCTCGGTGGCAGCTTACACAGTCATCCTGTGCTTCTCGCTGTTCAAGACCGGAAGCCTCTCGAAGTCGTTGTTCAACGCGCATTAAGGAGGTCGGGATGAAAAAGTACAGCATCATCTATGCCGATCCGCCTTGGGCGTATCGGACCTATTCAAAGAAAGGACAGGGACGGTCTGCGGAAAGTCATTATCCGACGATGAGCATTGAGGACATCAAGGCTTTACCTGTTGGTGAGCTTGCTGCCAAAGACTGCGCTCTGTTCCTGTGGATCACATTCCCATGTCTTTATGAAGCGCTCGAAGTGCTTGAGGCATGGGGATTTTCATATAAAACCGTTGCTTTCGTGTGGGTGAAGCAGAACCGGAAGAACGATGATCTCTTCACCGGCATGGGCTACTGGACCCGTGCAAATGCCGAAATCTGCATTCTTGCCACGAAGGGGCGTCCGAGGCGTGTGAACGCCGGTGTCCGTCAGGTCATCCTCAGCCATGTGGAGGAACACAGCAAGAAGCCGGATGAAGCCCGTGAACGCATTGTTCAGCTCATGGGCGATCTTCCACGGATTGAGCTTTTTGCCAGACAGTCCCCGGAGGGATGGGACGTGTGGGGCAACGAAGTGGAAAGCGATGTATCTCTCGGAAAGGAGGTTTCAGAAAATGGCATTCGTACCGGTCCCGAAGGACCTTAACCGTGTGAAAACCAAAGTCATGTTCAACCTGACCAA
>JALFVN010000003.1 GCA_022787565.1 Clostridiales bacterium | reverse complement strand
GCCATTGACTATGGCTGTTCGGTCATCGACTTTTGCTGCAAAGAGACGCTGGTTACGGAACTGCACCCGAACGAGCAAGCGCGAAAACGCGAGGAACCGGGTATTTTGTCCATGCTGTCCTATCGCGGAAAGCTGGTGATTGCCGCTGTGCCGGAGCTTATGGATTGGAGCAGATCTGTCTTAGCAAAGCATTGCAGCGCAGAGTGGTGCTTTGAAGCGGGCGCGCTCATCAGCATTGACCGCAAATTGCAGGAATTTGGCTATGAGATCGATCAGGCGCACTTGTTCTTTACCCCCAGATTCACCATTCCCGCGCTGGTACACCCTGTACGATTCCTGCACAGTGCGGAAATAGCAGAACTTGAAGACGACGAGCGCATTGATGAAGCATTTCTGTTTGAAGACTATATTGAAGATGTTCTGGGCGCAGCGATCTATGATGATGCAGAAACGCTGCTGGCTGTAGCGGGCGCAACGGCTAACAGCGAACGGATGTGGGAAATGGGCGTCAATTCCTTTGCTGAGGGCAAGGGCTATGCTATTTCAGCCCTGTCTGCGCTCACACAGGAGATTCTGAATCAGGGAAAAGTTCCTTACTCAGGCACAGCGATCTCTCATTTAGCCTCCCAGAATGTTTCACTGCGAGCAGGTCTTTTTCCAACGTTTTGCGAGTTAACGACAAAAAAGTCAGAACGTTAAATCCCGGTTTGTCGAACAGATAAGGGCGCACGTCTATACACCTTTCTGTGTACTGTTCGATCTGCGATTTTGCACCGCCCCAGAGCCTCCCTCTGATGAGGGAGGTGGCCCGCAGGGCCGGAGGGCGAGAAAATGAAAGACTACAATAAAGAAAATATACCTCTTGCAAAGGCACTCCGAAAGAACATGACCCCATGGGAACGGAAACTATGGTATGATTTTTTGAGATACTACCCTGTGCGCTTTCAAAGGCAAAAAGCGATTGGGAATTACATTGCGGATTTCTATTGCGCAAAAGCAAGGCTGGTCATTGAACTGGACGGCGGTGGACATTATACAGCGGAGCTGGCTAGAAAAGATGAGATGCGTACAAAAGACTTAGAGTCTATGAATCTAACGGTAGTGAGAATTTGCAATCTGGATATTGACCGCAATTTTAGTGGTGTATGCGAATATATTGATCTGACTGTGAAGCGTCTCTCCCTCAGTCAGCTTCGCTGACAGCTCCCTCATCAGAGGGAGCCTTGGATATTCCAGCCCCAACACATAACATGAAAATCCGACCTATGATCGTAACCATAGGTCGGATTAACTGTTTTACGAAGCCCCGCCTAATACCGGGGAGGATTTCAAGTCACAGGGATTCAGATTTTTTCCAGTCCCAGGGCAGTCCGCGCGGCGGCGCGGCCAAACATCATGGCGCCGCAGATGGAGGTGCCGCAGGTGGGGTACTCGGTGCCGTAGAAGCCGGTGCCGGCCACCTCTCCGGCGGCGAACAGGCCGGGGATGAAGCTGCCGTCGGGGCGGAGGACACGGGCGGACACGTCGATCTCCAGGCCGCCGAAGGTGACGGTGATGCAGGGGTGCAGGCGCAAAGCCGCATACTTGGGTCCCTCGATGGGGTGCAGGAACTCAGCGGGCTTGCCGAAATCCTCGTCCACACCCTTTTCCACCAGCTCACAGTAGCGGTCAAAGGTCTTCTGCAGCCGCTCAGGGTCGCAGCCCATCTTCCTGGCCAGCCCCTCGATGCTGCCGGCCACAGGGTCCTTGCTCTTGCCGGCCACGGCCATCTTGTAACCCAGCTTCACGCCGGGATAGGGCTCCTTGCCGGAGGTGATGTACCAGCCGCAGTTGCTGCCGCTGGCGGCCAGGGCGTCGCCCACGGTGTACTGATAGGTCCACTCGTTCACCACGCGGTCGCCCTTCTCATTGACGATCAGGCCGGACTCGTCGTTGATGCCGATGCCGCAGGTCAGGCTGGTGTAGACCACCTGCACGCCGGGGTGGACAAAGTTTCTGGCGCCGATCTTCTCCGCCGCCACAAGGCCGTCGCCCACATTGCCGTGGGGAGCGGTGCTGAAATAATGGGCAGTCGGGTAACGGGCGCACATCTCCTTGTTCCGCCCGTAGCCGCCGGTGGCCAGAATGACGCCCTTTCTGGCATGGACGGTCAGGGTCCCGCCGGCTGCCTTCTTGCAGACAGCGCCGGTGACCGCGCCGCTGCCGTCTGTCAGCAGCTCAGACAGCGCGGTGTTGTAAACGATCTCGCCGCCCAGGTCGTTTTCATAGTACAGGGTCAGGGGGACGGAGATCTCGCCGCCCTCGCCGTTGGTCTGTCCGCCGCCGCCGGGGGAGTTGTGGACGCGCCAGGGCTGCAGGGAAACATGGATGGGCTCCACGTCCTGCACGGTGTAGCTGCCTTTTTTCAGGCTGCCGTCCTCATTCCGTCCTGGACGGGTCAGCTCCTGCCAGGGCTGGGCCAGGACCTCCTCCGGGTCGCCCTTGATGCTGTACTGAATGGAGCTGAGCCAATCCAGCGTGGAGTTCAGGTGGTCAGCCACATAGCGGGTCTTCACCGGGGACATGAAGTCTCCCCTTCTGTCGCCCACTTCCATCAGGTAGTCGTAGACCATGTCCGGGCTGTCGTAGATTCCCTGTCTCTTCTGCCATTTGGTGCCTGCGCCCAGAATCTTGCCGCCGCTGCGGGCGGTGGAGCCGCCGGTAATGCCCTGCTTTTCCACGATAAGGACCTCGGCGCCGCTGAGCTTTGCCTCAATCGCCGCCGCCAGCCCCGCTGCGCCGGCGCCGCAGATCAGCAGATCCACGGTGCGCTCCTCGTCCGTGGCCTTGGGAGGCACGGGGCCGGGGGCAGCCTTCAGCTCGGCGATCAGCTCCTTGCCCGCGCCGGAGGCCTTGATTGCCGCCGCCGCGCCGTCCAGAATGGCCTTGCTGGTCAGCTCCGCGCCCTCAACCTCGGGAATATTCAGGGACTGATACTCCACGATGAGGCCGGGCAGGGTCTCCACCGGCGAGGTATTCAGACCCCAGCCGATGCCGCGGATCTCATTCTGCTCCGTAACCTTGACCGACTCGATCCGCTCGGCGCTGAGTGTGACCTGCACCGTTACCTTTCCCCGGTAGCCTCTTCCCTGGCCTTCATAACAGCCTTCGTTGAATCTTGCCATTTCATTCTTCCTTTCTCTATCTGCATTTTTTTAAAGCAGTGTTGCAATGGCTTTGGAGAGTATCCCTCTCAGCTTCATGCCTGTCTTTATATGTTTTACATCTTCCAGTGTGACCAGATGGCATTTTTTCAGGGTATCGGCAAAATCCGCCTCAATATCCCCAATGCAGGGGGTGTCCACCATGTATGCCGCGCACTCGAAATGGTGGTACAGACTGCGGTAGTCCAGATTGATGGTGCCTACAACGGCTTTTCTGCCGTCGCTGCTGAACACCTTCGCGTGGACAAAGCCGGGCGTATATTCATAGATGTTCACGCCCGCCCGGATCAGGGAGGCATAATGGGTCTTGGCCAGGGCATAGGGCGTTTTTTTGTCCGGTATACCCGGCAGAATGATGGATACCTCCACCCCTCTCTCCGCGGCAAAGCGCAGCGCGGTGTCCAGCTCGCCGTCCAGGATCAGGTAGGGCGTCATGATGTGGACATAGTCCTTCGCCCGGTTCAGTATGTCGATATAGACCATCTCGCCCACCCGGAAGCCGTCCACCGGGGTGTCCCCGTAGGGGATCACATAGCCCGGAGCGTCCTTCACCGGTTCTGCCGGGCAGCTCAGGTAAGGCTCGAAGCGGGGCTCCTTCTCATCAATGTTCCACATCTGCAAAAACAGCAGGGTGAAGCTCTTTACCGCCTCGCCCTTGAGCATCACAGCGGTGTCCTTCCAGTGGCCGAAGACCTCTTCCCTGTTGATGTATCTGTCGGACAGATTCACGCCGCCGGTAAAGGCCGTATGTCCGTCAATGACCAGGATCTTTCTATGGTCCCGGTAGTTGTAATGGGTGGAGACAAAGGGGGCGATAGGCGCGAAGGCCTTGCATTTTATGCCCAGCTCCCTCAGCTTCTGGGGATAGCTGGAGGGCAGGGTGGCAAATTCATTGGTGCCGTCATACATCAGGCGGACCTCAACCCCTTCGGCGGCCTTGCGGGCAAGGATCTCCAGGATCCGGCCCCACATTTCCCCTTCCTCGATAATAAAATACTCCAGAAAAACAAAGTGCTCCGCCTGTTCAAGCTGTTTGAGCATCTCCTCAAATTTCTTCTCGCCCAGCGGGAAATAGCTGACCTCCGTCTGGTCATAGACCGGAAAGCAGCCAGTCAGGTTCAGATAGCGGTCAAGGGCGACAGACTCGGGGCTGGCCTCCTCCAGGCCCTTCAGCGCGCGTTCGCTCTGGGGCAGGACGTCTTTTGTCTGATCCACAAACAGGCGCAGCCGGTCTCTCAGCGCCCGGTGGCCCACGTCCATCCTTGTGTACAGCAGAAACAGCGTCCCGAACACGGGGACGATCATGATAAAAACCAGCCAGGTGATTTTGGCAGAAGGGTCAAAGTCGCTGTTGATCAGGTAAAGCACCATGACAACGACAAAAATGCTCTGTAAAACGATCAGGTGAGGCACATACTGCTGGCACAGCATAAAAGCCGTCAGCACCAGGGCAACCTGTAGAAGCAGGAGCAGGGCCAGAAGCCCTATCCGGCTGAACACCAGCCGCACCATGCCGATACGGCCCTTTTTCAGCAGCCGCATCCCCATTTTCTGCATATCCTGTCTGTCCATCGCGCGTCCCCTTTCCGTCAAGTTCTCTTTTTCATATTTTATGACAGGATAAACGCCGCGTCAAGTATTTACAAAATATTCGGGCAGCCGGATCGCACCCCGTGGCCGGCGGCGGCTCCCCTTTTGCCCGAATATTCTGGCGGACCGGACCGGGAAACAGCATAACACCGGCCCGGTAAAAAGCCCGCAGGAAGCTGTCGTTTTTTTCGTTACGATTCCTATTGAAATTTCGGTTTCGCTGTGTTATACTGTCCACACCTGCGGATGTAGTTCATCGGTAGAACTCCGGCTTCCCAAGCCGATAAGGTGGGTTCGACTCCCATCATCCGCTCCA
>JALFVN010000060.1 GCA_022787565.1 Clostridiales bacterium | reverse complement strand
TATATTGCCATCAACGACCACTTTGACACCATCGACCCCAACAGCACAGACAGCGATATTGCCGGTATCAAAAACTGGTTTAACGAGTTTTTCGCCAAGGACACCAGCCGCAAAATCCGGGCTGTGCAGAAAGCAAAGGGCGAGCGTGGCGTACCGCTGACAACCAATGTTCCGTTTGGGTATCTCAAAGACCCGGAGGACAAAACAAAATGGATCGTGGACGAAGCGGCGGCAATGGTAGTGAAGCGAATCTTCAAGCTGTGCATGGAGGGACGGGGACCGATGCAGATCGCAAAGCTCTTGCAGGAGGAAAAGGTGCTGAATCCCACCGCCTACAAGCGCAGGGCGGGCATCAAAACCCCAAGCCCCGAAACCGATGATCCCTACCATTGGAACACCAACACCGTTGTCCACATTCTGGAACGGCGGGAGTACACAGGCTGTACGGTCAACTTCAAGACCTACACCAATTCCATCTGGGACAAGAAACAGAGGGAAACGCCTCTCGACAAACAGGCGGTTTTCTACAACACCCATCCGGCGATCATCGAGCAGGAAGTCTTTGACAAGGTGCAGGAGATCCGTCAGCAGCGTCACCGCAGAACGAAAACGGGCAAGAGCAGCCTGTTCTCCGGCATGGTTTACTGTGCCGACTGCGGAGCGAAAATGCGGTACTGCACTACCAATTACTTTGAGAAGCGGCAGGATCACTTTGTATGTGCAAACTACCGAAGCAACACGGGAAGCTGTTCAGCGCACTTTATCCGGGCTGTTGTTCTGGAAGATTTGGTCTGGATGCACATGAAAGCGGTCATCTTCTATGTGACACGGTATGAGAATCACTTCCGGGCAGTTATGGAACACAAGCTCCTGCTGTCCAGCGAGGAAAAAATCTGCGCAAGCGTCAAGCGTCTGGAACAGGCGCAGCGGCGCATGGGAGAGCTTGACCGCCTGTTTATCCGCATCTATGAGGACAATGTGGCGGGACGCATAAACGATGAACGGTTTGCCATGATGAGCAGAAGCTACGAAACCGAGCAGGAACAGCTTAAGGTGGAAATCCAGACCTTGCAGCAGGATATTGAAGTACAGGAACGACAGATTGAAAACTTGGAGCAGTTTATTCAGAGGGTACACAAATACAAGGACTTGGACGAGCTTACCCCCTATGCTCTGCGGGAACTTGTCAAGGGAGTTTATATCGAAGCTCCCGACAAGAGCAGCGGCAAACGGCGGCAGAACATCCGCATTTCCTATGGCCTTGTTGGCTTTATCCCGCTGAATGAACTGATGAAAGAGGAAACGGCATGACCGAAGCCATGCCGTTCCTGCAAAAATGCGATATTACTTTCTTACGACCCCCGCCCATTCGGCACGGGCATTTTTTTGTCATCAGGGGTCAGTCCGGTAATAAACGGTACACTCGATCCTCAGTCCGCCTGCCTCGGCGTACAGCTTCACGCCGCCCTGGGGTATTTCCGCAATACACTTCACCGTACATTGGCTGGGGTCATCCGGGTCGGGTGTGACCTCCAGAACCTCCGGGTTTTCGCTGCCCCAGACCACATCCACAGTCTGCCCTGCTGGCAGGATGAGCAGATTCAGCGGCACCTCTTCATTCCGTTTCAGAGAAAAATCCGTCAGGGGCGTGTCATAATAGCGCACGGTCAGGGATTCCACCCCGGGAGACACCGGGCTTTCAGCGGTCTCCGGCTCCCCGGTCTGTACTGCCTGAGCCTGATCCCGCTGCTTTTCCTCCTGCTCCCGGAGCCGGTCGGTCAGCATCTCTGCCTCCGCTTCGGCCATGTCGCCGCCGATGCAGAAGCGGTTCACATAGTCGGCAAAGTCCTGATTCTCCACCACATAGCGGCTGCCCTTATACTGGATGTCCAGCATGTTTTCGTCATTTGCCGAGTAGCCGCTGATTTTGGCGCTGCTGCCGTCCTGAAAAACCACAGAGATGAAATAAATGGGCGTCATGCCCTCATATTCATTGCTCTTTGCGGTCTTTCCCAGCCGGGAGAGCCTTGCGGACATCAACTCCTCCAGTTGATCGTTATTCATCTTCCGGATGAAAGGCTCGGACTGGCGCAGGTCCACAGACTCCGCCGAGACCACCGGGTTTGTTTTTGTGTCAAAGCGCAGGCCCGCCGGATCAGTGAGAAAACCCAGGGCCAGCACCACGATCAGCACCACCGCTGCGGCGGTCAGCCAGAGGGCGGGTTTTTTGTACTTCAATACAGTCTTTATCCGCTGCTTCACGCCCAGCTCCCCAAAGGCCACCGGGCAGACGGCGGCATGGTGATGGGGCACACTGCACGAAAGAAGTACGCTTGCATAGGCCTTCCTGATCCCGTTTTGCTCACGGAGAACCCGCTCATCGCAGGCAAACTCCATATCCCGGCAGAGCAGGACGTAGGCCAGCCACATCAGGGGATTGAACCAGTAGACCGCCAGCAGCAGGAAAGCAAGGGGCTTCGTCAGGTTGTCCCGACGGCGGATATGGGCCTGCTCATGGGCGATCACCAGCCCCATGCTCCCCTCATCCATGCCAAAGGGCAGGTAGATGCGGGGCTTGATCATGCCCAGGACAAAGGGTGAATCCACCTGATGGCACAGGCGGATATTGTCCCGCAAAGGGACGGACTCTGCCACCCTGTGCCGAAGCCGGAGCCAGCTCACCGCGCTGTACAGAAGCAGGGCCGCCAGACCGGCAAGCCAGACAACCGACGCGGCAAAGATCAGGATTTGCAGGGGATTGGCGCTAGCCCAGGGCTCCGGCGTGAAGGAGGCCGCTACCACAGGATTTACCGCCTTGTCAAGGACGGAAATGCCGCTGTTGATCGCAGGGGTAGGATCGAGCATGATCTTCTCGCTGACGGTAACCGCGCTGGGCACCAGACTGAACACGCTCTGCAGCCGCACGGGCAGCGCCAGGCGCAGGCCCACCAGCGCCCATAGGGCGCAGCGAAGATTTTTCGGGCCCTTTTTCAGCAGCAGCCGGGCCAGCAGCACCGCCAGAACCAGCCAGCCGGCGGAAATGCTATTATTCAAAAGCTTGATAAACAGGCTCTCCATGCTTATTCCTCCTCACAGGCATCGATCATCTGCCGAAGCTGGGATATCTCCTCCGGTTTCAGCTTGCTGTGCCGGGTGAAGGCCGCGATAAAGGCGGGAAGAGAGCCCTCAAAGGTCTTTTCCACCAGCTCATCGATCTCGGCGGCCTGCACCTCTTCCTTGGACACAAGGGAGGTGACCACCGCGTCCTCGCTCTTGATCACGCCCCGCTCACAGAGCCGCTTGATGACCGTATAGGTGGTAGCCTTGCTCCAGCCCAGCCGCTCCTTGCAGAGCTTGACCAAGGTCATGCTCTTCACCGGCTCGTTTTCCCACAGAATCAGGCAGAAACGGTACTCGCTCTCAAATACTTTTGGTGTTGACATTTCACACCTCCTTACGAAAATAGGTCGAACGATTTAGACCACTTTTAGTCTAATCCATTCGACCTATTTTGTCAAGAACAATTTTTTAAATATCACACATAGCCGTAAAGCCCCCGGACGGAGACCTCGCCGTATGCGATGTTCGCCTTTGTGCCGTCGGGGTATTCTACAAGAAGAGAGTAGTCGTCCGCTATGCCCAGGGCTTTTGCCGGACGCCCGTCCGCCAGGACCTCCCTGCCGGTATTCACGCAGAGCGCACGGTATTCTTCCAGAAAGGCGTTTTTATCGGCCTGCCACCCGGCATACACTCCATCCAGCTGTCCTATCAGCTCCCGGGCCAGGTCCTCCGGTTCAGTCTTTTTTCCGCTGTGCAGGAAAACGGAGACCGCTACCGGCCGCAGCTCTTCCGGGAACTTCTCCGTGTTCAGGTTTACCCCAATACCCAGCACCAGAAACAGCCCGTTTTTATCGCTGCTGGCCTCGGTCAGGATGCCGCAGAGCTTTTTGCCCCCAATCACCACATCGTTGGGCCATTTGATGCCGCAGCCAAGGCCGCAGACCGCTTTGACGGCGCGGCAAACCGCAACCGCCGCCGAGGGGGTGATGCTGAGGGCCTCATCCGCCCGGCAGCCGGGGCGCAGAAGCATGGACAGATACAGCCCGCCGGGGGGAGAGAGAAAAGCCCGGCCCTTTCTGCCCCGGCCCGCGCTCTGGGCAGCGGCGATATACACTGTGCCGTCCGGCGCGCCCTGGGCCGCCAGCTGTTTGATCCTTGTGTTGGTGGAGTCCACACATTCCTGAAAAAAGACCGGAGCCTTCCGCTTGATGCCGTAAAGTTCCATTTTATTCCCCTGCCAGACGGAGAAAATCAGCCAATGCCCGGGGCGAGCCGGCGGCGATGTCCGTCTTTGTGCCGTCAAAGGGCAGGGGGCTTCCGTCTGTCCTGCAGCAGCGGCCCCCGGCCTCATTGACCAGAAGCATACCCGCCGCATAGTCCCAGAGGGACACGGAAAGTTCAAAATACAGCCCCGCCCGGCCGGCCGCCACGCTGCAGAGATCCAGCTCCGCCGAGCCCTGCCGGCGCAGGTCAAGGCTTGCGCCGAACACCTTCTCCGCCAGACAGAAGGTCTTTCCCCAAAGCTTCGAATCATAGGGCGCGGTACCGAAGCAGGCCACGCTCTCCCGCAGGGGCACGTCGTCCACATGGATCTGCCGGCCATTCAAATACGCCCCCTGTCCGGCCACGGCGCTGAACATCTCGTCCACATAGGGGTTATATACCGCGGCAGCGCAGAGCCTGCCTTTTTCCGCATAGGCCACGGAGATGCAGCTGTGGTTAAAGCCCCGGACGAAGTTCATGGTGCCGTCGATGGGGTCGATGATAAAGAGCTGCTCCGCATCCAGGCTGTCCTGCGCGTTCATCTCCTCGCAAAAGAAATGGGCCTCCGGCGCGGCCTTGCGCAGAAGCTCCATCAAAAGGGCCTGCACCTTCCGGTCATACTCCGTCACCACGTCCCGGCGGCCGCTTTTCTTCTCCGCCATAACGCCGTGGGCGTGCATCACAAGCTCCGCCGCCTGCTTTTCCGCGGCGATAAGGACAGAACACATTTCCTGATAAAAATCCGTTTTCATCGAAAACCACCTCAGCACAAATTATGCCCAGACGGCCATGGCCAGGGTCCCCGCCGCCATCAGGCACAGGCCCGCAATGGCTTTGGGCTTGAGCTTTTCTTTAAACGCCACATAGGCGAACAGCACCGTCAGCAGGATACTCATCTTGTCGATGGGCACCACTACGCTGACCACGCCGTTCTGAATGGCGTAGTAGTAGCAGAGCCAGGAAGCGCCGGTGGCCACGCCGGAGAGGGCAATATACACCAGCTCCTTTTTGTCCACCGTCTTTACTTCATGGGCTTTTCCCCTGGCAAACACGATGAGCCAGGCCATGATGAGCACCACACCGGTGCGGATAGCCGTGCCCAGGTTGGATTCTACACCCGATATGCCGATCTTGGCAAGAATACTGGTTGCGGAGGCGAATACGGCGGACAGCACCGCATAGATAAACCAGCCCTTGCCGCTGTCCTTCTGCTGCACGTCCTTCTTTTCGATCATCAAAAAGACGCCCACGGCGATCAGCGCCGTACCCGCCAGCTTTACCGGCAGATTGTTGGTCTCGTCAAAGACGATGATGGCCAACAGCACGGTCAATATGGTGCTGGACTTGTCGATAGGCACCACCTTGTTCACGTCTCCCAGGGACAGGGCCTTGAAATAGCAGATCCAGGACGCGCCGGTAGCCAGGCCCGATAGGATGAGGAAGGTCAGAGACCTTGCCCCGATCTGTCCGATGGTCCCGGCGGAGCCCACCACAAACACCATCATCCAGGAGAACACAAGGACAACCACCGTGCGCAGGGCCGTTGCCACGTCAGAGTCTGTTTTTCGGATGCCGCATTTTGCCAGTACTGCCGTCAGCGCCGCAAATACGGCAGACAAAACTGCCATAATCAGCCACATAATGCATCTCTCTTTCCTGTGTTGTTTTACCTGTATTATATTCCCTGTCTCTTCTCCTGTAAAGTGAAAAAGCCCCGCCTCAGGACATGAAAGGCGGGGCTTGGGACGATTAATATAAATGCAACAGGGCCAGACTCACCGCCCCGAAGATCATCCAGGCGCGGAAGGATTTTTTCCCGCAGAGGAGAGAATACCCGGCGCAGAGGCAGCCGAAAAACAGCACACAGACCAGCCAGCTGGATTGCAGGCGCCGGGGCGTGAAGCCGAAACAGGAGATATAGAGCATCAGCTTGGAAAAGGCGATCACCGCAAAGAGCATACTCTCGAGAAGCAGAATAACGCACAAAAGGGTCTCGGCCCGGTTCTCCCGCAGGGGCTTTGCGGACAGACGCGTCACCAGCCACAGCAGCACAAAATTTGCCGCCATCACCTTGCACAGCTCGAAAAAGCCCTGCCGCGCGTATTCCGAGACGATGAAGCCCTCCGGCAGACTGCGGGTAAAGGCCCCGAACAGGTACCTTGCCTGCACCACAAAAAACAGCAGATACAACAGGCAAAACAGCGCCGTAAGCAGCGTCCAGACCAGATTCGGCACCTTTCCAAGGCGGTTCAGCGCGTCGTTGATCCGTTGTCCCCGCAGGCGGAGCTTTTCTTTCTCCGCCCTGGCGCTGCCGGCAAGCAAGCCGAAAAGCCAGGCCCCCACCGGCAGGCTGAACAGGAATTTCAGCCAGATCTCCCCGTCTATCCGAAAGTCAAGATCCAGAAGCCAGTGGGAGATCAGCTCCGCAAAGCCCTTGTCCGCGTCTACCAGCAGTCTCAGAACCAGCCAGAAAAGCAGCCCCGCTGCCGCCAGCGCTCCGATGGTCCAGACGACCGTCTCCGGTTTGGACCGCTTTTTTCCGCGGAAGGGCCCCTTCAGGGCATAGCACACGGTTTTGATCCGCAGGAAAAAATTCCGGAAGGGGAACACGGCGAAGCCGTTCATGGCGTCAAAGGGCAGAAGATGGCCGCTCTCACCCGCTAAAAGCCCGCCGCTTCGGCTCAGGGCCCACCAGACGGCGAAGATGTGCAGAAACAGCAGGGAAAAATCTTCCCATACGGCTGCCCGCTCCAGCAGCAGGCTGAGGGTGATCACCGTCGTGCAGCCCAGCCAGATCCAGCTCTCCCAGGGGCGGGGCTTTCCCCGGTTCAGAAGCTCGGTCAGGGCGATAAATAAAATCACGAAGACCGCAAGCCTCCAGCTTTTCAGGCCACCCATGTAGATATAGGCCCCGATATACAGCAGAAATGCCGCAATGATTTCTCTCCGTGTGGGGGAAAAAGGTGCATTTTCCTCTAAAACGGGCGCAGCAACCCCTCCGGCGGCATTTTCAGCCTCCAGCATCTTTTTATCCATATTTCGTCTCCTTATTCTTCCTTAAATTCCAGCAGATCCCCGGGCTGGCACTGCAGCTCCCGGCACAGCGCCGCCAGCGTGGAAAAACGGATGGCCTTGGCCTTGTTGGTCTTTAAAATCGACAGGTTGGCCGGGGTGATGCCGATACGCTCGGCCAGTTCCCCGCTGGATATTTTTCGCCTGGCCATCATTACGTCCAGATTTACCAGTATCTCCATGGGCTGCCCCCCTAAACCGTAAAGTCCAGCTCAGATTTCATGGCGTTGGCCTGCTGAAAGACATTTTTCACAATGCGCACGATCAGCGCCATGAAGGCCGCCGCCGCGGAGACAAACAGGAACGGCAGATAATAAACACAGCTTGCCAGGCAGATGAGCGCCGCACCCACACAGCACCAGCTCACCATGCGCAGGCGCTTCACATTCTCTTCCACAAAGACCCGGCCGCTTTTCATGTTCCCCAGCAGCTTCCACAGGCCATACAGCAAAAGCCAGGCAAAAACACTGCAGAGATAGATCGTGACCATAAAGCCTGTCCCTTTCTGCCAGTTCATATTCCGAAGATGGATAAACCAGCTCACTGCCCAGTAGCAGCCGATATCCAGCGCCGCCAGCAGCAGCGCAAACAGCGCCGTACAGATCTGCGACAGCAAAATGCTCCTATCCTTGGTCCAATTCACGGTCTCAGCCCCTTTCATGGGCTATAGTAGCACAGGCGTTATTGATTGTCAATTATTTTTTATCGTTTTTCGATATTAGTTCTTCGGTATGGGCGTGGATATAGGCCTGACGTATCTCTTCGGGCATGTCTTCCGGCCTTATGGTGTTCAGGCGCTGCTCGTTTCCGTCCTTGATGGCCTGTTCATAATACCAGCATTTGAACTTGAGCATGTCCAGTACCCGGTTCATCCGGGCGATCTCGGCCTCTACGCTCTCCTTCTGCTTGACAAACATGGCCCGTCGCTGGGGATAGGTGCTGCTGCCCTGGGCGCACCACGCCATAAACTGACGGATGTCCTTGATCTCCATGCCGGACTTTTTCAGGCACTCGATCACCCGCAGGGTCTCCAGCTCCCGCTCGCCGAAGCGGCGTATGCCGTTGCTGCGCTCCATGTTGGGAAACAGCCCCTCCTTGTCGTAATATCTCAGGGTGGAAGGGGGTAAGCCGAACATCTTTGCGACCTGTCCGATGGTATACATGTTTTCTCCTCCAAACTATTTACGAAAAAAGTCTTGACTTAAAGTCAACTTTATGTCTTACATTCAAGGATATCAGAGAAGAGCAGCAATGTCAAACAAAGATTTTCGGAGGTTTTATCATGACAAAATCTTTAGTAGCCTATTTTTCCGCAACCGGAACCACCGCAGGGGCGGCAGAGCTCCTGGCAAAAGCGGCTGACGCGGAGCTTTTTGCCATCAGGCCCGCGGTGCCCTATACAAAGGCCGATCTGAACTGGATGGACGACAGGAGCCGCAGCAGTCTGGAGATGCGCGACCCCTCCTCCCGGCCGGCAATCGCAGGCCGCGTGGAAAATATGGACGCCTATGACCGGGTCTATCTGGGCTTTCCCATCTGGTGGTATGTGGCCCCCACAATAATCAACAGCTTTTTGGAATCCTATGATTTTTCGGGCAAGACCATCGTTCTGTTTGCCACCTCCGGGGGCAGCGGCTTCGGAAAGACCGTGGAAGGGCTGGAAGGCAGCGTCTCCCCCACAGCACGGATCATGGGAGGCCGTCTCCTCAACGGCCGCCTTTCAGAGAGCGAATTGCGCGCCTGGGTCAAGTCCCTGTAGTTTGAAAAACTGAGGACAGTTTCCGTGTAAAGGGCATGCAAGATAGAGTCCCCCTATCTTGCATGCCCTAAAAGCAGTCTCTGGTTTTAATCCTGTTATGCCTGAACGGCGGCTTCTTCCTCCTGGGCCTTGATGCGGGCCAGCTCCTCTTCCTCAAGGACGCGGTAGGCAACCTTGCCCACAAGGGTCTTGGGCATCTCTTCCCTGAATTCAATGTCGTAAGGCATGGCGTATTTGGCAATGTGCTTGCGGCAATAGTTCAGCAGCTCCTGTTTGGTCTCCTCATTGGCAGGCACGTCGGGGGAGAGCTTGACAAAAGCCTTTACCTTCTGCATCTTGTAGGGATCAGGCACGCCGATGACGCAGCTCATCTGCACAAACTCGTGGGCGTCCAGAATGTTTTCCAGCTGGCTGGGGTACACATTGTAGCCGGAGGTGATGATCATCCGCTTGGCTCTGCCCCGGAAGTAGATGAAGCCCTCGTTGTCCATCACGCCAAGGTCGCCGGTGTAGACCCAGGTGAGCCCGTCTGCGTGAGTGCGGAGCGTCTGCGCGGTCTCCTCCGGGTGGTTCATATATTCCTGCATCACCGTGGGACCGGCCAGCAAAATCTCGCCCTCTTCGCCGTAGGGCAGCTCCTCGTCGGTGCCGGGCTTGACGATCTTGATGTAAGTGTCCGGGAAGGGAAGGCCGATGCTGCCCTCCTTGAACATATGGGGCGGGGTCAGGCAGCAGGCGGTGACGGTCTCGGTGGTGCCGTAGCCCTCACGGACCTGGATGACCGCTTTGTGGTCGTACAGGAATTTGTCAAACTTCTTTTTCAGCTCGATGGACAGAGAGTCGCCGCCGGAGAACACGCCCTTCAGGCAGCTCAGGTCGGCGCCGTCCATGGAGGGCAGGCGGAGCAGCGCTTCATACAATGTGGGAACGCCGGCGATGAAGTTGCACTGGTACTTGGTGATCTGCTTTGCATAGCTCTGGGCGGTGAAGCGGGGGATCAGGATGCAGCGTCCGCCCTGAGAAAGCATGGTATGTATGCACACGCCCAGACCAAAGCCGTGGAACAGCGGCATGGCGGCCAGCATTTTGTCCCCCACGCGAAACATGGGGTTTGTGGCAATGACCTGCTGGCCCAGGGCGTTGAAGTTGCGGTTGGTGAGGACGATGCCCTTGGTGGTGCCGGTGGTGCCGCCGGAATAGAGGATAACGGCGGGATCCTCCCCCTTGCGGGGTACGGCGTAATTGTAGAAGCAGGCTTTGCTGAGCCGCATGAAGTCCTTCCACATGATGACCGGCGCGTCATCCGGGATCTTTTTGATCTTGCGGCCCTCGGTGAGCATATAACCCGCCCGGATGGGCTTGGAAAGCTCATCCTTCACGCTGGCGATGACGATGTTTACCACCTTGGTGTTCTGCCGCACGTTTTCAAACTTCTCATAGAACTGGTCAAGGGTAATGGCCGTGACACTCTCCGACTCGTTGAGATAAAACTCGATCTCCTTTTCGGCGGAAAGGGGGTGGATCATGTTGGCGATGCCGCCCACCAGATTCACGGCGTAAAACATGAAGATAGCCTGGGGACAGTTGGGCATGGCAATGGTCACCTTGTCGCCCTCGCGCACGCCGATGGTCTTGAGGGCCTTGGCGCACTGCTCCACCTGATGCACCAGCCTGCGGTAGGTGGTGGAGCTGCCCATGAAGTCGAAAGCCACATTGTCGGGGTACTGATCGGCGATTTTCTTCACGGCGTCGAACATGGAGCCTTCAAAATAGTCCAGATGCAGGGGCAGTCCGCCCAGATGGTCTGCCCAGGGGGTCTTTGCAGTTATTGTACTCATTTAACATTCATCCTTATTTATTCAGCGTCAGCTCCGGCAGCCTGTGGAGAAGACGCATGGTTTGGGGATAAAAATAGCCATCAGCCAAATGTCTGTCAGTATAAGGCCAATTCAGACTTGCCCGAACAGTATACACCCATTTTTTCGCTTGTGCATCTTTTTTTGAGAAATATTAAAAAGATTTTAAATATTGCCCATCGTCAGCGCAGAGCCAGACTGTTGTTGAGCAGAGTGCTGCTGTACAAAAACAGCACATCCTGGGCCTCAAAATCCACAAAGCGGTCCAGAACAGCGCTTTGCACATAGCGGATATCCACCAACGTGATCTTGGACCAGGCGCCCACGAGCAGCGGAGCAAGGGAGCTGGCATAGGAGTCGCGGAAGATGATCAGCTCCCGGTCTGAGACCGCGTCGGGGTTTTCTATGGTGATGACGGGCTGGGACCCGGATAAAAACAGCTCATAGGGGTCCCGCCCCCGGGCCATGTCCATGTTGTACATGGGGAGAGTCTCCGCCTTACCGCTGCCCCAGCCGGTGACGGTGCAGCCGTCGATGGCGCCGCCGGTCAGACAGACGATGGTGTCAGGGCGGACCGGAAGGGCGGACTGGCCGCTGTACACGCCGTAAAATGGCGTATCCAGCCGGTTTTCCGCATAGTCAACAGGGGGAAGCTCCACGCCCATGGCTCCGGCAAGATGCTCCGCTGCAGGCAGCAGCTTTTCCTGACGCCAGTGGCTGTCGGTGCGGTAGTAATCGTCCAGAGAAAGAACGGAAAACAGGTCGATATATTTCATATAGTCTGCCTTTTCCAGCATGCAGGACACGAGGGCCTCATAGTTATAGGACGGTCTGCCGCTCTGTGGGGCCAGAAAATAGTTCTTGTCCGGGATGACGGAGAGATAAATATTCATATTCTTCCCGGCAAGATAGGTGTCGTACAGATAGCGAAAGCGCTCCGCTGCGTAGTCCAGCATCTCTTCGTTCATCGGGTAATCCAGCTTGGAGAGATGGCCCTGGGCAAGGTACAGACCGTTATTGTCCAGCTTGCCCAGAAGGTAAGTTTCCGTCAGGGCTTTCAGACGGCGAAAACCGTCCCGGACGGGAAACTGATCCTGGGTATAGGTCTCAAAATCCTCTGCGAATTCTCCGGACAGGATGCTTTCGGCGCTGAACGCCGGCATGGCAGCCAGTTTCCGGCGCTCACTGAAGGAGAATTCCCGGTCGGGCATGAGCAGGCAGCACAAAAAACCTGTCAGCAGCGCCCCCGCTGTCAGCAGGACAAGCAGTATGTTTTTCCTATTTTGTGACATGTTCCGCCTCCTCAGAAACGAAAGTACAGGAAGGGGTTGAAGGAGCCGTCCACCAGATAGGCGGTGGAAAGGGCCAGGATCAGCAGCAGGGCAGGGATCTCCAGCCAGTTTTGCAGCCGCGCCCCCAGCCGCCGGAAGAGACGCGCGGGCAGAGGCGTGGCCCCGATGATGGCGATAATGAGCAGCAGCGCATAGCTTTTCAGCGTGTATAAAAACTCTGCCGACAGCAGCGGCAGCCCCCCTGCCCCAAAGAGGGAAGCCAGGGAGGACAGGGCCTGACCCATGTCATCGGCGCTGAAAATGATAAAGCTGAGCATCACGGTGAAAAGCACATAGACCCGGCGCAAAACCGGCGCCTTTTCCAGATACTTTTGCAGCCAGAGCTTTTCCAAAATGAGAAAGACGGCGAAAAACAGCCCCCAGACAATGAAATTCCAGGCCGCCCCGTGCCAGAAGCCGGTGAGCAGCCAGACCACCAGAATATTCAGCAGCCAGCGGGGCCTGGATACCCGATTCCCGCCCATGGGGATGTAAACATAGTCCCGAAACCAGGAGCCCAGGGAGATATGCCAGCGCCGCCAGAACTCGGTGATGCTGCGGGAAATGTAGGGGTAGTTGAAGTTTTCCGGAAAGTCAAAGCCAAACAGCTTCCCCAGGCCGATGGCCATATCGCTGTAGCCGGAAAAATCGAAGTAAATATGCAGCATATTGGCCGCGGCATAGAGCCAGAAAAACAGGACGGACTTGTCCTGAGAGGCGCGGAACACTTCGCAGAGCTGGCCAAGAGCGTTGGCCAGAAGCACCTTTTTCCCCAGACCCAGCACAAAGCGCCGTATGCCCAGAGCCGCTTTTTCCAGGCTGTGCTGCCGGGAGGAGAGCTGCTCCGCGATCTGGGAATACCGGACGATGGGTCCGGCGATCAGCTGGGGGAAGAGGGCAATGTAGGCCGCAAGGTCGACAAAGTTTCTCCGGGCGGGGACGCCCCGGTATACATCCACGGTGTAGCTGATGAGCTGGAAGGTGTAAAAGCTGATGCCGATGGGCAGGGCGATCCTGAGCAGCGGCAGGGACAGGCCGGTGAGGGCGTTGAAATTTTGAATAAAGAAATCCGCGTACTTGAAAAAGCCCAGGATCCCGGCACTGACCGCGATTGACAGAATCAGAAACAGACGGGACAGCCGCCGGCCCCGGTAACGCTCAATGAGCAGGGCAAAGAGGTAGCCGCAGAGTATGGCCAGGAGCATGAGCAGCACGGTTTTCGGCTCGCCCCAGGCATAGAAAAACAGGCTTGAAAACAGCAGTACACTGTTTTTCAATCCCCTTGGCGCCAGAAAATATAAAATCAGTACGCAGGGCAGGAAATAATAAAGAAAGCTGAGGCTGGAAAACAGCAAGTCGTCCCCTCCCGTTCACTTCATTCAGATACACAGAAAAATCAGGCGCGGACAGGCCCGCGCCTGAACAAAATGATTCGTTTTATGCGGGGCACATAACGAAGAACACGGTGTTCCCCACATGCTCTGCAATGGTCTCGTCCGCTTCGGTGCAGATGTTCCACCTGGGATCGGCGTTGTCCATCAGAGTCTGGACAAAGGCCTCCGCGTCAGCGTCCGCATCAAGGACGAAGATATAGCCCACAAAGGGAATGGTGCCGATCATGGGGGCGAACATGGCGCCCTGGGCAAAGCCGGTGATCTCCGTGTTGCCAAAGCCGGTGAGCAGGCCCGGCTCCACAGGCAGAGCGTCGCCGCTGAACTGGATCACCGGGTTTTCCATCAGCGCTTTTGCCAGCGCTTCCGCGCCGATTTCGGGGTCGGCGTTTACCCTGTCGGTAAAGTCTTTCAGCAGAGCCTGGCCCATGCTTTCAGCCGCAGGGCTCTCTGCGGGAGCTTCGGAGGGAACAGGGGTCTCGGGGACAGGCGGCTGGGTGGCGGCCGGAGCACTGTTTCCGCAGGCGCAGAGGGAGAGGAGCAGCAGCGCTGCCGTGAGGATAGAAATGGTCTTTTTCATGTTGTGTCCTTTCTGGGCAGAGTGGTAAACCCTTCTGCCATGTCATTTTCATCATTGCGTAGTATGCCCCGTTTGCAGGAAAAACAAAGACGCTCAACCGGGGCATTACCTTTCGGCGGCTGAAAAAAGGCCGCTTCTCAGTACGCATCCCATTAGACGGCGCCGGGGCAGGAAAGTTCCGCGCCGTTCTTTTCCACTTTGCATTTCGCTCGGCGGTCTTTATTTTAACAGTTCTCCACCTCTTTATCAACCAAAATCAAGCGCGCATTCAAGCCATATAAATTGACATAAGACAGGAAATGGCGTATAATAACCCAGATTAAAGTCCATCCACGGAGCGGAGGGAGAAAAACAGCACCTGCTCTGATGGGGAGGAAACCATGGAAGAAATGAGCTTTGCAGGCGCTGATCGGCTTTCACATGCGTATATCGTCTCCGCGCCCTCCCGGGAGGAATACCTGCGCACGGCGCGGACGCTGGCCGCAGCTGCGGTATGTACCGGCGGAGGGCCGGTGCCCTGTGGAAAATGCCGGGCCTGCCGCAAGGCGGAAGGCGGTATCCACCCCGATATTATCACCGTGCGCCGGCTGACGGACGACAAGGGAAAGCAGAAGCGGGAGATCGGCGTGGATCAGATCCGCCAGGTGATCGGAGACGCCTATGTGCTGCCCAATGAGGCAGAGCGAAAGGTATATATCATCGAAGAAGCGGAGACCATGAATACAGCCGCCCAGAACGCGGCGCTGAAGCTGCTGGAGGAGCCGCCCAAAGGCGTCATCTTCCTGCTGTGCACCGCCAATCCCGAGCAGCTTTTGCCCACTGTGCGCTCCCGCTGCGCGGAGCTGAACCGCAACGCGGGAAAGGCGGAGAGGGACGAAGATGCCGATAAGCTCGCTGCCGCTTATCTCAAAGCGGTCGCTTCCGGCGACCGGGCGAAGCTTCTGCGCTGGTGTATGGAAAACGAGGGTCTGGATAACCGAAGTGCTGCCGCCTTTACCGACAGTGCCCGGGAGCTTCTGGCGGATATGCTCTGCGGCAGAAGGTCCCGCATGGGACTGACGGAGGAGAGCCTTGCGGAACTGCTCCGGCTTATGGAACGCTGCGGAAGGTATCTCAGTGTCAATACAGGCGTAAAACAACTATTTGGACTGCTGGCGGTGGATTCGCCGCTGGGCAGCGGAAACAGAGGAAAAGACAATTGATTGATGTAGTAAGCATAAAATTCAAAAACCGGGGCAAATGTTATTTCTTTGATCCCAACGGTCTGGCGGTGAAAACCGGCGATAAGGTGATCGTGGAGACCTCCAAGGGCCTGGAGATTGCCGACTGCAGCCGGGGCAATCACCCGGTGGAGGACAACACGGTGGTGCAGCCCCTCCGCCCGGTGGTGCGTATCGCTACGGCGGATGATCTGCGCGTGGCGGAGATCAACAAGCAGCGGGAAAAGGAAGCCTTTCAGATCTGCCAGAAGAAGATCGCCGAGCACGGGCTGGACATGAAGCTGGTGGACGTGGAGTGCAATTTTGAGGGGAACAAGACCATGTTCTTCTTTACCTCCGACGGGCGTGTGGATTTCCGGGAGCTGGTGAAGGACCTGGCGGGCATTTTCCGCAACCGTATTGAGCTGCGGCAGATCGGCGTCAGAGACGAGGCAAAGATGATCGGCGGCCTGGGCATCTGCGGACGGCCTTACTGCTGCAACCAGTTTCTGGACGAGTTCCAGCCGGTGTCCACCAAGATGGCCAAGGTCCAGTCCCTTTCTCTCAACCCGGCCAAAATCTCCGGCAGCTGCGGCAGACTGATGTGCTGCCTGCGCTATGAACAGGAGGCCTATGAGGATCTGGTGAAAAAGGTCCCCAAGCAGGGCGCTTTTGTGGAGACCAAGGACGGCTACGGCACGGCAGTGCAGGTCAACCTCCTGCGCCAGACCGTGAAGGTCAAGCTGGATAACGATACCGACGATACCCTGCGTTTGTTCAAGGCCAACGAGCTTGCCGCCGTACCCGGCGGAAGGCCCAAGGACGGAGAAACGCCGCCCTCCGTGCTGAAATATGTGCCCGAACCCGAGGAAGAGGAGACAGAGGATGAGTGGGCCCTGCCGGTCTTTGTGACGCCGGAGGTGCAGGCGGAGCCGGCCAGAGCGGAAGAGACGGAGAAGAAACGCACCTCCCGTAACCGAAGGAACCGTGGCAGCAAGCCCAAAACCGAGCAGGAGGGCCAGAAGAAAAAAGAACAGCAGCCCAAGGGCGATAAGCAGCAGTCCCGCAAGCAGCAGCCCAGACGGACAGAGGAGAAAAAGCCTGACCAGGAAAAGAAGCCGGGCCAGAACAAGAAGCCTGTTCAGGAGAAAAAACCTGTCCAGGAGAAAAAGCCCGGACAGGCGGAAAAACCGGAGACTGCCGGGAACAAAAAGCCCCGCCGCAGGGGCGGCAAGGCTACGGTCAAGCCGGTGAAGGTGGATGCAAAGCCCCAGAGCGCGGAGCCTCAGGCTGCCCAGCCCAGGGATACCGCGCCCGGAGAGCAGGGCGCGCATAAAAACAACCGGCGCCGCCGTTACAACAAGCCCAAGGCAAAGACCGGAGAAGGAAACAAACAGCAATAATGAATAACAAAAGCCATGGCCGTTTCAAGCGGCCATGGCTTAACAGCGTTTGGGAGATATGGGTATGATCGCTACACACGACCATGAGAGAATGACAGAGGGCGCCATCGGCGGAAAAATGATCCGCTTTGCCGTTCCCCTTTTTATCGGCAACCTGTTTCAGCAGCTGTATAATACGGCCGACGCGCTTATTGTGGGAAACATGCTGGGAAACGACGCCCTTGCGGCGGTCAGCGCCACCGGCACGCTGGTTTTCCTGCTCATCAGCTTTTTCGGCGGCGTTTCCGCCGGGGCGGGCGTGGTCATTTCCCGCTACTTCGGTGCGAAGGAGCCGGAGAAGATGCAGCGGGCAATCCATACGGATCTGGCCTTTGACCTGGCCTCCGGCCTCTTCCTTACCGTAGTGGGCACTACGCTCACTCCCTTTATCCTGCGCCTTATGGGCACGCCGGAGGACGTGATGGACCGGGCAGTGCTGTATGTACGGGTCTATTTTGCAGGCAGTCTGGGTCTCACCCTGTACAACAGCTGCCGGGGCATTATGCAGGCCGTGGGGGACAGCAGGCATCCCCTGCAGTATCTGATCATCTCCTCCGTCACCAATGTGATACTGGACGTTGTGTTTATTGCCCTGTTTCACATGGACGTGGACGGCGCAGCCTATGCCACTATCCTGTCCCAGTTTCTCAGCGTATTTCTCTGCCTGGGCCGCCTGATGCGCAGCAGGGAGGAGTACCGGGTGCAGCTGAAAAAGATCGGTTTTGACTGGGAGATGCTCAGGCTCATCATCAGCTACGGTCTGCCCTCAGGGCTTCAGAATTCAGTTATCGCCATTGCCAACGTGGTGGTGCAGTCCAATATCAACGCCTTCGGAAAAATGGCCGTGTCCGGCTGCGGAGCCTATGCCAAGATCGAGGGCTTCGCCTTTTTGCCCATCACCAGCTTTACCATTGCCCTTACCACCTTCGTGGGTCAGAACCTGGGGGCGAAGGAGTATGAGCGGGCCAGAAAGGGGGCGCGTTTCGGAATATTCTGCGCCATACTGCTGGCGGAGCTGATCGGTGTGGTGATGTATATCACGGCGCCCTGGCTGATCAGAGCCTTTACTGCCGAGCCTGAGGCTATCGCTTTCGGCGTGGACAAGTGCAGGATATGCTCCCTGTTTTTCTGCCTGTTGGCCGCATCCCACAGCCTTTCTGCCGTGCTGCGCGGCGCGGGCCGTGCAGTTATCCCCATGATCGCCATGCTCAGCTTCTGGTGCGTGGTGAGAGTGCTGTTTTTGCAGATCACCGTGCCCATCTTCCATACCATTGCCGTGGTGAACTGGGTCTACCCCCTGACCTGGAGCCTGAGTACCGTATTCCTGACCATATACTATTTCCGGGCTGACTGGGTACACAGTTTCGAAAAAAGAGGCTAATACCATCAGTAGACAAGGGGCAATACGCCTGACGGTGGAAAAAAGCCTGCCCATACTTTGTTCTCGGTCTTGATGGGCGTCAGCCCATCTTCGCCCTGTGGCCGCGTCTGGGCCGGTTTTTTCTCTCCGTCAGGTCCTGCGGAGTTTACAGCGTCCTGCCATGTGGCTGGGGAGGCAGACGACGCAGGCTTACTTTCCGTAAGTCAAGGAGAATAACGAACTCAGACGCTTGGCAGGACGTTGTAAACCGTGTTTC
>JALFVN010000058.1 GCA_022787565.1 Clostridiales bacterium | reverse complement strand
GGTTATTGTAACGCGAGTATTGCGCTTCGTCGCTGCCTGTGGCAGATGAAGACGATGCGCAATTTCCGCAGCCGCGCTGTTTGCGGGCCGTCGTGAAACAGGCCCGCAAACAGCATTGCGGCAAGGAGAGCAAGGGGTCTTAACCCCCTCGCGCTCCCCCGCGGCTCTATAGTCGACGAAAAAGCATAGTTTTTTGACAGTCTCACAGGGAGGGGACTCCTGTCCCCTCCCTGTACTCTCCCCATGCGTCTCTGACGCTGACAAGAAGGCCGCTGGCCTTTCAGGGGATTTTGGGCACTTGCAGAATCTGATGTCGCAGGCTGCTCTCCGCCCAGGGCATGCTTTTATATCCATTGCCCCCTCTCCTTCCTGGCCTTTGCTTTCCGTAAAAAGGGCATACATGCATTTTCAGGGGGAATTTATTATAAAAAAAGTATATTTAATCCCGAATGGCTTTATGTAAAAACTTTGCAAAGTAAAATTGTGAGATGTGTAAAATTTTCTGCGTTGTTTTGTGAGAAATAGAAAAATGACATTACTAAAAATGTAGAAAATGAACAATTTTCTGCATATTGAGCATGGATAAACTTGTTGACAATCCACCGGCCGGGCGATAAAATCCACTAAAGGGCATGTCCCAAACAAAAATCTTTTAAACGGAGGATGAAAATGAAAAAATATCTTGCATTGCTGCTTGCTCTGGCAATGGTATTCGCCCTGTGCGCCTGCGGAGAGAGCGCCGCTCCCGCCGCAACGCCTGCTCCCGAGTCCGCCGCTCCCGCGGAGGACGCACCTGCCGATGCCCCGGCCGAAAAAGCACCCGAGGACTACACCGGCAACCTGGTGGTTTACTCCCCCCATGACGCCGACCCCCTGAACGCCGGCGTTGAGATGTTTCGTCAGGCTTACCCCAACATCAACGTTGAGGTCATTGCGGCCGGCACAGGCGAACTGTGTCAGCGCGTTGTGGCCGAGTCCGCCAATCCCCAGGGCGACGTGCTGTGGGGCGGCGGCGCCGACACTCTGGCTGCCTACACCGACTATTTTGCCCCCTACGTCTGCGCCAATGACGACGTGATCGGCGAGGCTTACAAGGCCGCCGACGATCTGTGGATCGGCGAATCCCCCCTGCCCATGGTGTTCATCTACAACAAGACCCTCATCGATGAGGCCGACGTACCCACCACCTGGGAAGGCCTGTGCGATGAGTCCCTGAAGGGCCGGATCGCTTACGCATCTCCCGCCAAGTCCGGATCCGCTTACACCCAGCTGTGCACCATGCTCTTCAGCCAGCCCACGCTGGACGAGGGCTGGGCCCTGGTGGAGAAATTCATCGCCAACCTGGACGGCAAGATCCAGGACTCTTCTGGCAACTGCCACAAGCTGGTAGCCTCCGGCGAGTACGCTCTGGGCGTGACCATCGAGAAGTCCGCTGTGCTGTATAACGACAACCCGGATATCGGCTATGTTTACCCGGAGAAGAACTCCGCTGTTCCCGACGGTGTGGCGCTTATCAAGAACTGCCCCAACGAGGAGAACGCAAAGCTCTTCATCGACTTCGTCACCAGCCTTGAGTGCCAGACCGCGCAGAACGCCGACTGGGCCCGCCGCCCCGTCCGCAGCGACCTGACCCCCGTTGGCCTGTGCGAGCTCAGCGAGCTTGACCTGGGCGATTACGACTTCGCCTATGCAGCCACCGAGAAGGAATCCATCGTTGAGAAGTGGAACGACCTGACTGTCGGCTGAGTTTTAACGTTTCAAATAATCAAGGGGGAGGCGTATAATGCGCCTCCCCTGAGATTAAAAAACGATGTTCCAATCGCCGGATATAGAGCCGCAGGGGAGCGCGAGGGGGCAAGGCCCACCTCGCGTTACAATGACCCGCCGCCAAAAAGCTTGAAAAATCAAGCTTTTTGGGCGAAGCAGTGTTTTGAAGTATGCAAAACGCTCGGCGGCTGAAGCTTTAAAAAAGTCCTGAAAGGAATTTTTTGAAAGCTGAAGGGGAGGCGTATATGCGTCTCCCCTGAACCTGATTTATACGGCTGAAAAGAGCGCTGCTTACCCGGAAGGGGTTGCGCTGCTTTGAGCCGTATAAGGAGAAATTGAACGGAGGACAAACTATGAGCAACGCTGTAATCATCAAGGACGCCGTAAAGCGCTACGGCGATTTTACCGCTCTGTGCGGGGTATCACTGGACATCCGGGAGGGAGAATTTTTCACCCTGCTGGGTCCCTCCGGCTGCGGCAAGACCACGCTTCTGCGCATGATCGCCGGCTTCAACTCCATCGAGGGCGGAGACTTTTACTTCGGTGAGAAGCGGATAAATGACGTTCCCGCCCATAAAAGGGACATCGGCATGGTGTTCCAGAACTATGCCATCTTCCCCCACCTGACCGTAAGGGAAAACGTGGCCTACGGTCTGAAAGCCCGGAAGGTGCCCAAGGCCCAGATCGGACCCAGGGTGGACGAGGCCCTGGAGCTGGTGCAGATATCCCACCTGGCGGACCGTAAGCCCAACGAGCTTTCCGGCGGCCAGCAGCAGCGTGTGGCGCTGGCCCGCGCCTTCGTCATCGAACCCAGCGTGCTGCTGATGGACGAGCCCCTGTCCAACCTGGACGCAAAGCTCAGAGTACAGATGCGCTCCGTCATCAAAAAGCTCCAGCGCCGCCTGGGCATCACCACCATCTACGTCACCCACGACCAGGAGGAGGCTCTGGCCATCTCCGACCGCATTGCCGTCATGAAAGACGGCCACATCATGCAGATCGGCACGCCCAACGAGATTTATGCCAAGCCTCAGAATCCCTTTGTGGCTGGCTTTATCGGCGTCAGCAACTTCCTGGACTGCGAGGTGAAAGCCTCGGGCGGCAAGGCAAGTGTCACCATACAAAATGAGCTGAGCATTGAGGTCCCTGCCAACCGGGACTATGAGGGCAAGGGCAGTCTGTCCGCCCGCCCGGAGCAGTTGTTCTTTGCCGACGAGGGAATGCCCGGCACGGTGCTGTTTTCCACCTTCCTGGGTGACTTTATCGAGTACGAGGTTCAGCTGGACAACGGGCAGAACCTGATCGTCAACGAGTACACCAAGGACACCTCCGACGTGCACCCGGACGGGGAGAAAGTGTACCTGCGCTTTGATCCTCTGCGCGTCAGCCTCTATGAGGCAGAATCCGGGGAGGTGCTGAGCCTGTGAAAACAAAGCTTGGCTCCCGCTGGCGGCCGGATTTCTGGTTCTTTGCCAAAATCATTGTGATCGCGGTCATGTGCCTGTTTATCGTATACCCCTTTTACACCATTCTGACCAAGAGCGTTTTTTCCAATAAGGTAGAGGGCCTGACCCTGTATAACTTCATCCGCTTTTTCACCAAGCCCTACTATTACCAGACCCTGATCCGCTCCATGGTGGTCTGCTTTGCCACGGTATTTTCCACCACGCTGATCGGTGTGCCCATCGCTTACCTGATGACCCGCTACAATATCCCGGGAAAGAAGATCCTGCATATCTTCATCATCATGAGCTTGATGAGCCCTCCCTTCATCGGGGCCTACTCCTGGATCATTCTGCTGGGTCGTAACGGCCTGCTGGCAAAGCTGTTTGCCACCTTCGGCGCCACCGCGCCCACCATTTACGGCCGGGGCGGCATCATCTTCGTGTTCACCCTGCATCTTTTCCCCTATATCTACCTGTATACCTCCGGCGCCATGAACAGCATCGACAGCTCCCTGGAGGAGGCAGCGGAGAACTTGGGCATGAGCAAGCTGCGCCGCATCTGGACCATCACGCTGCCGGTCATTCTGCCCTCCATTCTGGCCGGATGCATCATGGTCTTTATGACCTGTCTGGCAGACTTCGGCACCCCCATGCTCCTGGGCGAGGGCTACACGGTCCTGCCGGTACTGGTGTACAACGAATACATGTCCGAAAGCGCAGTAAACCCCTATATGGCCTCCACGCTGTCGGTGATCATTGTCAGCTGCTCACTGCTGATGCTCACTTTCCAGAAGCTGGTGGTGGATAAGCGCAACTACACCATGAGCTCCATGCGGCCTCCCCAAGAGACCCAGCTCCACGGCTGGCGGCGTTTTATGGCCTCTGCTCCCATCTATCTGGTGGTTTTCGTGGCCTTTCTGCCTCAGATCGTTGTAGTTTGCCAAAGCTTTGTGGAGCGCAGCTTTTCCGGCATGGTCAAGGGCATCAACCTGAATAACTATCGGGCCATCCTTTCCCGTCTTGGCACCAACATCCGCAACACCTATGTGTTCTCCTTGGCAGCCATTGTGTTCATCATCATCCTGGGAATCATTGTGTCCTATATTCTGGTACGCAAAAAGGGGAAGGTTGCCAACATTATCGATACGCTGATCATGTTCCCCTTTGTCATTCCCGGATCTGTTCTGGGTATCGGTCTCATTGTGGCCTTCAACCGCAAGCCCTTGATTCTGGTAGGCACTGCGGCCATTATGATCATCTCCTATGTTATCCGAAAGCTGCCCTATACCGTCCGTTCCGGTTCGGCTTTTTTGTACCAGATGGACCCGTCCATTGAGGAGGCGTCCATCAACCTGGGTGTGTCGCCCATGAAGACTTTCTTCACCGTGACGGCCCGCATGATGCTGCCCGGCATCATGTCCGGCGCGGTGCTCAGCTGGATCACCTGTATCAATGAGCTGTCCAGCTCCATCATGCTGTACAGCGGTAAGACCTCCACCATCGCTGTGGCTATCTATCAGGAGGTTGTACGCATGAGCGATGGCACTGCCGCGGCTCTGGCCACCATACTGACCCTTACCACAATCATCTCCCTGCTGATCGTGTTCAGAGTGACAAAAGGAAAGGTTAAGATCGTCTGATGATTAAAAACATTGTCTTTGACATGGGAAATGTCCTTCTGCGCTTTGAGCCGGAATATTTTATTGAACGCTTGGGCGTGGCGCCTGAGGACGGGAGGACTCTGCTTGTTCAGGTGTTCCGTTCCCTGGAGTGGGCACGGATGGACCGGGGCAGCCTGACGGAGAAGCAGGCGGCAGAGCTGATCTGTCATAGACTCCCGGACCGGCTTCACGCTGCGGTACACAGCCTGACGGACCAATGGGAGCGGCCCATCCTGTCCGTGGAGGGAACGTATGAACTGGTGGAGGAGCTGAAAAACCTGGGCTATGGCCTTTACCTCCTCTCCAATGCCAGCTACCGCCAGCACGACTACTGGCCACTGATCCCGTGCAGCAAATTTTTCGACGGCACGCTGATTTCTGCTGACGTGAAGCTGGTTAAGCCCCAGCCTGAAATATACCGGCTTCTGTTTAAAAAATTCTCTCTGAAGCCGGAGGAATGCTTCTTCGTGGACGACTCCCCGGCCAACGTGGAGGGGGCGCTTTACTGCGGTATGACCGGCGCGGTGTTCAACGATGGCGTACCTGCCCTGCGGAAGGCCTTGCGGGAAGCAGGCGTCCCCGTGGCAGTGTAACATCATTTCAGCTGCTTTCCGAATATTAAATGACCTCTGTGCGAGCTTGTACGGAGGTCATTTCTTAAAGAAGGAAAACAACTGTCATTCTGAACAGTGCAGCGGTGAAGAATCCCGTGAACAGAAGAATGAGGCTCAGGATGACACAAGGTCTTGTAGGGGCCGGCGTCCCCGGCAGCCCGTGGCTCTCCTGAAAGGGGAGCTTACGCCTGTGGTATGCACGCGAAGCGTGACTGAGGGGTCAGTGAGCTTGTCGAACTGCCGGTAAACCCCTCTGCCTGCTCCGCAGGCACCTCCCCTTTCAGGGGAGGCAATCCTGCTGTCATTCTGAGGAGCATAGCGACGAAGAATCCCGTGCTTAGGAGTGCGGTGCCACAGAATACGGGATCCTTCGTCGCGTTGCTCCACAGGATGACAGGGGGCAGGCAAGAGCCAGTAAAGCAAAAAAAGAGACATGCGAAAGCATGTCTCCTTTTTGTTGTTATATTAGTGCTTGGGAGGATAATCCATGCCCAGACGCTTTGCCTGATTTTCGGGATCCCAGAAGAAGCGCCACTCAACATACTGCTTGTTGATAGCGGTCTGCTTGGGAGTCCAGGTGGCCAGGTCGCCGCTCTTGTACATGGCGTTGATCTCTTCCTCGGTGTAACCGAAGTCGGCCAGAACCTCGCGGTTGTGCTCGCCGAAGCAGGGGGAAGCGCACACGATCTGAGAGGGATGCTTCTTGAAGATGTTGGTCACGCCGATGCCCTTCATCTTGCCGAAGCACTGGTCTTCCCACTCGACCAGGTTCTCACGGGCTTCGTACTGAGGATCGTTGAGGATGTCCTCAGGACCGTAGGCACGCTGGCAGGGAACACCGGCCTTGTTGAAGATCTCTTCCAGCTCGTCGCAGGTGTGCTCTGCGCAGAACTTCTCGCACAGTCTCTCTGCCTTCTGTCCCAGAGGATCGTAGAGGGGGATGCCGGTGCACTTGTCGGGGAAGTCCACGCCCTGCTTGCCCATGCCGATGATGGGATAGCCGCGGGAGACGGGGCCCTGACCTGCGATAGCGACGAACATGGAGCCGCCGTCCTTGGTGTCGTAGAAGGAGAAGCAGCAGGCCATATCGTGCTTGTTGCCGGTACGGTAGGGAACAGGCTCGCCGGCCTTGGGATAGCCGTTGGGGTAGTTGAACCACTTTGCGGGGTAGTAGTCCAGCAGACGGAACATGGTGTCGTACTGGGCAACGTCGCAGGAGTCGCCTTCGCCGGTCTTCTGGGCGTTGATGTAGCCGGCCAGAGCGACCATGCAGGCGTTGTAAGCGGTGACGTAGTCAGACAGGTAGGGGTTGACCTTCAGGGGAGAAGAGGTGGGGCTGGTGCCGTTCATGTACATGTAGCCGCCCATGGCCTGGCCGGAAACGTCGTAGGAGGCCTTGTCCTTGGAGGGACCGAACTGGCCGTAGCCGGAGACGTGAACGATGGTCAGAGCCTTGTTGTGCTGCCACAGGACGGAGTCGGACAGGCCGCGCTTTGCGTAGGAACCGGGACGGCCGGCTTCGATCCAAATGTCAGCCCACTCGATGCACTTGAGGAAGAACTTCTTTCCCTTGGGCTTGGAGACGTCGATGGTGACGGAGTACTCGTTTCTGTGGCACTGGGCCCATGCGGTGGTGCCCCGGGTCTGGCAGGCGATGTTGGGGGACTCGGCCTGCAGAACCTTTGCGCCCATCTCAGCCATCAGGCAGCCAGCGAAGGGGCCGGCAATGTTGGTACCGGAGACGAAGACTTTGACGCCCTGGAGAACGCCAAACTGGGGATACTCGTTCCAGCTCTGGGTAAGCTTGTTGTCGATCTGTTTAAACATTACGAATATTCCTTTCTTTGTGTATTTGGGACTTGCTTATTTATGCGGGCCTGTTTGGAACAGACCCGTATTTTATGAAAAAATGCGGGAATCGCCGGGAAAAAGGAAGTAAGAAAACAGATATGTCCTATCAGTAATTCAGTTTTAATAGCCTTTTTCCAGGCTTTCTTCGATGAGTCTGCTTCTTACCACCTTGCCGCTTTCGTTGCGGGGGATACTGTCCACAAATTCGAAGGATTTGGGGATTTTGTAGGGCGGGAGGTAGTCCAGAGCAAATTTGATCAGTTCCTTGGCGGTGACGGCTTCGGAAGTCTCCACAATGGCGTGGATCCTGTGTCCCCATTCCTTATCGGGCAGGCCCACAACAACGGCGTCGGCCACTTTTTTGTGCTTTTTCAGCACAGCCTCCACCTCGGCCGCAAAGACGTTTTCACCGCCGGTAACGATCATGTCGCTGCGCCGGTCGGCAAAATAGAGGTAGCCCTCCTCGTCCAGCCAGCCCATATCGCCCACGCTCCTGAAGCCGCAGTTGTCTTTCTCCAGCTCGGGCACATTTTTGTAGTGGACATCCAGATCCCAGTCGCCCCAGCTCATGAAGATCTCGCCGATCTGACCGGCGGGAAGTTCATGGCCGTCCTCGTCGCGAATGGAGATATGACCGCCCTCCATTTTACCCACGCTGCCCTCATGCTTCAGCCAGTCGTCGCCCCGGATAGAGGTCATGCCGATGCACTCGGTCATGGAGTAGATCTCGTACAGGCGCTCGGGCGGGATGATCTCCAGCCACTGGAGCTTCAGATCCCGGGAACAGATGCCGCCGGTGTGGGACATGGCCTTCAGGGAGGCAATGTCTTCCTTGCGGAAGCCCGGCAGACGGATGATGCGCTGCATCAGCGTCGGCACCATCTGCACATATTCAATCTGATATTCTTTGATGAGGCGGACAATGTCGGCTGCGTCAAAGGAGGCGGGCATTACCAGCGTGTTGCCGCCGTACAGACCGTTGAACGCGGCGGTATGGGGGGCCCCGTGAAACAGGGGGCCGGCCAGAAGCTGACGCTGTTCAAAGGCCATGCCGGAATAGCGGAACCATCGGACCAGACCCGGGCCGCTCTCGCCGGCTGGGGTATTCTGCTGGATGACCTTGGTTTTTCCTGTAGTGCCGCCGGAACAGTTGGAGAGATTGGGGATAGCCAGAATATCGGGAGGCATAGTCTCCGGATACGTCTCGCAGAGGGCGCGGAGCTCGGAGGTGCTCAGACTCTCGTAGCCTTCGGGCTTTTTCCTGTTGGTCACGACCAGCGTGGGATCAACGCAATGGCAGATCTCGGTCATGTTGCGCTGAGGTACCCGGCTGGAAACCGGAACATAGCAGCCGCCGGCCTTCCAGATACCGAAAGCCAGGGCAATGTGGGTGGGAATGTTGGGCAGAGCGACGATAACGCTCTTGCCCGGCTTGATCCCCAGACCAATCAGATACCATGCGATACGGTTGGAAAGCAGCTCCAGCTGCCGCCATGTGGTCACACTCTCCTTGTTTTCGGGGGAGATGTAGATGAGAGCGGGCTCGTCCGGCTTTACCCGGGCGATATTCTCAAGCTGTTTTCCGGGCGTGAAAAATCCATCATCCTCGGGATTGAAGATATTGAAATGCTCAGTCGTGCTCATGGCAGACTCCTCTGATAAACCCAAACGTTCTTTTTATCTTCCGGGGCCGTAAAGACCCCGGAAGGGCGTTATTGATTTATTTGCTCAGTTGAGCAGGTTGCTGGGACGGTAGCCGCCGTCTACCTGCAGGCAGGCGCCGGTGACGTAGGATGCTGCGCTGGAGGCCAGGAACATCATGGCGTTGGCAATATCCTCGGGCTGGCCGAAGCGCTTCATGGGGATGGTGTCGCCCACAGACTTCTTGGCAAAGTCGGGCATACCAGCGGTCATATCGGTCTCAACAACGCCCGGGGCGATGCAGTTGACGCGCACGCCGTTGGGAGCGAAGGAGTAAGCCATGGACTTGGTCATGGCGATAACAGCGGCCTTGGAGGCGGGGTAGGGCAGACCGGTGGGGGAGCCGTAAACGCCGGCCACGGAGGCGGTGTTGATGATGCAGCCCTTGGTCTTCTTCAGGTAGTCAATGGCGTACTTGCTCATGTTGAAGACGGCCTTCTGGTTCAGGTTGCAGACGGCGTCCCACTCGGACTGTTTCAGCTTGGTGAGCCAGGTGGGGCAGTCGGTGCCGGCGTTGTTGATCAGAACGTCGATACGGCCCCATTTTGCCACGACTTCCTTGTACAGCTCCTGAGCTGCCTTGAAATCGCACAGGTCGATTGCCTTGGTCATGACTTCGTAGTCGGGGTTGATCTCCTTCAGTGCGGCCAGAGCCTTCGCGCCGGTCTCCTCATAGTGGCTGAGGAAGCAGACCTTTGCGCCGTTGGCCAGAAAGCCCTTGACAGCTGCAAAGCCGATACCGCGGCTGCCGCCGCTGATGACTACTACTTTGCCTTTGAATTCGTTTTCAAACATGTTGAAGTACTTCCTTTCTCAAATAAATATGATGTTGACAGATTCAGGGGCCTTCCCAAACCCCTTTACACGCCACCAGATATTTTATTCGTGCGACAATATTTTAACAGTTTTCCGGGGATGTAGACCGCCAAAATATCCTTTTCTCTCACGGATTCAGATGCCAAAAAATAAACTTTTACCTGCAAAAATACGGTAAAACCCCATGTTCCGACCATGTCACGCTGTCGGGCAGAGACAAGGCCCCGAAAAATGCCGGGGACGGGCCCCTGAGGGGCGGTCTGTATCGGAATATGGGGTTATTTTTTCAGTCGATAACGGAGCCGGATTTGCTGAAGTAGCTTTTGGGCATCTTGTCGGTGATGATCCCGAACAGGTCCATCATATAGCAAAAGCAAAGCTGCATCCTGTCCTCGGATTTGTTTTCCATCTCGGCCAGCAGGCCGTTCATGGCGTCGTTGGCCAGCTCGGCAAGAAAGCCGGAGAGATAGACCACCGGCGGCTCGGAGGTGACGAAAAACTGCTTGCGCTTCAGATAGGGGTTGGCGATCATATAGACATAGGTGCCGCTGTTCATGCGGCTGTCGGCGATTTCCAGAGTCGAGCCCTTGTCGGGGATGAAGCGGTAGCGGTGAAAGGGGCCCAGATTGATCAGCGTGTTGGGCCGGAGCCGGTATTCCAGCCCGTTTACCGTCATGATCCCGGTCCCGGAGCGGACCAGAAGAAATACCTCGTCCCGGTTGTTTACATAGGGGGTGGGGGCGTTGATCCGCCGCAGCCGGGCCTGGATGTTGTCCGGCAGCACGTTTTCCACAAAATAGTCGTGTGAGCCGAAGAAAATGGGTTTGTTGGGGGTCTTTTCCGCCGCGCCCTGTTCCTTTTCAAATACATTTTTATTTACCATTTCTGCTTCTCCTGCCGGTGCGCAGCTTCCTGAACTCGCAGGGAGTCATGCCGTTGATGCTGTAAAACACTCTGCCCATGGTCCTGTCTGAGCCAAAGCCGGACTCGATGGCGATATCCACAGTGGGCAGGTCCGTGGTGGTCAGCAGGGCCTCCGCGTAGCGTACCCGGAACTGGGACAGCACCTGTTTATAGCTGGTGTCCAGACGGGATTTGAACTGGCTGCGCAGAATGCTGCCCGAGGTATAGAGAGCCTTGGCCAGGGTCTCCACGTCGATATACTCCGTCAGATTTTCATAGAGGTAGCTGATGGCGGAGATCAGGGTCTCGCTCATGATCATGCCCCGGTAAACGCTGCCGTCCTTCCCGTCGCAGAGCATCTGCTCCCGGTAGCTCTGGGGAGTCATGCCGGTCAGACTTTTGAAGCGGCGGAAGAAGGTGATGTCCATGCTGAAGCCGGAGATGGAGGCAATATAGTCGAAGGGGAGGCTGTCATAGAGAAAATAGGTGGTGGCCAGCACAAGCCGCAGACGGCTGAGATACTGACTGAAGTTCATCCCCGTAACCACCAGAAGGGCATGGTTCATGGCAGGCTCGCTGGCGCCCACGGCTTTGGCCACCTTTTCGGGTGTCAGGTTCTCTGCACTGTGGGCGGCGATATACAGGCTGGCCCGGCGGCCCAGAGGAATGTCGTTGGGCCGGTACTGGTCCTTCATCCGGCCGGCGGCCCGGTTGAACAGGATCTCGATCTTTCTCAGATAGGAGCTGCGTATCACTGCCGTGCCCCGGGTGCCTTTTTTGCACAGCTCCCGGTACTGGAAGAAAAGCCGCTCGATCTCGCGCAGCTCCTGGCCCTCAGGACCGATGACCGGGATGCCGTTGACGACCTCAGACTCGCTGACGGCGCTGATCTGCCGGAAAAGATAGTAGCTGAGCAGCTGATAATCGTAGGCACATACCCAGATGTGCAGGGGATCACCGAAATCGGGACAGATGGTGAGCACCTGGGTGGCCTGGATCCAGGCCATGCAGCCTGGCTCAACACGAAATTCCTCGCCGTTGATAATGAATATCCCCCTGCCGCCGCGTACGAAAACAAAATAGCTGTCCAGCTCCATCACCGGGTACATTTCCTCGCTGACGGTGTATTCCTGGAGCGTCAGATACTTGTCCGGACCGCAGAAAACGCCGCTTTTCGGCTTTTCGCACAGGGGCCTGCTCTTCTTTTTCATGAAAAACACCTCGCTTGCGCGGTAAAATGCTGGGACTGAAATGCTTTTTATCTTATGATCTGTATATTAGATATAACATACCAGTTTTCACGGGAAAAAGCAAGAATTTCCATGTTTTGCCACTTACGCTTCCGCGGCGTTCTTTTCGGGAAATGCTTTTTTTACCGAAAAACGGATGAGGACCGGAACGGTGAAAAAAACCCGGGCGGAAGGCCGCCCGGGAAAGGGAAAACGCTATTGAATTTTGGATTACAGATCGTAAGCCACCTGGAAGCCCTGGTGCATGGCATCGCTGGACTGGCCGGGCTTGATGGCGTCGCCGATCACATGGACCTCAGGTACGAAGGACTTCAGCTCCTCGGAGAAGGGGTCGTACTTTCTGGAGCCCAGGCCCAGAACAACGTAGTCGAAGCACTTCAGCCACTCCTCGCTGCCGTCCTCAAGATGCTGGATCTTGACGTCGTGCTTGACAACGTCGTGAACCTTGCCGCCGGCGTTCACCTGGATGGTGTACTCGTTCAGCTCCATAACCTTGGAGTTGACGTACATCTTTGCGCCGTGGTGACGCAGTGCTTCCATGGCGACAGTGCGGTTGGGCTGGCAGACACCGGTCATCATCTGCGGCATCATCTCCACCAGCGTGATGTCCACATCGCCGTTTCTGAAGTTGGGGGTGTAGATGGAGTGGGGACGGGCATCGCCGAAGATCATCTCGGCGGTCTCGCAGGCAACCTCACCGCCGCCCAGGATGCAGACGCGGCCGTTGGGAATGGTGACTTTGCGGCTGAGAACGTCATGGGTGGTAATGGCCTTGGCAGGATCAAGGCCCTTGATAAAGGTGGGAATGAAGGGCTTGGCGCCGGTGGCCACAACGACGGCGTCGGGAGCAAACTCCCTGACCAGGTCAACGGTGGCTTCCTTCTTGAACTCAAACTTGACGCCGGCCTTCTTGGCCCGGTAGTTCAGGTGAACCAGCCACTTGGTCATCTCCTGCTTGCCGGGGGAGACAACAGCCAGATTCAGCTGACCGCCGATGCGGTTGGACTTTTCCCAAACGGTTACGTCGTGGCCGCGCTCGGCAGCGGTGACAGCGGTGTACATGCCGCCGGGGCCTGCGCCGATGACCAGAACCTTCTTGGCCTTCTCGGCGGGCTTGAAGGGGAAGTCATACTCACGGCCCACCAGGGGGTTGATGTGGCACTTGCAGACCGGGTGCATGGGATTCTCGGGGGTAATGCAGCGGCCGTCACAGGAGCCGCAGGGGGTGATGTCGTCGAAGCGGTTCTCGTAAGCCTTCTTGGGCAGGTCGGGATCAGCCAGCAGGGGGCGGCCCATGGAAACGCCGTCCACCAGGCCGCGCTCCACGATGTCGGCAGCGTAGCGGATGTCGTTGATCTTGCCCACCACGAAAACAGGGATGTTGACAACCTTCTTGATCTCGGAGGCTTCGTAGACATTCTTGCCGATCTTCTGGCTGTGGGAGGGCAGGATGTTCTGGAGGCCCTCGTACTGAACGCCGCCGGAAACCTCCAGCATATCCACGCCGGCTGCCTCAAACTTGGGAGCCAGGTAGAGCATCTCGTCCAGAGAGTTGCCGCCGGCAATACGCTCGTCGCCGGAAACACGCAGCACGATGGGGAAGTCGCGGCTGACGTTTCTGCGGATCTCCTCGATGACCTCCAGGATGAAGCGGGCACGGTTGTCGATGCAGCCGCCGTACTCGTCCATGCGCTTGTTGCGCAGGGGGGACAGGAAGGCGCCGGGCAGCATGTAAGCGTGGGCGGTGTGCAGGGCGATACCGCCGCAGCCGGCTTCCTCTGCACGGCGGGCGGCCTGACCGTACTGACGGACGACCTTGTGGATCTCGTCAACGGTGATCTCTCTGCAGACATGGCCGTTGGCGTTGGTGTTGACGGAGGGACCCAGAGGCTTGATGCCCTTCAGGGCGCAGATGGACTCGGGGCCAGGGTGGACGATCTGGGGGAACAGCGTGCTGCCTGCGTCGCTGATCCTCTTGGCGAAAGCGGCGAACTGAGGGACCAGGCTGTCCTTATCCAGGGCAGTGGTTTTGCCGATGTACCAGTATTTGTGGTCAACGGTCACAGCGTCGATGACGACGTAGCCTGCGCCGCCTTCGGCACGGCGGACAAATATATCGGCCAGCTGCTTGGGAACTGTGCCGTCGGTGGCTTCGTAGTGCATGCTCATGGGAGCCATGGCGATGCGGTTTTTCAGCGTGGTGCGGCCAAGCTGAAGGGGACTGAAGAGTCTGGCGTTTTTCATGTCGGTGATCATGGCGTCTTCTCCTAATTTCAGTATCGTATCGGTTTTCTTTCTTCCTTGCTTCATGCTTTTTGCCCGTTCCGGCGTTCCCGGCGCCGGAACGGAGGCTTTCTGCTTGCGTTCAGATCAAATCTGCTGTATGATAACATTATAAACGGAATTTGCTTTTGATGTGGACTAAATATTTTTGTTAAATAATCCTCATGCACGCCAAATTTTCCGTTATGTTCTTCCAAAAATAACGACAAAAAAATAAATTTTTCTTCAAAAATTCCTGAAATCATTGCCGAATCAGTCGCAGTCCCGCCGGGCTATTTTCAAATGGCATAGGCATTAATGTTGCAGGATAGACAATGTTTGCTTGTTGTTTTTGTGCAAAAGTGCTGATATGCCAGTAGACGTGATAGACATTTTTTATTTTTTGTACCATTTCAAAGCATAAAAACACAAAAATATTTCCTACAGATAAGGGCCAAAAGCGTTAGAATTTTATCAAAAGGTTTTCTGCTGAACACTTTTTCCCGTCGGCTCGGACCACCAGGAGCCGAAGAAAACGGATGCTTCCCAAATCCGTTTTTCCGCCTTTTCCCGGGGCGGGGGATGAACAAAAAACAAAAATCTGAGAAATGGAAAGAGTGTATTATTATGAGCTACGATGCATTGTTTTCCCCCATCAAGCTGAGAGGGCTTGAGCTGAAAAACCGTGTTGTTCTGCCCGGCATGAACACCAAGATGGTCAAGAATAAGCATGATGTTGCAGACGACCTGGCGATTTACCACGGTGTCCGCGCGGCCGGCGGCTGCGCCCTGAATATCGTTGAGCCTGCCTGTGTCTGCCCCGAGACCCATGCATACCTGTACCTTGGCCTGTACAACGAGCACCACAGAGACGAACTGAAGAAGGTCACCAAGGCGATCCACGACAACGGCGGCCTGGCCTGCGTCCAGATCTGGCACGGCGGCTTTGTTCCCGAAGCCTTCTTTGACAAGACCAACAAGAGAGAGACTCCCGATACCATCACCCACGAGCGTATCCAGGAGATCATCAAGCAGTACGGCGTTTCCGCCAAGCTGGCTGTCGAGGCCGGTTTTGACGCACTGGAGTTCCACGCTGCTCATACATACCTGCCCCACGAGTTCATGAACCCCAGCCTGAACAACCGTACCGACGAGTACGGCAACCAGAGCCTGGAGAACCGCTGCCGCTTCAATCTGGAAGTCATCCGCGAGATGCGCGCCAATATGCCCGAGGATATGCCTCTGCTGATGCGTCTTGATGCCATCGACGAGCTGATGCCCAAGGTCACCACTCTGGAAGAGACCATCCAGTTCATCAACTGGGCAGCCGAGGCCGGCGTAGACGCCGCTGACCTGTCCCGCGGCAACGCCATGAGCCTTGCTACCGTTTACGAGGTCCCCCCCTACAACCTGGAGCCCGGCTTCAATATGGACAATATCGCCGCCGTCAAGGCCGGCATCAGCATCCCCGTCATCGGTGTCGGCCGTGTCAACACCCCCGATGTGGCGGACAAGCTGATTTCCGAGGGTAAGATCGACATGATCGCCGTTGGCCGCGGCCAGCTGGTGGATCCCGAGTGGTGCAACAAGGCCAAGGAAGGCCGCGACAATGAGATCCGTCTCTGCATCGGCTGCACCCAGGGCTGCTACGACAAGGTCGTCGACCCCAAGGCTACCCACATCACCTGCACCCGCAACCCCATGCTCTGCCTGGAGTACAAGGGCCTGCCCAAGACCGAGAGCCCCAAGAACGTCATGGTCATCGGCGCCGGTATCGGCGGCCTGCTCTGCGCTGAGTTCCTGAAGGCCCGCGGCCACAATCCCACCGTCTACGAAGCCAGTGACGAGGTGGGCGGTCAGTTCGTTCTGGCCGGCAAGGCCCCCAAGAAGGGTGAGTTCACCAAGGCTGTCCTCTGGGAGGCCGAGGAGTGCAAGCGCCGCGGCATCGAGATCAAGACCGGCGTTACCGTCACTCCCGAGCTGATCGCTGAGGTCAAGCCCGACCATGTGATCATCGCTACCGGCGCACACTATGTCACGCCCCAGATCCCCGGCCTGGACGGCGCAGATGTTGTTACCGCTGAGGATGTCCTCGCCGGCAAGGTTATGCCCAAGGGCGAGGTCGTTATTCTGGGCGGCGGCGGCGTAGGCTGCGAGACCGCACAGTATCTGATCGCCAACGGCGTGAAGGATGTCCGCGTTATGGACGCAAAGCGCGTCGGCAACGGCATGGGTATGCTTCGCACCATGTTCCTCGATATCGAGTATCCCGGCGACACCATCAAGAAGAGCAACAAGTCCAAGGTCACCAGCGTTGAGGATCACACCCTGAACTACAAGTTCACCGACAAGTTCAAGAAGACCTCCGACAAGAGCCGTCACTTCGACACGCTGGTCGTGGCCTTCGGCACCGTTTCCCGTCCCACCGCAGACCTGACCGCCAAGTGCGAAGAGCTGGGCATCGCCTACAACGTGATCGGCGACGCCAAGGAAGTCCGCATGGGTCTGGACGCCACTGCCGACGCATACGCTGTTGCGCTGACCGTCTGATAAACAAGCGAATTTAGAAAAGAGGTTTTTACAATGACTGTTGAAGAACGTCTGGAAGCCCTTGAAAAGGAAGTACAGAGACTGAAGGATATCGAGGAAATCAAGGCGCTGAAGAGCAGATACTTCGCCGCTCTGGACACCAAGGACTGGGAGGGCCTGAAGGCCACCTTCCATCCCGATGTGACTACCTCTTACTCTGACGGCAAGCTGTCTTTCCACGGCCCCGAAGAGGTCGCCAACTACATGGCGGAGAACATGCCCCAGACCGAGATCACCCTGCATCAGGGCCACACCCCCGAGATCCAGATCGTCAGCGATACCGAGGCCATCGGCCACTGGTACCTGCAGGACAACCTGATCTTCGCCAAGGGCAACCCCTACGAGGGCACCCAGATCCAGGGCAGCGCGCTCTACACCGACAAGTATGTGAAGGAAGACGGCAAGTGGCTGATCAAGGAGACCGGTTATCTGCGTATCTATGAGGAGACCTTCCAGAGAGACCAGAGCCATTACATCCGCATCAACATGTTCGCCCCCAAGAAAAAGAAAGTCGTCAAGAAAAAATAATCGTCCCACCTGCACCCGTGCCGGGCATTGTCCCGCCCGGCACGGGCGCATTTTCAGGAGAATGTTGCTATGCTGTTAACAGATAAGGTCGCTGTGATCACCGGAGTAAACTCCGGCATCGGCCGCAAAACCGCGGAGCTTTTTGCCCAGCAGGGCGCGAAGATCGTCGGCGTGGATATCCGTACCGACCGCATGGAGGAGCTGAAAGCCCATGTGGAGGACTGCGGCTCGGAATTTCTGGGCTGTCAGTGCGACGTGCGGGACGCGGAGAGCGTGAAGGCCGTCTTCAAACAGGCGGTGAAGCGCTTCGGACAGGTAGACCTGGTGGTGAATATCGCCGGTGTCTCCAGCGACCGCCCCATTACCCGCACCACCACCGAGGAATTCGAGCGGGTCATGGATATCAACGTAAAGGGCGTTTTCAACTTCTGCAAGTATGCCACGCCCTATTTCAAAAAGCAGCGTCACGGTGTGATCATCAACACCGCTTCCGTCACCGGGATCTACGGCTCCGGCATGGGCTGCCCTTATCCCGCCAGCAAGGCGGCCATTATCGGCATGACCAAGTCCCTGGCCTTTGAGCTTGCCCCCTGGAATATCCGGGTCAACGCGGTGGCCCCGGGCGTCATCAATACCGAGATGGTGGCCGTGCTCAACGAGAGGGAAAAGGAGAGCTTTGCCCGAAGCATCCCCCTTAAACGGATGGGCGAGGCGGAGGATATCTCCCGCGCAATGCTGTATCTGGCCTCTGACTGGGCCTCCTATGTTACCGGCACCGTGATCAGCGTGGACGGGGGCTACCGGCCCAGTACCGTCAATTCCTGACGCCTGTTCCGGCGGTCTGGTTCCGCCAGTTTACAAAAACAAGCTTTTATTCTGACTGTTTCAACTAATTTACTGTCCACTGCTTGTGGGCAGTAAATTTGTGCTATATACCGCGAAAAACGTCGATTTTCTGACAAATAGAAAAGAGTGTGGATTCCCGTGCTGCGTAAGCTCAGAAGAAAAATTTACTACAAGATCCGCTTCAAAAACTGGTACCGCAAGTATAACTACCGCCGTCACAAAAAAGGGCAGATCGACGAGATCATCGCCCGTTACAAAACACCGGAGGAGATGGCGGATGAAAAATATATGCGCGCCCTCCGCCGGGATATGAACCACTGCCTTCAAAGGTTCGGCTCCTATTACGACGAGTATTTCAACTACGGCTTTGAGGGGAAGGACGACGCGTACCGGGACTCCTTCATCACCGAGGGGATCCGCCTGAGCTATTATCCCCGGATGAACGATCCGAAAAACACCGATATGCTGGAGAACAAATACCGCACCTATAAAAAGTTCCGGGACATGTTCAAGCGGGATGTGATCTGCATCCGCAGCCGGGACGAGGTGACGGAGGAGACTCTGGCCATGTTCAAGGAGTTTACGGACAAGCACCCGGACTATATTGTCAAGCCCATCTACGCCGCCTTCGGCCGGGGCGTCCATTTTGACAGTATAAGAAATTACGCCTCTCTGGAGGAGGCCGTTGAGGCCGTCCACGAAAAGGGCGCCGTGCTGGAGGAGATCATTCAGCAGGGAGCGGAGATGGCGGTGATCCACCCGGAATCCGTGAATACCCTCCGTATTCCCACCGCCGTGATCAAAGGGGAAAACGGGGAGCCGGAAGTACGGCTTTTCAACCCCACTCTGCGGGTGGGCCAGCACCACAGCATTGTGGATAATTTCAGCGCCGGCGGCATCAGCGCCCTCATTGACCCGGAGACCGGCACGATCTTTACCGACGGGGCGGACAAAAAGGGCCACACCTTCGCATGTCACCCGGACAGCGGCGTGCGCTTCAAGGGCTTCCGGATCCCCCACTGGGACCAGGTGCTGGAGATGGTGAAAACGGCGGCCCTGATGGTGCCCGGCAACCACTACTGCGGCTGGGATCTGGCCTTTACGGCGGACCGGGGCTGGTGTATGGTGGAGGCCAACTGCACCGCGCAGATGGGCGGCATGCAGCTTGTGACCAAAACGGGCAGAAAAGCGGAGCTTGAAGCCCTGATCGCTAAAATGTAAAAGGGGAGAACGGCACAATGAGAAAGACGGCCCACACCATCAAGGACATTTACGCGGCCAGAAAGCATATCCGGGAGTTTTCCCGGGAGCTTTCGGAGCGCTGCGGCAAGGACGCGGGGTTTATCGAAAAGGATATCCTGCGGGCAAAAAAAGTGAACCATATCTCCCTGGACGAGTATGAGTGGACAGGCTATTATGACCTGTCCCGGGAACAAAAGGCCACGGTGTCCACCCTGTGGACCCGGGCGGAATACAGAAAAACCTTTACGGACCGGCGATATATATGTATACTCATGAATAAATACATATTTTCAAAGGTCTTTTCCGATTTTTACGGACGCAGCTGCGCCATGACCCGGGATGTTACCCCTGAAAAGCTCAGGGAGCTGGCCGGGGACAAGGGCAAGGTGGTGCTCAAGCCCAACTGCAAGGGCCAGGGCAAGGGCGTTCGTGTCCTCTCTACCGCAACGGAGGAGGATTTTTCCGCCGCGCTGGAGCAGATCAGCAAGGTGGAAAACGGCATTGTGGACGAATACATCGTCCAGCACCCTGACATCGCCCGCTTAAACCCGGACGCGGTCAGCATTGTGCGCTTTTACTCGGTGACCGGGCCGGAAGCGAGCTATCTTTTCGCCCCCGTGTTCACCGCCGCAACCAACAAGGACATTTCCAACGGCTGCCAGGACGCCCTCACCGCCATGATCGACATCCGGACGGGCCAGGTCATCAGCGACGCCGTTGATCAGAATAACATCAGCGATTATCCCGTGCATCCCGTCACCGGCGTGCCCTTCAAGGGGCTGAAGCTGCCCTTCTGGCAGGAGACCATCGACATGATGCGCAGGGCCGTCCCCCTGGCCGCCAAGATCTCCAACATCGGCTGGGACGTGGCCATCACCGAAAACGGGCCGCTGATCATCGAGGCCAATACCATTCCCGGCTTCAATACCGCCCAGTACCGGGGCTTTGCCTGGGTGACGGACGGCTTCGGCTATCAGCCCCTGTTCGACGAGGGACTGAAGGGGATTCCCTTTGACGGCCGCGGCCACTATGACCGGGTCGTGCTCAAGCTGTAAGCAAAACAGAAACAGACAGGAAAACAGCGCTGCCCCCGGGCTGAAAGGGTTTTCTATGGACAATACGGTAAAGCTCTATTACGCGAAGCTTGCCAACATGGGCGATCTTCTGAACGTGCTTATCATTGAAAAATGCTTCGGATACAAGGTGGAGCGGCACTCCTTCCTGACGGGGGAGCTCTGCGCCATCGGCAGCTGCCTGGGCCAGTATACCCTTCACGGCAGCTTCCCCATGCGCCTGCGCCAGCGGATCAACGGCATTATCAGGCCAAAAGTCAGCGTCTGGGGCACCGGCTTTATCAACTATACGGACTGCGAAGGGAAGTTTTTCAAGCGGGAAATGGACTTTCGCGCCGTCCGGGGAGAGCTGACACGGAAAAACGTGGAGCGGATGACCGGAAAAAAGTTAGATATTCCCACCGGGGACGCCGGTATTCTGGCCGATGAACTACTGGACGAAAGGCCGGAAATGGTGTATGATATCGGAATAGTGCCCCATATCTGCGATCTGAGCGATCCGGCCTGCCAGAAGCTTGCGGACAGTTACCCCAATTCCATCCTGATCAATGTGAAGGATGAGCCGCTGGCGGTGGTAAAGCAGATTGCCCAGTGCCGCACGCTGCTGTCCAGCAGCCTGCACGGGCTGATCGTGGCCGACAGCTTCCATATACCCAACCGTCACCTGGTCTTTTCCGACCGGCCCCTGGGCGACGGCTATAAGTTCGACGATTATTATTCCGCCTATCCTGTGCCTCATCTGCTCTGCGATATCAGAACGGACAGGGTGCCCACGATTAAAGAGATCGGGGCGGAGTACACCATCACCCCCTCCATGGTAGAGACAAAGAAAAAGCTGATGCGGGAGAGCTTCCCACTGCCGCAGCGATAAAACAGCGGGGATAGAGAGAATGGATACAAAGCTGATCTCGGTGGTCATACCCTGTTACAACAGGCGGGACAAGCTCCCCGCCTGCCTTTTGAGCGTTCTGAGGCAGAGCTACCCCCATATTGAAGTAATTGTTGTGGATGACGCTTCCACCGACGGAACGGAGGAGCTTTTTACGGCCCTTTCCGATCCCCGGGTAAAATATTTCCGCTATGAGCAGAACCGGGGCGCATGCTACGCCAGAAACTACGGCGCGGAGCGGGCCACGGGGGAGCTGCTTGCCTTTCAGGACAGCGACGACACCTGGCATGCGGAAAAGCTGGAAAAGCAGCTGAGACTGCTGGAGGAGAGCGGGGCGGATCTGTGCTTTTGCGGCATGAACCGCATTGCTCATGACGGAAGCAGCTATTACTTCCCGGTCCATGCTTTTCACCCGGAAAAGGCTCTGGAGGAATTTCTGGCCGAAAATCGGGCCGGGACCCAGACCATGCTGATGAAAAAAGCCGTCTGGGAGCAGCTGCGCTTTGACGAGAGCTTCCGGCGCTATCAGGACTGGGATTTTGCCATCCGGGCCGCTGCCGGTTTCCGGCTCTGCTACCTGCCCCAGGCTCTGGCCGACTCGGAGGTGGGGGGAGACAGCATCTCCTTTGCCGTCAAGTCCTATCCCGCTCTGGTCCATCTCTACGAAAAGCACAGGGCCCTCTATGAACAATATCCCCAGAGCGACGCGGTGATGAACCGGCGCATGGGGAAGCGGCTGCATAAGACCGACCCCGGCCGGGCCGCGGATCATTACAGAAGAAGCTTTACCCTCAGCCATAAATGGTACGACCTGGCATACTATCTGGGAGACAGGGCGAGAGCATTCCTCCCCCAAAGAAAGAAAAAAGGATGAAGAGTTATGAACGCTTTCGTGATCCTCCACTACCGCGCCATTGACAGCACCGTTACCTGTACCGACTGCATCAAAAAACTCAGCGGCGAGAATCACGTTGTCATTGTGGATAACGCCTCGCCCGATGACACCGGTCCCCGGCTGAAGGAAATGTACCGGGACGACCCTCTGGTCACCGTACTGCTGAACGGCGAAAACGCCGGCTTCGCCCGGGGCAACAATCTGGGCGTCCGCTGGGCCTGGGAAAACCTGCGCCCGGATTTTACCGTGGTGCTCAATAACGATGTGGAGATCGAGCAGCAGGACTTCTCTCTTCGCCTTGCCAAAATCTATCAGGAGCACCCCTTTGATCTTCTGGGGCCGGATATTGTCTCCGTTTTCTCCGGCATACACCAGAGCCCCAAATCCCTGCACCGCTGCACCCTGGAATCCACCCGGAAGAAACTGGCCTATGTGAAGCGCAGCCAGAACCCCATCCTGATGCTCCTCAGCAGCGGGGAGAAGTGGAACCCCGCCTTCTGGCGTCAGGTCCAGCGGTATAACCGGGCCAGGCAGAAGATCGACAGCTCCGTACCCGCCGAGGGCGTGATCCTCCACGGCTCCTGCGTCATCTTCTCCGCACGATATCTGACGGATCACCCGGAACCCTTTTTCTGCAAGACCTTTATGTATTACGAAATGGAGATCCTGGACTGGCTCTGCCGCCGGGAAAACCGGGTCATCCGCTACGACCCCTCCATCACCGTCAAGCACTATCAGTATGTAGCCTCCAAAATGGAGTACCGCTCCATTGTCAAACGCTCCAGATTCGTGGCGGCCACTTTGCAGCAGTCTCTGGAAGCGGCAGAGGAAATGATGGTTTCCGTTACGCGCCACGACGCGGAGCACCATAAAATACCCAGCTGCGCTGTGGCAGAGTGAGGACGGAGCGCCGTGAAAAAGAAGAAGATCAGAACCCTGAGCCGGGGCTTTTATGCAGCCTTGTCCTATGTTTCGCCCCGGCTGAACACGGAGCTGCTGTTTTTGAAGAAATTCGGCCGCCGGGTGAATCTGAAGGACCCGGAGACGCTGAACGAAAAGCTTTTGAAGCGCAAGCTGGAGCAATACGGCACAGACCCCCTGGTGCGCCAGTGCGCCGACAAATACCGGGTACGGGATTTTGTGGCAGAGCGGGACTGTGGGGAGACCCTGAACAGGCTTATCGGCGTGTTTGACCGGGTACAGGACATCGATTTTGACGCCCTGCCGGAGCGCTTTGCCATCAAATGGAACTTTGGCTGCGGCTATAATCTGATCTGCCGGGACAAGGCCGCGCTGGATATCCCGGCAGCAAAAAAACAGCTTGAAAAATGGGGACGGGAGCCCTTCTGGGCCTATTATTCCGAGCTGCAATACCGCAATGTCCCCAAGAAACTGATTGTTGAGGAATATATCGGGGGCGATACGCTGCCCGAGGACTATAAATTTTACTGCTTCAACGGCAAGGCCCGGTGCGTGATGCTCTGCATGGGAAGGGAAGAGGGCTGGCCCCGCTTCTATTTTTTTGACAGGGATTTTCAGCTTCTGCCCATCAACCGGGATTCGCAGAACGCCCCGGAGGGCTTTGCACCGCCCAGACCGGAGGGCCTGGAGGAGGCTTTCCGCACGGCGGATAAGCTCAGCGCGGGCTTCCCCTTTGTGCGGGTGGATCTGTATATCACAGAAGGGCAGGTGCGCTTCGGCGAGATGACCTTTACACCCGCCGCCGCACTGGACAACAAGCGTCTGCCGGAGACGGATCTGATGTTTGGAAAAATGATGGAGGGGGAGATACAGTGAAAATCGCGGTTTTAGGCGCGGGGAACAGCGGCTGCGCCCTGGCGGCGGATTACGCCTTCCGGGGACACGAGGTCACGCTGATCAAAACCTCCCACGCCCTCCACGACGAAAATTTCTCCTGGCTCACGGAGCACGGGGGTGAGATGGTCATGGACGAGTTCGGCCGGGAAAAGCCCTGCCGCATCGCCCATCTCAGCCGGGAGCTGAAGGACATACAGGGGAAGGACGTGGTGCTCCTCTGCACCCAGACCGGCTATCATAAACAGGTGTTGGCGCGTATCGCGCCTTATCTGTCCGCCGGACAGATTTTGCTCATTGTCCCCGGCTACCTGTCCACGGCCTATGTTTTAAGCTGCTGCCCTGTCCCCGGCCTGATCGTGGCCGAGGCGGAGAGCAATTTCATCGACGGGCGCATTTCCGCCCCCGGCCGCTTCCGTGTGGGCTTCCGCAATGTGCGAAACCCCATCGGCGTCTACCCTGCCGCCGCCCGGGAAAAGGCCCGGGAAAAGCTGGAGGGGCTGGGCACGCCCTTTACCTGGCTGGAAAGTGTGGCGGAGGCCGCGCTCCATAACCCCAATATGATCGTCCACACCGTGGGCGCGGTGATGAGTATTCCCCGTATCGAGGCCACAGGCGGCGACTACTGCATGTACCACGAGGTGTTCACCCCCTCCGTCTGGAACATCCTTGAAAAGCTGGACGGGGAGAAGATGGCTGTACTTCGGGCCCTGAATTTCGCGCCGGTACCCTATGTAGAGGCCTGCAAGTTCAGAAACAGTCTGGACGATGAGCGGGACGCAAAGCAGGTCTTTTTCGACTACGCGGCCATGCCCACCCGGGCCAAAGGGCCCACCAGCGTCAATTCCCGCTATATCACCGAGGACGTATCCCAGGGGCTGGTGCTGCTGGAGTCCATGGGCGCGGTACTGGATGTGCCCACGCCGGTGGCAAGCGCCCTGATCGCCCTGGCCTCCGCCGCTCTGGGCCGGGATCTGCGGAAGGATGGGCGGAGCCTTGAGGCTCTGGGCAGGGAAAACGTTCACCGGATCATTCAGGACGGAAAAGGCGGCGAAGCCTGATGTCAAGATGGAACGCCGCAAAAAAGCTCTGGGCCGTAAGCCGCAGCTTGCATGAGCAGCGGGGCGGCTCCCTGCTTCACTATTTTTTCGATTCAATGTACTGCTCTTTCCGCCACGGCGCTTCGGCGGAGAACTATCTGGTCCTCCGTTTCTATGAGCTGAGCCAGCGGCAGAGAGGAGCGTATCTGACCTCCGGCCGCTCCAAAGCGGTGGACACCGCGCTGAACCGCAAGGCCACGAAAGAGGATAAACAGAATCTGGGCCGCAAGGACCTGTTCAACAGGGCCTTTTCCGGTCTGGTCAGGCGGGACTTTCTGTATGCTCCGGACTGCTCCTTTGAAGAATTTACCGCTTTTCTGGACCGGCATGAGGAGTTTATCATCAAACCTGTGGCCGGGACCATGGGCAAGGGGATCGAAAAGCGCCGCTGCCCGGAGGACAGGAGGGGCTTTTATACCCGCTGCCGGGAGGAGAAGCTTCTGCTGGAAGAAGTGATCCGGCAGCATCCTGCCCTGAGCGAAATCAACCCTGCCTGCATCAATTCTGTCCGCATCAACGCCGTGAGAGACGCAAAGGGAGACATCCGTCTGATCGGTGCCTGCCTGAAATGCGGCGGCGTGGGCGCGGTGACGGATAATTTCCACTCCGGCGGCGTGGCCTACCCCCTTGACCTGGAGACCGGGCGGGTGTGCGGCCCGGGCCGGAACAACAGGGATATCCGGGAATTCACGCGCCACCCGGGTACGGAATTTTTCATGCCCGGCTTTCTGCTGCCCTTCTGGCCGGAAGTGAAGACGCTGTCGCGGCAGGGCATGGAAAGGGCCCCCAGCCTGGGCTATGTGGGCTGGGATATTGCCCTGACCCCCGACGGCCCGGAGCTGATCGAGGGCAATTATCACTGGCCGGGAGGCAATATAATCCAGTTTGACAGGGTTGGAAAATACCCGTTGATATTAAGCTGTCTGGGTGAAAAAGATGAAAAACATACTGACTGAAAATGTGCTGTTCAAGAGCATAAAAGCATACCCCGTTCTGCGGAAAAGATTCAAATCCTATGTCAAGGGCATCCAGAAGCTGCCCGAGGGCTTTACGGAAAACAAGCTGTTTTACGATTACCTGAAGGTACGCCGCAATAACCCGGAAAAGCGGGTCTCCATGTCGGAGTACACGATCTTCGGCTTTGCGGGCCTGCCTCTCAGCGAGCAGAAAAAGTACCTGACCGACACGGAGGCCACCCTCCTTATGCGGCCCTACAACGCCCCCTCCGAGCCCTATCTGAAGGATAAGGTCTGTTTTTTGAAAAGCTTTTCGGAATTTATCAGCCGGGACTGGCTGTACCTGCCGGAGGCCACGGCGGAGGAATTCGGCGCTTTTCTGGAAAAGCACCGGTCCATTGCCCTCAAGCCCCCGCTCTCCAGCTGGGGCATCGGCTTCAGGAAGCTGAACATCGAGGATGTAGAGGATCTGGACGAGCTTTTCGCTGAGCTTTCGGAAAAGGGGTATCTGGCGGAGGAGTTTCTGGCATCTGACCCTGCGCTGGCCCGTTTCCACCCCGAATCCCTCAACACCCTTCGGGTCATCACCTTCAGAAACGGCGAGCGCTTCCAGGTGTTCGGCGCAGGACTGCGGGTGGGCAACAAGGGGCTGCATGTGGATAACGCCCACGGCGGCGGCATCTTCTGCGAGATCGACCCCAAAACCGGCCGCATCATCACCGACGGTCTGGATGAGCACGGCAATACCTACCTGAGCCACCCCATGACCGGCGTCCGCTTCCGGGACCAGCAGATCCCCTGCTGGGATCAGGTGGTGGATCTGTGCCGCCGGGCTTCCATGACCCTGCCCTGCCTTCGTGTGGTGGGCTGGGACGTGGCCATCCTGCCGGGGGGCAGGCTGGAGCTGATCGAGGGAAACCACAACCCGGGAATGAACATCGTTCAGGCTCCGGCAAAGCACGGCGTACACGACAAGTTTGCCGCCCTTCTCCTGGACTTCTACGGCCCGCCGGAGAAGATCGACGCGCCGGAGGAGCCTTGCCCCTCAGGCGTATGAGCGGAGGAAGCAAAAAATGAACATTGCCATTGCGGGAGCGGGCTATGTGGGCCTGTCTCTGGCTGTGCTGCTGTCCCAGCACGACCGGGTATCCTGCGTTACCACCACCGCTTCCAAGGCGGAAATGATCAATGCGGGCATAAGCCCCATCCGTGACCGGGAGATCGAAATATTTCTCGCCGCGGGGCGGGAGGGCAAGATCCGTCTGGACCTGAGGGCCACTACCGACGCTGAAAGGGCCTACCGGGAGGCGGAGCTGGTCATTATTGCCGTTCCCACCAACTATGACGAGCGGCGGGGCTGCTTTGACACCGCCGTGGTGGAGCAGGTTATCGAAACGGTGCTCCGCGTCAACCCCGGCGCGCTGATGGTGATCAAATCCACCATACCCATGGGCTATACGGAGCTGGTACAGGAAAAGTACGGCACGGAAAACATCCTTTTCAGCCCGGAGTTTTTGCGGGAATCCCGGGCGTTATACGACAATCTCCACCCCAGCCGCATCATCGTCGGGGCAAAACCGGCCCGGCAGCAGGCGGCGGATGCTTTTGCCGGGCTTCTCATCCGGGCGGCCAGGGAGCCGCTGCTGGCGCTGGAGCCTGCGCCGGAGGAGATCCCCACGGTTTTTGCCGCCCCCACGGAGGCGGAGGCCATCAAGCTTTTTGCCAACGCCTATCTGGCCGTGCGGGTCAGCTTTTTCAACGAGCTGGACACCTATGCACAGCTGAAGGGCCTGGACGCGGGACGGATCATCCGGGGCGTTTGCCTGGACCCCCGCATCGGCCAGCACTATAATAACCCCTCTTTCGGCTACGGGGGCTATTGCCTGCCCAAGGACACAGTGCAGCTGCTGGCCAATTATAAGGACGTACCCCAGAATCTCATCGGCGCCGTGGTACAGAGTAACGCCACCCGCAAGGATTTTATCGCCGCCACCGTGCTTTCCCGCCATCCCCGGACCGTGGGGATCTATCGCCTGACCATGAAATCCGGCAGCGATAATTTCCGCACCTCCGCCATTCAGGGGGTCATGGAGCGGCTCAAAGCGGCGGGTATCCCCATGCTGATCTATGAGCCCAGTCTGGGAAGCCAAAGCAGCTTCTCCGGCTGCGAAGTGATAAAGGACCTGGACGCCTTCAAGGGCCGTTCGGATGTGATCCTGGCCAACCGCTGGGACCCCTGCCTGGAGGATGTGACGGACAAGGTCTATACCCGGGATCTGTATTTCAGAGATTGATAAAACGCCTCCTTTTAGGGCATCCCTTTCCTGCATGCCCTTTTTACGGGAGGCGCTTTTGCTATGAGAAACGACCTTTTATCCGGCAAAATAGTTTACATAACACAGTTAAAAGGAAGAAAAATTGCAAAAATTATAACATGGAATGCCCTTTTGTATAATTTTCTCTTGGAATTGACAGCAATTGGCGGTATAATGAATTGGATAACCAATTTTCAGGGATATCCCATAGTGTTTACGACAGGAATGAAAAGGAGAATTCACCCCATGAACGAGAAATTGCAGAAGTATATCCCGCGGGACGATATCTATCTTTTTAATACCGGCGCTGCACAAAAGGCATGGCTTGCCTTTGGCTGCCACTATATCGCACGGATCAAAAAATACCGCTTTATGGTCTGGGCCCCCAACGCCCGCCGGGTCACCCTGGTGGGAGATTTCAATAACTGGGACCGGAACGCCACCCCCATGGAGCCTGTGGAAGGCGGCGTGTGGGTCTGCTTTGTGGAGGGCCTGGAGCATGGTGCGCTGTATAAATACTGCATCGACGGGGCCGACGGCCGCCAGGTGCTGAAGGCAGACCCCTTTGCCGCCTGGAGCCAGACTGATAAGGAGACGGCCTCCAAGGTCTTTGCCCGCAGCCGCACCCGCTGGACCGACAAGGACTATATGGAAAAGCGCGCCCAGCGCAAGTTCATGCAGGAGCCCATGAGCGTATACGAGCTGCACATCGGCTCCTGGAAGGACCTGCCCGGCGAAAAGCCGGTCTACCGGGAGATCGCCGAGGAACTGGTCAAATACTGCAGGGATATGGGCTACACCCATGTGGAATTCATGCCGCTGACCGAGTATCCCTATCCTCCCTCCTGGGGTTATCAGGTCACCGGCTATTATGCCCCCACCTCCCGCTACGGCGACCCGGACGACTTCAAGTACATGATCAACCGCCTGCACAGAGCGGGCATCGGCGTAATTATGGACTGGGTCCCGGCCCACTTCCCCAAGGACGAGCACGGCCTTGCCATGTTTGACGGCAGTCCCCAGTTCGAATGCAAGGAGCGCCGCATGGCGGAGCACCCCGAATGGGGCACCCTGATTTTTGACTACGCCTCCAACCAGGTAAAGAGCTTTCTGATTTCCTCCGCCTGCAAATTCTTTGAGGAATTCCACATCGACGGTATCCGGGTGGACGCGGTCAGCTCCATGCTCTACCTGAACTACTGCCGCCGGGACGGGGAGTACACCCCCAACCGGGAGGGCGGCAGCACCAACCTGGACGCGGTGGACTTCCTGCGCAAGCTGAACTCCACGGTGCTGGTCAATTACCCCGGCGCCATCACCATTGCCGAGGAATCCTCCGCCTTCCCCCTGATCACCGCCCCTCCCGAGGACGGCGGACTGGGCTTCTGCTTCAAGTGGGACATGGGCTTCATGCACGATACCCTGGACTACATGGCCCTGGATCCCATCTACCGCAGCTACAACCACAACAAGCTGACCTTCTCCATGATGTACGCCTTCTCCGAGAACTACATCCTGGCCTACTCCCACGACGAGGTAGTGCACTGCAAGAAGTCCATGCTTGATAAGATGAGCGGTGACTACGATCTGAAATTTGACTCCCTGCGCACCCTCTACGGCTATCAGTTTGCCCATCCCGGCAAGAAGCTGACCTTTATGGGCGGCGAATTCGGCCAGTTTATTGAGTGGAACTTCAAGCAGCAGCTGGACTGGATGCTGCTGGACTATCCCAAGCACAAGGCCATGCAGGACTACTGCCGGGAGCTGAACAAGCTCTATGTCAGCACCCCCGCCATGTACATGATCGACCGCTCCTGGGACGGCTTCAAGTGGCTGAACGTGAACGACAACCAGCGCAGCTCTGTGGCCTTCATCCGCCTGGCACCGGAGCAGGACAGCTATCTGGTCTGCGCCTGCAACTTTACCCCTGTGCGCTATGACGATTTTGTCATCTCCCTGCCCGCCCCCGGCACGCTGAAGGAGATCCTCAGCAGCGATGAGGAGCGCTTCGGCGGCCACGGCATCAAAAACGAGGGCATTATCAAGAGCATAGACGAACCCTTCTTCGAGATGAACTATTCCGCAAAGATCACCCTACCCCCCATGTCTACAGTGTACTTTGAATATAAAAAGGACCAAAAGACGGAGAAAAAGAAAACGGAGGCAGAGAAAGATGAAAAAGGAATTTCGTGAGTTGCTGAAGGAAAAGGGCCGGGGCGAGCTGCCCGCAGTGCTTCTGGCTGCGGCGGAGTGCGCTCCTCTGGCCAAGACCGGCGGTCTTGCCGATGTGGTGGGCACCCTGCCCAAATCCCTTGCCAAGCTGGGCATTGACGCCCGGGTCATCATCCCCTATCACCGGGTCATCAAAAACAAGTACGCCGGGCAGACGGAGCACATGTTCCATTTTTACAGCAGCCTGGGCTGGCGCAAGGCCTATGTGGGCATTGAAAAGCTGGTGCTGGACGGCGTTGTGATCTACTTGGTGGATAACGAGCAGTATTTCGGCGACAAGATCTACCGCGGCGGCTACCCGGAAGGGGAGCAGTACGCCTTCTTCTGCCGCGCCGTGCTGGACACCCTGCCTCTGCTGGACTTCCGGCCCGAGGTGGTCCACTGCAACGACTGGCACACCGCCATGATCCCCATGCTGGCCAAGACCCAGTATCAGGGCGGTATGCAGGAAAATCTCCGTTTTCTGCTGACCATCCACAATATCGCCTTCCAGGGCAAGTTCGGCTTTGACTATGTGCAGGATCTGCTGGGTGTGGATTCCAAGTATTACACCTGGGAGTATATGGAGCTCAACGGCTGCGCGGACTTTCTGAAGGCCGGCTGCGTGTTTGCCGACAGGATCAACACCGTCAGCCCCAGCTACGCCAACGAGATCAAGACCCCCTATTACGCCGAGGGGCTGGAGGGCATCCTCAACGCCCGCAGCGAACAGCTCTCCGGCATCATCAACGGCATCGACAAGGACGTGTTCAATCCCCGCACCGATGGGCTTCTCCCCGCCAGATACGACAGGGGACACCTGAACGGCAAGGCCGCCTGCAAGGCCGAGCTCCAGCGGCGCATGGGTCTGGAGGTCCGGCCCGACGTGCCCCTTTTCGCCATGGTCACCCGCATGACCGAGCAAAAGGGCTTTGACCTGGTGGCCCATGTGATCGATGATCTGATGATCAACAACGACATGCAGTTCATGCTCCTTGGCTCCGGGGATGAGCGCTTTGAAAACTTCATGCGCGGGGCGGAGAGCCGCTATAAGGGCCGCCTCTGCGCCTACATTGGCTATAACGAGGAGCTTTCCCACCTGGTTTATGCCGGCAGCGACTTCTACCTGATGCCCTCCCGCTTTGAGCCCTGCGGACTGAGCCAGATGATCGCCATGCGCTATGGCAGCATCCCCATCGTCCGGGAGACTGGCGGCCTGCGGGACACCGTGGCCCCCTATAACGAGTATACCGACGAGGGCGTGGGCTTCTCCTTTGCCAATTACGACGCCTGGGAAATGAGAAATACCGTGCTGTATGCATTGAGCTTCTGGAACAACAAAGAAGTGATGCACGGCCTGATCAGCCGTGCCATGCAGGCCGACTTCGGCTTTGAACTTTCCGCGCAGGATTATGCAAGGCTTTATCTATGGATGCTGTAAACAGAGAAAAAACCACAACGGATATGGACGGCGCCCCTGACCGGGGCGCCGGTAAAAAGAAATACAAAATCTATTTCGGCGGCCGCTATGAGGAGCACTGGTCCCAGGATTACAGCCTTTTTGTCAGCTACAGAGACCGGCGCTATGTGGAGGCCTGCCGGATCGACGGCCGCTGGCAGGCCGTAGGCGGAGACGAGGCGCTGTGCGCGCTGCTGGCCTCGGCGGATTGCCCGGAGACCACCCGGCGCTACTTCAACGCAGCCGCCGGGGCCTACTCCGCCGCCCAGGACTGCCTTGGGGGAAATCTGGGTCTGGACCGTTTATATGAGTGCTACAGCGCCGAAGGCGAGCCCTTTGCGGCGCCGGAACTTCTGCGTCTTTTGATGGACGACTGCGGCTTCAAGCTGGAGGACGCCTATACTGTCACGGCCCGCTGCTGCGGCGGCTGCAGCCTGACGGAGGAGGACGCGGCCCTGCTTCGTCCCCTGCAGCCCAGAACCGCCAGTCTTGTCCCCGTGTACATGGACGCAGTCAAACGCATCCCTCTCATCGAGCATGACGGCCGGCGGAAGGAGTTCCGGGATCCGCCCCGGGCGGCCTGCTGCGCCGATGAGCTGCGCTTTGCCTTCCGGCTGATCCGCGGCAGCGTTCGGAAAGCGGAGCTGATCCTCACCGGCGACGGCAGCCGGAAGGAATACCCCATGGAACGCTGCGGGGATGTTTTTTCCGTAAAGCTGACCGCGCCGGAAAAGCCCGCGCCGCTGTGGTATATCTTCCGGCTGGACACCCCCAGCGGTGATTACTACGCCGGGCCGGACAGCAGCGGCTTTTCCTGCACCGTGCGGCCCAGAGAATGGACGGGCTTCCGGCTGACGGTATATCTCCGTGACTTTGAGACCCCCGCCTGGTTTCGCCGCAGCGTGATGTACCAGATCTTCCCGGACCGCTTTGCCTTCTCTCAGGACGGCACGGCGGAAAAGGGCGTGGAATACCACAAGGCCCTGGGCCAGACGCCGGAGCTGCATAAAAGTCTGGACGAACCGGTGCGCTGGCAGCCCAGACCCTTCGAGCAGAGCTACAGCCCCGACGATTTCTACGGCGGTACCTTCAGGGGCATTGAGGAAAAGCTGCCCTACCTGAAAGAGCTGGGCATCAGCTGCATCTATCTCAACCCCATCGGGGAGGCCCGATCCAACCACCGCTACGATACCTCCGACTATCTTAACGCCGACCCGATCCTGGGCTCCAACGGCGACTTTGTTCGTTTGTGCAACAAGGCGGAGGAGATGGGGATCCGCATCATGCTGGACGGGGTTTTCTCCCACACTGGAGCCGACAGCGTGTATTTCAACCGCTACGGAAACTATCCCGGCCAGGGCGCCTGCCAGAGCAAAACTTCCAAGTATTACGACTGGTATGAGTTCAAAAGCCACCCCCAAAAATACCGTTGCTGGTGGGGCTTTGAGGATTTGCCCGAGGTGGACGAACTGAACCCCCGCTGGCAGGATTTCGTGGTGACAGGACGGGACAGCGTGGTAAAAACCTGGCTCCGCCGGGGGGCTGCCGGATGGCGGCTGGACGTGGCGGACGAGCTTCCGGACGAGGCGTTGAGCCTGATCCGCAAGGCCGCCAAAGAGGAAAAGCCAGACGCGCCCATTCTGGGCGAGGTCTGGGAGGACCCCATCCTGAAAGAGGGCTTCGGCGGACGGAGAAATTATGCCCTGGGCTATTCTCTGGACAGCGTGATGAACTATCCCTTCCGCACGGCTGTGCTGGACTTCTGCCATAAGCGCATCAGCGCCTACGGGCTGCGGGATTTCCTTGTGGGCCAGCAGATGAACTATCCCAAGCCCATGTATTATGCCCTGATGAACCTGATTGGCTCTCACGACATGGAGCGCGTCCGCAGCGCTCTGGCAACCGACATCACCATCAAAAACCTGTCCCGGGAGGACCAGGTGGCCCTGCAATTCAGCCCCGAGGCCCTGGACCGGGCGGTGACCCTGGAAAAGCTCTGCGCCGCCATCCAGTTTGCCATCCCCGGCGTGCCCAGCGTGTATTACGGGGACGAGCAGGGCATGTGCGGCGTGAACGATCCCTTCAACCGTATGCCCTTCAAAGAGGGGGACAAGGAACTGCATGATTATTATGTAAACCTTGCTGCCCTGCGCAATGCCAGCCCCATCCTGTCCACAGGCGAGGCGGAGTTTGCTGCATTTTCACAGGATGTGCTGACGGTTTTGCGTTATATAAACCATGGTGAGGACGCTTTCGGCCAGCCCTGTGAAAACGGCGCCTATCTTCTTGCCGTGAACAGGGGAGAGGAAGCGGTCGAATTTGCAGCCGACTGCACCGCTGCCGGCAAGGGTCTGGTGAAGCTCAGCGTCCCGCCCCTCAGCGCGAAAATGTTTAAGCTCTGAGTACGGTGATTTTAAGCCTGTGGTCAGCAGAAGGCTGTCTGATAGGCCAATGAAAAAAGTTCTGATATAAATGTTGGGGTAGCGAGGCCGAAAGGCTGAGCTACGCCCAGCATTTTTTATTATTTTAGGGAAAAAAGTAGAGCATAGGATTATACCGGCGACGACAAATGGCAGGGCCCCTGAACGGAACCCTGCCGGGATTGCTTCTATGGGTGATTGTTGAGCGCTTACGGACCGGCTTACGAAAAAGCTTTTTATTGGAAAAAGTATCAATCCTCAATGGCGGCCTTGTGGATCCATTTGTCACCACGAAGGCGGACAGTGCAGACCACCAGGCGGAGGGTCCAGTCGATGAACATGGCGATCCAGACGGCAAGCAGTCCCATATGGAACACACGCACCAGTACGATGGCCAGGATAACCCGGCAGAACCACATGGAGCAGATAGAGAAGATCATGGTGAACTTCACATCTCCGGCGGCACGCAGGCCGTAGGGAGGCATGAAGCCAAAGGACCAGAGGATGGGTTTGACGATGCAGATGAGCCAGGTGAGCTTAATGCAGAGCTCCGCCGCGGCGGGCTCCATACCGCCCAGAACGGTGATGGGCTTGATCGCCGCCGCGACAATGGCACAGCTGACGATGATGCCCAACTCTCCGTACCAGGTCAGGCGCTTGATATAGGTCTTGGCCTCGTCCAGCCTCCAGGCGCCCACGCACTGGCCAACAATGGTCACCATGGCAAGCCCCACGCCGATAGAGGCGTTGCTGGTCATCATCTCCAGAGTGGAGGTCATGGCCTGGGCCGCGATCTCGTAGGTGGCCAGGGTGGAGACGGTGGACTGGATAGCCAGCTTACCGAACTGAAACATCCCATTTTCAATGCCGGTGGGGATACCGATAGCCATAATTCGCCGAATTAAACGAAAATTGGGGCGTATGGACAGATAATCCTTGACAACGATGGCCTGCGTGGGACGGCGCAGGCAGATCATCACCGCCACCGCGCAGATGACGCGGGAGATCAAGGTGGCAAGCGCGGCACCGGCCACGCCCAGATGGAAGCCGAAGATGAAAACCGCATTGCCGATCACGTTGACCAGATTGGCTGCGGTGGAGATGGCCAGGGGCAGCCGGGAGTTGCCGCAGGTGCGGTACAGAGCGGCCCCGGAGTTATACAGGGCAATGAAGGGATAGGACAGGGCGGTGATGAAAAAATAGGTGAGGGAGTTTTCCATAACCTCCGCATCCACCGAGCCGAAAATCAGCGAGAGCAGCGGACGGCGCAGCACAAGACAGAGAAGGGTCACAACGACAGACAGGGTCGTGACGGACAGCATCAGCTGCTTTCCCACCTGGCAGGCCATATCCTCGTCTCCGTGGCCGATGTACTGGGAGCAGACAATGGTGCCGCCGGTGGCCATGGCAGTGAATACATAGAGTACCAGAATGTTGATGGAGTCCACCAGCGAGACCGCGGAGATGGCGGCAGAGCCGGCGTTGCTGACCATCATGGTATCCGCTGCGCCCATCAGCGCGTTCAATACCTGCTCGATCATCAGCGGAATGATGAGCGCCCAGACCTGTTTCTTTGTAAACATCGAAAAATAAGCCTCTTTTTTTCAAAAAATCGTTGCTATTATAACGGTTTCCGGGCTTTTGTCGACAGCTCCAAAGGAAATTCCCCCTTGAAGACACCCCGAAGCCGTGGTACACTGGGAAAAAGAAACGGAGGTTTGCGAAAATGCAGAAAATTTTGCTGGTCATAGACATGCAGAACGATTTTATCGACGGCGCGCTGGGCACGGCGGAGGCCGTTGCCATCGTGGACAAGGTGGCCGAAAAGATCAGAAGCTTTCCCGGCCGGGTCATCTTCACCCGCGACACTCATGAGGAGAATTACATGGAGACCCAGGAGGGCAGAAATCTGCCCGTGCCCCACTGCATCCGGGGCAGCCAGGGCTGGCAGATCCGGGAGGAGCTGGAGAAGCTCCGCACCGAGCCGGCGGTGGACAAGCCCACCTTCGGTTCCCAGGCCCTGGGCGAGCTGCTGTTGAAGCTGGATAAGGAAGAGCAGATCGAGAGCATTACCCTTGTAGGGCTTTGCACCGATATCTGCGTGATTTCCAACGCCCTTCTGGCCAAGGCCTTTCTGCCGGAAGTCCCGGTGAGCGTGGACGCCGCCTGCTGCGCCGGCGTCACCCCGGAGAGCCACAAAACCGCCCTGTCCGCCATGAAGATGTGCCAGATCCGGGTGGAAAACGAATAAGCGGACATTCCCGCCCATAATTTCTGTCATCCTGAGCGCCAGCGAAGGATCCCGTAATCAGAGGCTTGCGCTTCTGTTTACGGGATCCTTCGTTTTTTTATGGTGATATGATTTTTCAGGTAAAATCCATTTCGTACCGTATGCCGTCTTTCCACAGCACCCCGTCGGTGAGACGCACGCGGAGAATGCAGGTATTGGGATCGGTTTCATCCACATGGCCGTTATGGTACCAGGAGGAAAAGACCTGCCGCAGGGTAGAGATCAGCTCCCGGTTTTCCTCTTTCAGCACATGACCCAGGTTTTCCGCCACGCCGTGGCCGCTGAACCACTCGCCGCTGAGGGCCACCCGGGGATTGAGGGCGATCTGCTGCATTTTTCCGGACAGGGCGTGGGTGATGATGTAAAAGGAGCCGTCCTGGTAATAGCCGTTCACCTCCCGGACGGAGGGGAGGTCACCCACGGAGGTGGCCAGAGAGATCATCCGGTCCCGGCCAAAACGCTGGTCTAGGATCGCAAGCGCCTGTTTATAATCTGTCATATCTGTGTTTCCTTTATCCAAGAATAACATGCTGTGCAAATCAAGGATAACATGCTGCGCGACGAAATGCAATTTAATCTTTCAGAAAGATTTTTCAAAAGACCTTTACCCGCTCCCAGTTTATGGATGAGTTCTGGGACATGGATTCCACCTCAAGCCTGCGCACGGTGGACGTCTGTATGACCAAGCTCCGGGACAAATTTTCCGGCTGTGATGACTTTTCCATTGTCACCGTCCACGGCCTGGGCTACAAGGCGGTGCTGAAATGAGGGAAAACGACCGGGAGCGCCGTATATGGAGGACACTGTTTGCCCTCCACCAATATATCGTTTTTTGCCTGCTGATGCGCTTTCGGCTGCTGCGCCACTGCTGGGCCTGGGGATGTGCAGCACCATGGTCTGGGGCGGAAGCTGGTTTATCCCCGGTATACTCATCGGCATCGTGGGGATGCTGATCATGGCATCAGCCTATCCGGTCTTTACCCGCATCACCAAAATACGCCGGGAAAAGCTGGCCCCGGAGATCCTGAAGCTGACTGACGAACTGATGAAATGAATATTTGCAGAAAGAAACCTCTTCAGATCAAAAAATCTGAAGAGGTATTGTATGGATAAAGTTGTAAGCAGGGGAATGGTTTGGGACGTTTTGTTCTATTTGTCAAAATGTCTGGCCAAGGATTCCTGAAGGGTAAAAAGCGCAACGGGTGTGCCGGAATCAGTGACGCCGTGGCCATGGTAGCAGACGCTGGCTCCGCTGCTCAGCCGGATCCCTACGGCCCAGGACAAATGGCCCGTAGTGTTTTCGCTTGAACCGATGTATTCATTCTGCCAGCCGGTGATACCGCTGTCGCGCAATGCATCAAGAACAAACTGCTTGTCATCAGCGCTCAACTCCGCCGTTTTGCTGCTTTCACCGCAGGCAGAGACAATATCGTTTGAAGAACCGAACGCCTTTCCCTCCCCAAAGTCGAGGATCAGATAATGGTTGCTGGTGCCCTCGTGATATTCCACGATCAGCACTTCGATCTGTTCAAAATCCTCCTCCCTGATCTGACCCTGGGCCTGGGTAAAAATATCCGAATAGTCCACAGTGCGCTCCTGGGCCATCTCTCTGTGGTACATCTCAATCAGATCAGGCAGATAATACTCTTTGAAGTTTTCCTGCGTAAGGTCGTACATCGCAACGAACGCGTCAAAGTCAACGTTTTCAAAATCTGCCGCGGTCAGGTCACTGTGGGAAATCAAATAATCCAATGTCAACTGTTTTTCCATATTATCCGTCTCCTCCTGCAATACTTCTTTCTGTGTGCTCTGGGCGTTTGCGCATCCTGCTGCAGCAAGTCCGACAAAGACAAGGCACAGAACCAAACATAAGCATTTTTTCGTCATTGTCTATCCCTCCCGGCTCCGGATCAATTGGCAGCCATTTCCTGTGCCATCTTTTCCATCGCGTCATAAGCATTGGGGAAATGCTCCTTTATGGAAACCAAAGCGTCTTCGTCATGGGTCATCTTTGCGGCAAAAAATTCTGCCCAAAGCTCACTGGTCTGATTGTTTGTCGGTTTCCTGCCGGAATACCAATAATGATAATCCGAGCCTTTCTCATTCAGTTCTTTTCTGTGACCATAGCTTCCAATGATCGCGTTATTCGTGATTCCGCCATATACATCCGATGCGGCTTCATTTTCTTCGCCTGCCAATTCGGAGTTCATATGTCTGACGATCTCCCCGCGGTACTGCTTCAGCACTTGGTCCAGATTCTCATCTCCGCCATAGGTATAGGCGGCATCGTCTGTCAGATTCAGGCTCCGCATAATCGCCTGCTTCTGGGAATCGGTCAGATGGGGATAGGTATCGTCAATATACTCGCTCATGTGATTTCTAACGTCATCGGCGACCCAGTCATTCAGGCTTTTTCCATTATAAGTATAGTGTGTAGACTTCGCCCCGAACGCTTTTTCAAAGTCGTCTATAGCATGGCCGCTTTCATGAAAGAAGGTATTATATGGCCCCCGTGGATTATTAAAAAAGGTTTCATCCGAATCAATTAAATAAATCTTATTGTTTAAACTATTAAACAGCGAGCCTTCATTCTTATCGCCGTCTTTATCACCGACGTCGAAGACTACGACCTGAAAATCATCGATGTGCTCGATGTAAATGCTCCTGTATGGCTCCGGCGCATTGTAGATCAGGTATTTGATATCCCGGATTTCGCTGTTTGTAAAATCAGGATCAGAAAAAACCCGATCAAGCTTCTCTTTTATCTCCGGATGTCCGTTCTCATAGGAAGCAATATACGCATCTTTGTACCAGCCCGACAAATTGGCAAAAGTATCTGCCGTAAAACCAAGAGGGAGCATAATCGCCTCTATGCGGCCAGACACGGAACGCATCATGTTTTTAACATCCGCAGAGAAAATATAGCTTCTGAAGCTGCCGCCGTTGGCTGCCACATGATATCCATCGTCGGCAATTTTCGTCAGGCTATGAATATACTCCTGAAAAGTCCGGAGCATCTCCAGACATTCGCCGTATCTGGCGGCGCCGTTTCCTGCATATTGGGAATCCGTGGCGGAAACCTTTTCAAAGATATCCCGGATTTTTGCTGCCGAAGTGTTCTTTTTGTCCAGAAGTTCTTTGTGATACTTCTCCATATTACTGGTTTTATCGTATAGTCCCAGGTCGCCCAGAAAGTGCTTGACATTCAGATAGCCATCGCCAAACCAGTCGGAAATACCACACCACTGTTCGTCGCTGATCTGTTGGAGAAGAGAAAGAAAGTATTCATAGTTTTCCCGGGTAAAGTCACGCTTCATGCCATGCACCTACTCTCCTAAAGCAGACTGGATATTCTGCTCCGTGTCCTGAAACTTTTTAGAAATTCCCGAAAGCAGTTGTGCCGAACTTGTGATAAGCGCAGGAAGATCCTTTTGGATGATCGTTTGCAGCAGATCAATGATCGCCCTCTCCGTATCTGTGGCACTCCCCATGCTCTGGGCAAGGGGGTCGGAGACCGATGCAGTGACCAAAGATAGCTTTTGAAGCAATTTGATACTCGTATCAATATTTGAATAATCAATTTTGATCATAATGCCGCACCTCAGTATAAGTAGTCATCCGCAGAATCTACCGCATCCAAAAAGTACTGCTTGGCCGTACTATGGTGTTCTCCGATCGAATCAGCGACATCCTTAAGCTTCGCTGCGTAAGAGACATATGCTTTAAGGGCCTCCGCTGTTTCCCCCGCCATCACGCCGGTTTTACAGGCGTTTTCCATGATCAGCAGGTACAGGGAAACGATCCGGTCAATTTTCCTGCAAGCTTTTTGAATTGCGGCAGACGCAGATTCAAATTCCTCATCACATACAATTACATCATGCATGGCTTAACCTCCCTGTACATCCTCAACAGCGGCCAATTCATATAATTCATGCGTGTACACATTGATCTGCCGGCGCAGCTCGTCATTTTGCGCATCGATCTCATCAATTTCCTTCAGGACGGCCGTGGCTTTTTCTGAAACCGTATCCACTGCCGAGGAAATGCTCCCGCCCGGCCCGGCTGTGCTGCTGTCTGTCAACATGCCGGAAAAGCTGTCCCGAAAGCGCTTCATGCATTGATTGGAGGAAAAAACAGCATCTTCCATGGCGGTCTTGTTTTTTGCGCAGACCTCTGCGTGACGGCTCAGCACATTGCCTAAGCCGCGTTTGAGCGTAAGTAAGTCCTCGTAAATACTTTCAAGCTGCTTGATCTTTTTCTGGTTTGACCTGATTTTGTTTTCCGCGTTTCCGATCAATCTGTACAATTCCTCGGAACACATTGCCACCAACCCCTTTTTTATTGTTTTTGTGTATGCCGTAAGCTTCTATGAAAAACAGTTTTCCTGTGAACAGCTCTGGGTTCGATCCGGCGGAGAGCATTGAATAACCGTGCATTTTTCGATCCCGTAGTAGGCAAAGGCGCGGAGGGCGTCCCGGTCGATCCGCTCGCCGCAGACGACGATGGGCACGGCGGGGGGACAGCCCACATTGGCGGCGGCCAGCACACGTCCAAGGCTTGCGGAAACGGGGACGGTCTCGCAGGGGGAGAACGTGGCCTCCCGGATGGACAGCACCCGTTCCGGGCGGCAGAGGGTCGGGGCCTTTTCCAAAATAGCGGGGCGCCGGGGGAGGGAGAGCAGCGCCCTTTCCAGCAGCTTAAGTCCCTCCCGGCCTGTCTCGGGCGTCAGCATCAGCACCAGATAATCAGGGTCCGCAAACTCGCAGACGATGTTCTCCTTTTGCAGCAGCGCGGCAAGGGCCGTGCCGGAATAGCCGTAATCCTTCGCGGCCAGAGTCAGCTTCATGGGCTCGTCCCCGGTAAGGGTATAACCTTGGCGGGAGAGCCGCTCCTTCAGCGCCGCCGTCTCTTCGAGAAAAGCAGTGAGCCTTTCCTTGTAGCCCTGGGCCAGATAGGGGTTTGCCCGGTCCAGCGACTGGAGGATCAGGTAAGAAGGACTTGTGGAGCCGAACAGGGACAGGGCGTTTTTGGCCTGCCGGGTAAAAAGCGCCGGCGCGGAAGGAGAAATGTGCAGATAGGCCCCGCCGGTGAGGACGGGCAGGGTTTTATGTGCAGAATCACAGCAGAGATCGGCCCCCAGGTCCATGGGATGCCGGGAGCGGGGCAGAAATTTCAGATAAGCGCCGTGGGCGTTGTCCACCAGCAGCAGCACCCCGTGCCGGTGACAGACCCTGGCAAGGCCCTCAATATCCGCCGTATTTCCCAGGTAATCCGGGCTGGTGATATATACCGCCGCGGGCTTTTCCGGGGCCTGGGCCAGAAAGGCCTCCAGCGTTTCGGCTTCGGGCCGGCAGCTGAGATAGGACTCCTTTTCTTCCGGGTAGAGCCAGGCAACATCCAGATCCAGCAGGGCCGCCGCGCTGAGGAAGGTCTTGTGGGCGTTTCGCCCGGCGGCGATAAGAGGGCGTATTCCTCTCTGCCGGGCGTAGATGACCGCGAGATACAGCATGGCCCGGATGCAGAGAGAGGAGCCCTCTGTAGAATACAGGGTGGTGCAGCCGAAAAGGGAGGAGGCGTTTTCCTCGCTCTGGCGGATAATGCCCGAGGCCTCATAAAGGCTGTCCGCCCCGTCGATCTCCGTCAGATCATAGGGCTCCGGCCCCAGCAGGGCAGCGCCCTTATGGCCCGGCATGTGCAGCCGCAGGGCACCGCTCTCCGCGTAACGTCGGGCAAAGTCGCAGATGGGGGTATCCATCATTCCTGCTCGTCCAGCGCCCTGGCGGCGGCCACCATGATGGCACACTCCATTCGCTTGCGAAACAGCCGGCAGCCGTATTCATAGATGCCGGTGATGGCGCCGGTGGCATGGTAGGCATTGGCCGCGCAGCCGCCGGAGCAGTACAGCCTTGCCCAGCAGTCCCGGCATTCGGGGTGGGCGTAGACGTTGCAGGCGGCAAATTCGGCCCGGCGCTCCGTGTTGGTCACGCCATCCCAGATGTTGCCCAGCCTGAATTTCTCGTCGCCCACAAACTGGTGGCAGGGGTAAAGGTCGCCCCAGGGGGTGACGGCCATGTATTCGGTGCCGGAGCCGCAGCCGGAGATGCGCTTATAGATACAGGGGCCGCCGCTCAGATCCAGCATATAATGGTAGAAGGTAAAGGGTTTGCCCTCCTTATCCCGCCGGAGCATCAGCTCCGCCAGCTTCTCATACTGCTCACAGACAACGGGGAAGTCCTCCTCCGTCAGGGCGGAGGGATCGCCGGGAGCGCAGACCACCGGCTCCATGCTCAGCTCCGTAAAGCCCAAGTCCAGCATCTGCTGGATGTCTTTGAGAAAATCGGGGTTTGCGTGGGTGAAGGTACCGCGCATGTAGTAGTTTTTTCCGCCCCGGGCGGCAACCAGCTTCTGAAATTTGGGGACGATCCGCTCCCAGCTGCCGTTTCCGGCGTAGTCCACCCGGTAGCGGTCGTGGATCTCTCTGCGGCCGTCCAGACTGAGCACCACGTTGCTCATCTCCCGGTTGGCAAAATCGATCACATCCTCGTCGATCAGCAGGCCGTTGGTGGTCAGGGTGAAGCGGAAATTCTTGTTGTGTTCTTTTTCAATGCTCCGGGCGTAGGCCACCAGATCCTTTACCACCTGGAAGTTCATCAGCGGCTCGCCGCCGAAGAAATCCACCTCCAGATTCCGGCGGCTGCCGGAGTTGGCAATGAGAAAATCCAGGGCCTGCTTGCCCACTTCAAAGCTCATCACCGCCCGCTCGCCGTGGTATTTGCCCTGACTGGCAAAGCAGTAGGCGCAATTGAGGTTGCAGGTGTGGGCCACATGCAGGCACAGGGCCTTGACCACACCGGCGGTCTTCTCCTTCAGGCTGCCGGCCATTGGCTCGAAGGTGTCGGGGGTGAAGAGCTGCCCCGCGTCCCGGAGCGCGGCAATCTGCTCGTAGCACTCCTCCAGATCCCGGCGGCTGATCTCGTCCCGACCGGCGTATTTCTTCTCTGCGGCGCTGATGACGGCCTCCCGGTCGTTATCTTCAAACAGAGAGATCATGTGGTAGGCCACCTCGTCCACCACATGAACCGCGCCGGAGCAGACGTCCAGCACAATGTTGAAGCCGCCCAGTTTATATTGATGGATCATCTTTATGTCTCCTTGATCTCATAGTAAAAATGCCGCCTTTCCGGAAGGCGGCATTTTATAAACCTGCAATTACTTGCGGTCCTTGCTGTTCTCGCACTGCTGGTTGGCAATGCCGCAGCTGGTCTTGCAAGCGGACTGGCAGGAAGTCTGGCACTCACCGCAGCCGCCGTTCTTGGCGCTCTCGCAGAGATTGCGGGTTTTGATCGTCTTGATATGTTCCATAGGAAAGACCTCCGTTCGTTTTTACCCTGAGATGTTACCATATTTTTGCCCCGCCGTCAATACGATACGCAATTTTTCGACGGGGAAAGCGGTACCGGGCGATCAATCAGCCCATTCCCTTTGCCCCTTCCCATTTGAATACCAGCACCCCCGCGACCATCAGCGCAAGGCCCAGCCATTTGCTCCAGACGAAGGGGACCTTTTCGCTGCCCAGAAGCCCGAAGGCGTCGATGGCGGCGGCCACCAGCAGCTGGGAGATCAGGATGATGGAGATGGCGTAGGTGGGGCTCAGCTGCCCGATGGAGAGCATGACCGTAATGGTGATGACAAGGCCCAGCACGCCCCCGGTCCAGTAGACCCAATGGACCTCCCGGATAGCGGAAAAATTGCCCTTTCCCAGGAGCCAGCAGGCGATTAGCCCCAGCAAAAAGGCGGTGCCCTGAACAAAGACGTTGGACTCATACAGCCCGATCCTGTCGCTGAGCCGGGTGTTGATCACCCCCTGAAAGCTCATGGCTGCCCCTGCCAGAATACTCATGATCACGCCGAACATAAAAAATCACCTCGGCGATAGCATTTCCCAGGAATGACGGGCTATGCAAAAAAACTGTCCGGCAAAACAGAATGAAACGCGGCGGAGAACACCGGCTTTTTTCGCGTTAACGAGGGATTTTATTAATTTTTTCTTGACACAAAATACATTTGTAGTACAATGAACACAAATGGGAGTGTATGCCAATGGAAAAACCGAAATTACAGATTACGCCGAAAAAATACAGCGGAGAATCCTCCGTGATCTCCATGCGTCTGCCGAAGGACATGCTGCGGGATATTGACGCCGTGGCGGAGGAGACAGGGCGGACCCGCAACGAGATTATGCTGCTGAGCATGGAGTTTGCTCTGGACAACATGGAGATCCGAAAGACCGGTAACAATACAGGGGAGTGGAGAGAGAAGATATGGCAGTTATAAAATGCAAGATGTGCGGCGGGGACTTGGAGATCAAAGAGGGGCTGACGGTTGCGGAGTGCGAATACTGCGGCAGCCGGCAGACCATCCCCACGGCGGACAACGAAAAGAAGCTGACCCTGTTCGGCAGGGCCGGGCGGCTGCTGCGCGGCTGTGAGTTTGACAAGGCGGCCGGTGTGTTCGAGAGCATTGTGGCGGACTTTCCGGAGGAGGCCGAGGCCTACTGGGGGCTGGTGCTGTGCAAATACGGCATCGAGTATGTGGACGACCCGGCCACGGGCAAAAAGATCCCCACCTGCCACCGCTCCTCCTTTGAAAGCGTGCTGGACGACGAGAACTTTGAGCAGGCCTGCGAGAACGCGGACGCCGTGGCCCGCAGCGTGTACCGGGCGGAGGCCAAAGCCATCGAGGAGCTGCGCAAGGGCATCATTCAGGTGTCCTCCCGCGAGGAGCCTTACGACGTCTTTATCTGCTATAAGGAAACCGACGACAAGGGCGAGCGGACGCTGGACAGCGTCATCGCCCAGGATATCTACACGGCCCTGACGGAAAAGGGCTACCGGGTGTTCTTCTCCCGCATCAGCCTGGAGGACAAGCTGGGCGTGGAATACGAGCCATACATATTCGCGGCCCTGAACAGCGCCAAGCTCATGCTGGCGGTGGGCACGGACTACGAGCATTTTAACGCGGTCTGGGTGAAAAACGAGTGGAGCCGCTTTCTGGCGCTGATCGCCTCCGGGCAGAAAAAGACCCTGATCCCCTGTTACAAGAATATTGACGCCTACGACATGCCGCGGGAGTTTGCCAAGCTCTCCGCTCAGGACATGGGCAAGGTGGGCGCCATGCAGGATCTGCTCCGGGGCGTGGAGAAGATTTTGGGCGGCAGGAAAGAGGAGAAGCAGGCGGAGCCGGTCATCGTCTCCCAGCCGGTCTCCGGCGGCCCCAATGTGCGCGCCATGATCGACCGGGGCAATATGGCCCTGGAGGACGGCAAGTGGCGGGAGGCTGCGGAGTATTTTAACCGGGCGCTGGACATGGACGCCCGCTGCGCCGATGCCTATCTGGGCCAGCTTCTGGCAAAGAACCAGTGCGCGGACGACAAGGCATTTGTGGAAAAGCGGCTGGCGCAGTATCCGCTGGTAAAGAATGGGGAGAAAACTGCCGCCTGCCCGGAGGACACGGCGCGGATCGATGCCGCCGCAAAAAAATACGCGGTGAATTCCTTCCTTTCTCAAGACGAGATCAAAGAAAAATTCCAGTTCGACCGATGCTATTTCAGCACCCTCTCCCAGTTCCGGGAGCAGCTGAAAGCGGAGGAGACGTACCTCTCCCGCGAAAACGATTTTGTCCGGGCAGAGAGATTTGCTTCCGGCCCTTCGGCGGAACGGGTCAAAAAGCTGAAGCGGGAGCTGCTGAGCACTTTGGAAAGCCGGATATCCGAGGCAGAGCGGCGGGATAACGAAGCAATTGACCGGGTGAAGGAAGAATACGCCGCCTTTCTGGATGAGGCGGAGGAGCAGGTAAAAAAGCGGAACGAGGAAGCACTGGCAGAGCAGGCGGCGTGCGAGAGAAAGTATCAGGAGGCATGTGCCCTTCAGGCCGCCGCTGTCACCCAGGAGGAGTTTGAAAACGCGGAAAAGGCATTCAGTCCTCTGACGTTTTATAAAGACGCCAACACGCGAAAGACCGTATGCAGAGAAAAAGCCCATGAGTTTGACCTGGCCAGGGACTATCAAAAGGCCTGTGAACTGCAGGAGGCGGCGGTCAGCGCCATCGATTTCAACAACGCGGCCAGGGCCTTTGACGTCCTGGACGGCTATCTGGATTCGGCGGAAAAAAGAGAGTGCTGCCGTGCGTCGGCAAATAAATTTCTTGAAAAACAGGAGAAGATCAAACGCGCACGAAATACGAAAGTGTTTTTGATTATTCTTATTGCAGCAATTTCTGTTGTTACAGCGTTTCTTATAATCACCGGAATCGTACTTCCGGCTAATCATTATAAAAAGGCCGAAGAACTCTTTGCTTTAGGAAATTATGAAGATGCAGCTTTAGCCTATGCCGAGGCCGGAAGCTATAAGGATGCACAGGAAAAATGTGATGAAGCGCAGGAAAAACACATTGAAGAGCAGGAAATATTTTCCTATGAAAGAGCAGAGAAACTCTCCACCGCCGGAAATTATGCAGAGGCTGCTTTGGCCTATTCCAAGGCCGGGAACTACAAGAATGCCCAGGAAAAGTGCCTTGAAAGCTGGAAAAATTCTGGGATTTGGTCAACGATCAGTGCAGGTTCCTATCATACTGTGGGGTTGAAAGCCAATGGAACAGTGGTTGCTGTGGGAGCTAACTGGACCGGAGAATGCAATGTGTCCAGTTGGTCTGACATTGTAGCGGTCAGTGCTTCCAGCCAATATACGGTTGGACTGAAATCCAATGGTACGGTGGTGACAGCAGGAAAGGGGTATGTATCCGACTGGAGCGACATTGTGGCGATCAGTGCAGGAAATGAGATTACAGTAGGGCTTAAGTCGGACGGCACAGTGGTGGCAACGGGAAGTAATGATTATGGTCAGTGTAATGTATCTGACTGGAATGACATTATAGCCATTAGCACTTACCGAAGTCATACAGTTGGGCTGAAACCCGACGGTACGGTGGTAGCTGTGGGCAATAACGAGTATGGCCAGTGCGACGTATCCGGGTGGAACGATGTTGTGGCAATCAGCGCAGGAGCGGGATTTACGGTAGGTCTAAAATCGAACGGCACAGTGGTGGCTGTGGGCTATAACGAGGCTGGCCAGTGCGATGTATCTGGTTGGAGCAATATTGTGGCAGTCAGTGCAGGTGAAGCTCACACCGTGGGCTTGAAATCGGATGGTACAGTAGTGACTGTGGGGAACGACGAATATGGGCTGAGCAATGTGTCTGCTTGGAGCGAAATCGTATCGATTAGCGCAGGTGGGAATCACACGGTAGGTCTGAAATCAGACGGCACCGTGGTAGCCGTAGGCAACAATGAAGAGGAACAACGCAATGTATCCCACTGGCGCGGCATTTCAGTTCCTGATTTCCTCATGAATAAATTGCCGGCGGTTATGACGGATGCGGAAGATCGTGGGGAAGAAAGCACGCTTGTTTTCTCCGGAGAGAGCACCACTATCAGTACCGGAGATTATTGCACGATGGTACTTAAGTCGGACGGCACAGTAGTAACAAATGACACAGGGGGAATTGATAAACAGGTGACAGGCTGGCGTAATATTGTGGCAGTCAGCACAAGTGGTAGTCACACGGTAGGCCTAAAGTCTGACGGTACGGTGGTAGCAGCAGGAATAAGCGCTGTAGGACAATGTGATGTATCTGATTGGAGAGACATTGAGGCAATCAGTACAGGCTTAGCTCATACAGTAGGTCTAAAATCTGACGGCACAGTGGTGGCAACAGGCAGAAATGAAGAAGGCCAGTGCGATGTAGATGACTGGCGTAATATTGTGGCCATCGGAGCGGGTGACGGTTATACTGTGGGTCTGAAAGCTGATGGAACCATTGAAATCACAGATAAATGGAAATTTTTCGATGCGACAAAATGGTATGATATTGCAGCAATCAGTGTAGCCGATGATTTTGTCGTCGGGTTAAGGTCAGATGGAACTGTCGTTGTATGTGGTTATGATGAATATGCAGATGATGTGATGTACTGGTATGGAATTGTAGCAATATGTGCTGGCGAAAAACACATTGTTGGTTTGAAATCGGACGGTACAGTGGTGGCTGTGGGCGATAACGGGTCCGGCCAGTGCGACGTATCCGACTGGCGGGGTGTTGTGGCGGTCAGCGCAGGAGATTATCACACGGTAGGTCTGAAGTCCGACGGCACGGTGGTGGCTGTGGGCGATAACCGTTTTGGCCAGTGTGAGGTATCCGACTGGCGCGATATCAAGCTGCCCTGAACGCGCGGCGCGAAAAGGAAAGACAAAAGCAAGGAGTATCATTTGGGAGGGGTGCCAATTATGGCCAAATTTGTGATTCAATGTCCCAACTGCGGGAAATACGCGGAGGCAAAGACCGGCTTCTTTGCCAGAAAGAAGATCGACTGCGCCTGCGGCTATACCATCAACGTGCGCACGGACCGGCTGATAGGCCGGGAGTGCGCCCACTGCGGCAACATGGTGGTGTTCGACCAGGCCGAAGGGGAAAACGCCAAATGCCCCGTCTGCCATGAGCCCATCAACACCCTTGCGGACAAGAGCATGGTGGAGGAATTCTCCTGCGCCCAGTGCGGCGTGCGGCTGCGCACCGCCAAGTCCGCCAAAAGCTATGTCTGCCCGGTGTGCGACTGTGTAAACGACATTCAGGAGCGGCTGACCCAGGAGAAGATCAAAAAGGACGGCCTTGCCAGCATCATCAAGTACGAGGGGGACAACGAGACCCTGGTCTGGAAGCACCCCATTGAGGACTTTAACTTCGGCTCTCAGCTCATCGTCCACGAGAGCCAGGACGCCATCTTTTTCCAGGACGGCCAGGCCCTTGACCTGTTCGGCGCGGGCCGCTACACCCTGGAGACTCAGCAGCTCCCCCTGCTGGAAAAGCTCTATAAGCTGCCCACGGACACGGAGGGCACCTTCCACTCGGAGGTCTATTTCATCAACAAGACCACCCAGATGGGGGTCAAATGGGGCACCGACAGCAAGGTGCGCCTGTTCGACCCGGCCACGGGCATGGTTGTGGAGCTGGGGGCCAGCGGCGAGTTCAATATCCGCGTGGCTGATTCCCGGAAGCTGCTGCTGAAGCTGGTGGGCACCGCCAACGGCATGACCCAGGAGCAGCTTGTGGGCGCCGGCAGCGGCAAGGGCATGTTCCGGGCCATGGTCATGACCCAGGTGAAAAGCTATCTGGCCCAGGTGATCCGGGAGAACAACATCAACATTCTGCAGATCGACGAGCGGCTCCTGGAGCTGTCTCTGGCCTTAAAGCAGAAGATCAACGCCTATCTGGCGGATTACGGCCTGGAGATGCCGGAATTCTTTGTCAGCCGGGTCGTGACCCCGGATGATGACCCCAATTTCCGCAGGCTGAAGCAGCAGTATTCCGAGCAGTATCTGCGGGTGCGGCAGGAGGAGATCGAGAAGAACGTGGCCACCGCCGCGGCGGAGCGCAAGGCCGTGGAGGCGGAGACCGCCGCCCGCATGAAGATCATCGGCGCCCAGGGCGATGCGGAGACCCTGCGCATCCGCAAGCAGGCCGAGGCGGACGCCTACCGGATGCAGGCCGAGGCCGAGGCCATGGAGATGAAGATGAAGGGCTATTCCTATCAGCAGGAGACCAGCCGCATGGTGGGCATGGAGGCTTTGAAAAACGGCATCCCCGGCGGCGAGGGCGGCGGCCTTGCGGGCAGCGTTGTGGGCGGCATCGGCGAGATCGCCGGCCTGGGCATGACGCTGGGCGCGGTTGGCAGCGTGGCCGGCATGACCAGGGACGCCATTGGCCCTCTGTTCGGCGGGGCAGCCCGGATGGGACAGAGCATGGGCGACCAGGTGCTGCAGGCGCAGGCCCCGGAGGGCCAGAGCGGCTGGGACTGCGGCGTCTGCGGGCGAAAGGGCATCCGCTCCAATTTCTGCCCGGACTGCGGCAGCAAAAGGCCCGATACCCCCGCGGGCTGGGATTGCCCCGGCTGCGGACAGAAGAACATCACCAGCAATTTCTGCCCCAACTGCGGCCAGAAAAAGCCGGAGCCGCCCAAGGGCTGGGACTGTCCGGACTGTGGCCGGAAAGGTATTACCACGAATTTTTGTCCCAACTGCGGCAGAAAGAGAGGCTGAGTTATGAGTAAGAACAAACTGCGTTTTACCATTGCCCTGGCGGCGGTGCTGGCCGCGTTCAGCGCGATCGCCTTTGTGGTGCCGTTTGTGAAAAACGGGTGCTTCTGGCTTTCCTACCTGTTCGCCGTCCTTGCCATCGCCGTCCAGTATTACGCCATGCCTAAAGCCATGGGCGGCGAGGCCAAATCCAAGTTTTACGGCTTTCCCATCCTGCGCATCAGCTTCGTCTATCTGGTCATTCAGATCGTTCTGAGTTTTGTATTTATGGCCCTTGCCAAGTGGATGCCGGTGTGGATCCCGGTGGTGCTGTATGTGCTGCTGCTGTGCGCGGCCCTGATCGGTTTCGTGGCGGCGGACAGCGTGCGCGAGGAAGTAGAGCGGCAGGATGTACAGATCAAAAAGCAGGTCTCCACCATGCGTATGCTCCAGTCCCGGCTCAGTACCCTTGCCGCCCAGTGCGACAGTGAAGCCGCCGCGGCCGCGGTCAGCCGTCTGGCCGAGGAGCTGCGCTTCAGCGATCCGGTCAGCTGTGAGGCCCTGTTCGACGCGGAAAGTGAGCTCTCTGCCTGCATCGACACGCTGCAGCAGGCCGTGGTAGACGGCAGCGAGGAGGATATTCTCACTCTCTGCCGCCGAACCAGCGCGGCCCTTGCGGAGAGAAACCGGCTCTGCAAGCTGAACAAGTAATATTATCTGCATAAACAAAAGAGAAGCACCGTACAGAAGCTGTTAATCCGCTTCTGTACGGTGCTTTTGGGCTGATCGTAAAGAAAACCAGCGGCCTGTCTGCGTTTTACGCCTGGAAGGGCTTCAGACCCTTTACCGCGTCCTTGACGGTGATTTGGGCGTCGTTGTTGTCGATGTCGATGAGGGTATATCTGTCGTTTCCCATGCCCAGCTCCTTCATGTAGCTGAGCTGACGCAGGCCGTGGCGGCTTTCCATGCGCTCAATCAGGTCGTGGTGCTCCTCCTCTGTCATGGCATAGATCATGTCCACACAGGCCTGATCCGCCGCCAGAATATCCAGCGAGGCCACAATACCCACGTTGGGCGTGACTACCGGTGCCGCGCTGAGACCCTCGCAGTCGCAGGAGACGGACATGTTCCGCATGACGTTCACAAAGCAGAGCTTTTCTCCGAAATAGTCCAGCACGGACTTTGTGGATTCGGTCATGCGCTCCATAAACTCCTCCTGGGTGATGCTCCACATATCGTCGGAGCCCAGCCGGGTGTGGATCATCTTCTTGCCGATGCGCCCGTCCGCGCAGCCGATGCCGATATTTTTATTGCTTCCGCCAAAGCCGCCCTGGGTGTGGCCCTTGAAGTGGGTCAGGACCACCATGGAATCGTAATTTTTCAGATGGGAGCCCACAAACATCCGGGTGAACCATTTGCCGCCCCGGATGGGGAGCGTGTCTGTGCCCTCCTCGTCCATGATATCCACCGGGCAGAAGGTCCAGCCGTTGACCTTCAGCGTCTCCCGATGCTCCTCAGTGGTGTAGCGGTCACCCTCATAATAGGTGTTTGTCTCTACGATGGCGGCCTTGTCGAGGGCAGTCTCCATCAGAGACCGCACCCAGTCCCGGGGGATGATGTTGGGGCCGTGCTGCTCGCCGGTATGGAGTTTCACTGCAACCCTTCCGCCGATGGTACTGTTTACCCGCGCGTAGATCTTTTTCAGGCCCTCCGCGGACAGATCCCGGGTGAAGAAAACCGGACTCTCCCCACCGCTGCGGGCCGCATAGGGCACATATTTTTCCCCGTTGCTTCCGGGAATGATTTCTGACATGATAAAAGACTCCCTTCTCTGTGCTTCTGCTGCCAGTATACCATTAAACCTGAGTTTAAGGTCAAGGGCCTGTCAATAGATTTTTATAAACTTTTCGGGGTTTTCGGTAATCTCTGCTCTCCCGCGCCGGTCAAAAAAGAAAATGTGGGCGTGGCTTGCTCCCGCCGGAGAGATTGGACACGGTCGGAAGACGGGGAAGCACCTCATCCGCCTCGCTGCGCTCGGCACCTTCCCCTCAAGGGGAAGGCTTCGGCGGGAGCAAGCCCAGACCCTGCGACGAGAGGGGAGGTTGAGCGCTGGATCAAGGGGTAGTGTCAAGAGTTATGCGCAAATTTCCTCTGTTTTTCCAAAGGCAGCACCGCACGATCTGCCCTGACCGGATTGTGCGGTGCTGCCTTAAGCTTTTTGCGGGCGCCATTGAGACGTCTCCGCCCTTCGGTTATTTCATTGAACACCTAAAAACCGATTGGCCAAGTGTCAAGGTGTCATCAGCTATTCTGGATATAGTCAAACAGCTTAACTACTATATCCATATCTATATTCTCATCAAACTTACGCGCAAACAGGCAATCACTTGTAATTAATTGCTCATAGTTCGAAATGGTGAAAGTATACGGATTCCCACGATGCCAGTCAATCAGACGCATGTTGTTGTCAACGATACTATCTTTGTAAGGCGATGAATAAGCAATGGATTGTAGAAAGATTTCATCTGTACATAAACCCTTACTAAAGTATTTATCGATAAGATGTCTTTCATGCAACAGATAGAGTGCAAAATCATGTGTGATGCTAAACCATTGAGCACCCTTGGTTCAAATCGTTCTGCATGTTATCCATGTTATCAAGCCCCCCTAATCAAAACTCAGAATAAACAACAAATATTCTGCGGATCAATTGTAAAATAAATTGTAACGGCTTTTATCATCCAACAGATATAAATTTCTGCTATTGTTGCTTTCAAGACGCGTTTGAATGTTTAATTGATAATTTTTTTATAAATCTGTATGCAAGATTTACATAATATTGAAACTCTTCTGATTTGCGGAAGCAAAGAAAAAAGACTAGATTTGGAATAATGCAACATACCAAAAATTTTAAGATCACATTTACCATCGGAGAAAATGAGAATAAGGAACAGATTCCATAGCAAATAGCTCCGGTAAAGACAAGAATTAATGCATAAAAACCATATTTCTTAAAGTATACTGATACTTTTTCTTTCAGACCAAATTTAAATACTGCATATGGATCATACCATGTATTTGTACAAGCCCTGGAAATTGCTGTTGCAAACAAGATGCCAAATAATCCCCAAAGTTTCCCAAGCCAAATTGAACAAGCCAAGTTAATTGCGGCTGTCAAAATTAGCAAGTATCTTCCTGGACGAAAAAGACCCATCGTATTTTTAAATGTCCAAACTGCGCACTGCATTCCTACCATATAGAAATTCAATGCAATTACGAACGGAATACTCAAAGGCAATACATAGGATTCGCCGAACATTAGATGAACAATATCTGAAGAAACTACAAAAATACCAATGGCAGCCCAACCAAAAAGCCAAAAGTTAGCAAGATTAATAATGTTAAACATTTTGAGCTTCTTTTCATTGGTTTCAATTGCATTTAGATTTCCAACACTTGCTGTGATACCGTTGAAAAGCTGATTCAAAAGAGAATTTAATGTTGTGGATAATAAAGTATAGTTAGAAGACAAACCAACAGTAGCCAGTCCGCTGAAAAAAGTAATAATAATATTGTCTGTACTGTTCACTAAAAGCCCACTAAGCTTCCAGATAACCAGTGCCCGTACGTTTCTGACCAATCCATTACGTTCAGTTTTCTCTAATGGTTTGATTTCTTTTGATACAATATACGGGAATTTCTTTTTTGCTATATAAGAGATGACGATATTATAGATAAAACCACCTGCGCATTGAATAATTAGATACCCAATGTATTGGTGAGAAGCAAGCAACCAAATGATTTGCAGGATGCTTTGACAGACTGTTATCGCATAGTTTGTTGCCGTCACAATATAGTTTTGCTGTGCAGCCATGATCAGCGAACTGCGATAGCTAAAAAAATAAGAGCTGGCTGAATTAAACAAAAACAGCCCATAGATGAGATAGATACTCTCCTTAATGTTTGGCTCTTCAATCAGGAGGTTCAGAAACGGCATTAAAGCGATTCCGATGACTCCAACAGCAATACCAATCATTCTGTAGCATTGTCCGTAAAACTTAACGAGCGATGCAATTTTTTCTTTATCGCCAACTGCCAACGGTTTGTACAGGGCATAGACAATTGCGCTTCCGACGCCGAGTTCCGCAAGACTGAGCATGCTCAAAATATTTGTGAACAGGCCGCCAATGCCAAGATATTCGGCTGACAGTGTCCTGGTAAAAACCATTCTGCAAACCAAACCGATAATGGTATTCAGCGCATACCCGCCTAAACCTGTGGCAATATTTAGAAGAGAATATTCGGTACGAGATTTTTGAGCCATAATCGAATTAATCCCTATCTTGTTCAAAACTGATTGCCCGAAGAGCCAATCCCTGAGCAAAAGGCATGATGTCATATGTCTGAGCAAATACGCCAATTCCTTTGGTATCACCCTGACACCAGTCGATAGCACCAGTAATTCTGGTCACGCTACGCAACTTATCCAAACAAAGAGCAGCTGTTTCAGCATATGCTTTTTTTCCAAAAACAGCTGAACATTCCCTGTAAAAATACGCCAATGCCGCTGTTGCGGAACTATCGTAACCTTTCTGCATCTGCATAATGTATCCAAAGCCACCGTCTGCATGCTGGAAATTCAAGTAGCTATCAGCTACTTTGCGTAGTTGCTCCTTCAGCCATTGCTTGTCTTCACCATCGGGAAGCTCTTTATAGGTGTCGATCAGACCGAGAGCATACCATCCGGTACCCCGGCCCCAGCCATAGACGCCAAGAGGAAGCTTTGATGAGGCACTATAGGCATGATTGGGCAGGGAAGTGCTTTCTTCCAAACCATATTCTGAAAAAGCACGCAATTGTTTAACTGCCAGTGCTGTATATTCCGGTTTCCCATAGGTCTTTCCGTAACAGGCCAGAAAAGGGCAGGCAAGGCCGACAGTATCCACATACCGCTCATCGGATTCTATATCATTTACATAGACCAACGTACCGTCTTCCGCCACCCGTGACAGAATCAGCTGTGCTGCAAAATCCATGGCTGGCCGAATTTGCTCCGCATCGCTGGACTTCAGGAGACTGTAAGCCAGCATACCGCAGTCCACATTGGTGGGCTTTACCCGAAACATCCCTTGTTTGTCCAGCAGCTTATCGACTGCCTTTTGTACGGCTTCCTTGCACTGAGATGTGCCGATATGTTCCAGCCCTAAGAGCAGGCTTGCCGTCTGCCAAGACTGGATGGTATTGCTGCGATGCCGTCCTTGAAGCATATCCAGCAGCAGATACCGGTTGTTGTCCGTAATTTTTACCGTAGGAGTCTTGACGGTCCAACGAATGGCACGGTGAATCACTGCCTGTTGCCATGCTTGTGTATCCGGCCATCTGCCGATATGATAACGACAATACCGATTCACCAGATAATGGTAAAAATCCACGCCCCAGATCACCAGCGCCGCTGCGGCGATGATTCCAAAAAGAATCCACAATGCTGTCATTTCTCGCACAAGCTCCTTACCGCGCTTACCGCAAAACCCATTCCGGCTTTGTAGGTGGGAAAGGTGTTCTGTAAATGAGCGCCGATTTCTTGTTCATGTTTTACAAGCCAACAAAACGCATGTACTAATGTTTCCGGATCTTTTATTGCCTGTACCGGTAAAACGTAGTTAGATTCCGTTCCGAATAAATCTCTGGCAATGCCTTTGGCCTTAACTGAATAGCCCACCACCAGTGTGGGGACACAGCTGGAATAGGCCGCAATGGTGGCATGGGTTCTGGCCCCCACAAAAAAGCGGCACCGGGCAATGAATCCTTTCAGCTGCTGGGCATCATGATCCTCAATCATGACCATACGTCCGCTGTCAGAGAAAGCGTCATATAGAGATTGCAGAGGCTCACGATCATCATTACCCGGTTCTACCACGTGGGGAATCAGGGCAACGTTCATATCTGTTTTGGTTAAAATATGGACGATTAACCGGCGGTAGCTTTCGAAGGTTATGCCGCTTTTGGACTCGCTTTTCATAATCAGAGGGCTCACATTGATGCCCACCGTATTACCGGGTACAAATCCATCCGGCAGCGGCAGCTCCACCGGATCCAGGAAGAAAGCCGGATCCGGTGCCAGAATTGTATTGGGATTAACCTTTTTTAATGCCTCATAGCTGATCGTTTCCCGGGCGACGATTAAATCATAGCGTGCAATATCCTTGGCAATATCCGCTTGCTCTAACAGTTCCGGTTCTACAGAGCAACCCCAAAGAACAGTCTTTGCGCCTTTTTGATGTATCGCGCGATTGTAATAGCCCAGAATATCCTGCCCCGTATAGCAATAGTTATCACCGCCGATGGACAGACACACATCTCCATGCTGAATCTGGGAGAAAAAAGTGTTATGGGCGTATTTGATATGTAAGTAGTCCGTATGGGTCAGCTTGTGATGAACGGCAGATATAAACCATCTGGGAGACGGCTTTTTTGCGGGAGTGTATACATCTTCATAAAGGTTCAATTCAGAATCCAGAGCGTAGGATTTGTCAGAGGATATGCCGGTTGTCCACAGTTTCAACCCAGGACCCAGCAAACTGTTTGTAGAACGAACAATTGCTTCACAGCCATGATTTGCGCTTCCACCGTGATAGTATAAGTACATACTGTTCATGTAATCCTCTCCAAAATGTGGTTTACTTTCTTAACATTCTGCGCAGCTTATTTGGAACACGTCTGAGCCAAAAATACAGTATGGAATAGAATCTGTGCTTCCATTCATAGGGATTTTTATCATCGCCCAGGTTTTTACGGCAGGTGTACAGGCCATAGTAATAATAATATAAGGACTCCCAATCCAGCGTTCCAAAACCGGGCCTGTTTTTCAAAAGGCACGTTTCTAACCTCCGATTGAAAGTATCTTTTCGCATGGTGCTGGTCAGCGCACCGTCATGCCAACGGTAAGCATAAAGCTTCTCCGAGATACACGCTGGAGGAAACTTCATGCAGATCCTCTGCCAATAATCAAAGTCCTCCACAAGCGTCATTTCGGGGTCATAGTCGCCAACGGTTTCGTAGACCTTGCGTGTATAGAGGAAACAGGCTCCAACAGGATTGCTGCCGACAATGCTCTTTTTGGCGCGGTCACTCACCATAATACATTCGACAATTTTGCCTTCACCGTCAATTACATCGCAAGAGGCAAATACAAAGTCTTTCCTCTCTGCTTCCAATGCTGTCACCATTTGCTCAAGCGCCGTGGGATAGTAGTAGTTATCGTCAGATGTCCATGTTAAATATGCGCCTCTGGCCAAGGAGAAGCCCCTGTTAAGTGTGCGCGGCAAGCGCATGTTTTGTGGATTTTTATAATAGTGGATACGGGAATCTTTATTAAGATACTCAGAAGCGATTTCAGCCGTGCGATCCGTAGAGCCGTCATCAATGATCAGCAATTCCCAATTTGTATATGTTTGGGCAAGAACGCTGTCGATGCTCTGACGCATATATTTTTCGCCATTGTAGATTGGCAATATGATGCTAACCAATTTGCACATCTTCGTTGCCCCCTGGTTCAGAATGGTTATAGTCCTATTTTTAACTTATTTCTCAGTTTGCAGGTACCGGCAAAGGAAAGCTGTGATAGGTAATACCACACAAGCTGCTTTAACGGTATTCCTATCTTGCGCGGAAATGGTTTTGCAGCATCTATTATTCCAGCAATTTTTTTGTGGCCGATCCCAAGCTCCGGTTCGGATAGATATTGCAAACACATCTGAAAAACGTACATACACGAAAATAGCAAATCACGTTGTGCAGTAGGAACAAGCTGCGGAAAATGCTCTTGGACATAAGTAAGCCGAAGGACTTTCGCCTCTAAGCTATCCAGACGCTTTAATGAATAACTTTCCCCCATGATGCTTCCGCTGCGCTGGAAGTAATAATACCCGATTTTGTCGGAAACAGATACTTTCCGCGCCCGGGCAACCGCCTGATAGCTCCAGAAGACATCCTCATGGTACTTGCCCACGGGGAAGGGAATATCACGGATAAGGGCAGTCTTGTACAGCTTGAAACATACCGGCTGCTTGAGCCAGGATTCTTCGATGATCGCCCGCATGGCATCTTCCTGATCTAGCACACAGCAGCCAGATTTTGTCAGAATGCGGGACGGCGTTCCGTCTTCCCAGACCATCTCCGCGCCGCTTGAAGCAATGTCACTGTTATCTGCCGCCATAAGGTCATGCAGATGCTGATACATATCCGGGGCAATCCAGTCGTCGCTGTCCACAAATCCCATCAACTCGCCGGTAGCAATGGCCATACCGGCGTTTCTTGCATCCGACAGGCCGCCGTTCTGCTTATGAACGACTTTCACACGGCTGTCTTTTTCCGCCCAGGCGTCGCATATGGCAGGACAGTTGTCCGGAGATCCGTCATCCACAAGGATAATCTCAAGATTTTTGTAGGACTGTTCGGCAATGGACTGGACACAGCGGTCAAGAAATGCCTCAACCCTGTAAACGGGCACAATTACGCTGATCTTTTGCTGTTCCACGCCATTTACCTCCCTGCTTCCAGAATGTTTGTGACCGTCCTGACCGGATCAAAATCGTCCAGCGGGACGTTCTGTACATCCCCGAGTTCGCCGGATTCAATCCGGCGAATAGCTTCAGCTATATCCGAAACCCTGTTCTGGCAGAACACATAGCGGTTAAACTGGCCAAAGTATTCCCTCAGCACACGCTGCTCTTCCTCAGTGCCGTCCATGATGAAAAGAATGGTCTTGTCCGTCGCGGAATACTGATAGATCTTTCCGGGAATCTGCCCGCCCTTGCGGTTACACAGGAAAACAAGGACATTGGTACTGTCCTCAATAGGCTTTAATTCATTCAGCGGCAGCCGGGGATGGATGTGAACTTGTTCAGTGGGCGAAAACAGATTACAGGGGTTGCCGCAGATATTGACCTCAATACCGGTCTCCTTTGCCGCTTTATAGAAAGGCTGTAAATCCCGGGCGGCAGGAACATAGTCCCCAAAATAGCCGTAAAGATTCCTTCCCGACGGATGTTTGATCCCCGTTTTGGCTTGATAGTAGAAAGGCAGCGGCTGCCAAAACATCTTATGAGCGGACTCGGGATAGAGATGTTTTTGATTCTCGAGAGTCAGAGGACTGACGTAGCAAACCTTCTCTGCCAATGCCAGCAGACGCTTTTCTTCCCGGAATACTTTGTCTTTTCCACTAAAGCCGTAGACGTCGCTGTACCAAGGATCCTCCCAAATCTGAATCCAACGCCGCCCTTTTATGTGTTGCGCTTTCATTAAATTATGTACAAGGAGATGGCTCGCCGGAGGCGTAGATATTGATAAAATGTAGTCATATTCTTCGTCAGAACGGAATTTCTGTGCTTTTCGCACAAACGTTGAACAAATCCCGTGGACGCCATAAAGAGACAGTGCAAAAGATTTCGCTTTTGAAACAATACTGATGCTTTTCCTGTTTGCTGTGGTATCAGGAGTAATGAGTGATGTTTTTCCTTTAGGAATGCTTTTCGCCCGTTTGTGTAGGGACATTTTTTCATACAGAGAAACGCCATAATAAGTATAACACTTCAGCTGAGGTGGAAGTTTAATAGAAGCATCCAGAACATAGTCTCGCCCATCTGCGCTGAGTAATGTTACTTCATGCCCTGCATACAGTAAGCCACGGATATAAGCTGAATGGCATAAATTGGCGGACGTGTTTGTTTGGACACAGTCCCCATTGACCACAAGAATTTTCATTTTTTACCCTCACACTAATGAAGATTAATCAATATAGCCTATCGTCATAGACAATTCTTATTTTTGCTGCACGCGTTTTTCCATCGATACATTTTATTATTCACATTCGGATTCGATCGGTATACATACCAGACCGAAGCCCGAATGTCCTTGCGCTGTGCCGCCATGGAACGGTCAGCGAAGCTGACCCGGAAATAACCGCTCAAAGCGCGCAAATAGCGGATAGCGGCAGAGCACTGCAGCGCCGTGCCTTTGGCATCCTCATAGATCGCCGCGTTGACACGGCAAGCGTCCTGGGCTTTTCGCGCGTCTGCAGTCACAAAGCACGCAGAGGAGGTTTTGCGGGCAATATAGTTATACTTGGCCGCATCCGCGAAAACGGATCTCCTAGCATTTTTAAACGCAAAATAGTTGTAGAGAATATCTTCGTTGATTTTGATATTCTCATCATATAAAAGACCTTCCAAGATCTCCCGGCGATAAAGCTTGTTCCACAGACTGCCGACAAACAACCGGCTTCCAACCAGACACTCCAGCGCTTCCTCGCGGGTTTGGGGATAGATCTGCTTCGTGTCATGGATCAGCCGTACCTCTTCGCCGACGATATGGCGATACGCACAGTGGGCAATATCTGCATCATATTCTTCCAGCAGGTGGATCAGATATTCGTACATATCCGGGTCCAGCGTATCGTCTGCGTCAATAAAAGAGATCAGATCACCCGTCGCCGCCTTTAGGCCAGCATTCCGGGCCGCGGAGACGCCCCGGTTGGGCTGATGAATGATTTGAATCCTACAGTCTTCATTGGTCAATGTGTCGCAGATAGCGCCGCTGGAATCTGTGGAGCCATCATTGATCAGAATGATCTGCAGGTCGGGATAGGTTTGGGAACGAACGCTGCTGACACATTCAAGCAGATACTTTTGCGCATTGTAAACGGGAATAATCACCGAAATCATAATACATTATCCTCAACAGACTTCAGGAAGGGAACGGTAGTCCTCCGATTTTATGTACCGCCAGCCGTCGCGCAAACCACGGAACTTAATAGCTAAACCGCTACATGTGTTTTTTCTTCGTACAAGGTTCAGCAGCTCGAAGAAGAAAGTCCACAGGGTATGGTACCCAAAGCAAGCCAAAGCCCAGGCTCTGGACAAGATTCCCTTTTGCTGCCGGTATATAAACCGGTGCCAGAATACGACCCGGTTAAAACCCATTGCATACAGAGCAGGTCCTTTGTTGTTACGTGTGGATGTTCTTGCATCCAGGTGCTCATAGACAGCGTCGGAAACAACGACCGTCTTGATTCCCCGAAGCCACGCTTTATAAAACATGGTCTGGTCATCCAGTGCAGAATACCCGTGACTATCAAGCCAGGATTCTGCCTGGAAATCCATTTTGCGGATCGCCGAAACTTCGGCAAAAAAGCAAGTCCATGCGACGGACTGCGTTTCATAATACCGCCCCGGTTTTAGGTTCCGGTTATAGGAGTAGCCGCTTGACTTCAACACGGAAACATAGCGGTCCTTTCTGTGGAAAAGCGTAGGTGCCGCGCTGGCCATCACCGCACATAGAACAGCATTTGCGCCTTTGGGCGGCAGAAAAGAATACAGAGGTCCTGCGGAAAAGGCGCACAAACCCGAACGAACAGGCTCATACAGTTTTTGAACAAAGTCTGCGTTGAAACTCACATCGTCGTCACAAACCAAGGCATATTTTGTTTTGCACTTGGCTAAACCCGTCATACGCTGGATCACCATACCTTTTGGGCAAAAGTAAAAGGTTTCCCAGCCCAACCGTTCTTCGGGGACAGAATATCCTTCCGGCAGGACAACAATCACTTCTCTGGGCTTTGGTTCAAGTCCATTAATAGATCTCAAAAGCCCTGCATATTTTTCACCAGCCTTACCGGTGGTGCGAATTACCACAGAATAGTCAATTTTCATCTCTACCTCACAGGTTTAACAGCATTTTTCCCACCGCTTTTACAGAATTCTCTGTGTTGAAGGTCTTGCCGCGCTGGGCGGCTTTTTCTTTGTATTGGGCCAGTAGCGCCGGATTGTCCAATAGCCGCTTGATGCCTTGATACAGAGCATCCTCATCATTATCTGTGACAATGCCCCACTCATTGTTCTCACCCAGCATTTCCTTCATGCCGGAGACTTCCACAGTACAGACTGGAGTGCCAACAATCAACGCCTCAGTAGCGGCTGTGGAAAAGCCCTCGGCAAAGCTGGCACAGACAAACAGGTCACATTTGCTGACATATTTGTAAGGGTTGGTCTGGTAGCCCAGCAGCGTGACCGTGTCTTGCAGTTCGTTCCGGCGGATGTATTCCTCCATTTCTGCTTGCAAAGGGCCAATGCCCAGGATGTATAGATGCATCGGGTATTGTTCATCCCGCAGACGCCGGATGATTTGCAGCAGCCGCATATAGCCTTTGGACTGTTTCAGCGTACCGACCGCAATTAGACGGATTTTCCCGTCGTCTGCAAGCTCCGGTGGTGCTTCGCTGGCTCCGGCCAAAATCTTACCAGACTCCACCGTGTTATACAGCACCCGGCATGGCTTTTGAAAGTTCAGAAGCTGGCAGAAATCATCGTGGACATATTGGGAAACACAAACCGTCTGGTCAAAACGGTTATAGCAGGCTCGGGCTTCCTGTTCGCTGCGGAAAGAACCGGCCAGCTTGTCCATGGTGTGCTGCTCCACATGAATCCAGGAAACCAGCTTGGTATCTTGGTCCTGACATCCGCTGATGACGCGGGCAGATGGGCCTTCCAGATAGGATACCTCGATGTCGTAGTGCTCCTTGACGCACAGACTGTGGAGCTGCTTCGGCGTCAGCAGCTTCATCAGCTTGCTATTTCCCGGCACCTCTTTTGAAAACACCGCATGAAAGTGAATATCCGGAGCCAAAAACTGCTCATTGACCCCGCCGCCAAAGAGGACTGTGACGGAAATATCAAATTTTGACCGGTCCATGTTGTTGACCAGATTTACGAGCACTTTTTCGGCACCGCCTTGGCCGAGATCATGGATCAGGAACAAAATCTTCAACATCAACTTGTCGCTCCCTGTTGTATTTTACGAATGAAGTGCCGCAATCTTGCTGGAACCAGACCGTTAATCATGGGAATACAGGCTTTCAGATAACTTTTTAAGCCCAGGTGTAACATCCGACACCCCTGTAAACGAACATAAACGGAATTAACGCGGTAAATGTATTTGCGTCGATTTAGGGCATTCTGGTCGTTGCGCATGCGGTACAGCGGCTCCTGAATGTTATGGCAGCGATACCCAGCGGCATACAGCTTGATCCAAAGGTTTACATCCTCTACACGGAGCATTCGCTTGTCCACGGTATATCCGCCTACGGCATCCATACATTCCTTACGAAGCATCACAGCCGCATGGCTGATCGGTGTGCCGCTCACAACATCCTCGGGGGACGGATATTCCGGAACCGTTGTCTGTCCCCATTCACCGGTTTCGTCAAAAAGTTTCATCGGGCAACTGGTAATTTGAAATTCCGGATGGTGCTCCAGAAGGTCAAGCTGCCTTTCGAATCGCTCGGGCACACAGTCATCGTCGCCGTCCATCCGGGCAATATAATCGCCAGTGGCAACAACCAAGCAGTTATTCAATGTCTGATTCAAGCCCAGATTCTTTACATTGCGCAGCAACACGATGCGGCTATCTTTCGCTGCGAGGGCCTGTGCAACCTCGTATGTATTGTCGGAAGATCCATCGTCACAGAGAATCAGTTCCCAGTTGGTATACGTCTGATTTTGGACAGATGCAACTGCCTGCTCCATTGTACTGGAGCAGTTGTAAATCCCCATTAAAACCGAGATTTTTTTGCTCATTGCTGATCGGTCAGCTCCTCATAGTTATGTTCAAAGTCAATCAAGATCGGATGATGTTTCCAAACCCGATCTTCCTCGGGCGGGAGCTGCATATAGTCGCCGTAGTCGATTCGCAGAACAGCATCCGGGTCAGAAACGCATTGATATGTTTTGCCGCAAAATTCGATGGTCCGCATATTTTCAAATAAGTCAGCGGGATAATATCGGCGGCTACACTCAATCGTGCTGGGGAAAACGTACAGAGCCGAGTCATTTCCGTTCCACCGGTGAATCCACTTCTCTGCTGCTTCCCGGCGCTTGGCGTATTTCTCCTTTGGCGCTTTCAGCAAAAATCTCTCAACCTTGCCTACAATTCCTCCGGAACCACTGGCATGACCCCGGTTATACAGCAGGTTCACCGCGCAGGCAATATACTGCATCTTCCGTCCCAGCTTGCCAGGGGCCACCCGATCACCGGGGAAAATGTCAACGAAAACACCCTTATGGTATTGCTTTTCCCGTTCAAACTCAAATTGCAGGAACGTCGTATGATCCTTTCGGATTTTTGTAAAACTCTGGGTAAAATCCGGGTCAGTCCGAACGTTTTGAAGAACATATCCTTTCGGCGCGGCCTGATCCCAGATGGCAAGCAGCTTCTCATAATCCTCCCGGGGCATCATCAAATCAATGTCATCATCCCAAGGAATAAAGCCTTTATGACGTACAGCTCCAATCAGGGTGCCATAGGCCAGGGAGTAGCGCAGGCCATTTTCCGTACAGACTTTATGAATCACGTCCAGGATTTCCTGCTCTGTTGCCCAGACCTGCTGAATCTGGCTTTCTACACTATCCATCATGACTGACTTTTCCTCTCTTTCAGATATTTGGAGGCATCCTTGAAAAAGCTTGCCACAATCACCAAAATGATGATTCCGATGGGGAATGCGGCGATGATTGACACGGACTGAAGATTATTCATGGAGTTCTCTGAGAAGATCAAGGCAATCGGGAACAGAATGAATACTACCGCCCAGAAGGTGCGGATACGCTTATCCGGCTCCTGATCGGGTTTAAGCCGCTTATAGGAATAGCTGGAAATGACCATAGTCAGCGCGTCAAATGTCGTGGAATAAAACGCAATCATGGTTACAGCCAACAAGGTCAGGCCAATACTGGTCAGGGGTAAAGTATCGAAGATCTTCATAATCGCTTCGGAGTAGCTTCCGCCTTCAGCAATGAAGCCTGTTATGTCCAAGCCGTGCTTCATTTGCTGGGCAAGGCCATAGTTGCCAAGGATGATGAAAGACGTAAAAGTACCTGCCAGACCCCAGCCATAACCCCCAAGGACTGTATTGCGGATCGTTCGGCCTTTGCTGATCACACCGATGAAGAACGGCGTGGCAACACACCAGACCATCCAATAAGCCCAGTAATAGATTGTCCAGTTCTGCGGGAAGCTGGTTTCCCGCAGCGGGTCCATCCAGGTAGATAACCCGATAAAGTTTTGTACCAAGTTGCCAATGGCAGAGAATCCAGTCTCCAAAATGTACCGGGTTTCGCCGCCGCCAAAGAGGACATAGGCAAGCAAAGCGAAGAAACAATAGCTGCAAATCGTAGCCAGCCGACTGATGCCCTTCATGCCGAACCAGACGGTAAAGGTGTACACAGCCGCAATCAGCAGCAGAATCATAATGGTCAGCCCGATGCTGTCGTGGATGTCAAATACTTTACTGATTGCCCGTGATAGCAGAGGTGTAGCCAGAGAAAAGGTTGTGGCCGTACCGGCAATCAGGGCGAAGATAGCCGTCAGATCAATCACCCGGCCCAGAGCGCCGTCCACCCGGCTGCCAAGCAGTGGGCGGCAGGCTTCGGAAAACTTCTGCTTGTCCCGGCCACGGACATGGATCATAAACCCAAAAGCCACTGCCAGAACAATGTAAAAACTCCAGGCAATGGGACCCCAGTGGAACAGTGGATAGGTGGAGGCCCACTTCTGCATTCCACCCATCATCTCGATCTGCGGCTCGTTGGCATACAGCGCCCATTCGCACAGGGAATAAAACAGAATATCTGCCGCCATGGTGGAGGTGAAGATCATCACGCCCCACTGAAAAGAGGGGTACTGGGGATTTTCCATATCACCCAGTTTGATGGAGCCGAATTTAGAAAAAGCCATATACAAGGTGCAGCCTAAAATTCCAACACCGAGCAGCGCGTAATACAGGCCAAAGTCATCGCCCAGGAATCCCCGGACAACGCCCAGAACAAGTTTTGACCGCTCTGGGAAGACCATGAACAGCACGCAGACCACCAGCACAACAGCCAGCGGTACAATCATGGATATCCAGTCTAGTTGATCTTTGATCTTCTCCTTTTTCATGCGCGATATTCTCCACTTTTATAGGTTGGATCAGCCTCGCATAGCTCTGCCAAGCTGTCAATTTCGATGATATCGCCAAAGTGAATGGGGTAAATGCCAAGCTGATAATTTGCGGGATGGCAAAACAGTGCCACGTCATCCCAATAGATGTCCCGGTTCTTCCGTTCCATAAACTCTTGTTCCAAGTGCATTTTCAGCCGCTGCCCATCTTCCTTCGTCCACCGGGACACGCTGAAAAGCTGCCATCCGCCTGCGCCGCCAGTGCGGCTGCATTTCGTGACAATATTTTCTTTGATTGTCAAAAGCCATTCGTTGGTTGGTTCGTCCGTCCAAGCACAACTGTATCCGGAATGGGTGAACTCCTGGTGCAGAATGGCCGGGGTATGGATAATTTGGTCGCCGTCCATAATGATGGCGTTTCCCAGGTGCTCCCGGGCTACATAAAGAGAGGCAATGTTGTTGCAGGTGTTATACCAGGGATTTTCAATCAGATGAACTCCGTCATACTGCTTGGCCCACTCGTAAAACTGCTCTTTGCGGTAGCCGACGACGACATAAATTTCATGGATGTGATTGATATGGAGCGCTGTAATCAGCGTGTCGATCATGCGGACTCCGTTCACCTTTACCAAGGGCTTTGGCGTTGCCAGCGTGACGGGGCGAAGCCTTTGACCAATACCGGCAGCCATGATAATTGCCCGCTCTATCATTTGCTCAGCCATAATCTCTGCCGAATTCCTTCCTGTATTCTTCGAGAAAAATTGCCGAATACTCCTTCGCGTAGTCATACTGCCGCTGGGCGTACACACCGAACTCCACACCGCAATGGCGTTTGAATTCGCACCAGTTGCTCCACAGCAGTCCGCTGACGGCAATGTAGCAGTAAATCTTCATCCGGGTCGGATGGTCACAGCCCTCCGGGAAATACAGGTCAATCAACTCATCTACTTGCCGGCGGTAATACATGGCATAAACAGCAAACATGGCAATATCCAGATGGGGGTCCTGCATTCCGGCATATTCCCAGTCAATGAGCTTGATTTCTTCTTTTCCATCCTTGCCGGTCACGAACATAAAGTTATCCGGGACGGCATCAATATGGCAGAGAACGCTCTCCTTTGGCTGTGCGTCAATATAGCCGCGCAAGGACAGAACAACCTGCTTGACTTCCTGATAATCAGCATAGCAGGACGGAACTCCTTGCCATAGGCTCTCGTAAAAATCGAGGCGTTCCCACAGGTCAAAGGAATGATTGACATGAAGCTGCTGGCGATGAAAGCTTCGCAGCGCCGTCATGCACTTCTGAACGTTATCTTGGCTGCTGCTGTCACAGGCGTGTGCATTCTCCAGATAGGATGCAATCTTGATGCCGGAAACCGGATCAAAATAGTGGACATGTTCACTGATGCCCAATGGAGAAACCATACGATAAACTTCATGCTCCTGGGCACGGTTGATAAGCTGCTCTGTACCCTCACCGGGGATGCGAATAATGTATCGCTTGTCTTGAACGTAAAAGGAGTATGACCGGTTGGTCATTCCGGCTTTCATAACCTGAAGCTTCTCCACTTCCTCCGCACGGCAGAAACCACAGGATCCAATTGTTTGAGGAATCGAAGAATCTGTCATGCTTAACCTCCAAATAGGCTTGTAATGAATTGCCACAGACTGATGGCGGAGTAGTCGCTTCCAAAGTCTTTAGATACCGTGAACTCGAACATGAAATATCCAAAATACAGAATACATGCGAGTATAGTAACAAGCTGTGCAGACTGTTTCGTAAACAACTTTTTGATCATCCAAGGCAATGCAAGAGCAGTGGCAATTTCAAAATACCCCGCCATACGGGCAAACAGATTGGCTGCCTGTACCAAGCCAAAAGTCAGAATAAATGCACTTACAATCGACATATTGACAAACAGATTCTCTTCCCTAGTGGAATCAGTAAACAGTCGTCGCCTAAAAATCAGCGCAAGCAAAGCAGGAATCCAATAGACCAGAACGCGAAGTACATTGATTGAATGACCGTCAAACAATTCACCTTCATCAACAAGTGCGCCAATCGACTGGGCGTATTCCATAAATGCACCCAAAGTATAATCATACGTTAGCATCGCAAATATGGTCGCACCCAGCAATGCCCAAGTAACCTTTCCCCAGGGCTTTTCTAACAGCAAGGGAACAATTGCAAACATAAACGCATGTGTATGAAAAAGAATTGCTACAAATACAAGCAGGTAAAACCTGATATACTTCTTATCAAGCGCGTATGGTAATGCAAGCAGCAAAAAGAACATAGCCAGACACTGCTTCAACGCTGCCATATACATGATATAGGTTCCCAATGAAAAGAAAATAAGCAAACTGAATGCAGGGTTAACAGAATATCTTTTAAATAATTTAACAGCTGCAAAACTACTCAAAACAGCCGGGATAAGGAAATATATATGGTAATTGTCCGTAAGTTCTCTCATCAAACTTCTATACAACATGGACCACGGATTTCCTGTCCAGTCTGTAAAAGTACCATTTGCAATACCTTCAGCTACGGTTTGCGCACTATTAAATGTACCAATGTAGTTTGCTGTGTCGTTGTAACTCGTACGCAAAAAACTGAATGCCGAAAGCCAAAAAATTACAATAATTACAAAGATATCGGATTTTTTCCGCATAAAATGGTGTTTACCACTTTGATGTCCCTGTAGTTGAGTCTTAACAGGATAATACACCTGAGACAAATACATCAGGAATACGCAGCCCCAATATAGTAAAACGAGTTGCCTCATAGCAGTTCCTCACTTTGTGATCTGGGTTCTTAAAAAAGGTCACAATCCGCCTTATAATCAATTCATTATACCATGTTTCTGGAAAAAGTAAATTGGCATTTGCGAATAAAAACGCGCTGACGTCACTTTTTTCAGAATCTTTTCTACATCGAATTTGATCGTTTTGCTAATAATTTTGCGAATAGCAGAACCCGATGGGGCCAAATCAGGCCTCATCGGGTTCTACAGCATTTGGATGACGCAAGCCAAATAAACCGGCTTATTCAAGCGTAGTATGGTCACGCCCCGTTTCTCGTTGTGGTAAAGGAGGGAGTTTCTTCTTTTCTTCAACCGCATCCTTTTTCTGTTTGAGTTTTTCCAGTACAGACGGCTTCTGATTGAGTTGCTTTTCAGGCTGGGATTCTGTATCATCTCCGGGAATCAGTTTACTCTGGGTGTCCATCCGGCCATCAATCTGGTTTTAGTTTTCTTCGGAATAGCCCTCTGCCGCTGCAAGATAGTTCGCAGGAGCTACTTGCAGCCCCTGTTCCTGGGCGATCATCGCCACAATCTCTGGAGTGAAGCCATCCCAGAGATCTTCGGCAACCAGATTGCCGGTTGCATCCACAATGATGCTTGCCGCTTCATCGCCGTACTCATCATGCTCCATCAGATAGAAGTCTTTGCCGCCGATCTGCTTGGTATCAATGCTGTGCCAGGTGCCAAAGTGCCCATCCAGGCCAATCCATCGGTATCCATTGTGACTACCAGGCCGGGCTGGAAGAATTGAGGAACTTCCACAAAGCCAATAGAATCGCAGAAGTATGCCCGGTCATTACCGTTTTCATGGAGTACCACAACATCGCTGACGGACATGGAACGGCTGCGGTAATCTGCCGGGAACTCCAGGTTGAACCTCATAAACAGGCTTTCCAACACCTCACTTGTGGCACCTTTGCTCTCCACTGAGCCGGAATACACCCGGTCGTAGTGATTTTGATCCACCTTCAGCTTATGCTTTTCCAAACAGCTCAGGGAAGTAAAAAGATAGTCAAGATGTTTTTCTCCCTTGCGTCCTTCTGAGATATGTTGAGTTATGAGATAATTAATCTATTGGCCGATATGTGAATGACCTTTGAAGAAGCTACCCAAATCGGTAATAATTCCTTCTTCGGCTTGATAGAAGTAAATCTGCGCATTCTCATATTCCAGCAGGTGCTTCAGAGCATATTCTATGCCCACCTTTGAACAACGATGCCATTGTTTTCTCTACAACCAGGTGCTTGTCAAATTCCTGCACCATTTTCTCGTGCGCAGCCAGACCCATGGCCTGCCGTTCGGCGGGAGAGGTCTCCGCCATCCGGGCCATCTGTTCATACAGGCTGGCGCAATCCCGCGCTTTACAGAGAAGGCCGGTTTTCCCATCCTCCACCGCCTCACGGCAGCCGGGGATATCGCTGGTGATCACCGGTCTGCCTGTGGCAGCAGCTTCCAGCAGCACGTTGCTCATGCCCTCGTGGTAGCTGGGCAGCACCACACAGTCGGCGGCGGCGTAATAGGGCAGCGGGTCGCTCTGAAAGCCGTGATACACGGCAATCCCCTCCGCCACCAGCTGATCCACCTGGGCCTTATAGCCCTCGTCGTCGTAAAAGCCGACGATATCGAGGACCACGCCGGCGCCGAACTTTTCGCGGAGCCTCCGCATGGCGGCAAACAGCTCGTCCATGCCTTTCTCTTTCATGATCCGGCCCAGATACAAAAAGTGTATCGCTTTGTTTTCGGGGTAAGGGACGTAGGAATAACGCTCCAGATTGATGCCGGCTCCGGGGAGGGCGGTTTCTTTTCCTGTGGAAAGTATTCCCCGGCGGCAAAATTCTTCCGCGTTTTCCCTGTTTTCAAAAAAGACCGTCCTGGCTTTTCCCAAAGCCAGTTTATACAGAACCGTCACGAACTGCGCAAGGCCCTTCCGCTGGAAGGCAGTCCCCAGACCCTGCACATTGGCGCAATACGGGATGCCGGCTATTCTGCAGGCCAGGCCGCCGTAAATATTCGGCTTGATGGAATAGGTGATCACCAGGTCCGGCTTTTCTTCCTTCAGCAGCTGCTGATAGGTGTGAAACAGCCTCAGGTCCGTGGCCGGATTGATGCCGCGGCGGTCTATATCCGTCTCAATACAGCGAAGCCCCAGGGCCTGAAAATCCTCCTCATGCCCGACGAAGGGCATACTGAGTACCACTTCATGGCTTTTCATCAGCGCCTGTATCAGCTCCAGCCGGAAGCGGTAGAGCATGTAGGAGTGGTTGGTCAGGATCAGAATTTTGCTCATTTCAGCGCAGGCTCCTTTTCCTCGTGGAGCGTCCCGGTGCCGCCCTCGACCACGCCGTCATGCCTCAGCACTTTGAAAATGGTGCCGAAGAAGCAGCGGCAGTCGAACAGAAAGCTGAGCTTCTGGACATATTCGCCGTCCAGACGGGCCTTTACCGGGATTTCCAGCTCGTCCCGTCCGTTGATCTGGGCCCAGCCGGTCAGACCGGGGCGCACGTCGTTTGCGCCGTACTTGTCCCGCTCCTCAATTAGGTCGTCCTGGTTCCACAGCGCGGGCCGGGGCCCGATAATGCTCATCTTCCCGGTGAATATGCAGAGGATCTGCGGCAGCTCGTCAATGGACAGCTTCCGGAACCAGGCGCCGGAGCGGGTGATCCACTTTTGCGGGTCGGAGAGGAGATGGGTGGGCATGTTGGCCGGCGTGTCGGTGTACATGGTCCGAAACTTGGGCATCATAAAGGTCTTCTTATGGATGCCTACACGCTTCTGCCAGAACAGAACCGGCCCGGGAGAGTCCAGCTTCACGATCAGCGCGAATACCAGCATGGGTATCGCCAGAACAACAAGCCCCACAAGAGACAGCACGATATCGATAAATCTTTTGATAAATCTTTGGTACATATATGTATTCCTCCATAACAGAAATTTCCTGCTATGTATTTCTTTTATGCAACAACTGGCATGAAATTTTACCATATTTTTGGAGGAAAATCAACGTTTTGCAAAAAATTTAACAGAATTTGCTCTGGAAAAGCCTCCGAAACCATTTCTGATTTGGTGACGCTGTAGTATTAAGAAATTCAACAATTAAGTCAACAGGGCAAGAAAATGTATTCATCTTATCCCGCAAAATTATCTCTTGATTAATTACGAACACCCCTGCCGTAAACGATATGTAGTAGGGGGAATATACCCTCTGCTGCACCTTGAAAAATGAACAGACGGTACGCCAAAACATACCTTTGCAAGGAGCCGAAAGAGCTATCACCGTGACCGGGACGCAGTTCTCACAAAAGAGGTTTCTTTCGTGTGATAGTTTCACCAGAAGTTGCACTGTGGATAGTAGGGTATCGAATAAGTACACCTTTGCTATCACTCAATTAGTATCACTTGCTTTTCGAGTTTCCGAAATCATCGTGACACTAATTTCTCCCTGGTTTTACCTCTGCCTACACACAATATATCTTAACTTAGTATGTCTACCAAGATTATGTTCAATTTTAATCTAACAAATAGGGTTCTTTTATGCAATTGGGGCTTTATGATTAAAGCCGTAAAATTTGACTATTGCCAGTAATCCTGTCGATCATTGTTTCCATCCCTAGCAAATAAGTCAAAGGCTAAGATTATTATATCTTGCCAGGTGGAAGTTTTCAATACTTTAAATCACCATTGTTACTTTTGAAATGCATCCTCAATGCTGCATTTCCCTTGCTCTTAAGAGCCGGCAAAATACTTCTGCTTGGAAAATTGTGAAATCGCTTTAACAGAGGGGAAACAGTTCGCTACATGCCTACCTATCAGTTGCTCGCAGACCCTATTCGCTACACGGAGACCTTTATTAGATACACGGAAACTGCTATTCGCTACACGGCTCAATAGGGGCAATTTCAAAGAAATGCACACTTCGAAACGGTCGATTTCCGCAAATGTTCTGTTTTTATAAAAAATATGCGTATTTCCACATTATTTTGTATATAAAAAGTTCCCGTCTAACTCTATCAAAGTTAGACGGGAAATGTGGTGCCGGTGGCGGGACTCGAACCCGCACACCATCGCTGGTAATGGATTTTGAGTCCACCTCGTCTACCAATTCCAACACACCGGCACGCTGGGGGAAAGTATATAACATTTTCCGCGAAATTTCAAGTACCAATTATGCGGCGTCCTCATCCGTTTCCGGCGGGATAAACATCAGGTTCATATCTGTGGGCTCGCTGATGCCGGGCACCTGCTCGGTGAAGCTGTACTGCCACATGTCCACGGCATAGTAGAAGTTAGGGAAAGAGCTTTCCGGAAGGGCAAACCAGAACGCGTAATCTGTCATGCGGGAAAGGTCATAGCCGTAATAGCCCAGGTGGCGGTTGAAGTAGATAGCGGGCGCGTAACCGGCGTTTTTCACCGTGTCGCAGAAGGCCACGGCGCAGTCGTTCAGGATATTGAAATCCAGGGTGTCGGTGCGGGCCGCCGTCTCGCCGTTGATCTTCTCCCAGTCGAACACCACCGGGAGGGTGATGTTATAATCCTTTATCCGCTCAAGGACAAATTCCGCCTCCTCGATGGCCTCCTGCACAGTGATGGCCTGAGAGAAGAAATACACGCTCACCTGAAGACCGTTTGCCAGCGCGCCCTCCACATTTTTCCTGAAATACGGATCCTCGAAAAGGCCGCCCTCGGTATACCCCCGGTAGCCCAGACGCACATAGGCGTAGTCCACGCCGGAAGCGGCCACCTGAGCCCAGTCGATCTCATGCTGATGTTCAGACACGTCCACGCCCCGGAGCACCTGATAGCCGTCGCCGGTATAGGTGGGGTGGCCGGACTGATCGCTGAAGTCATCGGCAGTCATGGTATTGGCTTCCACGCCGGGCAGGGGGGTCATCCAGATCCAGTCAAAGCCGTCGTAGATATAAACCTGGCCCTCATGGGGATCCACCGGTTCGGGGCGCAGGGATAAAGCGAAAATCACAACCGCCGCCGCGAGCACAAGCAGGGCAATGGCAGTAAGAATCAATCTGTATTTTACGGCAGTTTTCATTTTTATCTCCTGTGTTTCAACAAATTACGGGAGTAATAGTAACATATCCGCTGCCTTATTGCAAATCCGCCGGTGCAGAATTAATAAAGCTTAAGAAAAAAATGCGATTTTTGAAAAATAATTGTTGACAAACCGGGTTCGGTTTGCTATTATTATCAAGCCGGTTCCGTGCTGGTGTAGCTCAGTTGGTAGAGCAGCTGATTTGTAATCAGCAGGTCGGGGGTTCGAGTCCGTCCACCAGCTCCACCCGCAAGAGCCTGGCAAAAGTAAATATGGGGGAATTCCCGAGTGGCCAAAGGGGACAGACTGTAAATCTGCTGGCACTGCCTTCGGTGGTTCGAATCCACCTTCCCCCACCAAAAATCGCCAATCTTCGACAGAAGATTGGCGATTTTTACTTCTTCACTATTACCTTTTCACTCTTCACTAAATCATACAGGCGATTTTTGAAAGGAATAAGTAATAGTGAATAGTGAAGAAGTATGTTGTAAAACCAACTTGCGTCAGCAATATTTCCTTTCTCAATGTGGGGACATGGTCAGAAGCCGGAGCTGCGGCGGGGACCCCTCACATGAGAGTGATGAGTGATGAGTGATAAGTGATAAGTGAAGAACTATGGTGATAAAGGCGATGGGCCCGAACAAAATCCCCTGGATGGGGCCGATGATGGGGCCTGTTCCGGCGATGTTCAGCAGATTGATCAACTGGTTTTTCCACTTGGGCATGGGGATGTAGTCCACGCCGTCCTGTTTTGTGCAGGCTGGCGTCTGCCGGTCGTCGGGGCGGAAGATCCGTTCACAGAAGCGCCCATACACCGCCGCGCCGACGATCAGAATAGCCAGGCCGATAATGAATGTTGCCATGTCCTCAACTCCTTTTCTTATTTTCCAGTTCAGTATATGAGGGGAAAAAGGTCGCAGTTTCCGGGCATGGGCGTTAAGAAAGAATAAAGAATCGGTTTTTCCCCCCCTTGCGGCTTTGTCAGGTACGCACTATAATGGACTGGTAAAAAGGCCTCTTCCGGCACCGGAAACAGGAGGATACGGATGAAAAAGGGACACAGGAAAGGAGCGCGTGATGCATAACTACTATGACCGGGACGCCCCGCTGCCCACCGACAGAGCCTCTTATAAATTTCTCTATAACGACTATTTCCACGACAGTATCATCACCGGGCTTTGCGTAAACAGCGCCCGCCGGGAGCTGGAGCTTTCCCTCCAGTGCAGCAGGGAGTGCGAGGAGGAGCAGGGAAACCGGGACAATATTCTTGAGGAAAAATATGGCTACCGCCTGTATTTCTCCGGCCTGCACCATTTCGGCGGCAGCTCCGATTTGCAATGGACAGAGTATCTAAACGGCCGCTTCAAGGCGATCCGGGGCGCGAAGGGAAACTTTTATTTCCGGATACAGACCGCGGACGGATATATGGACATTGGGTATGACCGCTTCCGGATCAGAAAGGTGAGGGGAAGGGTGTCCTACCGGGGGATAGATGAGATTTCCCCCTGGATGGACAAGGCCTATGCCGCCCGCCCTGAGGAAGCGGCGGCGATCCGAAAGCGCCTTGAGGACATGGCCTATGCCGGGGAGGAGGATTTTGACCCCAACTTTGACCTGGAGCGGCTCTATCACGCCGGTGCGGAGGCGCTGGCCCCCTTGCTCCGGCAGTTGGTGAAAGCCCCCTGGGTGCCCGGGGAGACAAAAGCCTATGCAGCGTGGCTTTTAGGGAAGTACGGCAGCGCAGAGGATATTCCCCTGATCCTGGGCCAGCTGCAAGATTGCGGCGACGCCATGATCCAAAGGAACCTTCTGGACGCGGCGGAGGGGTTTCCCTGCCTTAAAAATCTTGTGTCATCCTGAGCGCATAAAGTTTGTGTCATCCTGAGCGAAGCGAAGGATCCCGTATTCAGTGGCTTCGATGTCCTAACCACGGGATCCTTCACCGCTCCGCGGTTCAGGATGACACCGAGTTTTCCACATGCCTTCCCCTTGAGGGGAAGGTGTCACGGCGAAGCCGTGACGGATGAGGTGTCCTCCCCTTTTTTTCAAGGGAGCCTTTTTCAAACCATGGGTATATCCCGTGCTTCAAAATCAGGATAACAACAAAAACCCCATGGACAACTCCTGTCCATGGGGATAATTATGTAAACTAAAATGCGCGAATTACAGGGCTGAGTTCAGCTTTTCCTGTTCCTCAACCGGCGCCTGATCGAAGCGGGGGAGATGCTTGATGACCACCACCGCGGAGAGGAGCACGCAGCCCAGACCTACGGGGAAGCGGGCCTTGAAAAAGCTGCCGGTCAGGGCGATAAGGCCGAAAAGGGCGAAGGTGACGATGCTGCGCCGCCGGTGGCTTTTGATTTTGACCAGGGTGGAAAACAGAATATACAGAAAAGCCAGGACAAAGACGGCGGCGGAGCCGGGCAGCAGGCCCAGCAGCACGCCGAAGGAACAGGCGATGGCCTTTCCGCCCTTTTTCCGGCTGAAGGGGGCCAGGGCGTGGCCCAGAACCGGCGCGAGCATCAGCGGCGCGATCATGGGGTTTGTCAGGTCCCCGCCGGACAGGCGGCAGGCGGTGAACACCGGGAGAAAGCCCTTGCCCATGTCCAGCAGCAGGCAGAGCAGCCCCAGCTTCCAGCCGCAGTTGGAAAACACATTGGCGGCGCCGGGGTTATGGTCCGGGCTGAGGGCGCAGACGTCCTTATGGGCCAGCTTTTCCGGCAGAATGCGCCCGAACATGATCCCGCCCAGGACAAAGCCCATCAGCGTGAAAAGCATCCACATCCTCTGGCTCATTTTGCGCACCCCCTCATCAGAATGTCCGCGATGCGGGCCGCCGCGTCGGCGTGGATCGTATTATGCTGCATGCTGACCATCCTTTCCGCTGCTTTTTCGTTGTTTACCAGAACCCAGGCGGAGCTGGCCGCCTCGTCCAGGGTGTCGGCTTTGATGGCCATGCCGTGGGCGGCGAAAAATTCGCAGTTCTTCGTCTCGCAGCCGGGGATGCCCTGGGCCAGCACCAGCGGGATGCCCACGGTGGCCGCTTCGCTGCTGGATATGCCGCCGGGCTTGGTGATCAGCACGTCGGCGGCCTTCATGTACACGTCCACCTTTCTGGTGAAGGTGACGGTCTGGACCCGGGGGTCGTGGGCAAAGGCCAGGTCGATCTTCTCCTTCATCTCGCTGTTTCTGCCGCAGAGCACCTGGATGCAGGTCCGCTCGCCGGCGTATTGCAGAAGCTTTTCGCACAGCTCCGCCACATGGCCGCAGCCTACGCCGCCGGTCATCACCAGGATCAGCTGCCGGTCCTGCTCCAGCACCAGATAGTTTCTGGCCTCCTCTTTGGTCATGGGCCGGTTGAAGCGGGGGCTTACGGGAATGCCGGTGCAGAAGATGCGCTCAGCCGGGATGCCCTGGTCCACTACCTCCTGCTTCAGCTCCTCGTGGGGGATGAAGTAGCCCGTCAGCCGGGTGTCGGAGAAGAAGGGGATGCAGGTATAGTCCGTCAGCACGCCGTAGCAGGGCACGGACAGCTTCCCTCTTTTATAGATGCAGGTCATGGCCTCCATGGCGTAAAGATGGGTGCAGACCACCAGATCAAAGCCCTGCTCCTCAATAAAGGCGCAGAGGTTGTCCGCGTACAGGGAATTGGCGTAATAAATGGGGGAGGGCAGCTCATGGGCGCTGTACCAGTCTCCCACCCTGTAGAGCATGCCAAAGGCTGCCGGAACTTTTTTGATGATATTATTATAGGTGTTGGCCACGGCTTTCCGGGCCTTTTCGCTGCCGAAGGCCACCGGGTCAGCCAGAACACAGTCCACGCCCCGGCTCTCCAGCTCCTCCTGAAGAGCGTAAGCCGCGCTGTTGTGCCCCTCGCCGGTGCTGCAGCTTAAAAACAGAACTTTCATGTCACTTCTCCCATTTACTTTTGTAACAGGCGTGTAGTATAATATAAAAAAACAGATTTCGCAATGGTCAAAGTGGATAAAAGCTGGGGCTTTTGCCATAAAAATGTGTAAAATGAGGCAAAAGCAACAGATGTAACAAAATATGTTTCATTTTGGGAGGCAACGATGGACAGACGGGTAATCCGCACGAAAAAGGCGATCCGCAACGCCTTTGCCCAGCTTCTCTCGGTGAAGGAGCTGGACGACATCACCGTTAAGGACATTGCCGAGCTGGCAGACATCAACCGCAAGACCTTTTACAGCTACTATTCCGGCGTCCACATGATCCTGGAGGAGACGGAAAACGAGATCGTGGAGGATTTTGAGGCGGCCATCCGGGACCTGCCGCCGGATAAGCTGGTCCGGGAGCCCTATCTGCTCTTTTCCCGGCTCAGCGCCATCATCAACGCGGATATTGACTTTTACGAGCCGCTGATGAAGGTGGACCGCAGCTCCCGTCTGATCGCCAAGGTCAGCGAAATGCTCAAGCAGAAGCTGCGGGAGTCCTACGCCGCCTTCAGCCGAGTGGGGGAGGAGACCTTCAATATTATGGTGGACTTCACCTTTTCCGGACTGTTTTCCGTCTACCAGAGCTGGTTCAATTCGGAGCGCCGCCAGTCCATCGAGGAGATCTCCCACACCCTGAGCACCCTCTGCTTTGAGGGCATCAACGGATTGAAAAAAGAGTAAAAATAGAAAAAACTGCAAACGGATCGCCGTTTGCAGATTTTTTTATGGGGGATACAGGGTCAGTCCCCGTCGTTTTCATCGCTGCGTTCCAGCCAGGGCAGACGGTAGATAAAGCCGCCGAAGCCGCAGAGCACAGCGGGCAGCACCCAGCCCATATCCACGCTGGACAGGGGAAGAAACCGGAGCCAGGGCATGGACAGGCCGCCGGCGTCCAGGGTGGTGAGGATGCTTGTGACCAGAGCGCCGGCAATGGCGCAGATGCAGATGGCATTGGGCATATGGGGCGCTGCCAGCGAGACGATCACCAGCACCAGCACCGGAGGATAGACCACGTTGAGGATGGGGGCCGCGATGGACACAATGGTGTCAAGCCCCAGATTGGACACCACCGCGCTGAACACGCAGATGATGACCACAAAGACCTTGTAGGAGACCTTCCCGCCGCAGACAGAGGAGAAATGGTCTGCCGCTGAGCTGACCAGGGCCACCGCCGTGGTGACGCAGGCAAGGGCTACCACAAGGGCAAAGATGATCAGCCCCGGCTTGCCCAGAAGACTCTGGACGATGGCGATCACCAGCTCCGCACGGCTGATACTGACGCTGTAGATCCGGGACACCGTAGCCCCCAGATAGCTGAGGCCCAGGTATACCAGCAGAAGCAGCGCCCCGGCCAGACCGGCGGCACCTGCCAGCACCTTCATTTTGCCGCCGGGGTTTTCATAGCCTTTGTCCGCCGCGCTTTTGATCAGCACCGCGCCGAAAACAAGGGCGGCCAGCACGTCCATGGTCTGGTATCCGGCCTGCACGCCGGTGACCACCACGCTGTCCACAAAGGTCGCGGGAGAAATCTCCCCCAGGGGACGGATGATGCCCACAACGATCAGTACAGCCAGACCCAGCAGCAGCGCGGGGGTGAGAAATTTGCCGATCAGATCGATTACCGCCGACTCCCGGATGCTCAGGGCCAGGATGAGGGCAAAGAAGAGGACGGAAAACAGCACCGGGGAAAGCCCGGACAGCAGGGGGGCGATGCCCATTTCGTAAGTGGTGGCGGCAGTGCGGGGGATGGCCAGCATGGGACCGATGCAGAGGATGATCACCGTCATCAGAAAGACGGCGGCCTTTTTGCCAATCCGGTCCATGACCCGCTGGGCGCTGCCCTCCCGCAGCAGGGCAAACAGTGCCAGCAGGGCCAGAAGCACGTCGGAAAAATAGTAGGCCAGGAAGCCGCCAAGCCACTGATGGCCGGACTGCAGGCCCAGATAGGGGGGAAAGATCACATTTCCCGCGCCGAAGAACATGGAAAACAGCGCAAAGCCGATGGTGACCACGTCAAGGATTTTCCGGTCTTTTTTCATTTTCTGCACCCCGTCATTCCGGCCTGTACCAGCCCCGGCTGGGCCCGGCCTTGACGCGCTCAGCCTCCAGCGCGTCCACAAGCAGCTCGTCGCTGTTGTTACCGGTGTTGGTGTTTTTCAGAAAGGCAAAGTATACCAGGGCGCAGAGCAGCAGAACCCCGTAGGCGCAGACCACAATGCCGCAGCCCCCGGAGGAGAAGCGGCGTACCCCGTTTTCCAGGGGCATGATCAGATCAAAAATGCCGAACAGCTCGATCAGGACGATCAGCACCGGCGTGACAAGCTTCAGCATCAGGCCAAGGAGCCGATGGGCTTTGCCGTCCCCCTCCGGGGCAATAGTCCTTACAGCCTCCCGGGGCCCGATGATCCAGCCCACGGCCAGACAGGCGAAGAGGGCGCAGACGGGCATCAGGATGGTGTTGGTGATCATATCCAGCAGCTCCAGCAGGTTCCGGCCGAAAAGGTTCATCAGGCTTTCACCGTTCATGGCCGCGCCGAAGGAGAGGCCCACCGGCACGGACAGGGCCACGCAGACGGCGGTGACAAGCAGGGCGGCTCTGGTGCGGAAAATTTTGAATTTCTGGATCACAAACTGGGTGACCGCCTCCAAAATGGAGATCACGGAGGTGAGCGCGGCGATGGCGGCCATGGTGAAAAACAGCAGGGAAAGGCTGCTGCCCACCAGGGGCATGTCCGCAAACACCATGGGCAGGGTGATGAACATCAGCCCCATGCCGCCCATGCCCAGTGCCGCCGGGGAGACCCCGGACACGGCGGCATAGTGAAACAGGGCGGGGAAGATGGCCAGGCCCACCATAAAGGTGAGCAGGCTGTCCAGAATACAGATGACCGCCGTTGAGCGGAACAGATTCACCTTTTTGCCGGAGTAGGAGCCGTAGCAGATCATGGCCCCGCAGCCCAGGGACAGGGAGAAAAATGCCTGCCCCATGGCGGACAGCGCCCCGGACCAGGACATGGCGGAGAAATCCGGCCGGAGATAAAAGGCCAGACCTTCGGATACGCCCTCCCCCAGAAGCAGGGAGAAGCTGCTGATGATGACAAGAATAAAAAGCATGGTGGGCATGAGGATCTTGGCGGTCTTTTCGATGCCGCCGCGCACACCGGCCGCCACAACGGCAAGAGCCAGCAGCGCAAACAACACCGTGTGCAAAATCACATCGCCGGCGTTGCCGGCAAAGACCGGGAAGTTTCCGGCGTTGCCCGCAAAAGAATTGAGCGCATACTTGACCGTATAGCCGCCCAGCACAAAGTAGTAGCACATAATGAGCGCCGGGATCACCACGGCGGCCAGACCGAACCAGCCGAAGCTTTCGGACGCCTGCTTGCAGGCGCTTACCGGGTTTGCTCTGGCCCGGCGGCCGAGGACAAATTCCGCCAGCATGGCGGCAGCGCCCACCAGCAGAATACAGGCCAGATACACGATCAGATAGGCCGCGCCGCCGTTGGCACTGGTCTTATAGGGGAAGCCCCATAAATTGCCCAGACCCACCGCGGAACCGGCCGCCGCCAGCTCAAAACCTATGCTGGTGCCAAAGCTTGTTTTCTTTTTTTCCACATGGTCACTCCTTCCGAAGATTTTCTTTTTCCGATTTTATGACATGATTATACTAAAATTTGCCGGGACCAACAACAGAAATCGGCGTAAAGGCCGGAAAATAAGCGTTTTTCACGAAATATCCGGGCCGTTTTTTACACAGACGACGAATTTTGAGAATTAAATTGAATGAAATTGGGTACTATCTGAGCAGATAGTACCCAAAATTGTGATTATTTTCTTTTTTCAATGCGAATCAGGCCGGGCTCCTTCTGGCTGCCGGGGCAGAAGATGGAATCGTCATGGGACCAGCCGTGCTGGATGAGCCAGTATTCCGGTTCCTCATCGGGGGCGGCCAGATCCTCCTCGGTCAGCTCCACGTCCCGGTGCCGCCGGGCGTAATGCTCCGTCTCGTAGTCCTGAAGCTCCCGGATACTGAATTCCAGCCCCAGCTCCCTGGCCACAGGCAGCAGCACCGTCTCCACCAAAGGCTCCCGCAGCTCAAGACTGCCGGGATAGGCGGCTTCAGCGTCCTTGATGCGCTGCTTCAGGGCAGTGTCGGCATTATATAAGGAAAAAAATTTCTCCACGTTTTCTTTCATGGCCGTGCCTCCAAGTGTTTTGTTGCTTACAGTATAGCACGGAAAGGGGGCTGCCGCAACTGCTTTATAGCTGGTAGAGCGCAACCACCACCGGCAGGGTGAAAATGCACATCAGGGTGCTGACCACGTTGATGGCGCTGGCATAGTCCGCGTCCTGACCGTAGACCTGGCTCATCTGGGTGACCATGCTGGCCACAGGGGTGGAGCTGGCCATGAGGACGATGAGCAGCACGGTCTCCCCGTTGGGCACAAGGGAGGCCAGACCGGAGAATTTCACCAGCAGCAGCGCGGGAATGGGCAGCAGGATCAGCCGCAGGAAGGTGACCAGCCATACCCGTTTATAGGTAAAGACCCTTTTCAGATCCATTCCGCCGATGAGCATGCCCGTGACCAGCATGGAGATGGGCCCCACCGTGGCGCTGACAGAGCCGATGGCGTCCTGAACGGGGTCAGGGAAGGAAAGACCGGTCAGCAGCATCAGCAGGCCGATAAACACGGCAATCAGATTGGTGTTGGTGAAAATCTTCTTCAGGCTGAAGCCCTGCTCCCCGCAGAGCACCGACCTGCCGTGGCTCCAGATCAGAAAGAGCTGAAAAGCGGTAAAGGGGGTGGAGAAGATGATCCATTCATCTCCCAGCATGGCGCTGACCAGAGGAATAACCAGATTGGCCGCGTTGGGATAAACAATGGAGGTCTGCTCAACCGGGTCCAGCTTCAGCGGTCTTTTCAGCAGATGGGAGAAAAGGACCATGAACAGCTGAATGATCAGCGACGCGCACAGCGCCAGCAGAAGCCCGCCCCGGAGCGCCGGGGAATACTCCACCTGAAAGGCGTTGATGATCACGCAGGGGACAATGAGATACAGCGTCAGCAGGGACAGTACCTTGCTGTCCTGAGCCTTCAGGATCTTCAGGCGGACCAGCAGCGTTCCCGCGAACAGGATCAGAAACAGGGAAATTATCTTTTTTATCAGCGCGGCGACTATCATCAGATCAACTCCGGGTGTCATTTTTCGTGCAGACATTATCTACCCGACAAGGGAAAAAAGTCAAGATATTGTCATAAAAATCGCAATATTTCGGCCGCCCGGCCCTGAATTTTAAAGAAATCGTAAATAAGTGAATAAGTCGTTGAAAAAGGATTCCGGGGCGTGTATAATTGCAGCCACAGGAATTTGCTTTTAAATTTTGAACTATCAGGAGCAAAAAATGGAAACCTTAAAGATTCTGTTCGTTATCATTGCGGGCTATCTGCTTGGCTCGATCAGTGTATCGGTGTGCCTGTCTGTGGGGATGGGCAGGGACGTCCGCAAAGAGGGCAGCGGAAATGCCGGCGCCACCAATATGGCCCGGGTTTTCGGCATGAAGGCGGGGGTGATCACCCTGCTGGGCGACATGATCAAGGCCGCGCTGGCGGTGCTGCTGGGCTACCTGCTCCTGGGCGATGTGGGCCTGATGGCCGGGGGCATCGCCTGCATCGTGGGGCACTGCTTCCCGGTGTTTCACCAGTTCCGCGGCGGCAAGGGCGTGTCCGTGGGCGGGCTGCTGAGCCTGATGATCGACTGGCGGGTGGGCCTGCTGGTGTTCGGCAGCTTCGGCCTGTTTGCCGTGGCGTCCAAAAAGGTCTCTCTGGGCTCCGTCTTCGGGGCGCTGGCCATAACGGTAGGTTCTCTGGTCTTCCATGTGAGCACCCCGCGGCTGATCCTGGCTGTCGTGTCCATGTGCCTGGTCATTTTCCAGCACCGGGGCAACATCAAACGCCTGCTCAACGGCACCGAGCCGGATTTCAAGCCCAAAAGCAAAAAAACCGAAAACGCCTGAACCTAAAAATCCCCTGCCTGAGCAGGGGATTTTTCAGCTTATTAAAAAAGTCTCTGAGGGAGATTTTTGACCGCTTCAACCTCCGCGCTCTGAAGAACGCAAAACGCTGCTTCTGCCGGCAATCAGCGCATGGTTTTGACAGCCTGTTTTACCATCAGTAGACAAGGGGCAATACGCCTGACGGTGGAAAAAAGCCTGCCCATACTTTGTTCTCGGTCTTGATGGGCGTCAGCCCATCTTCGCCCTGTGGCCGCGTCTGGGCCAGTTTTTTCTCTCCGTCAGGTCCTGCGGAGTTTACAGCGTCCTGCCATGTGGCTGGGGAGGCAGACGACGCAGGCTTACTTTCCGTAAGTCAAGGAGAATAACGAACTCAGACGCTTGGCAGGACGTTGTAAACCGTGTTTC
>JALFVN010000074.1 GCA_022787565.1 Clostridiales bacterium | reverse complement strand
CTCCCGAAGTCCGGTTCCGGCGGGGCTTATTAAAGTGCCTCTATTCATAAAGCTGCCACTCTATATCTTTTCAAAAGTTGGGCAGATTGGTACTTTGATAGACTATATTCATTTTGAAATTACAGTTTGCGGAAACTCAAGATATTTTATAGTGAGGCGATATTTGTGGCGGTTAAGAGCGTTTCCATCCGAATTGAAGAAGCAATGCTCAAAAAGATTGGTTATGTGGCGGATTATGAGGGCCGCTCCATCAACAGTCATATTCTGTGCCTGATTCGTGACGACATCAAAGCCTTTGAAAAAGAGCATGGAGCCATCTCTGGCGATATCGACGCGGCAGAGAATGTCAAGCCGCCGAGGAAGTAGAGTTCTTTTGGGAAACGCAACAACTTATCAAATAATTGACATATTTTCATTGCGCTTCAGCCGGTGCATCGCAAATCACGATGTACCGGCTGTTTTGAACAAAAAATGGGCGCGCCGAAGGACGCACCCAAATAGATCCCCAAATTGTGTTATAAGGCTTCTGTCGTATCACCGTCTTTCAGTTCGGGCAGAGCCTTTCCAGCGGCGTAATAGACGGTGAAGAGAACGAACAGTAGCAGATTGTGACCGACCATGCACCCCCAGGCGCTGACCAGCCCCATCCCCAGCAGGCGGGTACACAGGAACGTACCAAAAATTCGGACGCCCCACATTCCGGCGATGTTGAACAGGAACGGAACCATGGTTTTTCCGACACCCTGCATCAGTCCCTCCAGAACAATGGGCACCCCATAGAATGGCTCGGACACCGCAACCATCCGCAATACTGTGACGCTGAGCTTCGTAACCTCAGGGTCTCTGGTAAACAGGCCCACCAGCTGGGGCGCGAACAGGAAGAGCATGCCGCCGGAAAACAGCATCAGCCCGACCTCCAGAGGAAGAAAGGTGCGGCCAAGGCTTCTCAGCTTTCTGCCGTCCCGGGCGCCGTAGGCGTTGCCTGCCAGCGCTGCCGCGGCAGTCTGCATTCCCCAGCCGGGAATGTAAAACAGGGATTCCACCGTATTGGCAACGGTGTGGGCCGCGGCTGACACATCCCCCAACGCGTTAATCATGGATGCAAAGGCCACATAGCCCAGAGAGGTACCGAAGCGCTGGAACATATTTGGAATCGCTACCTTCAGGCAGGGCTTCAGCACCTGAAGATCCGGCGTAAACCGCTGCCCCCGTGGCGAAATCAGGGGGTGTTGCCACAGCCTGACCGCCATGGAGATTCCGCCGTAGGTGTAAGCGATGGCGCTGGCGGCAGCCGCGCCGTTGATTCCCCAGCCGGCGCCCCACATTGGGAAGGAAATGCCCATCAGATGTACTGTTCTGGCAGGGTAGATTAAGAGCGTATTCAGAAGGACATTCAGGCAGTTTACCCGCAATCCAACCTGCATGGGCGTTCGGGAGTCGCCCACAGCTCGGAGCACCATGCTGAACAGAATATTCATGGTACGAAACAGCATAGGCAGATACAAAATGCGGAAATACTGTGTCGCCGCGTCCCGGATGACCGGCGCGACCTGCATCCACCGGACAATGGAGCTACTGAGAGTGGTCGTGAGAACCGTCAGGACGGTACCAAAGATGAGCGCCACAAGGGCAGACTGGGCAGCGGCTCGTTTAGCCCGCTCCTGCGCTCCCGCGCCCATGGCCTGGGAAATGCAGGCCAAGAATCCCACGCCCAGCGCGGATACGGTGCCGTTTACCAGCCAGGAAACCGTGCCGGTGGCCCCCACCGCTGCGGTAGCCTGGGTGCCCAGAGAGCCGACCATGGCGGTGTCGATATACTGCACCGCCGTCTGCATCAGCTCCTGCAGCATGGTGGGCCAGGCCAGAGAGAAAATGACACCCAGCATAGGGATGTCCAACCGTGTCTTACTCATAATTTCTCCAATCAGTTCAGTTTTTTAGTGTAGTTTTCCTGCTAAGGATACCATAAAACAGCCCGAATTGCAAGGACATAGAAACTTCTTGAGTTTCCGCAGTCTTATCCACAAAACGCTAAATCTGTTGTATTGAATATACACAACTTTCAAAAAACACCCAAAATATAAGGAATCCTGTTCCTTTTTGATGTATAATTTAATCACCAAAAAAAATTGTACTAAAC
>JALFVN010000028.1 GCA_022787565.1 Clostridiales bacterium | reverse complement strand
AGACCGGCTCTCTCAGCAAGACCGACCAGTATCTGCTGGAGCACCGCTGCGTCACGAAACGCGGCAAGCAGTTCACACGCTTTGCCATCCGGGGCATTCTGACCAATCCGGTCTACATGATTGCCGACGAGACGGCGTATGCGTATCTGAAAGAGAACCATGTGGATCTATTTGCTGAGCGCTCGGAGTTCGACGGCGAGCACGGCATCATGGCCTATAACCGAACCTTGCAGCGCGCGGGCAAGGCAAACCAGATCCGCCCCATGGAGGAATGGATCGTGGCGGTGGGCAAGCACCCCGGCATCGTCGCGGGCAGCGATTGGGTGCGAGTGCAGGCCATGCTGGACGTGAACAAATCCAAGAGCTACCGCAGGCCGCGCAGCAACGTGGCGCTGCTGTCCGGGCTTCTGCGCTGCGGCGAATGCGGCGATTATATGCGCCCGAAGCTGACCAACCGCAAGAATGCGGACGGCGAGCTGATCTACACCTACATGTGCTCCACCAAGGAGCGCAGCCACGGCACGGTCTGCGGCATGAAGAACTGCAACGGCAACACGCTGGACGCCAAAATTATCGAAGAGATCCGCAAGCTATCCGCCGACAAGGAAACCCTTGCCCGGCTGCTGGCGCAGACCAAGAAGGTTATCAGCGGCAGCAAGGAGGGCTACGATGCAGAGCTGGCGCTGCTCCGGGAAAAACACGCCGAAACGGAGGACCGCATCAAGCGGCTGGTGGAGTCCCTGTCCGTTGCCAGCGAGACCTCAGCCAAATACGTCATGGAGCAGATCGACACGCTTCATCAGGAGAGTGAGACGCAGCAGCTGCACCTTGCCGAGCTGGAAGCGCTCACCGAGCAGAGCCGGATGCTGCATCAGGAGTTTGCCTTCCATCAGGAAATGATCGAGTCGTTTGCCAGCGCGGTGGATTCTGCCACGCTGGAGGAAAAACGCCGCCTGCTGCGCACCATCGTCAAAAAGGTGGTCTGGGACGGCAAAAATGCCTATGTTTACCTCTTTGCAGAGGATGGAGAGGCGGATTTGCCACCCATTGACAAACCTATGTATCCGTTGGGAGAGGATAGCGAATGAGATACTGATGCACTTTCGCAGCAGAAAAAAATCGGCGGGAGATGTGAGCCTGTCGGAGGCGCTTGATGTGGAGGGGGACGGCGGCCTGTCTATGATGGACGTGGTGGCCCAGGAGGATGATATGGCCGAGCGGATCGGCAACGCGGAGCTGTGCGAAGAACTGAAAAAAAGCATCGAGACGGCCCTGACAAAACGGGAGGCAAAGATTATCCGCCTGCGCTACGGTCTGGATGGTGCGCCTCCCATGACCCAAAAGGAGACTGCCCTGCTCTGCGGCATCAGCCGCTCTTATGTATCGCGGATAGAAAAGAAAGCTCTGGAAAAGCTGAGACTGAGCCTGGGGGAGAGCGGCTGCCCCTGATCTCTGAGGGGGCGATAGGGGTAAAGAAAACAAAAAATTTTGAAAAACCTGCGTCGTAGCCTGTTGACGGCGGCAATTTAAAGTGCTATGATTAGAGCGCTTAAAAGCATTCTCAAGGAGCTCAGTCAATGAAGAACCTGTTTGCAGCTTACGCATATTATTTTTACTTTTACTTTTTTGGCTTTATCGTCAACAGGGTAAGAGTGTTTTTCGCTGCAACAAAACCGGTTTTTTCCATGGTCTGAGAAAGAAAAAATCGTAATTTACAGCCTGCGGTGGATAAACACATCACCGCAGGCTTTTTTTGTACCTGCGGCGGCAGGAAAAGAAAGGGAGAGTAAAATGATCATCATTGTAAAACCCAATGTAAACGAAGAGAGAATACAGGATCTCATCCGCTGGATCGAGTCCCAGAACCTGATCACCCACGTATCCAAGGGAGAGTATACTACAGTCCTGGGTGTCATCGGCGACACCTCCAAGCTGGACGAGGATCTGATCATGGGGCTGGACATTGTGGACACTGTCAAGCGCGTGTCTGAGCCCTTCAAGAGCGCCAACCGGAAATTCCACCCTCTGGACAGCGTGATCGATGTGTCCGGCGTCAAGGTGGGCGGGGGAAACTTTGCCATGATCGCCGGTCCCTGCTCCGTGGAGAACCACGACCAGATCATCTCCATCGCCCAGGACGTAAAGGCGGCAGGCGCCAACATGCTCCGGGGCGGCGCATTCAAGCCCAGAACCTCTCCCTACGATTTTCAGGGCCTGAAGGCTGATGGGCTGGAGCTGCTGCTGGAGGCAAAGAAGATCACCGGGCTGCCCATCGTCACGGAAATCATGAACGCAAACCATCTGCCCCTGTTTGAAAATGTGGACCTGATCCAGGTGGGCGCAAGAAATATGCAGAATTTTGAGCTGCTGAAGGAGCTGGGCCACACCAACAAGCCCATCCTCCTCAAACGGGGCCTTGCCAACACCATCAAGGAACTGCTGATGGCGGCGGAATACATCATGTCCGGCGGCAACGAGAACATCATTCTCTGTGAGCGGGGCATCCGTACCTTTGAGACGGCCACCAGAAACACCCTGGACCTGTCCGCTATCCCCGTGCTTCACGAGTTGACCCACCTGCCCGTGGTCATTGACCCCAGCCACGCCACCGGCGTGGCCCGGTATGTGAAGCCCATGGCCGTGGCCGCCGCGGCGGCCGGCTGCGACGGACTGATCATCGAGGTCCACAACGACCCGCCCCACGCCCTGTGCGACGGCGCCCAGTCTCTGCGGCCCGAGCAGTATGAGGACGTGGCCCGGACGGTAAACAGGGTCAGAGCGGCTCTGGCCGAATAAGCTTTTGAAAAGGAGGGATGACCATGAAAATCGGGATCGTCGGTTTGGGACTGATCGGAGGCTCTCTGGCCCGCGCCTACCACAAGAGCGGGCATGAGGTCTACGGCTATAACCGCAACAAGGTGGTACAGGATTACGCCAAACTGGAGGGCACCCTGGCAGGGGAGCTGAATAAGGAGACCATGGCACAGTGTGACGCCGTTTTCATCTGCCTGTATCCCCGGAAAGCCATTGAATTTCTGGAAGAAAATGCCCCGGTCATCCCCAAAAACGCCCTGGTGATCGACTGCTGCGGCACAAAGCGGCTGGTGTGTAAGGCCGGTTTCGCTCTGGCGGAGCAGTACGGCTTCACCTTCGTTGGCGGACACCCCATGGCAGGAACCCAGTTTTCCGGCTATGCCAAAAGCCGGGCGGACATGTTTGACGGCGCGTCCATGATCATCGTGCCCCCGGAGGCGGACGACATTTTGCTGCTGGAGCGGATCAAGAAGATCCTGATCCCGGCAGGCTTTGCTCATGTGACCGTAACTACGGCGGAGCATCACGACGCCATGATCGCCTACACCTCCCAGATGTGCCACATCCTTTCCAATGCCTATGTGAAAAGTCCCCGTGCCCAGGAGCACAAGGGCTACTCCGCCGGAAGCTACAAGGACCTGACAAGGGTTGCCTGGCTGAATGAGAACATGTGGACAGAGCTGTTTCTGGAAAACAAGGATCATCTGATGGAGGAGCTGGACCTGGTGATCGGCCATTTGCAGGAGTACCGGGACGCTATGGCCCGGGATGACGCCGAGCGCCTGCGCGGCCTTCTGGCCGAGGGCAGGATATGCAAGGAAAAGGTGGACGCGCCATGAAAACCATAGAGATCAACACAGCCAGACCCTACAAGGTAGTGGTGGGCAGCGGCCTTATCGGACAGACCGGTGAACTTGCCGCCCCCCTGATCCGGGGGAGAAAGGCCGTGATCGTCGCCGGCAGCAACGTCTTTCCTCTCTACGGGGAAGCTGTCCGGGAGAGCCTGGAAAGGGCGGGCTTTTCGGTCTGCTCCACGGTGTACCCCGCCGGGGAAAAGTCCAAAACGGCGGACACGCTTGTGGATATCCTGAACTTCCTGGCGGAGCATCAGCTGACAAGGGCAGACGCGGTGTTTGCCCTGGGCGGCGGCGTTACCGGGGACATGGCGGGCCTTGCGGCAGCCCTGTATCAGCGGGGAATCACCTGCGTACAGCTTCCCACAACCCTGCTTGCGGCGGTGGACTCCTCCGTTGGCGGCAAGACCGCCGTGAATCTGAAAGCGGGCAAAAACCAGATGGGCGTGTTCTCCCAGCCCGCGTTGGTGGTCTGCGATACCGACTGCCTGAAGACGCTGCCTCCCGAGGTGTATACCGAGGGCTGGGCGGAGGTAGTCAAATACGCCTTTATCCGCCAGGGTCCCCTGCAGGAGCTGCTGCTGGCGGAAAAGCCGGAGGAGCGGATCGAAGAGATCATCGCCGAGTGCGTGAAGATCAAGCGGGATGTGGTGACGGAGGACGAATTTGACCTGGGTACAAGGCAGCTTTTGAACTTCGGCCATACCATCGGTCACGCCATTGAAAAATGCAGCGGTTACAGCTGGTACCACGGCATGGCCGTGGCAGTGGGCATGGCCATGATGATCCGGGCCTGCCGGAAAAAGGGCATATGCGACGAAGAGTGCCTGGAAAAGGCAGAGCTGCTGCTGAAAAAATTCGGCTTGCCCCAAGACTGCGAATACCCGGCGGAGGCCCTTCTTGAGGCGGCCGTTTCAGACAAAAAGCGCAGCGGCGGGACCATCACGCTGGTGCTGCCGGAGTCTTTCGGCGTATGTACGCTGCAAAAAACCCCATTTGAGCAACTGGGCGAGTTGATCGCCCTGGGAAAGAGATAAAGCCATGGATGTAAGGATCAGACCTGTGTCCCTGCACGGAGCGGTGACGCCGCCGCCCAGCAAAAGTCAGGCACACAGACTCATCATCTGCGCCGCCCTGGCCCAGGGCAGGAGCATCATTAAAAATATTGCCTTTTCACAGGATATCCGCGCCACGCTCAGCTGCATCAGCGCCCTGGGCGCAAGCTGGACGGAGCGGGAGAGCGGCGTCATCGCCGTGGAGGGCATCGGCGGAAAGGAATATACAGGGGCGCTGCCGCATCTGGACTGCGGCGAATCCGGCTCCACCCTGCGCTTTTTCATCCCTATCGCTCTGGCGGTGGCGGGAGGCGCGGAGTTTACCGGCCGGGGCAGGCTGATGCAGCGGCCCCAACAGCCCTATTTTGATCTGTTTGACCGGATGGGCATAAAATACCAACAAAAGGACGATACGCTCAAGGTGGAAGGGCGGCTGAGAGCAGGGGAGTACCGGCTTCCCGGCAATGTGTCCAGCCAGTTTTTCACCGGGCTTCTCTTCGCTTTGCCTCTGCTGGAGGGAGAGTCGAAGATCCTCCCCACCACGGCCCTGGAATCGGAAGACTATATCCGCATGACCGTACAGGCTATGGCGGCAGCCGGTCTCGGCGTTGAAGAACTGTCCGAAGGCGGCTACACCGTCTGTGGGCAGAGCTACCGGCCCATGGAGGTATCCGTGGAGGCAGATTGGTCCCAGGCGGGCTTCTGGTATGCTGCAAGGAATCTGGGCAGCGATGTGGAGATCCAGGGCATGAATGAACACTCTCTCCAGGGCGACAGACGGATCGCGGAGTTCGCGGCCCTGCTGAGCCAGGAGGGAAACATGGAGATCGACGTATCCCAGTGCCCGGATCTGGTGCCGCCGCTGGCGGCCATGGCCGCATTGCGGAAAGGGGACTGCCGCATATGCGGTGCTGCCCGGCTCCGGATCAAGGAGAGTGACCGGCTCTCCGCCGTCACTGCCGCGTTGAACGCCATGGGAGCCAGAGTGGAGGAACTGCCCGACGCCCTGCTGATCCGCGGCGTTAACAGGCTGAAGGGCGGCGCGGTGATCGACTGCTGCAACGACCACCGGATCGCCATGATGTGCGCCGTAGCCGCTACCTGCGCGCCAGGCGGGGAAACGCTGCTGAAAGGCGCGGAGTGTGTGCGGAAATCCTACCCGGATTTCTGGCAGGTATACAGAGAACTTGGAGGTGACCTGGATGTCCTCGACCTGGGGGAATAAAATCAAAGTTTCGGTTTTTGGCCAGTCCCACGCGGAGGCCATCGGCGTATGCGTGGACGGCCTGCCCGCCGGAGAGCGGGTGGACCGGGAGGAGCTGGGCCGCTTCATGCAGCGCCGGGCTCCCGGTAAAAGCCCGGTTTCCACGCCCCGGCGGGAGGCCGACGAGGTGAAGATCCTCTGCGGGCTGGTTGACGATATCACCTGCGGCGCGCCTCTGGCGGCCATTATCGAAAACACCAATACCCGCTCCAAGGATTATGAATTTTTGAAGGAGACGCCCCGGCCCGCCCACGCGGACTACCCGGCCCAGGTGAAATTCGGCGGCTTTCAGGACGTGCGGGGCGGCGGCCATTTTTCCGGCAGACTGACGGCCCCGCTGTGTATCGCCGGGGGCATCTGTCTTCAGATCCTTGCCCGAAAGGGCATACAGATCGGGGCACATATCCGCTCCGTGGGCGATGTACAGGACCAGGCTTTTGACCCCATGGGGGTCTCACAGGAGGCCCTTGACCGGGTGAGAGGGGCGGAGTTTCCCACACTCTCTGCGGAGAAAGGGGAGGAGATGCGAAAGCGGATCCTCGCCGCCTCGGCGGAGGGCGATTCCATAGGCGGCACGGTGGAGTGTATCGTCACCGGCGTCCCTGTGGGCCTGGGCGGAGCGCTCTTCGGCGGCCTGGACGGGAAGATCGCCTCCGCCATCTTCGGCATCCCGGCGGTAAAGGGCATTGAATTTGGCGCGGGCTTTGAAGCCGCAAGGCTGACAGGCGCGGAAAACAACGACCCCTACACCGTGAAAGACGGGAAAATACAGACCCTGAGCAATAACGCGGGCGGAATACTGGGCGGTATCAGCACCGGAATGCCCATTGTATTCACTGCCGCTTTCAAACCCACACCCTCCATTGCCAGGCCCCAGCAGAGCGTGCGGCTTTCCACCATGGAGGAGACGGAACTTCGCGTTGTGGGCAGGCATGATCCCTGCATCGTCCCCCGGGCCGTGCCCGTGGTAGAGGCGGTAACGGCCATCGCCCTGCTGGACGCCATATTGGATAACTGATCGAGGGGAGATAATCAACATGAACAACGAACTTGACCGGCTGAGAGGCGAGATCGACCGGATCGACGATAAAATGATCGCGCTCTTTAAGGAGCGTATGCAGGTGTCGGATAAGATCGCCGCGTATAAGAAAGAGCACGACATGCCCACCCTGGCCCCGGGCCGGGAGCGGGCGCTGCTGGCCCGGGTGGCCGAAGAGGCGGGGGAGGAGTTTGCCGACTACACCGAGTCCCTTTTCCGCACCATCATGGCCGCCAGCCGGTCCTACCAGAATATCCGTTCCGGCAAGAAGTCCCAGGTCTACGAGGGCGTGAAGGAAGCCCTGGAAAATACGCCCAAGCTCTTCCCTCAGCGGGCCATGGTGGCCTGCCAGGGCATTGAGGGGGCCTATTCCCAGATTGCCTGCGACAGCATTTTCAAATCCCCCAGCATTATGTATTTCAAGAGCTTTGACAACGTGTTCAAGGCGGTGGAGAGCGGTATGTGCCAGTATGGCATCCTGCCCATTGAAAACAGCACCGCCGGCTCCGTCAACACCATTTATGACCTGATGCTGCGGCATAACTTCTCTATTGTCCGCTCTGCCCGGCTGAAGGTCAGCCACAATCTGCTGGCAAAGTACGGCACGAAGCTTTCCGACGTGAAGGAGATTTTCTCCCACGAGCAGGCCATCAACCAGTGTGCCGGTTTTCTTGGCTCCATGAAGGGCGTGAAGGTCACGGTGGTGGAGAACACCGCTGTGGCGGCCAAAATGGTGGCCCAGTCCGAGGACCCGGGCGTGGCCGCTCTGTCCTCCCGCTTCTGTGCGGAGCATTACGGACTCCAGACGCTGAAGGCCAATGTGCAGGACCAGGACAATAACTACACCCGCTTCATCTGCATCTCCAAAAAGCCGGAGATCTACCCGGGGGCCGACCGCACCTCCTTTATGATGATCATCTCCCACAAGCCCGGCTCGTTGTATAACGTGCTGTCCAAGTTCTATGCTCTGGGCATTAACCTGCGCAAGCTGGAGAGCCGCCCCCTGCCGGACCGGGAGTTTGAGTTTATGTTCTATTTTGATATCGAGTCCTCCGTTTATGCACCGGAGATGGAAAAGCTGTTTCTTGATCTGGAGTCAGAGAGCGAGGAATTCCGCTATCTGGGCACATACAACGAGGTGATCTGCTGATATGGATAAGCAAAAACGCTGCGGGCTGATCGGAGAAAAGCTGGGCCACAGCTTTTCTCCTGCCATCCACGGTAAGCTGGCCGATTATGAATACAGGCTCTATGAGCTGAGCCCGGAGCAGGTGGGGCCTTTTCTGGAAAAGAAGGAATACGACGGGCTGAATGTGACCATTCCTTATAAAAAGACGGTCATCCCTTACTGTGACGAGCTGACGGAGGCCGCCCGGAGCATCGGAAGCGTCAACACCATTGTGAAGCGGCCGGACGGTACGCTTTTGGGCCACAATACCGACTATGACGGCTTTCTGTGGCTGCTGAAAAACGCCGGGGCCGATGTGAAGGGCAAAAAGGCTCTGGTGCTGGGTACCGGCGGCGCCTCCGTCACTGTGCAGGCTGCTCTGCGGGATCTGGGCGCATCTCCCGTGGTGGTCATCTCCCGCGGCGGCGAGGACAACTATGATAATCTTGACCGCCACGCTGATGCAAAAATACTGGTCAACGCCACGCCTGTGGGCATGTACCCCAAGGCCGGGGTCAGCCCCGTTGATCTGGCGCTTTTCCCCGCCCTGGAGGGCGTGTTTGACGTGGTGTATAACCCGGCAAAGACCCAGCTGCTGCTGGAGGCGGAAAAGCGGGGCATCCCCTGCGCCAACGGCCTGGGTATGCTGGTGGCCCAGGCAAAGGCCGCCGCGGAATATTTTGACGGCCGCCCCATCGGCGATGAGGCCGTTTATTCCATCAAGGCCGAGCTGGAGCGAAATACCCGGAACATCATGCTTATCGGTATGCCCGGCAGCGGCAAATCCACTGTGGGCGCGGCCCTGGCGGCAAGCTTAAACAGGAAGCTGGTGGATGTGGATGAGCGTATTGTGGAGTTGGCCGGCTGTTCTATCCCGGAAATCTTCGCCAGAGACGGGGAGGAGGGCTTCCGCCGTATCGAGCATCAGGCCCTGTGTCAGGTCTCCCAGGAGAGCGGCCTTGTCATTGCCACCGGCGGCGGCGTGGTCACCCGGCAGGAAAATTTTGACCCCATGCGCCAGAACTCCCTGATCGTCTGGCTGCTGAGAGACCTGTCCCTGCTGCCCAGGGACGGGCGGCCCCTGTCCCAGACCAATTCCCTGACGGAGATGTTCAAAGTGCGCGAGCCCATGTACCGCGCCGCAGCGGACTGCATCGCGGACAATAACGGCAGCGTGGAGAACACCGTAAAGCAGATTCTGGAGGCTATGTGAAATGAAACTTCTGATTATCAACGGGCCAAACCTGAACATGCTGGGCATCCGTGAGCCGGACATCTACGGCAGACAGACCTATCAGGACCTTGTGAATTATGTAAACCAAATCTGCGCCGATAAGGGGATCGTCTGTGAAGTGTTCCAGTCCAATCACGAGGGGGACATTGTGGATAAAATTCAGGCGGCCTACGGCAATACGGACGGCATCGTTATCAACCCCGCCGCCTATACTCACACCAGCGTGGCCATTCTGGACGCGCTGAAGGCAGTGTCAATCCCGGCGGTGGAGGTCCATCTTTCCGATGTGAACGAGCGGGAGTGCTTCCGCCACATCTCCTACGCCGGCATGGCCTGCGAAAAGACCTACGCCGGATTCGGCTTCTCGGGCTATAAAATGGCCATCGAGTACCTGGAAAACCGGGGGAAAATGTAAACAATCTGCAACTTTGGCGGAAAATGGGCCTATATGGGGCCCTATGTGGGGCCGGGGAAGGGCACTTGTGCTTGAATTCATGCTGTAATGGTGCTATAATACCATTCAGTAATTTTACGAGCGAAAGGCAGGTGCGGGAGTTGAAACGGAATAAATTGCTCTGGCTGTTTGAAATGGCAGCTCTTTGCCTTGTTCTTTATACCATCATCGACGCCCGGCTGGACAATACCGCCAGCGTGATCATGGGCGGGGCCAGCGGGGCCTATGTCAGCAGCGACAGCGTGATTTTTGAAGACCCCAACGCTGAGGCTGAGCCCACGGCGGAGGATCTGCTTGACTGGCCGGAGATCAACTTCGAGGATCCCTCCAACCAATACAGAATGGTCCGGGACGAGACCAACTTCCTTCTGTCCTCGGCCTTTATCCCCGAGAATCTGGAACAGATCCCCGGCTCTCAATACAGCCTTTCCGCAGTAGCGCTGCCATATCTGGAAGCGCTGATGGACGCGGCGGAGGAAGCGGGCTTCACCATCTATGTGGCCGGCGCCTACCGCACCTACGATCTGCAGAACTACCTGTTCAACAGCAAGGCAAGCCAGGTCGCCGCCGGTATGGGGGTTTATGACTATATGGAGCCCAAATACCAGGACGCCGTGGAAGAGGCCCGGACCATCACCGCCTTCCCCGGCAGCAGCGAGCATCAGCTGGGTCTGGCTGTGGACCTGATGGACAAAAAATACAGCAGCTGGGTCTACGAGAACATGAATCAGGAGTTTTACGCCTGGCTGGACGAGCACTGCGCGGAGTACGGCTTCATCAAGCGCTACCCCACAAAGAAGCTGCTGCTCACCGGCTGGGACGAGCCCTGGCACTACCGCTATGTTGGCAAGGAGGCGGCTACCTTCATCATGGAGCACGACCTCTGTTATGAGGAATTTTATGCCCATTATCATTCCAACTTCACCTATTGATCGGCGGGCGTAAACGATTGTTCCTCTGTATTTTGATAAAAAAAGCTTGCAATATACGCGGTATAGTGGTATTATCTCAATGTAAGGTTTATTTTTCTCAATGGAGTGGGCAAACGCCCACTCTTTTTTACGAACATAAACCCATAACGATCGGGAAGTGAGTGAAGCATGAGTAAGATCACGGACAAGGTAACGGCTCTGGCCAGGCCCATTGTGGAGGAGGAAGGCTGTTCCCTCTGGGACGTGGAGTATGTGCGCGAGGCCGGTTCCTGGTATCTCCGCGTATTTATCGATAAAGAAGGCGGCGTCTCCATTGACGACTGTGAGCGCATCAGCCGCCGGATGGATCCCATCCTGGATGAAGCGGACCCCATTCCGGACAGCTATGTGTTCGAGGTTGGTTCCGCCGGGGCGGAGCGGGAGCTGAAGCGTCCGTCCGACTTTGAACAGTTCATGGGAAGCCAGGTGGAAGTGAAGCTGTACCAGCCCGTAAATGGAAGCAAGACCTTTGTGGGGACGCTTGCCGGCTACGAGCAGGGAAAAGTGAGCGTCACCGTGGGCAAAGAGACCATGATTTTTGACAAGGCACAGACAGCACAGGTCAAACTGCATGTAACGATATAAAAGGGGTTAATGAAATGAACGCAGAATTTTTTGAAGCCGTAGAGGATATCGAAAAGGAAAAAGGTATTCCCAGAAGCTACATGTACGACAAAATCAATCAGGCCATGCTGGCCGCCTTCCGGCGGGATAACCCGGACTGCGGCGACAACGTGGAGATCCTGCTGGACGAGGATAAAAAGCGCATCGAGATGAGCGTGAAAAAGACTGTGGTGGAGCAGGTGGAGGATCCCAACACGGAGATCAACCTGGAAGCCGCCAAGAAGATCAGCCGCCGGGCAAAGCTGGGCGACGTGATCGGCGTTCCTGTGGAGACCAAGAAATTTGGCCGTATCGCGGCGCAGGCGGCGAAGCAGGTCATTATCCAGGGTATCCGCGAGGCCGAGCGGGGCATAATCTATGAGGAATTTACCTCCAAGGAGCATGAGATCCTCACCGGCGTGGTCTCCCATATCGAGCCGAGAAACGGCAGCGTGTCCATCCGCATCGCCTCCAACAGCGAGTTTACCGAGGCAATGCTTGCCCCCAACGAGCGCATCAAGACCGAGGCCCTCAAGGAAGGCGACAGGATCAAGGTCTATGTGGTGGAGGTCAGAAATTCCACCCGCGGGCCCCAGGTACTCATCAGCCGCACCCATCCCGGCCTGGTCAAGCGCCTGTTCGAGCTGGAAGTGCCCGAAATTTTTGACGGAACCGTGGAGATCAAGTCCATCGCCCGCGAGGCTGGAAGCCGCACCAAAATGGCCGTCTGGTCCAGCGACCCGGACGTGGACCCCATCGGCGCCTGCGTCGGCCCCAAGGGCGGGCGCGTAGCCAGCATCGTCAATGAGCTGGGCGGCGAGAAGATCGACATCGTCAAATACAGCGAATCCCCCGAGGAATACATCGCAGCATCCCTTTCCCCCTCCGAAGTGGTCAGCGTCACCATGCTGGAGGACGGAAAGAGCTGCCGGGTCATCGTGCCCGACGGCCAGCTCTCTCTTGCCATCGGCAAGGAGGGCCAGAACGCCAGACTGGCAGCCAAGCTCACCGGCTATAAGATCGACATCAAGCCCGAGTCTGAGGCATAATCAATCAAAAGGAAAGGCGGCAGCAGAATGCAAAAGAAGATCCCCATGCGGCAGTGTCTCGGCTGCCGTGAAGCAAAGCCCAAAAAGGAGCTGATCCGGGTGGTCCGCTCTCCCGAGGGCGAGATCAGCCTGGACTTCAAGGGCAAGGCCTCCGGCCGCGGCGCGTACATCTGCCACGACCCCCAGTGCCTGAAAAAAGCCATCAAGTCCAAGGCGCTGGAACGGGCCTTTTCTGCCCAGATCCCTCCCGAGATCTATGATAAACTGAATGAACAGATGGAGGGCGGCCAATGAGGGAAAAAACGCTGAATCTCCTTGGCATGATGAGAAGGGCCAACGCCCTTCAGGTCGGAGAGACCAACACAGGAGCTGCAGTCAGGGGCGGCAAGGCAAAGCTCCTGCTTCTGGCCAGCGACGCATCCGACAATGCCCGCAGCAGGGCGGAGGGCTTTCTCTACGGGCGAAACACCGTTGGCCTGACACTGCCCTTCACCAAGGAGGAGATCTCTTCCCATGTGGGGGTAAGCGGCTGCTCCATGGCGGCGGTGACGGACATCGGCTTTGCCAATGCCCTGATGAAGCTCCTTGCGGAGCTGTCGCCGGGGGAGTATGAGGAAGCTGCGGCCCGTGTGGAACAGCGTTTTTCCAAAGCGGAGCGCCGGAAAAAGGAAGCAAAGGCCCACGAGAGAAACAAGAGGACAGGAAAAAGGAGGACTAATATATGAGTATGATTAAGTACAGAGTGCACGAGGTGGCAAAGGATTTCAACGTGACCTCCAAGGTCATCGGCCAGATCCTGACCGACTATATTGCGCCTCCTAAGAACCATATGCAGGTGCTGGAGAACAACGAGCTGGACGTGATCTTCGAGTACATGACCCAGCACAACCAGGTGGCAAGCCTTGAGGAGGTCTTCAACGTGAAGCCCAAGACCGAGCCTGCCCGTAAACCCCAGCCCCAGAATCAGAACCAGCCCCAGAACCAGCCTCAGAACCAGAGAAACAACGCTCCCGCCCAGCAGGGGAGACAGGATAAGGCCCCTGCAAAGCAGGATAACCGCCAGCAGGGCCAGCAGCCTGCCCGCCCCGCAGCGGCCCAGGAGCAGCCCAGACAGGAGAAAAAGGATAAGCCCCACACGCCCCGCCAGGTGGCGGAAAAGCGGGTGGTGGACACCCGCGGCGGCGTGGCGGTGAACATCGAAAAGTATAACGAGAAATTCGAGGACATGGCCGGCGACAAGACCGGCGGCCGCAATATGGGCCGGGGCGGCACCAAGGAGAAGATCGGCAACAAGAACAAGCAGCGCCAGAACTCCCAGGCAGCCTCCGCCAAGCGCCGCCAGGAAGAGCGGGACAAAATGCAGAAGCTCCAGCTGGAGATCGCCAAAAAGCAGCAGCTCAAGGTCCAGATCCCCGACGAGATCAGCGTGGGCGAGCTGGCCTCCCGCATGAAAAAGACTGCCTCCGAGGTCATCAAGCAGCTGTTCAAGCTGGGCGTTTTTGCCTCCGTGTCCGAGGTTGTCGACTACGACACCGCCGCCCTTGTGGCCATGGAGCTGGGCTGCAAGGTGGAGAAGGAAGTCATCGTCACCGTTGAGGAGAAGCTCATCGACGACCACGAGGACAGACCCGAGGATCTGGTGCCCAGGGCCCCCGTTGTGGTGGTCATGGGCCATGTCGACCACGGCAAGACTTCTCTGCTTGACTATATCCGCCATGCCAATGTGGTCTCCGGCGAGGCCGGCGGCATCACCCAGCATATCGGCGCTTACACCGTGGAGATCAACGGCAGCCCCATCACCTTCCTGGACACCCCGGGCCACGAGGCCTTTACCTCCATGCGCGCCAGAGGCGCCATGGTAACGGATATCGCCATTCTGGTTGTGGCCGCGGACGACGGCATCATGCCCCAGACCGTGGAGAGCATCAACCATGCCAAGGCGGCAAATATCCCCGTGGTGGTCGCCATCAACAAGATGGACACCGTGGGCGCAAATCCCGAGCGCATCAAGCAGCAGCTCACCGAGTACGACCTGGTCTCCGAGGAGTGGGGCGGCGATACCATCATCTGCCCGATCTCCGCAAAGACCGGTATGGGAATCGACAATCTGCTGGAAAACCTGGTCATTCTGGCCGAGGTGCAGGAGCTGAAGGCCAATCCCAACCGGGCGGCCAGAGGTGCTGTCATTGAGGCAAGGCTGGATAAGGGCCGCGGCCCCATCATGACCGTTCTGGTGCAAAACGGCACCCTGAAGCTGGGCGATATCATCATCGCCGGTACCGCTGTGGGCCGTGTGCGCACTATGATCAACGACAAGGGCCAGCGGGTCACCGAGGCCGGTCCCTCCACCCCTGTGGAGATCTCCGGTATGTCCGAGGTACCCAGCGCCGGCGACACCTTCAACGCCGTGGCCGACGAGCGCATGGCCAGAGAGCTGGCTGAGGAGCGCCGGGTCCAGATGGCCAGCAACGCCATGGGCGGCACCAAGAAGGTCAGCCTGGAGGATCTTTTCAGCCAGATCCAGGCCGGCGAGATGAAGACCCTGAACATTATCGTAAAAGCCGACGTGCAGGGCTCTGCCGAGGCGGTCAAGACCTCTCTGGAGAAGATCTCCAACGAGGAGGTCCGGGTCAAGGTCATCCACAGCGCTGTGGGCGCTATCAACGAGTCTGACGTGATGCTGGCCGCCACCTCCGGCGCCATTATCGTGGGCTTCAACGTCCGCCCGGACAACGCCGCCAGGGACAGCGCCGCAAGGTCCAAGGTGGATATGCGCATGTACCGGGTCATTTACGACTGCATCAACGAGATCGAGGCCGCCATGAAGGGTATGCTGGCTCCGCAGTTCAAGGAGGTCATTATCGGCCACGCCGAAGTGCGCGAGACCTACAAGGTCTCCAAGGTGGGCACCGTCTGCGGCTGCTACTGCACCGACGGCAAGATCCAGCGCGGCTGCGACGTCCGGGTGCTGCGGGACAATATCGTTATCCACGAGGGCAGCCTGGCCTCCCTCCGCCGCTTCAAGGACGATGTGAAGGAAGTGGCCAGCGGCTACGAGTGCGGTATGCAGGTGGAGAAATTCAACGACATCAAGCCCGGCGACATTATAGAGTGCTTCGTTATGGAGCAGATCAACAGATAAACCAATCCAACGGGCGCTTTCAACCAAAGCGCCCGTTTATAACAGGAGAATCAATATGGCATCCAATAAACTTGCAAGGACCAACGATGATATTCAGTTTGTTCTATCCTCCCTCCTGCGGGAGATCAAGGACCCCAGAGTGCAGCAGGGTATGATCAGCGTCACCCGGGTGGAGACTACGGGGGATCTGCGCTATTCCAAAATCTGGCTCTCCGTTATGGGACTGAAGGATGAGAAGGAATTCAAAAAGGGACTGAAGTCGGCCTCCGGCTGGCTCCGGCGGGAGCTGGGCAATAAGCTCTCCCTGCGCTACACCCCTGAGCTGGTGTTCGAGATCGACCACAGCATCGAGTACGGCGCCCACATCAGCCAGGTCATCAGTTCGCTTGACATCAGACAGGACGGGGAAGAGAACGATGAACCTTAAGGAATGTGCCAGGCTCCTTTCGGAGCGGGATAATATCCTTCTTGTCACCCATAAAAACCCGGACGGGGACACCATGGGCAGTGCCGCCGCATTGTGCAGCGCCCTGCGGCGGAAGGGGAAGACTGCGTGGCTCTTTCCCAACGACGCTGTCATCGAGAAGCTCCGGCCCTATGTGGAGGAGTATTTCGCCCCCGGCGGCTTTGTCCCCGCCTATATCGTGTCCGTGGATGTGGCCACGGAGAAGATGTTTGCCCGGGGCTTTGAGGGAACGGTGAATCTCTGCATCGACCACCATCCCACCAACTCCCATTACGCGCCCAAGGAGCTGATCCGGGCCGAACGTTCCTCCTGCGGGGAGATCGTTCTGGAGCTGATCAAGGCCCTCTGCGGCAGCGTTGCGAAAAACGAGGCTACATTGCTGTATATCGCCGTCTCCACCGACACGGGCTGTTTCCAATATTCCAATACCAACGCCCGCACCCTCGAGGCGGCGGCGGAGCTTTTAAAGCGTGGGGCCAACAACGGGGAGATCAATACGAAATTTTTCCGCAAGATCTCTCCCGCCCGCATGAAGCTGGAGGGGATGATCTATTCGGGCATGAGCTTTCACCGGGACGGCAAGGTCACTGTGGCCACCGTAACCCGGGAGATGATGGACCGTGCCGGCGCCACCGAGGACGATTGCGACGATCTGGCCGGGCTTGCCGGAAAGGCCGAGGGCAGCGTGGTGAGCATCACCATCCGCGAACAGGAGGACGGCAGCAGCAAGATCTCCGTCCGCTCCACGCCCGAGGTCAGCAGCAGCGATATCTGCGCTGTTTTTGGCGGCGGCGGACACGCCATGGCAGCCGGCTGCACCATCTCCGGCTCGCCGGAAAAGGCCAAAAGGATGCTTCTGGCCGTGGTGGACGAGGTCTGGAAATGAACGGCATCCTTCTTGTGGACAAAGAACAGGACTGGACCAGCAACGACGTGGTGGCAAAGCTCAAGGGCGTTTTGCATGAGCGGCGCATCGGCCACTCCGGCACCCTGGACCCCATGGCCACCGGCCTTCTGGTGGTGTTCGTGGGCCGGGCGACCCGTGCCGTGGAATTTGCGGAGAGCCATGCCAAGCGCTATCTGGCCGGTCTGCGTCTGGGGATCAGCACCGATACCCAGGACATCACGGGCCGGGTGCTGAAAAGCGCGGAAGCCTCTGTCAGCCGGGAAGAGCTGCTGTCTGTCCTGGAGGAATTCAAAGGGGAGATCAGCCAGATCCCGCCCATGTATTCCGCCATCAAGCTGAACGGGCAGAAGCTCTATGACATTGCCCGCCGGGGCGGGGAAGTGGAGCGAAAGCCCAGGACGGTCACCATATCCACCCTTGAACTTTTGGGGCAGGAAGAAGGGGACTGGCAGCTGGATATCCGCTGCTCCAAGGGCACCTATATCCGTACCCTGTGCCACGACATTGGCGAAAGGCTGGACTGCGGCGGCTGCATGAGCTCCCTGCGCCGGGTGCAGGCAGGGGACTTCCGGGTGGAAAATGCCCATACCATTGCCCGGATCCAACAGGCGGCAGACGAGGGCCGGGCGGAGAGCCTGCTTCTCCCCACGGACAGCCTTTTCCGGGAATATCCTGCGCTGACGGCCTCCCCAAAGGCGGAGCAGAGGCTTCGCTGCGGGAACCGGATCAGATGTACCGCCCGGGAGGGAAATTACCGGGTCTATTCCGAAAGCGGAGAATTTCTGCTTATTGGCCAGGTCTCCGGCGGAGAGCTGAAAACCATAAAAAGCTTTTTTGAGGTATAAGAAACCATGGCAGAGACAAAAAGAGCCATAGCCCTTGGCTTTTTTGACGGCGTGCATGTGGGTCACGCCGCCCTTTTGAACAAGACAAAGGAAAGGGCCCGGGAGATCGGGGCCATGCCCTCCGTGCTCAGCTTCGACGTGCACCCGGATAACCTGGTGTTCGGCAAGGAAGTGCCCCTGATCAACAGCGCCATCGGCCGGGAGGATATTATCCGCCGCTGTTTCGGCATAGACAACGTGGTCTTTATCCATTTCAACCGCCATGTGATGTGTATGCCCTGGCAGGAGTTTGTGGATTCCATCATTGCGGAGCTGAACGTGGCCTGGATCGTGGTGGGCCATGACTTCAGCTTCGGCTATAAGGGCCAGGGCAATCCCCAGCGCCTTACGGAATACTGCGCGGAGCGGGGCATTGGCTGCGACGTGATTCCTGCCGTCACTCTGGACGGCAGAGTGGTCAGCTCCACCTATATCCGGGAGCTGATCAGCGCCGGAAATGTGAAGGAGGCCAACCGCTATCTGGGCCACCCCCACATGCTGTCCGACACGGTCCATTCCGGCTACCATCTGGGCACCAAAATGGGCACGCCCACCATCAACATGTACTTTCCCGAGGGGGTGCTGGTGCCCCGCCACGGGGTTTACGCCACCAAAGTCGTTCTGGAAAACGGCAGGAGCTATGTGGCCGTCACCAATGTAGGCGTCCGCCCCACGGTCAGCGAGGAAAACCGTGTCAGCGTGGAGAGCCACCTGCTGGACTATGAGGGCAACCTCTATGGCCGCCAGGCCAGAGTGGAATTTTATGATTTCATCCGGGGCGAGCAGAAGTTTGATTCCTTCGAGGCCCTCTCCGCCCAAATCAAGCGGGACGCGGAGGCCGCCAGACGCTATTTTCAAGATGAAAATAGATAAAAAAGTTAACTCAACCTTTGGTTGAGTTAACTTTTTGTGGTTTCAACGAATAAGTTATTGGCTTTTTCCGGGAATATATGTACAATCTGGCACAGAAACGAAAAGGAGGAGCTCCAATGAACGAAACACTGGGAACAAATATCATGCGCCTGCGAAAAGAGGCGGGCCTGACCCAGGAACAGCTGGCAAACGCTCTGGGTATATCCTATCAGGCGGTGAGCAAGTGGGAAAACGGCGTGTCCTGCCCGGACATCTCCACCCTGCCGCTGCTGGCGGATCTTTTCAGCGTCAGCATTGATTCCCTCTTCGGCAGGGAGACGGTGGCCCTGACGGTGGTACAGGAGGAGCCGAAAAAGAGCGCCCCGGACTACCCCTGGCCTGACGACGACGCCCTGTACGCCGTGCTGTTTCGCGGGCACAACTATATCGGCAGCGGAAACGTGGACGGCCACCAGAAAAAGCGCATCGAGTTTTGCTACGAAGGCCCGGCCATCAATATTTGCAGCGATTTTTCCGTCACCTGCCAGGGGGATGTGCAGGGCGACGTCAAGGCCGGCGGCAGCGTGGACTGCGGTGAGGTTGGCAAGGGCGTGTATGCCGGCGGCAGCGTGAACTGTGATATGGTGGGAGGCAGTATTACGGCAGGCGGAAGCGTCACCTGTGATACCGTAGGCGGCAATGTGTCCGCCGGCGGCAGCGTCACCTGCGACGATGTGGGCGGCAGCGTCAGCGCCGGGGCCAACGTGACCTGCGACAGCGTCGGCGGCGACGTGCGGGCAAACTCCGTCCAGTGTGATGAGGTTTCCGGCGGTGTGTTCCGGATGAATTAACTTCAACATTCTCCAATCATTGTCATTTCAAACCGCCATGTCATCCTGAGCGTAAGCGAAGGATCCCGTGTTCGGGGGCTTCCATGTCCTAAGCATGGGATTCTTCACCGCTGTGCGGCTCAGAATGACAGGAAATATAAAAACAGCTCCGGGTAGGAGCTGTTTTTTCTGTGATCTTCAGTTTTCAAAGAAGCTCAGCGCATAGTCATAGACCGCGTGGCCGCTTTCGAAGGGATTGCCGTCGACGGTGATCAGCACGGCGTCCGCCTCATACACACTGATGAAGCTGTTGACCAGGCTGCCCACCATGATGTGCTCACCGGCGGTGCCGCTGGAGAAAATCTGCGCGGCAAAATCCTGGCCCATGTCCAGATGGATTACATTGCTGTTATCCACGGTGAAGCTGTTGGCCGTGACCGGGGCGCTGAATACACCCAGTTCGACAAGCTTATCCGCAATGGCCTGAGGGCTCTGCCCGGCGATCTCGCACTCCACGGGGATCACAAACTCCGCGTTATCATCACCCTTATAGAGGGTAACAGTGACGGTAGGTGCGCTGGGTTCCTCGCTCGCTTCGGGTTCTGCGCTTTCCACGGGGACCGGCTCCGGGCTGTCCTCCGGCACGGGGAGAACCGGGGCCTCCACCTGATCCGGCACAGGGGTGGTGGGGGGCGGCGTCTGTTCGCCGCAGGCGCAGAGAGAGAAACCAAGGGCAAGGCAAAAGAGCAAAGACAAGATCTTTTTCATGTTTTTATCCTCCAAATCTTTGTCGTTCTTATTCTATCACAGTTTCCCCGGGAAATCTCTTAATATTGATTAATTCTACTTGGCCGGGCGGTTTTTCCGGGCGGTGTGGCCCCGGCCCCGGCGTCTGGCCTGGGTGGATTTGGTTTTGTAAAAGTCGCACATGCCCTCGTCCGCCTGATAGACCAGCTTGTTTGCGGTCCAGGAGTTGTCATCGGCATTTTTGTGGAAACGGGCTCTTACCAGATAATTGCCGTGCTCCTGGCAGCTGAAAATGTTCATATAGCGCTGGTCGCCCTGGTTGACCCATTTCAGGCCGCTGAGCTTTTCGCCGCAGACCGGGCAGACAAGGTCGGTGATCCTCTCGTCGGCAAAGGCGGCGGCCTTGCTCACAAAGCCCTCGAAGCTCTCGTGCAGCAGCGCCTCCGGTCCGGTGTACTCTCTGGGGGGCTTGTAATTGGGCATACGGGAGGCCAGAATCTTTCCCGCCTCGGGATAGAGGCGCAGACCCTCTGCCATGTCCAGCCTGGAGCAGACAAGGGCGGTGTTGTAAGCGTCGCCCAGCGCGTCGTGGGCCACACGGGTCTGCTCAATTTCAAAATGCTCCATGGCGCTGGCCAGAGATTTCTGGTTCTTATCCCCGCCGGTCTGGAGATTGTAGATCAGCTGCAGGTTGATCCAGCCGGCGATCCAGTCCCAGTCCAGGTCGTGGATGATGATGTTCTGCTCCATGATCCCCTGGTCGTCGCAGCCCCAGGTGATGAAGGTCACATCGTCGCCGCACCAGGCGCGAAACTGCTCCAGCGCGTCGGCAAAGGCGATGCCCTGGGCCAGACGCTCCTTGTCAAAGCCGGTGATCTTTTTCACCTTGTAGTGCATACGGCGGAAATAGACGGGCTTCACGTCCACGGTGAATTCCTCTCCCGGCTGCATGTCCTCCGTCAGCCTGACGGCGCCGATCTCGATGATCTCTCCCCGAAGATGGATGGGGAGCTTGTTGAAAACGGAGGACTTGGAGCTCATAGCCTGATTCCACTCCAGATCCACCACAACGTAATTCATAGCATACAATTCCTTTTTCTAAAACTCGTAAAAAGTATTATAACATATTCCTTTCCCATATGCACTACTTTTTTCGCCCATGACGATATGAAAATCCCGCGCAGCTTGCTGCGCGGGACCTTTATGGGGGATATAGGGAACAGGGAAATGTTTACAGGTCGAAGTCCACCATGTCGTAGCGGCGGAGGAGGGTGCCGATCTCCGTGTTTTCCACCTTCTTCAAAATGGCGCGGATCACTGGCTTGGTGATGAATTTTGGCAGCGGCAGCTTCATGTCGGTGAGCTTTCTGCCGTCCATCAGCTTCTTGGTGCTCTCCAGCAGCACGCGCACATCGTACACGGAATTGAACACCTCGGGCACGCCCCGGTCCACGCTGCAGAGGGTGTACACGGCCTCCATGGCGGTGCGGACGGAATATTCGGTAGTAAAGACGGTGTCGCGGAAGGTCTCGGCATGGTTGCCCATGAAGGCGAAGTTCACTACGCCCGCGGGCACCACGTCGGGCCGGTCGCCCTTGTTGCGGCAGATAAAGTAAGTGGTGACCCGGGGCATCATGACCGGGACGCAATTGCAGCTGTTGGCGGCCAGCCGGTCAATCTTATCCAGAGGCACGCCGATATGGTACAGCCACTCCCTGGCGATCTCCTCGCCGGTGCAGTCCCGCATGGGCTTTTTCACATAGTCGCCGATGCGGCTGGTGTACAGGCCATAGATCCAGACCACTACCTGATTCTTGGGCTGCACCTTGAAGTGAGGCTGACGGTTGACGGTCCAGCTCATCACCCAGCCGGAGTCCCGGCAGGTGACGATACCGCCGGTGACGACCATGCCGCTTCTGGGGTCACGCTTGCATATGGCCTGCATGTAGGGGATGATCTCCTCATCCAGGGTGGTCAGGGTGGCGGACTCCCACTGGGTCAGCTCGGGATCCTTCAAAAATTCATCAGGATGGCCAAAGCTGGGGTCCTGCCGGGCGATGTTCTGCCACATCTTCCAGCTGTCGCCCACGGAGGTGTCAAAGCCCGGGGCGGTGTGGTGGTCGCCGATGGTGGCGTTGGAACAGTTGGAGCCGTTGGTGAAGAACACCAGGGTGTTCTCGTCAATATCCATGGCTTTGGGCTCGCCCTTTTCGGTGTACTCGATGCGTGTAGCCACCTTCCGGGCGTGGTTGATGTCGAAAATCACGTTGGTGCCGCAGGTGTTGAACATGAAGTTGACCCCGTGGTCCCGGAGATACTTGATCATGGGCAGGATCATGGACTCATACTGATTGTACTTGGTAAACTTCAGGGCCTTCAGCTCGGGCAGGCCGCCGATGTGGTGGATGAAGCGGTGGATATACTTTTTGACCTCCAGGGCGCTGTGCTCGTCCTTGAAGGCAAACATGGTCCGCCAGTACCACCAGAAGTTGGAGTTGAATACCTCGTCGGTCCAGATGTCCTTGATGGCCTTGCCGTACAGATCCTCGTCCTTCATAAAGAATAGCTTCATGATCTCCATGCAGGCCTTATCCGACAGGCTGAAGAGCCCGTCGGTGTGGGCGTTCTGGCCCCGCTTCTCGGTGACGCGGCAGAGAGAATAGTTGGGGTCGTGCTTGTTGAGCCAGTAGTACTCATCCAGAACGGAGACCTCGGGGTTTTCGATGGAGGGGATGCTGCGGAACAGATCCCAGAGACATTCGAAGTGGTTCTCCATCTCCCGGCCGCCCCGGATGATAAAGCCCTTGTCCACGTTCAGGATGCCGTCGCAGGCGCCGCCGGCCACCGGCATATCCTCCATGATGGTGATGTTTTCACCAGGCATCTGGGCGTCGCGCACCAGGAAGCAGGCCGCCGCCAGCCCTGCCAGTCCTGCGCCGATCACCACGGCGTGCTTTTTCTCAATACCTTCGGGTTTCTCGGGATGGGCAAATGCTTCGTAGTTGCCGTTGCTGTAATACATGTTTTTTCCTCCCCTGATCAGTTTATTGTTTTTGCGGATGAGATCCGCATGATCCCCAGAATACTGAGCCTGCCCCGATCCAGGATGCCGATCCGGCCCCGGGCAGTGGAGATGATGCCCGCGCAGCGCAGCTGCTCCACCTCCCGGCTGACTACCTCTCTGGTAGTGCCCAGGTGGTTTGCGATCTGCTCGTGGGTGATATGGATGCTGTCGCTCTTTTCCCGTTCGGCCTGCTCCAGGATGATGCGGGCCACACCGTGGCGCAGGGAGCTGAACAGGTGCTTTTCAATGCAGTTGAGTATGCCCTGGGCGTTTCTGGCCGCCACGTTCAGAAGATACTCCGAAGCCTGGGGCACACAGTAGGCCACAGACACAAAATCCGCCTTGGGAATGTAGGCCAGAACGGCCCGATCCGTGGCCTGGAGCTGGGGCACGATGTCAAAGGGGCCGGCATTGTCCACGGTAATGATGCTGAAGGGGTCCCCTCTGGTGAGGAAAAGAATACTGATCTCCCGGCCGTTTTCCGCCGAGATATAGACCCGAAGCCGCCCTTCCAGCACCAGTATCAGTCCGTCCTTGCGCGGACTTTCGATGCTCACAAGCTCATTTTTGCCCACGCATTTCACCTGCAGCGCGTTTTTCAGCCGCTCCTGCTGCTCCGCGTTAAGTGCGCACCAGAAGGGGAACAGCTCAGCCAGACGGCTGCGGTATGTTTCTGTCAAATTCATTGAATCGCCTCCTGACAATCCTGTCTGCGATGATGTTATATGTACTAACATCTATGTCCATAAAAAAAGGCACAGTTCAATGTCTGGTAAAATTTTATCAAAACTGTGCCTGAAGTCCGTATCAAAAGTCACACAAAGGGAAAAGAGTTCTGACGAAAAAGCAAAACCGTCGTTATTGACAAGCGGGACCTGGATTTTTTATGTAATTTGCTATCAGGTCTCCGGTAAAGCGCACGATATCCACCGGCGCCACGCCGAAGGACAGGTTTTCATAGATGGCAGTGCCGGTGTAGGCGTTGAGCAGGACCTGGTACACGGCGTAAATATTCACGTCTTTCCGGATGGAGCCGTCGGCAATACCCTCCTTCAGGGCTTTCAGGGCAGGGATAGGGATCTCCTTGTCATAGTACTTCCAGAAAACGTTGTACATCTCGCCGCCCTCGATTTGTTCCGTAAAGCGGTAGGAGAACATTTCCCGGGTGTAGCTGTACCACCGGGGAAATTCGGAGTAGGTGTTGAAATAGACCTGCATACTGGCCACGAACTTTTCATAGCCGCTGCAGCGGGCGAGGGACAGGGCATTGTACTGCTCCATGTATTGCTCATAAAAGCGTTTCAGGGCATAGCTCCACACCTGGGCCACCAGGGCGTCTTTACTGCCGAAATAGCGGTAGATAGACATGGGGGCCAGGCCGCAGACTTTGGCGAGGCGGTTGACGCTGGTTTCCGCGATGCCGTCGGACAAGAACAGCTCCAGTGCTGTCTCAATCACCCGGCTGATGTTTTTTTCTCTTTCCTCACTCTGACTCAATTCTGCATCCCTCCCATACCTACAGTATGGCATAATTCCGGGGTCAATGCAAACAAAATTATCCGGGCAGAGACATATATTTTTGTGGCGCTAAGTTTTGATTTATGCTATACTTCTTCCACGGGAGGAATGAACCATGAGAGGAATGACGATTTCAAGGGCGGCAGCGGTCTGCGGCGGTCGGATCTGCGGCGAGGGAGACTTCAACGCGGAGCTTGGCAGCGTGGTGATCGACAGCCGCGCTGTGGAAGCCGGGGACTTTTTTGTGGCCTATAAGGGTGAGCGGGTGGACGGACACGACTATATCTCCGCCGCTTTCGACAAGGGGGCGGTCTGTTGTCTGGCCCAGCGCGTACCCGAGGGGGAGACGCGGCCGGTCATTCTGGTGCCGGATGTACAGACGGCTCTGGAACAGATCTGCGCCGAATACCGGCGTGATCTGCGTCTGCCGCTGATCGGCATTACCGGCAGCGTGGGCAAGACCTCGGCCAAGGAGATGATCTCCGCCGTGCTGTCCCAGCGGATGAATATACTGAAAACGGATAAGAACTTAAATAATCAGATCGGCGTGCCCATGACCGTATCCCGCATCCGCCCCGAGCATCAGGCGGCGGTGGTGGAGATGGGCATTTCCGGCTTTGGGGAGATGAGTGTTCTGGCCGGAATCGCCCGGCCCGACATAGCGGTGTTTACCCTGATCGGCCACGCCCATCTGGAATTTCTCCACGATCTGGACGGCGTGCTCCGGGCCAAGACCGAGATGCTGGACTTTATGGCCGACGACGCGCCGGTGATCATCAACGGCGACGACGAGAAGCTGCGGGGCCTCCAGTGCCGCCAGAAAAAGATCAGCTTCGGACTGGGGCAGGATTGCGACGTGAGAGCGGAAAACATTGCCCTGTCCGCCGGGGGAGACACCCTGTGCGACATCGTATACGGCGAAAGGCGCATCCCAGCGGTGATCAAAGCCTATGGCCGCCACATGATCTACGCCGCTCTGGAGGGGGCTGCAGTGGGTCTGCTGATGGGCCTCAGCGACGAGGAGATCAAAGCGGGCATTGCCTCCTTTGAAACCGTGGGCCGCCGGGCCGCCGTCACCGACACGGGCTTTATCACCCTGATCGACGACAGCTATAACGCAAACCCCGACTCCGTGAAATGCGGCATAGACTCCCTGACGAAAATGCCCGGGCGGCATGTGTGCATCCTGGGGGATATGCTGGAACTTGGAGAAAATAGCGGAGAGATGCACTTTGACGTGGGCCGCTACGCTGCCGAGAAGGGCGCGGAGCTGGTGCTGACCAGCGGGCCTCTGTCCGCTGAGACTTGCCGGGGGGCAGGAGAGAGAGGAATGCATTTCAACACCCGGGAGGAGTTGATCGCCGCGCTGCCCCGGCTTATCCGAAAAGGGGACTGCGTGCTGGTAAAGGCCTCTCTGGGCAGCCGCTTTGACCGTGTCTCCGAGGAACTGAAACTGCTGAAAGGATAAAAACAGATGGGAGAGATCAATCAGCCGGTCTTTGTGCTGCTGGACCTGGACGATACCATACTGGACTTCCATCAGGCGGAGGCCAATGCGGTCTCAAAGACCCTTGCGCAGCTGGGAATAGAGCCGGAGGAGAGCATTATCCGCCGGTACAGCCAGATCAACGCCGACCGTTGGGAACTGCTGGAGCGGGGACTGATCACCCGGGAAGAGGTGCTGACCAGCCGCTTTGAAATGCTGTTCGGTGAGCTGGGGGTGGAGCGCTCCGGCGTGGAAGCCCAGAAAATCTACGAGGGGCTGCTGGGCCGGGGACACTGGTTCATGCCCGGGGCAGAGGCGCTTTTGAAGGAGCTTTACGGCAAATACCGGCTCTTTATCGTTTCAAATGGGAATCTCAGCGTGCAGGACAGCCGTATAGCCAGCGCGGGGATCGCCGGATATTTTGAGGAGATATTTATTTCCCAAAGAGTCGGCTATGACAAGCCCCGAAAGGAATTTTTCGACGCCTGCTTTGCCCGGATCTCCGGCTTTGACCGGGAGCGGGCCATCATCGTGGGCGACAGCCTGACCTCCGATATCCAGGGCGGCATCAACGCCGGGATAAAGACCTGCTGGTATGATCCCCGTGGCAAGACGCCCAGAGAGGATATCCGGCCGGACTACCGCATCACGGCCCTGGAGCAGCTGCCCGCTTTGCTGGAAAAACAATTCGATTCGTTAAAACCGACAGTTTGAATGTAAAATCTTTGTAAAGTTTACCGCTATGTTTTTTTAAAGTCTGATGCTATAATCGACTAAACGACACGGGGTGCCGCATACTGTGGGCACCCCGAATTCTTATTTTGGGATGGTGGATATGGAAGCCTGTTTTGCCTATCTGAGACAGCTGAATATGGTATCCATGGCACTGAGGATCATTCTGGCCATGCTGATGGGCGGCCTTGTGGGTTTTGAGCGGGAGAGAAAACGGAGACCTGCCGGTTTCCGTACCTATATGCTGGTGGCTCTCGGCGCGGCTCTGACCATGATTTTGAGCCAGTACCTGGATCTGATGCTGAAGACCCAGTGGCTGGCCATTGCCGACGGCAGCAAGACCGACGTGTCCCGCTTTGGCGCGCAGGTCATCAACGGCGTGGGCTTTCTGGGCGCGGGCACCATCATCGTCACCGGACGGCAGGAGGTCAAGGGACTGACCACTGCTGCGGGTCTCTGGGCCTCGGCATGTATGGGACTTGCCATCGGCGCGGGTTTTTACGAGTGTATGCTGGTGGGTTTCCTGCTTATCGAACTGTGTATGCGGGTGCTGCCCTACATCGAAAACTGGGTTATGGCCAAGGCCAGAAACCTGAATATTTACATTGAGATGGACAGCATTGAAAATCTGGGCAATATTGTGGCCCGGATGAAGGCCGAAAACATCATGATCTATGATGTGGAGATCGACAAGGAACAGAATGCCCATATGAGCCAGATCAACGCGCTGTTCAATGTGCGTCTGCCCCAGAAACAGCAGCACACCGAAATTCTGGCCAAGCTCTCCATGCTTGACGGGATCATCGGCATTGAAGAGGTCTGAAAGGAGGCGCGGCAATGTTATCATGCTTTGATTTTGTCCGGGATATGAGTTTTCTGGCAGTGGCCGTACGCCTTGTGCTGGCCGTGATCTGCGGCGGCATTATTGGCATTGAGCGGGAATACAAGCGCCGTCCCGCCGGCTTCCGTACCCATATTCTCATCTGTCTGGGCGCGGCCATGACCACCCTGACCAGCCAGTATCTCTGCCTGGAAATGCACTTTTATACCGATGTGGGCCGTCTCGGCGCCCAGGTCATTGCCGGTATCGGCTTCATCGGCGCGGGTACCATCATTGTCACCAAGCGCAAGCAGGTCAAGGGCCTGACCACTGCTGCCGGTCTCTGGACCTCGGCAGTCATCGGGCTGGTCTGCGGCGCGGGCTATGCTGAATGTGCCATAGCAGCCACGGTGGCCGTGATCATTGCGGAGCTGCTGCTCATTAAGCTGGAGTACCGCTTTGCCCGCCAGGTACACGATGTGAACCTGTACATCGAATATGCCCATGCGAATTGTATCGAGAACGTGATCCGTGTGCTGAAAGAAGGGCACATCAAAACCAGCGGGCTGGAGATTTCCCGTGTGACCGGCGATGGGGACGAGCATTATTACTGCGCCGTACTGACCCTTCAGGCCAGCAGGAGGCAGCTTGACCAGGGCCTGGTCAAGAACATCAGCGCCATTGAGGACGTAAGAAACGTGGAAGAGCTGTAATACTGTATTTCCCCATAAAAAGCAAACTTTGTCCTCTTTTTGTAAAACGGAGAAGAATGATAAAAAATTATGAAGAGATTAAACCCTTATCAGCTGATTTTGAACCCATTGTCGTCCTTGGCTTGAGCAATTTACTCCGGCATGGGGAAAAGACGAGGAGTTACAGTATATTGATTATGTGTCCGTTTTCTGTTTTGTTTGCCATGGAAAAATAACGTTATAACAGAGAGAAAAAATAAAAAAAGGCTTGACTCTCCCTTTAAGGGGAGATGATAGAATCCTCCCTGCAATAAAGGGGGACACAGATTCCCAGTTCAGCACCGGCCTGATGTACGAGAAGGGCGAGGGCACCCCGGTGGACAAGGCCAAAGCCAGGGACTATTTCAAAAAAGCCGCTGCCCAGACGGAGGACAAAGACGTCCGGCAAGCCGCCAAAGATGCCCTCCGTGACTTTTTCTGAAGGAGGCTGTTTTACCTTCTGCCCGTAGCTGAATTGACAATGGACGGGCATTATGCTACTATACCAGAGTCATTTATGTCTGTGATTGGACAGGCGCCCCAGAAACGACCGTAAATCGTTAACAGTGACACTGAACCCTTCGGTGTCCGTGGGCCGCTGTTTCAAAAAAACTGCCTGACGCCGCTTGGCTCAGGCAGTTTTTTTATGGAGGAAAAAATGGACAGAATTATTATCGGCAACGCCCTGTCCCTGATCGGGGCGATCCTGATGGCCTGTATTGGCCTGCTGAAAAAGCGGAAACAAATTCTGACGGTACAGTGTGTTCAGTTCGGGATCATGGGATTGGCGAATCTGGTTCTGGGCGGCATCACCGGCACCATCTCCGCCGCCGTCAGCATTGCCCGAAATCTGGTCTGCGCAAAGCGGGAGCTGACCGTGCCGCTGAAGATTTTGTTTACGGTTATTCTGGTCGCCCTGAGTCTGTATGCCAATACCGCAGGCTGGCTTGGTATCCTGCCCATGCTTTCCACCTGCATTTACACCTGGCTTCTGGACATCAAAGGGGAGCGGCGCTTGAAGGTGGTTTTGATCGTCGCCCAGATATTCTGGCTGGTCTTTGACTTTTCTCTGTCCAATTATGTTTCTTTTGCCTTTGACATCATCACGATCATCACCAACCTGATCGGTATCGCAACGCTGACCGCGGAGGCCAGGAAAAGCGCATAAGGGTGAGAAAAGCCGTTTCGCTTAATCGGAAAGCTGGCCTGCCTTTGTCAGCTTGTAGAGCTCTTCGGCAGCAAGACGGGTCTTTGCCACCATATCCTGCTGCACGGCGGGGAAGCAGTAGTAAAGCACCTTGCTGTTGCCGATGCAGATCATGTCGCCAAGCTCGTACCAGAAATAATCGGAGTAAAGACTGTAGGAGGAAACGGGCTTCTGTCTGTAATCAAGCTTTCCATCACAGCCGCTGAGATGGAAACCTTCCCGGCTGTGGATCAGACGCCCTTCGCCCACCCGATAGATAGATTTGCTGTCTACCAGCATACAGATGCTTACAGGAATATCCAGCCGGTAGCTGCCGTCCAGCAGCGCCTTCCGCACACAGCTTCTCTCCCAGCGGTACCAATCCGGAATATGGGGATATTCTGTTTCTCCTTCCTGGGCTTGAAGAAAACCGGTTTCGGTCAGCAGATACGTTTTTCCGCAGCCGCCGCAGCGAAGGCTGATCCCCTGACCGGTCATGGCACCTTCCTTGCCGCAGTGAGGGCATTTGTAGAGAACGCGGTTCAAGCCGTCGGCCCGGAAAGGCTCGGTAATGCGGATCTGCCGCTTCTGCTGGTCACGGAAGTTGTCAAAGGAGAAGCGCTCTGCCAGCAGCGCGTTGATCTCTGCCGGGCTGGCCTCGGCAATCTCCTGGGGAGACAGGAGATATTCCATTTCCGCGGAAACTTCCACCTTGCGCAGCTGCAGCCCGTTATACAGCGGATCCCGGGCGAAAGCGCCATAGGTGCGGATCATCACCACCGGCACGCCCAGCATTTTTACGCATTTTCCTATGCTCTCCGGCAGGGGCGTGGCCGTACCGTCAAAGGAGTAGCTGGCCTCGGGGTACATCAGAACAGAGCTGCGCAATTCCCTGACGGTGTAGAGCATATCCCGCACCAGACTGAGGTCGGACACAAACTTCTGCGTGGGAATACAGCCCAGATGCCGCATCAGCCATGCCTTGCCCACAAAGCCGTCGGAGGTACAGACAATGTTGAACGGACGGGGATAGAGAATTGTTGAGGCGATTTTCAGGTCGATGAAGCTGGAATGATTCATCAGGAACAGACAGGGCTCATCGGCCCCCAGACGCTCCATGCCGATGCTGCGGCACTGAAAATTGGTGGCCTTCAGATCCGCGGCGGAGAGGAGCTTCAGCAGCGTGCGGAAAAGGATGGAGGGCTTGAGAGGCTTTCTGTGTTCTTCCCGCGGCAGAGCCAGCACCTGGTCATAGGATTTGTCGACGACCTTGATTTTCATACGCTGTTCTCCAGTACAATTTTTATCTGTAGTATTTTACCATATACGAAAAAATAAGCAAGAGATTTGGCGGCAGCCGTAAAAAAGAGACGGTTTTCCGCCGTGACCGCTTCGTTCTGCGGTGTGGCCTGAGCTTTCCTTGCCCTTCGGGCATTATGAAATGAAATAAACCCTCTCACGCCCGCAGGCATTTCACATGGCGAAGCCATATTTCACACCGTGAAGCGGTATTTCACAAATCCCGATTTAGGCGACGGCCGGGTTAATGTAACTGCCCCCAATAGTTTGTAACCGAAGGCCTACGGCTGTAACCCGGCATCTCCACTTGTAACCGAATAGAAGAATCAATATAATGCAGAACGAAAGAGGAGAAGCTGCCATATAGGGATCCTTAACGGAAAAATCAGTTCAATCGGAACAGAAGGAAGTCATCGGGGTCCAGGTCGGTAATGTAAGCACCGTCAGGCCACTCCACACGACTATTCCTAATGCTCACCACACAGCCGTCGTAGCCGATCGGCACCAGGAACTCATCTACTAAGGTGAGTGTACACTCGTGGTTTCCGTTCCCGTCAGAAAACCAATCACTCCAAGTACCATAATTAATGAAATAATAGGCATCCATCTCCTGGCCGTTATGGATGATGGTATACCGGTACTGATCGTAAGTATCTGTTTCTTCTATCAGCTCAGCGGTATCGTCAAGGAGTTTTACGTGGTAATAGTCTTCATAGCTACGAGTGACACCCTCGATTCCGTATTCCCAGGCGTTATCATCAAAAAACCGAATTTCTATCGTAACCGCACGCCACTCGTAACCCTCCAAAGGTTCATAGCCATCGGCGGACTCGAAGATTTCATAGCTGACGACTGTCGCTTCACCGACAGTATCAAGATCCTTGTTGTCGGCACACCGGTTGACAAAGGCGTAAGGCTTGCCCTCTTCCATGAAATAGGTAAATCCGGCCTGCTCCATCTCAGACGTCACAGGCTCCGGCTTCTCGCCCTTGCGCAGGACGATAACCGTCTCGATCATGTCCAGCTTCATTTCCCCGTTCTCCAGGGTGTAGGAAACGGTCATGTTTTCCTCGGGGAAGGAAATGGCGCCGTCAGCCCAGGTCAGAGGCATTTCCTCCTCCATGAACAGAGCGCCGGTACCGTCAGCATTCAGCTCCATGTACATCAGAACACCGACAGACTTGACGAACGCCATATCCTCCTCGGAAATGGCGGACGCGGGATCTTCGCTCTCCATCCGGACGATTTCCCAGTAGCCCGCATCGTTATAAGTAACTTCGGGGGCAGGCATCTCAGCGCCTTCCTTCAGGAAGGTCATCTCCACACCCATGTCCATCAGGTCCACGGTGATAACGCCGTCGGCAAGCCTTCCCACACTGTCAACACCATCAATGGTGATGGTGATGGCTTCACCATCCAGCGTCCACTTCATGGGGAAATCATCGCCGTCCAGCATGACGGTGCCCTTGCCGCCGGACTTCAGCTCCACCCAGGTCTCACCGGGATAGACCTCAGACATGTCCATGGTCATGCCTAACGCTTTGGCGGAAATGCCCTGATACTTGCCCGCATTGGGGTCCGGCTCGCCACCGCCGCAGGCTGCCAAAGACAGCAGCAGGACAAACGTCAGCAGAATCGCAATTATCTTTTTCATATCCGTTTTTCCTTTCGATTTATGTAATGGTTTTATAACTTACTTCCACAGTTCTGGCAGAACTTGCCGCCCTCATAAGGCGCGCCGCAGTTGGGGCAGAATTTGGGCTTGGGTGCTTCCTGTACAGGTGCGGCGATAATGACCGTGGCAGGCTGCGCGCCGCGCTTGCCGTCTTCCACGGCCTGCTCGATCTTTTGACAGATGGCGGCGCATTCCGCATAGCGGCGTCTCTCAGAGAAGTTTCCCGGAGTTTCGGCCTGCGCGCCCCGGGTGTTGATCCCGGCGCCCTGCAAAACACCAGCCAGAACCGCACCGCCGATGCCGCCGCCCACATCTCCCTCGGTCTCCAGAACGATGTCGCTGCTGTTAATCCGGAACTTGATTTCATGGAAATAAGGGTTGTTGCGAAACTCCATCCTGATATAGAAATTATGATGGTGCTTGTATCTGGGCGGGCGGTAGCTGACCATCTGGCCCTCGCTGTTGCGCTGCTTTATTTCCTCGTGCCGCTCATCCACATCGGTAATGCAGGAAACAACGTCTTTGAAGAAAATAATATCGGGGTTCACTGCCTTGTAGTCGGACTGATTGGTCACAAAGAAGCGGGTAGGAATACCATCGATTTCCTCAATGTACATGATGTACTCGTTCTTACCGATTTGTCTGGAAATCGTGAAGTTCTCCAGTTCCTTTGCATTCTGCTGCCGGTATGCAATCTGCTCCTTGATCTGTGCCACGGTAGTATGTCTGCGATCTTCAAACCAGGGAGAAAGGAGCTTTACGCAATCCTTGCAGATCTCGCCGTCTTCCAGCTTTTTATAGCCAAACATACCCACTTCTTTGCCGCAGATTTCACAATCCTGCTTCTTAAATCTGTCAAAAAGACCCATATTTTTTTCTCCTTTTCTCATTTCAGATTACAGCTTCCAGCACATCAGTCAGGACGGGTATACCTGTTTCTTCCAGATGGTCTGCGCATTGTTTACACATGTCCAGATCGTCACAGATCAGAAAGCACCGGTTGCAGACCAGCCGTTTGCAGATGGGGCAATAATTCAGATTCTCCGCCGCATCCCGAATGGCTGACTGCCGGGCTGCCCGGAATTCCTGTTCATAGACCGCATCGAAGATAACTTTCTTTCCTTCTGTTTGGGGTTCGAGTCCTGCTTTGGAGAAGCGCTGTGGTTTGTTGGCAAATTCTGTACCGCAAGCTCCGCAGGCGATCCTGAAGAGGAAAACATCCCTCGTTGACAGATTCTCAAGAAAAAGTTCGACCAGTTTTTTCAATTGCAGCTCACCGCCTTTCGCACTTTGGATGAATTCATTTTATATATAAAATGAACCACGTAAAATGGCTCTGAGGATACTCTTTCGGCCAAAAACCAAAAAGTATCCTCAGAATACCTTCAGTGTGCACAAACGGATCGGTTTTCCTTTGTGCACCCTGACAAGAACATTATTCAGTTACTGTTTCCTGCGCGGTCAGCTCATCCAGTCTGCCGCAGCACCGGAACAGTTCGATGTAGAGCATCAGCTCATCACGGGAGGCAACCTCCAGCTTCTGGTAGATGCTGCGGTTGTGCTTTTTCACGGTATGAATGCTGATAAAGGCCAGATCAGGAATGTCTGCTGTTTCGTAGCCTTCGATGTGATAATTCAAAATCCGCCGCTCCGCAGAAGAGAGCGTTTTAACTTTTTCTGCAAAGGTCTGGAACAGATCTTCTATGCCGGGTGGAAGAGTGCCGGGAGTGATTCTCTGGGTATTCAGCTGGGTCAGCATCTGCACGCTGATCAATGTACCGCCGGGCTGGACAATACCGTAGTCCCGGAGCAAACTGTAGATCAGAAGCAGCATCACTTCCGTAACAATATAGGATACAGACAGGAACTCAAAGTCCACATCGATAAACTGTTCCACTGTCCACACCATCAAATTGCAGAGGGCAACTGCCACCAGAAATGTCGCATATTTGGGTGAGGCAAGCTTTCCCCTTTTCGCTGACTGGAGAATGACAGCGACCATTATTACAAAATAAGACAGCAGATACACAGGGTACAGAATATGCAACGGGCCGTAATCTTTTACCAATCTGGTCATTCTGTTGACTGTTTCAATGGCCACCGCCTCGTAGTAAAGGCCAAATAAATCGCCGCTTGCTGCCAGCAGGAATGCCGCTGTACTGATTCCGAACAGGAGCCTGCCCAACCACTTCCGTCTGGGAATCTGGCAGACATCCATGATGATCAGCAGCATTACCAACATGGAATAGGCTGCGCCAAGATAGGATATCCTGTTTGCCATCATGGCACCGGACAGCGTATGGGAGATTGCCTGCATGAAATAACCCGCATTTGCCGTTGCCACACAGGCAAACAGAAGAATAAACCGTCTCTCTTTTTTCTTCTCCCACAGGAGGTAACAGACGAGCAGCAGCACAGACATTACTGCAACCGCTCCATACATAAGCGCCATATTTCCGGTTTTTATGTCCACTCTGATCCCCCCCTTCCCGATCTGTAAACGCTCAATTGGTTTTCATCATAGCACAACTGATTTGTGTTTACAAGGAAAAGTCATTATGGCAAGAGCCGTTTACATAGACGTTTTATTCAACATTGCCACGATTCTGGAAATTGATCCTTACGTTCTGCCGAAATTCTCCCCTTACAAGAAGGTACGGCGTATTTTAACTGCGCTGTGGACGTTTTGTAATTATTTCAAAGATGGACAACCCAATATCAAAATGGACACAGGATACCAGGAATAATTAAAAGATGTGCCCGACAAAACAGAACCAGGCTCTGTGGTAGTGATCAGCCATCCCCACTGAGCCTGGTTTCGTTAAATAGTATGGAAAAACCGCTACAAATCAAAGCTTAATAAAAAGAAACAGGACACCTGCTTCGATACCAATGGTATCAAAATAGGTGTCCAGTGATGTAAGTAAAGACTAATTTTCATACCAAATGCACACCCTGCCGACCTTTCGTTAAAAGGTTCGAGGAATTGATAAAAGGTGCACACCCTTATATCTTAATGAAAATCATGAATAAACTTCAATTTATTGCTGTGCTTCTCATGGCTGGTGATGAGGAATGCAAATCTGCATCACAGAAATGATGTGTTCGACGGAATCCTTGCAGTCCTCCTTCAGCCATTCATTGATGATTCCCATGAGACCGTTGATATAGAATAGCATGATGTATTGCTGCTTGGACGGCGGAATGTAAAAACGATCCAGAATCGGCTTGAATACATGGCGATTCAGTGCAAGGTAAGCGTCATCCATCCCTAGGACGGATGAATGATTAACCGCAGTGCGAAAGATACGGCGGTGTTCTTTGATGAAATTCAAGTACGGCCTCAAGTATTCCGGCGTAATCAGGTGCAATTCCTCCAGAGGACGGGTTTGCAGCTTTTCAAAGAAATCTGCGGTATCCTGCGGCATGTTCGCAATGAGTTTGTCGATGACATACCGGGCACTCTCCGTCAGAAGATCATTCACTGTTTCATAGTGAAGATAGAAGGTAGAACGGTTGACGCCTGCCTTTTCGCAGATCTCCTTCACCGTAATATAGGCAAAGTCCTTCTTTTCCAGAAGCTCCAAAAATGCCTCGTCCATACGGGCAGCGGTGGCAAAATATTTACTTTCCGAGCGGTTCACAGGACTTCACCTCTTTCATTTTTCTGCTGTGCAGCAGCATATACACGGCGATCAGTATCACGGAAAACCACACGCCGCCTCCGGTAATGGCGTTCATCAATCTGCGAAAGTTCTCCCCCTCGGTTGAGAACTGTGAGATCATCGCCGTTTGCAAACCGAGCATCGACATCAGCGCGGCAACAAAATTAAGAACCTTTGCCGCCGACAAAATCGGACTGCCGAGCTTCCGGAATTTCACAAGATTTACGATAGCCAGAATAATCGTGTAAAAGGTATACAGGGCTGACAGATAGATCACATACCCCGGATAGGAATACCCGGAATCCGTCAGTACCATGAGTACGATCATACCACCCATGGGGATATTCAGAAGAAACAGCAGCCATGCCGTTCGGCGGTAGCAGCGCAGTTCTGATTTCATATTTCGGTTTCGGTAGCTTAGAATCAGCGACAGTCGCATGATGGCAAGCAGCAAATAGTAAATCGCAATTGTGAGAAACCATACCGAAGCGTAGCGGATGCCGACAAATATGCGGAACACTACATAGAAAAAGTTGGTTGCCATGCCTGAGTAAAGGCCGACGCTCCCACGAAAGACAAGGTCGCCTATATAATTTCTTCCAAACGCCATGCCGGTCAGCCAGTGCATGATGTTTGCTTTGGCTTTTCGGAACATTCGTGGCAGCGGCAGCACCCAAATTGTCAGGCAATACGCCGACATACAGTAGATCATGTATGCCGGCATACTGTTTTTTCCTTTGCGAAGTACATAGATCAGTGCTGCAAACACGATGGGTGGCAAAGTAAGCAGCACCCATTTCGGCGGATGCAGGAGCCTTTCCAGAAGAGTCCATGCCCTCTTCACAACTTAATTCTCGCTGATCTCTTTGGCTAGCTCCATAATCTCAAAGGCGTACTTCTTCTTGCCGTTCTCAAGAATGCGCCTGTAGACTGGGTAGTTCACACCCATGCCGATCATGCCGATCATGCCGATCACAATGCCCAGCACGAAGCTGCCGGTGGTACCGCTTCCGATCTGCCCCATGGCGAGGCACATTCCGGTGCCCAGAACGAGGGCGGAAATAATGCCGAAGCTGTAAGTGAAAACAGTCGCAGGGAGCTTGGCTCTTGCGTCCAGTTTCCGCAGGGCAATTACCTTTGAGGTGTCCTTGGGCGCGTATTCGTTTGCAAGTTGTTCTGCGTAGATTTTATCTGTGTTCATGGCTTGTTGCCTCCTTCAGTTGATGGTCTTATTATATCGAAGAAAAACAGCAAACTGAACAACACTGTGGGCGGATTGTGTTGATTTGTGAAGTAAACAAACCCCGATTAGTCGAGCCATTTTACATTTTCATAATTCTACAAAAAAGAAAAAACTGGACACCCACAATGATAACCAATGTATCAAAATCGGTGTCCAGTTATGGTCGGAGTGGCGAGACTTGAACTCGCGGCCTCATGGTCCCGAACCATGCGCGCTACCAGCTGCGCTACACCCCGATACAGCCTTTACATTATAATGACCAAACGGCTCCTTGTCAAGAGGAATCTGCCTGCATATGCCTGTCCCGGAAGAAATATACTGGAATGCAGGGGGGTGATACAGTGGAAAGACTGAAAATTTACGGGGCCTGCGCTGTGTTTCTCCTTCTCACGGCGGTAAAGCTGCTTTTCCCGGACTTCACTTCAACGGTCAAAGCCCAGGTACGGCGCGTGTTCGTCCAGAACAGCGACTATACCGAAATGGTCGAGACCCTTGGTCTGAGACTTGCGGAAAGCGGCTGGGGCGACAAGCTGGTGGCGGCGCTGGGCACGGACAGGGGAGAAGAGGAAAAAGGCCGGGAACCGGCAGCGGCGGAGCAGGAAACGGAAGAAACGCCGGTCCCCACGGCGGCAGAGCCGGAAATGAGCGCCGAGGAGGAGGCCTTTCTCCGGGAACAGGCGCAGTTTGCGGAGGCGGCCATCCCCGCCAATGTGCGGACGGACATGCCGGACCTTCCCTTCGCCTACAGCTGCCCCGTGGCCGGGATGGAGTCCTCCGGCTTTGGCTATCGTGTTCACCCCATCGACGGAGAGCTGCGCTTTCACTACGGCACGGACTTTGCGGCGGACAGCGGGACGGAAGTGACCGCCTTTGCCGACGGCTATGTTTACGCCGCCGGGACCGGCGAGGGTTACGGAAATTACCTGATTCTGACCCATGAGGGCGGCTTTGCTACCCTGTATGCCCATCTCAGCAGCTTCTGCGTTTCGGAGGGGGAGCTGGTGCGCCGGGGAGAGACCATCGGCACGGTGGGGCAGACGGGAAACGCCACCGGGCCCCATCTGCATTTTGAGCTGCTTTGCAGCGATATTTATCTCAACCCGGAGTATTACCTATGAGCAGAAGCCGCTTTCATATCAGCGCCGGGGCCGTGCTTGCCGCCGCGCTGCTGTTTTTCTTCCTGGATACAGCCACCCTCTGGGCCATCGCCCTGCCCGTGGCGGCCCACGAGCTGGGACATGTGCTGGCCCTGCGCCTTGCCGGGCTGCGGATCCGGAGCTTTCGGGCGGAGATGAAGGGCCTGTGCATCGAATACAGCGGCTTTTGCGGCACGGCGGGGCATGTTTTCGCCGCGGCGGCAGGGCCCCTGGCCGGGCTTGCCTACGCCTTTGCCGCCTCCCGGTGGGCAAAACTCTCCGGCAGTGAAACGGCGGCTCTGTCCGCCGGGATCAGTCTGCTTCTGTCTCTGTTCAATCTGCTGCCGGTGCTGCCTCTGGATGGCGGGCGCATCTTCTCCCGCCTGGCCTGCAGCCTGATGAGCTGCGGAAGGGGAGAGCGGCTCTGCCGGGAACTGGGCCTTGCCATCGGCACGGCGGCACTGGCTCTGGGCCTGCTGCTGATGTGGCAGGGCATGGGCGCGGGGCTGGCCGCGGCAGCGGTCTGGCTTCTTCTTGCCCAGCCGGAGGGAGAAGGTATTGTAAAACGGAAAGAAATATTGTAAAATATCCCGAATAAAAAAATTTCGGAGCTTACTATGGATAAAAGACTTGAACGCATCCTGCCCAGAGTGCAAAAGCCCGCCCGGTATACCGGCGGCGAATATAACCAGATCATCAAGGAGAAGACGAAGGTGGACCTCCGTCTGGCCTTCTGCTTCCCCGATACCTACGAGATCGGCATGTCCAACCTGGGCATGAGCATCCTGTATCACACCATGAACAGCCTGGACTATGTGTGGTGCGAGCGGGTGTTTGCCCCCTGGGGGGATATGTACGAGGAGATGAAGAAGGCAAATCTTCCGCTCTATGCCCTGGAGAGCGGCGACAGCGTGGGCGAGTTTGACGCCGTGGCCTTCTCCATCGGCTATGAGATGGCCTATACCACCGTACTGGACATGCTGGACATGTCCGGCATCCCCCTGCGAAGCGCCGACCGGCCCGATCTTCTGCCCCTGGTGTTTGCCGGCGGCACCGCCTGCGTAAACCCGGAGCCCATGGCGGCCTTTATGGATCTGTTCGTCATCGGCGAGGGGGAGGAGATGAACAACGAGCTGCTTGCTCTGCTGCACCAGGCCAAGCTGGAGGGCTGGTCAAAGCACGACTTCCTCACAAAAGCGGCCCGGATCGGCGGCGTTTATGTGCCCTCTCTCTACGATGTTGTCTATCATGAGGACGGCACCCTGGCCTCCGTCACGCCCAAGGATGGCGCGCCGGAGAGGGTGACAAAGCGCATTGTGGAAAACTTTGACGCCGCGCCTTTTCCCACAAAGCCCATCGTCCCCTCCACCGAGGTGGTCCACGACCGGGTGAATCTGGAGCTGTTCCGGGGCTGCGTCCGGGGCTGCCGCTTCTGCCAGGCGGGCCATGTGTATCGTCCCATCCGCGCCAAAAAGCCGGAGACCCTGATCCGTCAGGGGATCGAGACCCTGAAAAACACCGGGCACGAGGACGTGACGCTCCTCTCTCTCAGCACCAGCGACTACCGCCATCTGCCGGAGCTCTGCGACGGCCTTCTGGACTACTGCGAGGGCAGAAGCATCGGCCTGTCCCTGCCCTCCCTGCGGGCGGACAACTTCTCCATGGAGATCATGGAAAAGCTGCAAAAGGTGAGAAAAAGCGGCCTGACCTTCGCCGTGGAGGGCGGAAGCCAGCGCCTGCGGGACGCCATCAACAAAAACGTCACCGAGGAGGACCTGCTGAATACCTGCCGTATCGCCTTTGAGGGCGGCTGGAACAGCGTAAAGCTCTATTACATGCTTGGCCTGCCTACGGAGACGGACGAGGACATCATCGGCATTGCCGAGATGGCCAATCAGGTGCTGTACTGCTGGCGGCAGTACGCCAAGAACAAAAACCGGGGCGTGAAGATCACCATCTCCACCTCCTGCTTTATCCCCAAGCCCCACAGCCCCTTCCAGTGGGAAGGGCAGATCAGCATTGAGGAATATCTCCGCCGGGTGAACCTGCTCCGCGCCAGCCTGACGGCAAGAAACGTTACCTACAACTGGCACGACGCGGAGACCAGCCTGATCGAGGCCGCCCTGTCCAGAGGCGACCGCCGGGTGGCCGATGTGATCGAGCAGGTCTGGCGCAGCGGCGGAAGACTGGACGCCTGGACGGACTACTTCTCCTTTGACCGCTGGATGTCGGCCTTTGAAAACTGCGGTGTGGACCCGGCTTTCTATGCCAACCGGCCTTTTTCCACCGACGAGCTGCTGCCCTGGGACGTGATCGACGTGGGGGTGCGCAAGGCCCACCTGCTGCGGGAGCGGCAGCGCTGCTATGAATCCACCCTGTCGCCGGACTGCCGGAAGCAATGCTCCGCCTGCGGCGCGGCAAGGCTTTTGAAGGAGGTACGCTGCGATGGATAAGCTGAGACTGCGTTTCACCAAAACCGGCAGAGCCGTGTATATCTCCCACCTGGACCTGATGCACACCATGCAGCGGGCCTTTTCCCGGGCGGGCTATGCGCTGAAATATTCCGAGGGCTTCAATCCCCATCCCCAGATCTCCATCGCCCAGCCTCTGTCCGTTGGCGCGGCCAGCCTCTGCGAGATCATGGATTTCAAACTGAACGGGGAGAATGATCTTTCCGCCCTTCCCGAAAAGCTCTCCGCTGTGATGCCCGAGGGGATAACGGTGCTGGAAGCCTATGAGCCCAAAAGAAAGCCTGCGGAGATCAAGTGGCTGGAGATCGAGGGCCTTTTTGAATACGATGAGCGGGACGCGGAGAAGATGGCGGACGAACTTGCCGGCTTTTTCGCCGCGGAGGAGATCGTTATTTCCAAAAAGACCAAGCGGGGCATGGGGGAGACGGATATCCGCCCGGCCATCAGCCGTATCGCCTTTGCCGCCTGCGAGGGCGGGGTAAAGGTCTCGGCGGTGATCTCCGCCCAGGAGCCTACGCTGAATCCCGAACTGCTGGCAGACGCCCTGCGGCAGAAAAAGCCTGAACTGGCCCCGGATTTTGCCCGGTTTACAAGACTGGAGACCCTGGATAAAAACGGGGAAGTTTTTCGGTAAAAAAGGCTTGCATTGTACTGAAAGTTGTGGTATTATATCTCAGCTTGTGCGGATATTGTGTCCGCGCCGAATAAGGCGGTCCGCTGCCGAGACGCGCTTTCGTCCTCCGGTATTGAACGTCTATACGAAGAAAGGATTAGATTATGGATCTGGTCAAAATTCTCAGCGAGAAGTACATGAAGGAAGAGCTTCCCGAAATGAACGTGGGCGACACCGTGCGTGTCCTGGTCCGCGTCAAGGAAGGCAACCGTGAGCGCACCCAGGCTTTCGAAGGCACCATCATTGCCAAGAAGCATGGCGGCATCAACGAGACCATCACCGTTCGCCGCATCTCCTACGGCGTCGGCTGCGAGAAGGTATTTCCCGTACATTCTCCCTCCATCGTCTCTGTTACCACCGTCCGCAAGGGCAAGGTCCGCAGAGCAAAGCTGTACTACCTGCGCGACCGTGTGGGCAAGAAGGCAAAGGTCAAGGAGCGCCTGTAAGCGCAATCGTCAAAAAAAGAGGCCGTCAGGGTCTCTTTTTTTGTTGCCCCCGGGCGGCAAAGCTTGCACAAAGGGGACAATATGGTGTATAATACCGTGAAATCTTTTTGGCAGGAGACAATTATGAGCAAAAAGAGAAATTCCAAAAATAAAGAAAAGGTCCCCCGCGAGCTGCAGTCCCGGCGGGAGACCTATGACTGGATACAGTGTATCATCACCGCGCTGATCATCTGTGTTGTGGTTTTCGTGTTCTTTATCCGGGTGATCGATGTCAGCGGTTCTTCCATGAACCCCACACTCAGGGACGGGGACAAGATGCTGGTGTCTGATTTGTTCTATAAGCCCAAGGTGGGCGATGTGGTCATCTTCAAAAAGGACGAGTACGACCCGGACAAGGCCCTGGTCAAGCGTGTCATCGCCACCGAAGGCCAGGTGGTGAACATCGACTTTGAAAAGGGCATCGTCTATGTGGACGGCGAGGCCATTGAAGAGAGCTATATCAGCGAGCTGACCCGGAACAAGCTGGATTTTATCGGCCCCCAGACTGTGCCGGAAAACTGCGTTTTCGTCATGGGAGATAACCGCAACGCCTCCACCGACAGCCGGGATGAGCGCATCGGCATGGTGGACGTCCGGCTGATCATTGGCCGGGCCTACTGCGTGATCTACCCCACCAGCGAGTTAGGATGGATCAGCTGATGGAGAATAACGGCTTTGAAAAAATGAATATCCAGTGGTTTCCCGGCCACATGACCAAGGCCCAGCGGATGATCGAGGAGAATCTGAAGCTGGTGGACGCGGTCTGCGAGATTCTGGACGCCCGCATACCCCGCTCCAGCCGCAACCCCGATATTGACAGGCTTGCCGGGGATAAGCCCCGACTGGTGATCCTCAACCGCATTGACCTGGCCGACCCCAATGTGACCGCCCGCTGGAAGCAATACTTTGAAGCCCGGGGCCTTGCCATTCTGGAGACCGACGCCAGAACCGGCAAGGGCGTCAGCGGCTTTGCCCCCGCCGTGCGCCGCCTGCTGGCGGATAAGATCAGGGAATATGAGGCCAAGGGCCAGGTGGGGCGGCCCCTGCGGGTGATGATTCTGGGCATACCCAATGTGGGCAAGTCTACCTTTATCAATAAAGTAGCCGGGCGCAAGGCCGCCATCGCCGGGGATAAGCCCGGCGTCACCCGGGGAAAGCAGTGGATCAATATTGACGCCGGTCTTGACCTGCTGGACACGCCGGGAATCCTCTGGCCCAAGTTCGACAGCCAGGAGGTAGGGGAGATGCTGGCCATCACCAACGCCATCAAGGCCGACGTGCTGGACAAGGAGACCCTTGCGGCAAACTTTATGCTCCGCCTGCGGCAGATGTACCCCCAGGCAATAAAGGACAGATATAAATTTGACCCGGATCCCGATATGAACGGCTTTGAACTGCTGGAACAGGCGGCGAAGAAGCGGGGCTTCCTTGTATCCCGGGGCGAGTACGATATCGAGCGCATGGCCAATACCCTGCTTGGCGAATACCACGAGGGGAAATTGGGCCGCCTGTCATTGGAGATGCCGGATGACTGAACTCTGGACGCTGGAAAACGAGATATACGCCGGAGGAGTAAAGCTCCTGTGCGGTGTGGACGAGGCAGGGCGCGGCCCCCTGGCAGGGCCGGTATGCGCCGCCGCCGTTATGCTGCCCCAAAACTGCGTGATCGAAGGATTGAACGACTCCAAAAAGCTTTCGGAGAAAAAGCGGGAAGCCCTTTACGATGAGATCCTGAAACGGGCGGTAAGCTATGGCATCGCCTTTGCCACGGTGGAGGAGATCGAGGAGCACAATATTTTAGGCGCTACCTTCCTGGCCATGAACCGGGCTATCGCAAAGCTTGATCCCAGGCCGGAGCTGGCCCTGATCGACGGGAACCGCTGCACCGGCATTGAGATCCCCAGCCGCTGCATCGTGGGCGGGGACGGAAAATGCGCCGATATTGCCGCCGCTTCGGTGCTGGCCAAGGTAACAAGGGACCGGTACATGCTGCAAATGGCGGAGCGGTACCCGGAATACGGCTTTGAAAAGCACAAGGGCTACGGCACAAAGGCCCACTATGAGGCCATCCGGGAACATGGCCCCTCAGTTATACACCGGCCCAGCTTTTTGAGGAAAATGCACTGATGGACAGGCGTTTGACCGGGCGCTGGGGCGAGGAGCGGGCTGCCGCCTTCCTGCGCCGCAGGGGCTATAAGATCATCGGCATGAACTATGCCTGCCGCATGGGCGAGATCGACATTATCGCAAAAAACCGGAAATTCATCGTTTTTGTTGAGGTGAAGCTGCGAAAAAGCGCCGCTTTCGCTGAGGCAAGGGAGTTTGTTACTCCCGCAAAGCAGGAGCGGATCAGAACCACCGCCGCCGTCTGGCTTGCGGAGAACGAGACGGAACTGCAGCCCCGCTTCGATGTAATAGAAATCTACGCCCCCAACGGGCCGGAGAGCAGGGAAGTCAGCATCCGGCACATCGAGGACGCGTTTCAATAATTATGTATCCGGGCAGAGCCCGGATGAGTTCAGCAGGTGCCTCTGGGGCAGAAGGTGGAGCAGTAGGTCTCGCCCTTGGTGCTGGCCTTCTCGTTCTGCACGCTGATGCGGCTGGCGCTGCATTTGCAGTCGATGGTGTTGTACTTGCAGTTGGTGACGTCACAGCCCACGCCGGGGATGATGTCGCCGCGGTTTTTCTCGTTCATGCTGATACCTCCGCATTGAATTTACCTTAGTTAAGGCGTTTTTAGTATTTGATTATTGGCAGTATTTATTCCTGGGAACGGTATTCACTATGTCACTTTACGCCATCGGAGACCTGCACCTGTCTTTCGGCGCGGAAAAGCCCATGGATATCTTCGGAGACAAATGGGAAAACCACGCGGAAAAGCTGCGGCAGGGCTTTTCAAAACTGAATGAGGACGACGTCTGCGTCATCTGCGGTGATCTGAGCTGGGGCATGGGCCTGGAGCAGACCCGGGAGGATTTTCTGTTTATCCACTCTCTTCCGGGAAAAAAGATCATCCTGAAGGGCAACCACGACTACTGGTGGAGCACCGCCACCAAGGCCAAGCGCTTTTTCGCGGAAAACGGCATTGACAGCATCGATATCCTGTTCAACAACTGCTTTTCTTATGAAAACTACGCTCTCTGCGGCACAAGGGGCTGGTTTTATGAGGAGGAAAAAGGCGACGGACACGACAAAAAGATCATGCTCCGGGAGATCTCCCGGCTGGAGACATCCCTGAACGCCGCGGGAGACCGGGAAAAGCTGGTCTTTCTCCATTATCCGCCCATTTATCAGAAATATCAGTGCCCGGAGATCCTTGAGCTTTTAAAAAAACACGGCGTCCGGCTCTGCTGTTACGGCCATATCCACGGCAAGGGCTGCGCCTATGCCCTCAACGGCTGGAGCGGCGGAACGGAGTACAGGCTGGTTTCCGCCGATTTCGTGGATTTTTCGCCTGTAAAGCTGCTTTAATTTACGCTTGTTAATGAATTTGTCATTGATTTTACAGTTGGAATCTGTTATCATAGCAAAGTGCGACCCAGATAAAGAGGAGGAGATCAAATAATGATCGTCAAGAATGTAGAAAAGCAAGAAAATAACACCGCCGTTTTTCAGGTAGAGTCCGACGCAGCTGAATTTGAAGCTGCCGTCAACAGCGCATACCTGCAGAACAAGGCAAGTATATATATCCCCGGCTTCCGCAAGGGCAAGGCCCCCCGCGCGGTAGTGGAAGGCATGTACGGCAAGGACGTTTTCTATCAGGACGCGCTGGACGAGCTGGCCCCCAAGGCCTTTGAGCAGGGCGTCAAGGAATCCGAGCTGAGATTCGTGGGCGCTCCCTCTATCAGTGATGTGAACGTGACCGACGAGCGCACCGCAGTGTTCAGCTTCACTGTCACCCTGTACCCCGAGGTTACGCTGGGCCAGTATAAGGGCATCGAAGCCAGCCGCGAGAGCGTTGTTGTCAGCGACGAGGACGTGAACGCCGAGGTGGAGAGCGCACGCAAGCGCAACGCCCGCAAGGTCAGCGTGGAGCGCGAGGCCCAGATGGGCGACACCGCCAACATCGACTTTGACGGCTTCCTCAACGGCGAGCGTTTCGACGGCGGCAAGGCCGAGGGCTACGACCTGGAGCTGGGCTCCAATTCCTTCGTTCCCGGCTTTGAGGAGCAGATCGTCGGCATGCAGATCGGCGAGGAGAAAGACCTGGACATCACCTTCCCCGAGGAGTATGTGGAAGAGCTGGCCGGCAAGGCTGTTGTATTCAAGGTCAAGCTCAATTCTCTCACCGTTTCCGAGCTGCCCGAGCTGGACGACGAGTTTGCCAAGGACGTGTCCGAGTTTGACACCCTGGACGAGTACAAGGCCGACATCCGCACCAATCTGGAGAAGCGCCGTCAGGACGAGGCCGAGGAGAAGGTCCGTTCCGAGATCATGCACAAGGCTGCCGAGAACATGACCGTGGAGATCCCCGATGTCATGGTCCAGGAGAAGGTGGAGGAAATCCTTCGCAACTACGCGGCAAACTTCGGCCTGAACAGCCGCGATATGGACTATGCACAGCTGATGCAGATGATGGGTCTGGACGAGAACACCGTCAACGTGAGCATCCGTCCCGGCGCTCAGGTGCAGGTGAAGAACGACCTGCTCATCGAGGCGGTCATCAAGGCAGAGAACATCGAAGTCTCTGACGAGGAAGTTGAAGAGTATCTGAACAAGGTCGCAGAGAGCATCCAGGCCCAGCCCGAGGAAGTGAAGAACTACTTCGGTCTTGAGTTCCTGGCAGGCGAGCGAAAGAAAGAAAAAGCCACCAACCTCATTATCGACAGCGCTGTTATCACCGAGGCTGCCCCCGAGGAAGAAAAGGCAGAATAATTTATCCGGGATACGGATATGCTCTCTTGGATGCTGATAAATTAAAGGAGAGTTTAATACAATGAGTTTAGTACCTTACGTTGTAGAACAGACCAGCCGCGGCGAGCGCTCTTACGACATCTTTTCCCGCCTGCTCAACGACCGCATCGTTATGCTCAGCGAGGAAGTGAACGACACCACCGCAAGCCTTGTTGTGGCCCAGCTTCTCTATCTGGAAGCCCAGGATCCCGACAAAGACATACAGTTCTATATCAACAGCCCCGGCGGCAGCGTGACCTCCGGCCTTGCGATCTACGACACCATGCAGTACATCAAGCCTGACGTGTCCACCATCTGCATCGGCATGGCGGCCTCCATGGGCGCGTTTCTGCTGTCCTCCGGCGCAAAGGGCAAACGCATCGCCCTGCCCAACGCCGAGATCATGATCCACCAGCCCTCCGGCGGCAGCCAGGGCCAGTGCACCGACATCCAGATCCAGGCCGAGCAGATCCTGAAGATCAAGAAAAAGCTCAACGCCATTCTGGCCGAAAACACCGGCAAGGACGTGGAGACTATTGAGCGCGACTGCGAGCGCGACCACTTCATGACCGCCGAGGAAGCAAAGGCTTACGGCCTGATCGACAAGGTCATCTACAAGCGCTGACTGAAGGAAGATGCATTGCTTCAGGGGAACGATTCGTTCCCTCAGTTTGCCAAAAAAGTCCCTGCTGGACTTTTTTGACCGCTTCTTCCGCTGAGCGTTTTGAATGCTTCAAAACGCAGCTTCGCCCAAAAAGCTTGAAGAATCAAGCTTTTTTGCGGCGGGTTATTGCAACGCGAGAATTGCGCTTCGCCGCTGCCAGCGGCAGAAGAAGGCGAAGCGCAGTTTCCGCAGCCGCGCCATTTGCGGGCCGTCGTGAAACAGGCCCGGAAATGGCTTTCGCGGCAAGTCGAGCAAGGGGCCTTGCCCCCTCGCGCACCCCTGCGGCTCTGTTGTCGACAATTGAAGCATAGTTTTTTGACAGTCTCAGGGGAACGATTCGTTCCCCTGTAGTTTTAAGTATTATTTTTTGATTTACAGCTTTAACGCTGAATGGAGTGCAAGATGGCAAAGAATGAAGACAGAAGAAGCATAAGATGCTCATTTTGCGGCAAGCCGCAGTCCCTGGTGGACCGGCTGATCGCCGGCAACGGCAGCTATATCTGCGACGAGTGCGTGCGCATGTGCGCCAGTATTATCGACGACGGCCCCGTTTCCGCTCCGGTGGAGGGCTATGACGGTCTTCCGCTGGTGTTTGATAAGCTTCCCAAGCCCATGCAGATCAAAGCCAGGCTGGACGACTATGTGATCGGCCAGGAGAGGGCCAAGATCGTGCTCTCCGTGGCAGTGTATAACCATTATAAGCGGATCCTCAACGCGGGCAAGGACGATGTGGAGCTGCAGAAGAGCAATATCCTCCTGATCGGCCCCACCGGCAGCGGCAAGACCCTTTTTGCCCAGACCATGGCGAAAATGCTGGAGGTCCCCTTTGCCATTGCTGATGCCACAACCCTGACCGAGGCGGGCTATGTGGGAGAGGACGTGGAAAACGTGATCCTCAAGCTCCTGCAGGCCGCGGATTTTGATGTGGAGCGTGCCCAGCGGGGCATCATCTATATCGACGAGATCGACAAGATTGCCCGCAAAAGCGAAAACACCTCCATCACCCGTGACGTGTCCGGCGAGGGTGTGCAGCAGGCTCTTCTCAAGCTGCTGGAGGGCACCGTGGCCAATGTTCCGCCCCAGGGCGGGCGCAAGCACCCCCACCAGGAGTTTATCCATGTGGACACCACCAACATCCTGTTCATCTGCGGCGGCGCTTTTGACGGGCTGGATAAGATCATCGAAAAGCGCACCAATAAAAAGACCATGGGCTTCGGCGCGGACATTACCAGCAGTGCGGAGCGGGATGTGGGAGAGATCCTTGCCCAGGTTCAGCAGCATGATCTGCTGAAATTCGGCATCATTCCCGAGCTGATTGGCCGTCTGCCGGTAGTGGCCTCTCTGGAATCCCTGAAACGGGATGATCTGGTCCGCATCCTGACCGAGCCGAAAAACGCCATGACAAAGCAGTACAAGGCCCTGCTGTCCTATGACGGGGTGGAGCTGGAATATGAGCAGGAGGCCCTGGAGGCCATCGCTGACAAGGCCATCGAGATGAAGATCGGCGCAAGAGGCCTGCGCAGTGTGATGGAGGGCGTGATGACCGATATCATGTATAAGGTCCCCTCAGACACTACCGCCAATAAAGTCATCATCACGGCTGACAGCATCAACAACGGCGTAAGCCCTGTTGTTAAGCATATCAACGATTAAAAGAAAAAAACGCGAACACTCCGAAAGGAGGAAAAAATATGTCAGACATTATTGAAAACGAAAGCAGGATCATGCCCTTGCTCCCGCTGCGGGGGCTGAGCGTGTTCCCCGGGATGCTTCTGACCTTTGACGTGGAGCGCAGCGCCTCTGTGGCGGCGCTGGACGCGTCGGTCAGGGCAGACCATCTCATTTTCCTTGCCGCGCAGAAGGATATTGCTACCGATGTGCCCGAGGAAAAGGATATTTACCATGTGGGCACCGTGTGCCGGGTCCGCCAGCAGCTCCGCCAGTCTCACAACGGCTGCCGGGTGATGGTGGAGGGACTGTTCAAAGCCCGCGCCCTCAGCATGGATACGGAGGGAAAATACTACACTGCCCGGGTGACCCGCCTGGACGACAAGCCGGAGAAGCTCAGCGCCGTCCGCAAGGAGGCGCTGGTCAGAAGCTGCCTGTCTCTTTTCAACGAATATCTTCAGATGAACCCGGACATGATGAACGAGCAGCTGCTCAACATCCTGTCCAATCCTGACATTTCCTTTGTGGTCAGCTATATCGCCCAGAATGTGCATTTCAGTCTGGAGGATAAGCAAAAGCTGCTGGAGGAGCAGTATCTCAGCCGAAGGCTCATGCTGCTCAATAAGCTTCTCAACAACGAGCTGGATATTCTGGCCATCGAAAAGGAACTGAATGAGGCCACCCAGGAGCAGGTCAACCGCAGCCAGCGGGAATACTATCTGCGGGAAGAGATGAAGATCATCCAGGCGGAGCTGGGCGAGGACTCGCTGGACGACGTGGAGGAATACCGGGAGAAGATCAGCGCTCTCCCCGTCAGCGAGGAGATCCGCGCAAAGCTGCTCAAGGAGGTCTCAAGGCTTTCCAAGCAGCCCTTCGGCTCCTCCGAGGCCGCCGTGATCCGGGGCTATCTGGATGTGTGCCTGGATATTCCCTGGAATCAGATGACCCAGGAGACGGTGGATCTGAAAAAGGCCAGAAAGATTTTGGACGACGACCACTTCGGGCTGGAAAAGGTGAAGGAGCGCATCATCGAGTATCTGGCAGTGAAAAAGCTCTCGCCGGAGATCAAGGGCGGCCTGATCTGCCTTGTGGGCCCCCCGGGCACCGGCAAGACCAGCATCGCCATGAGCATCGCCAGAGCCACCAACCGCAAGCTGGTGCGCATCTCCCTGGGCGGCGTACATGATGAGGCGGAGATTCGGGGTCACAGAAAAACCTATATCGGCGCCATGCCCGGCCGCATCATCAGCGGCATCATCCAGGCCAAAAGCTGCAACCCCTTAATGGTTCTGGACGAGATCGACAAGCTGGGCTCCGACTACCGGGGCGACCCTTCCGCCGCTTTGCTGGAGACCCTGGATGGGGAGCAGAACGGCAGCTTCCGGGACAATTTCCTTGAACTGCCCTTTGACCTGTCCCATGTGTTCTTTATCACCACGGCAAATACCACCGATACCATTCCCAGAGCGCTTCTGGACCGCATGGAGGTCATTGAGCTGTCCAGCTACACCGACGAAGAAAAGCTCCAGATCGCAAAGCGGCATCTGCTGCCCAAGCAGCGGAAAAAGCACGGCCTCCGGGCAAACCAGTTGAAGATCAGCGACGACGCCCTGCGCGGCATCATCTCCGGCTATACCAGAGAGTCCGGCGTGCGGCTTCTTGAGCGGGAGATCGCCCGGGTCTGCCGCAGGGCGGCCGCCATGATCGCCGGGGAAGAGTGCAAAAGCCTGAACCTGAAACCCGATAAGCTGGAGAGCGTTCTTGGCCCGGTGAAGTTCAAGAAAGACGAGCAGCGGAGCCAGGATGAAGTGGGTCTGGTCCGCGGTCTTGCCTATACCTCTGTGGGCGGCGAGGTGCTGGACGTAGAGGTCTCCGTGGTGGAAGGCAGCGGCAAGCTGGAGCTTACCGGCAACCTGGGCGATGTGATGAAGGAATCGGCCCATGCCGCCGTCACCTATATCCGCAGCCGTGCGGAAAAGCTGGGCATTGACCCGGATTTCTATAAGAACAAGGATATACATATCCACTTCCCTGAGGGCGCGGTGCCCAAGGACGGCCCCTCCGCCGGTATCACCGTGTGCATCGCCCTGATCTCCGCCCTGACCGGCACGCCGGTACGGCACGATGTGGCTATGACCGGAGAGATCACTCTGCGGGGCCGGGTCCTGCCCATCGGCGGACTGCGGGAAAAGACCATGGCGGCCTACCGCAGCGGCATCCGCACGGTGATCATCCCGGCGGATAACGCCTCTGATTTGGAAGAGATCGACCAGACTGTCCGCTGCGGGCTGCATTTTGTGCCCACGGACCATGTGGATAAGGTGCTGGATGTGGCTCTTGCCCGGGAAAACGAAAGCACCGGCGTTGCTGCGCCTCCCCCCGTAAGCAAAAAGGAAGTCTGCGCCGTGAGACAGTAGGTGAAAAATGGCTGCACTGAACGTTAATAAGGCGGAATTTATCAAATCCGCGGCAAGCCCCAATCAGTTTATCCGCTCCTCCACGCCCAGCGTGGTCTTTGCGGGGAAATCCAATGTGGGCAAATCCTCTGTCATCAACCGCATGCTGAACCGGAAGAACTTCGCCCGGGTAGGCGCTTCTCCCGGCAAGACCATCCATGTGAACTATTTTCTCATCGACGGCAAGGTCTATTTTGTGGACCTGCCGGGCTACGGCTATGCCAAGGTCTCCCAGACTGAGCGGGACCGCTGGGGAAAGCTGATGGAGCAGTTTTTCGCCGCCGAGGGGCTTGTTGATCTGGGTGTCATGATCGTTGACGCAAGGCACAAGCCTACCGCCGACGATGTGACCATGGCGGAGTGGTTCAAAAATTCCGGCTGCCGTCTGGTTGTGGTGGCAAACAAGCTGGACAAGCTGAAAAAAAGCGAGATCGAGCCCAATATGGCCCTGATCCGCCAGACGCTGGATCTTCCCGAAAATGTCCTGCTCATTCCTTTTTCCGCGGAAAAAGGCCAGGGCCGGGACGCGCTGATGGCAGAGATTATGAAGGAACTGTCGTAAAAATGACAATAGCGGCGCGAAATTTATACGCGCTGCTATTGTTTTTTTTCTGAATATTTGTTAAAATAGACAAAACAATGGGGGTGGAGCAGATAAGCGCTTTACAGTCTATATGGAACGGCTTTGATTTTACCTATATTCTCAGCATCCTGCTGGGCCTTATCCCTTCACTGCTGTGCATCACCCTCCATGAGCTGAGCCATGGCTATGCAGCCTATCGTCTGGGCGACAACACTGCCAAAGCGCGGGGCAGGCTCACCCTCAATCCCCTCAAGCATCTGGACGTGATGGGCCTTCTGATGCTGATGGTGTTTCACGTCGGCTGGGCAAAGCCTGTGCCGGTGAATATGTATAATTTCAGAAATCCGAAAAAGGGCATGGCCCTGACTGCGCTGGCCGGGCCGGTGTCCAATTTCCTGATCACGCTGGTGTTCATGTTCCTTTTCGGCTTTGTCTACAGCTTTGTGACCTTCCACTATACCAAAGCCGGGTATTATCTTTTGCAGATGCTCCAGCTCACGGCCTATATCAGTCTGGGCCTGGGCCTGTTTAACCTGATCCCTATCCCGCCGCTGGACGGCTCCAAGGTGCTGCTGTCCCTGCTCAGCGACAGCAATTACTATAAGCTCATGCACTACGAGCGCTACGGCATGGTTTTAATGATCCTGCTGGTGTCCACCGGCATTATCGGCAAGCCCCTTTCCGCCGCAATGGACTTTATTTACGATCAGCTGATCCCGCTGGCCCAGTGGGGCGCCGATCTGTCCTATATCCTCTTTTTTAAGTGAGTGATCCATGGAAAATCCAAGCTTTTTTCTTGAAGGTGTTGTAAAGGAAAAAAATGAGCTTCAGGATTTTGAAGGCCCCCTGAGCCTGATCCTGATGCTGCTTTCCAAAAATAAAATCGAGATCCGAGATATCAAAATCTCTGAAATCCTGGACCAATATCTGGAATACCTGGCCCAGATGCAGAGTATGGATCTGGAGATCGCCAGCGAATTTGTCCAGATGGCCTCCCACCTGCTCTATATCAAGACCAGGACTCTTCTGACCTCCGACGAGGAGGAAGTGTCCGAGCTGGAAGTGCTGATGGCTTCGCTGGAACAGCTCAAATGCAAGGACGTCTATAACGCTGTGCGTCAGGTGACGCCTGAGCTGAAACAGGCGTCGGAGCTGGGCCTGCTGTATTTCTCCAAGCTCCCTGAGCCTCTCCCCAGAACGGCAAAGGAGTATGAATACCGGCACGAGCCGGTGGATTTGCTGAAAGCTCTTGCGGCGGTCTATATGCGGGGCGGAAAAACGCCTGAGACGGAGAGCTTTTCCTCTGCCCTGCCCAAACGCATTGTATACAGCGTCAGGGATAAGAGCCGTCAGATCCTGGACCGTCTCCGGGAGGGCAGCTTCACCCTGAACAGCCTTTATTCCCAATGCCGCTCCCGCTCGGAGGTGGTGGCGACTTTCGTATCCGTGCTGGAGCTTTGCAGCATGGGAAGCATCTGCATCAGCCAAAAGGATCAGGACTATGCCCTTGAATTTGCCGGCGGCGATGTGGATGAAATCATAGAAAAGATTGTTGAGTAGACAAATGATTGATATTTCTTCCGCCATTGAGGCTATACTTTTTGCAGCGGGCGAGAGCATTCCCGTGGCAAGACTTTCCCTTGTGCTTGGGGTAGATGAAAAGGAAATAAACCTGCGGGCAAATGAATTGCAGGAAAAATACAGCCGTGAGCAGCGGGGGATGCGTATCCTCCGGCTGGAGGACAGGCTGCAGATGTGTTCCGCTCCGGAATTTGCCCCCCTGATCACCAAAGCACTGGAGCAGAGAAAGCCGCCCATGCTTTCCCAGGCCGCGCTGGAGACGCTGGCCATCGTGGCTTATTTTCAGCCCGTTACCCGGGCCTATATCGACCAGGTGCGGGGTGTGGACAGCTCCTATACCGTGGGGATGCTGGCCGAACGCGGCCTGATCGAGGTCTGCGGAAAGCTGGACGTTCCCGGCCGGCCCTCTGTTTTCCGCACTACGGACGTGTTTTTGCGCACCATGGGCATAAGCGAACTGTCCCAGCTTCCGCCGCTGCCCGATATGACCAACGGCGAGGGCGTGGAGAAGCTGCAAAACGCCATTGACGAGATACAAAATGCCGCAGTCAGCGGACAGATGAGAATAAGTGAAGTAACCGAAGAAAACGGGGAGTGATGCAGTTGGTCGGACTTATCATTCTGGGCGTCATCGTTGTCCTTGTTATCGCCATAATGCTTGTCCCGGTGGGGGCGGATGTGGCGTATGAGGGCGGCGAGCTGCGCCTGTCGGCAAAGGTTTGCGGGATGCTGCTGCAGCTGATCCCGAAGCCTCCCGCCGACGAGACAAAGCCCAAGAAAGAGAAGAAACCCAAAAAGCCAAAAAAATCCAAAAAGAAGAAAAAACAGCCGGAGGAGCAGGCCGGAACAGGCGAGGAAAAGCCCAAAAAAAAGCTGAATCTGGATTTCAGTCTGGAGGAGATCATTGGTCTTGTTAAGTCTGTGTTCCGGGGGCTGGGCCGCTTCGGTCGGAAGCTCTCGGTTGACCGTTTTCTGCTGCACTACACCGCCGCAGGAAAGGACCCCTACAATACCGCCATGACCTTTGGCTATGTGAACGGAGCGCTGACCACGCTGGCTCCCATCTGCCGCCGCACCTTCGACACAAAGGACGTGGATGTGTGGACGGATGTGGACTTTACCACCGAAAAGACCAGAGTGGATGTGGGTGTGGCCCTGACGATCCGCATCGGGCAGATCTTCGGCGTGGTTTTCACCATCCTCTTCGGCGCACTGGGTATTCTGATCAAGCACAAAATCCGCAAATTCAAAGAAAAACGGGCAAACAAAAAGGCCGGTATCCCCGACGGAGCGGAAACCGGGGAAGAGAACAAGGAAGTAAAAACAAATAATATACAGGCAGAGGAAAGGACGGACTCAAATGGAGAACAATAATCCTATCGGCGAACTGATGCAGACCACAATGGAGAATGTGAAAAACATTCTCAAGGTAGATACTGTTGTCGGCGATCCTATCTACACTCCTGACGGAATAACTTTGGTTCCCATCTCTAAAATCAGTGTGGGCTTTGGCGGCGGCGGAGTTGAGTTCAACGCCAAAAAGGCCGGAGAAGACAGACCCTACGGCGGCGGCAACGCAACCGGCGTGAAGATCGACCCTATCGGCTTTCTTGTGATCAAGGACGGCGTGGTCAGAATGATCAATGTCACGCCTCCTGCAAGCAACACCGTTGACCGGATCATCGACCTGGTGCCTCAGGTCATGGACCGTGTGGACAGCTTTATTGAAAAACAGAAAAGTAACGGCAGCGGGAAATAAAATAAGTTAATCGGTCAATAATAAGCACTGCCCAAAAAATTCGGGGTGGTGCTTATTGTTGAAAAAATTAATTTATGCTGCAATTCTTGCAGCTGCGGTATATAATGTCTATAATACAGAGTTGAGGGCCTGGGCTGATGACAGCCCCTCCCTCAGCGCCCACAGCGCGATTGTGATGCACAGCGGCGGCGAAGTGGTGTTTGAACAGAATCCTGACGAGAAAATGCTTATTGCCAGCACCACCAAGATCATGACCGCCCTGGTGGTCCTGGAAAACTGCGCGCTGGACGAGCAGGTGGAGATCCTGCCGGAATACTGCGGCATCGAGGGCTCGTCCATGTACCTGGCCCCGGGGGAGCGATGCACGGTGGAGGAACTTTTGCAGGGGCTGCTGTTGGTGTCGGGAAACGACGCCGCCATTGCCCTGGCCTGCCACACCGCGGGGGATACGGACAGCTTTGTGGCTTTGATGAACGCGAAGGCCTTTGCGCTGGGGATGGAGAACAGTTCCTTTGCCAATCCTCACGGTCTGGACGGGGAAGGACACTATTCCACCGCCCGGGACATGGCAAAGCTGATGTGCGCCTGCATGGAAAACGAGGATTTTGCCCGGATAAATGCTATGAAAAGCAGCACTGTGGGGGAACGGGTTCTTTATAATCACAATAAACTGCTGTCAGGCTGCCCGGGCTGCATCGGCGGCAAAACCGGCTATACCGAAGCTGCCGGAAGGTGCCTTGTCAGCTGCGCAGAGCGGGAGGGGACAAGATATATCTGCGTGACCCTCTCCGCCCCGGATGATTGGAATGACCATAAAAAGCTCTATAACTGGGCATTTTCCCACTATTGCCTGCGAAAAGTGGTGGACGGGGAGATCGGCTTTGAAATCCCCGTGGTCTCCGGCACGGCAGACAAGGTCAGGGCTGTCCCTGAGGAAGAGTTCTCAATCTTTCTTCCCGTGGATACGGAGCTGACGCTGCTTGCGGAAATGGCCCGCTTCACCTACGCCCCGGTCCGGCAGGGGGAGACCGCCGGACGGATCCTGGTGCTGAGAGACGGCGAGCTTCTCAGGGAGATCAGGCTGGTCTATGAAAGCCAGGTCCCGGTGGACCGGCCGTCCCTGTCCGCGAAAAAAACACTGGAGATAGCTTGATGAAGGAGAGACTTCAGAAAATCATATCCGCCTCCGGCCTCATGTCAAGAAGGTCTGCGGAGGAGCTGATCGCTGCCGGAAGGGTGAGCGTAAACGGCGTAACCGCCGCCCTGGGCGACAAGGCGGAGATTGAAACAGACAGAATTCTGGTGGACGGAAGGGAGCTTTCGTCCGCCGGTGAGAAAATATACATAATGCTCAATAAGCCCCGGGGCTATGTCAGCACACTTAACGACGAAAAGGGACGGAAAAACGTGTCCCAGCTGGTGAAGGAACTGGGGACAAGGCTCTACCCTGTGGGCCGGCTGGACATGTATTCCGAGGGCCTGCTGCTTATGACCAATGACGGGGACTTTGCCAATCGCCTGATGCACCCCTCCCATGAGATCGATAAGTGTTACCACACCTGGGTCAGAGGAGAGGATATCGGTTGGGCCGTTGAACTGCTGCGCTGTCCCATGGAGATTGACGGCTATATTACCAGTCCCGCCCGGGTGGATATTCTGAAACTCAGCGGAGAGGAAGCCCTCCTTTCCGTGACCATTCACGAGGGGCGGAACCGTCAGGTGCGTAAAATGTGCGAGACCGCGGGCCTGAAAGTGACAAGATTGATGCGCGTAAGCGAGGGCGGCGTTAAGCTGGGCGATCTGCCTTGCGGAAAATGGCGCCGGCTTACCGAAGAAGAATTGAATATGCTCCTCAAGTAAACGCTGACGCTGTTTTTCGGATAGATCATCGTTTGCTTAAACGACCGAAAGGAAAGGACGAACCAATGGAGAAAGACATTTTAGCCCTTCTTTCCGTACGATCCGTTCATTTTTCCAAACGCCAGCGGGCGGTGGCAGATTATATTTGCGAACACCCGGATATGGCTGCGTTTATGACCGCGGAGCTGCTGGCCAGAGCCGCGGGCGTAAGCGAATCCACTGTGGTGCGCTTTGCCCTTGAGCTGGGCTTCAGCGGCTACCCGGATATGAGAAGGGCGGTCCAGCAGCTTCTGCGCAGCAGGATCGGCGCGGAGGGGCAGAATGTCCCGGGCCAACCGGAGACAGACTACAGCCGCCTGCTTTGCGGCACGGCGGTAGAATACAGCAAAGCCCTTGCCGCACTGGCGGAGGGCGATAATCCTCAACTTTTTGACAGAGCAGTAAAACAGCTCCAACGGGCGAAACGTCTGTTCCTGTTGGGTGAGGGCATGGGAGAAGCTGCGGCAAAACAGCTCTGGCAGGGCCTCCGGCTGATCCGGGACGGGGTGCAGCTTGTCGGAGAGGAACCCTATGGTCAGATTTTCCGTATTGGCGCGGGAGATGCGCTGCTGTATATCTGCTTCAAAGGCGGAGCAAACCATGGCCCGGCCCGCTTTGCCCATGACAGCGGCGCGGCAGTGATCGCCCTTGCCGGGGAAAGCATGCGCAGGGAGCTGTCCTTTGCAGACAATTTTATCCCCTGCGGCAAAGGGGACGGGGAGGACTATACCTCTGCCCTGGTCGCCTTTGCAGTGTGCGGAGCCATTCTTCGTGCCTTCCCGGAGGAACTGAGGGCAGGCGGAAAAAAATCAGAAAAGATCCGGCAGGAGTATGAAAACAATGATCGAGGATAGTACGGAACTGGTCGTGATCGGCGGCGGCGCGGCGGGTATGATGTGTGCGGCCGCTGCGGCTGAGAGAGGGATAGGCGTGATTCTGCTGGACCCTAACCGCCAGCTGGGCAGAAAGCTCCGGATAACCGGCAAGGGCCGGTGTAACTTGACCAACAACTGTGACATAAAAACATTCATGCAGAATATTCCCGGTGACGGCAGGTTTTTGTTCAGCGCACTGAACCGCCTGTCGCCCACGGACACCATGGCTTTTTTCGCGGAGAAGGGTCTGCCTTTGAAAACCGAGCGGGGAAACCGGGTTTTTCCCGTTTCCGACAACGCAAACGACGTTGCGGGGACGCTGGCCCGCTGGTGCGCCCGCGCAGGGGTCATTGTCCGGCGGACAAAAGCCAGGCGGATTCTTACCGAAAACGGCGCGGTCTCCGGCGTGGAGACGGAACTGGGAACGATCCGCTGCCGCGCGGCGGCAGTCTGTACCGGCGGACTGTCCTACCCCCTGACCGGCTCCACCGGCGACGGACTGAAAATGGCCCGGGAACTGGGCCACAGTGTGACGCCCACCAGAGCTTCCCTTGTGCCGCTGGAAAGTCAAGATCCCTACTGCGCAGAAATGCAGGGCTTTTCCCTGCGGAACGTGACACTCTCCGCCTTTGAGGAGGATAAACTCATCTATAAGGAACTGGGTGAGATGCTGTTCACTCATTTCGGCGTTTCCGGGCCCCTGGTCCTTTCCGCCAGCGCCCATATGCGCAATATGGGCAGCAAAAGCTACCGGCTGGAGATCGATCTGAAGCCCGCTCTGGACGAAAAAAAGCTGGACGCCAGGATCCTCCGCGACTTTGAAAAGTATGCCAACCGGGAGTTTAAAAACGCGCTCTCGGATCTGGCCGGAAGCGCCATGATCCCGGTGCTGGTCCGGCTTTCCGGGATACCGGAGGATACCAAGGTAAACTCCATCACCCGGGAGCAGCGGATGGGGCTGCTGCATCTGTTCAAGGCTTTCCCGGTCTCTGTTTCGGGTACACGGCCCATAGATGAGGCGATTGTCACCGCCGGAGGGGTAAACACGAAAGAGATCAATCCCCGCACTATGGAGTCTAAGCTCATATCTGAACTGTACTTTGCCGGAGAGGTGCTTGACCTCGACGGTTATACAGGCGGTTTCAATCTGCAGATCGCCTGGTCAACCGGCTATGTGGCCGGAAATTCTGTGTTAAAGGATGCGTTTTGAGATGAAAAGACATTATTCAATCGCCATTGACGGACCCTCCGGAGCAGGAAAGAGCAGTCTGGCCAGAAGAGCCGCCGCCGCTTTCGGTTTCATCTATGTTGACACAGGCGCAATCTACCGCACTGTCGGTCTGGCCTGTTACCGGGCCGGTATCAACTGCAAGGACGCCGGGGCAGTGGGGGAGATCCTGCCCGGACTCAGCATCCAGATGGGATTCAACGCCGCAGGGGAGCAGCGCATGTACCTGAATGAGGAGGACGTCTCCTCCCGCATCCGTATGCCCGAGATTTCCATCTGTGCTTCCGATGTGTCCACGCTGCCTGTGGTGCGCAGCTTCCTTCTGGATATGCAGCGCCGTATGGCAAAAAACAACAGCGTGATCATGGACGGTCGGGATATCGGCACGGTGGTCCTTCCCAACGCGGATCTGAAGATCTTCATGACCGCAAGCTCTGCCGCCAGAGCCCAGCGCCGTCTTCTGGAGCTTCAGTCCAAGGGGGTCAAGGCCAATTTTGAGGAGGTTTTCCGGGATATCGAGTACCGGGACCAGCAGGACAGCTCCCGCGCCGCAGCCCCCATGAGAGCTGCGGAGGACGCCGTTGTTCTGGATACCACCAATCTGAACCTTGAAGAGAGCTACCGCCTTCTCTGCCGCACCATCAAAGAGAAGCTGGGCGTTCAGCCCGTTAACGGCTGATGAGGGAGCTTATTCTGGCCAAAAGCGCCGGCTTCTGCTTTGGGGTAAGCCGCTCGGTGGACATGGCGGAAAAGCTTCTGGCGGAAAAGGGATGCGGCTGCAGCCTGGGCCAGCTTATACATAACGAGGACGTTGTCAAAGAGCTGGAGGAGAAGGGGCTGCGGGTCATCCACTCACCGGAAGAGGCCGGAGCAGGGGACAATGTGCTCATCCGCGCCCATGGCGTGTCCCGCGAGCTGGTCCGTCGTCTGGAAGAACGGGGAGCCATCGTTACCGACGCCACCTGTCCAAAGGTGAAGCATATCCACAGCATTGTCAGCCAGGCGGATGAAGAGGGGCGCTTTGTTATGATCATCGGCATGCGCCGCCATCCGGAGGTGGAGGCCATCTGCGGCTGGTGCAGCCGGTATCAGGTTTTTGAAAATGCTGCCGAACTGGGGGCGTGGCTGGATGAACGCCCGGATTTTTGGGATAAACCCCTAAGTGTGGTGGTTCAAACCACGCAGACCGGCAGTAATTTTACCGAATGTTGCAATATCATAAAAAAAAGATGTACAAATGCAAAAATATCTGATACAATATGCTCTGCTACGTCCACGCGTCAGGAAGAGGCTGCTGCGATAGCCTCCCGCTGCGACGCCATGGTTGTCATCGGCGGCAAACACAGTGCCAACAGCATCCACCTTGCTCAGATCTGCGGGGAAAACTGTCCTTCGGTCCAGTTTATCCAGAACGCGGACGAGCTGGATCTGGATCAGTTGAGATCTGCCGGTACAGTCGGGCTTACCGCGGGAGCATCAACGCCTGCGTGGATAATTAAGGAGGTAAGAAACAAAATGAGCGACGAAATCAAAGTAGAAGAATCCGCAGTGGAGAAGGAACAGTCCTTCGATGAAATGCTGGAGGAGACTCTAAAAACAATATATAATGGAGATAAGGTAACCGGAATTGTAGTTGCTATTACCGGTACCGAGATCAGCGTTGATCTTGGCACCAAGTATTCCGGCTTCATTCCCACCACCGAGTTTACCGACGACGGCATCAAGGTCGAGGACGCCGTTAAGGTGGGCGACACCATTGAAGCTGTCGTTGTGAGAGTCAACGACATTGAAGGCACCGCCATGCTCTCCAAGAAGCGCCTCGACGCGGCAAAGAGCTGGAACGACGTGGAAGCCGCAGCCGAGGACGGCACCGTTCTGGAAGGTGTTGTCACCGAAGAAAATAAGGGCGGCGTCGTTGTCAACGTCAAGGGCGTGCGCGTGTTTGTGCCCGCTTCTCAGACCGATCTGCCCAGAGACGCTGAGCTGAGCCAGCTTCTGAAGAAGACCGTCCGCCTGAAGATCACTGAGGTCAACAAGGCCCGCAAGCGTGTTGTCGGCTCCATCCGCCGTGTTGCCCAGGCCGAGCGCCGCGAGCGCACCGAGGCCATCTGGAACGAGATCGAGGTCGGCAAGAAGTACCACGGCGTGGTCAAGTCCCTGACCAGCTACGGCGCATTTGTGGACATCGGCGGCATCGACGGCATGGTACATGTGTCCGAGCTGAGCTGGGGCCGCATCCACCAGCCCTCCGAAGTCGTCTCCGTTGGCGACGAGATCGACGTATACGTCATCAACTTCGACCGTGAGAAGCGCAAGATCTCTCTGGGCTACAAGGATCCCAACGGCAACCCCTGGACTCAGTTCACCGAAAAGTATCAGGTCGGCAGTGTTGCCACTGTCAAGGTGGTCAAGCTCATGACCTTTGGCGCCTTCGCTGAGATCCTGCCCGGTGTTGACGGCCTGATCCATATCTCCCAGATCGCCAACCGCCGCATTGCCAAGCCCGATGATGTGCTCACCGTGGGCGACGTTGTCGACGTGAAGATCACTGCCATCGACGAGGAGAAGCACAAGGTCTCCCTGTCCATCCGTGCCCTGTCCGAGCCCGCTCCCGCTCCCGTAAAGGAAGAGCCTGTTGAGGAAGAGGAAGTTGGCCCTGAGGCAGATGCTCTGGTCTATGAAGTCTCCGCCACCGGCGAGGCCACCGGCTTTGCCCCTGAGGACGAGTAAAGTAATAAACCATTCGCCGCACAAATTTGTGCGGCGATTTTTTTTATGTCGATGCAATAATTCTGTCCGGCGAAAGGTATTATCAGTGAAAAGCTTTTCAATGAACGAAGGAGAGACGGCCATGCTGACTGAGGAACAGTTCTGCGCCCTGGCAAAAAAGCACATGGACATGATCTTCCGCATCGCGTTCAACTACCTGAAAGACCGGAGCGAGGCGGACGACGTTACCCAGAACGTGCTTTTGAAGCTGCTGGATGCGAAAAAGGAATTTGAAAGCGACGAACATATCAAATACTGGCTCATCCGCGTCACAATCAACGAGTGTAAGAAAACGCTGCGTTCGCCCTGGCGCAGTACAGAGCCTATTGAGGACTATGCTTCAACCCTGGCCTTTTCCACACCTGAGCACGGGGAAGTGTTTTACGCACTGATGGAACTGCCGCAAAAGTACCGTATGGCGCTTTATCTCCACTACTATGAGGAGTACTCCAGCGAAGAAATCTCCCGTATTTTAAAAATCCCTCAGTCCACGGTGCTGACGCATCTGAGCAGAGGGCGGGAGTTGCTGAGAAAAAAACTTGCGGAGGCGGAAGCATATGTTTGACGAGAAAATGATCAAAGAGACCTATTCGGCGCTGCACGCCTCTGAGGATACCTTATCGGAGGTGCTGAAGGTGAAAAACCAACGAAAACGTTTACACCCATACCGGGTGGTGCTGATCGCGGCAGTGATCGCCCTGGCCCTGGGCGTGACTGCTGTGGCACAGAGCGCGTTTATGAAAAAGGATGACCCGGAGAACATGCTGGCTGCTGTTTACAGCGAAACAGAGACGCCTGCCCAACAGGGCAGGGTGGAATTTGACCAAAACGGTCAGATGATCGTCTACCCCGGCTGGGACAGAGCGGCCTTTGACCCGGAGCTGGCGGATAAATATGTGACGCCCTATGTGGGCGCCTGCGGAGAGAGCATGGGCTGGCAGGACTATACCATTACCGTGGAGGGCTACCTGTTCGACTCTGTCACCCGAAGCGGAATTCTCTATTACCGAATAGAAAACCCCAACGGCGTGGGCGGATACTATCTCCAGGAAAACGGGGAGTTCAGCTGGGCCGAGGAGAGTGAGATCGCCTGTGGTGTGGTCGAGGCCGGACGTTCGTATATCGACAGAGAGCGCAGTACGGCTTCAGTAGTCCATCTCAGTGCCTTTTATGTGCTGACTGAGGAGGAGAACCAGGTGGAGATCACCCTCTGGGACGAAAAGAAGCAGCAGGGAAGCCTGGTCGTTGATCTGTTTGACGGCGGAGGAATGGCCTGGGCTGCGGACAAGGACGGCATAGTGACGGTCTCGCCCATAGGAGTGGTCATTGATCTGGACTATTTCGGGGAAGAATATATTGCAAACGCACCACAACAGCTCACTCTGCATTATCTGGATGGCAGCAGCTACACCGTGTACGACGAGGATGCGCTTTTGTATAACCGTATGTACGCCCTGCAAAGCGACAGCACGCTGACTGTCAGCTTTGACCGCATTGTAGACGTGGAAGCGCTCAGTACCGTGGAAATCGACGGCATGGTGTTTGGTGTCGCCCTGAGAACGGACTAAAAAAGGCCCCTGTCTGTGACAAGCGTCCAAAACCTTCAATCAGGTTTTGGACGCGGCCTGCTTTCCATATTTTTCTTCCATTTCTCTTGTATCTGCATGAAGCAGTTCCAGTGCCCGGGCCTGGATACAAGAGAGATCGGATTGATCCGTATCTGCAAACGCGCGCCTGAGTTTTGCGGAAGCGATCGCGTGACCATCGTTTATTTTGCTTTCATCTGCTTCAGAGAGAAACTTCTGCAGCAATTCCAAATTCCCGGAGTAATGGAGCTCCACAAGTTTTGCCCGGTATTCCAGTTCTGCGGAGACGATTCCCGGAAATCGCTTCATATCTATGGTATGCTGTGCTTCATGCTTCAGAAGAGAGACGAGAAAGCGTTCGCTTTCAAAATCATAGGCCTGCTCGATACAGTTGATGGTGCCGTCGGGCGAAGCCCATCCGCCGGTGCCGAATCTGCCGAAGGTCAGATAATCCATCCAGCTGCGGAATACAAAGCCCTTGAGGATGTTGACGGTATATTCCGCCGTTGCGTCCGGCAGCTCGACGCGGTAGACCGTCGGAACGGTATCCCGCCAGATATAGGGGCCGTAATAGCCCTGTGTTTTTCCGAAAAGCGCGTGGAAACCGTTCTTTTCAAACAGAGTCTGGAGCTGTCCGGCAAGAAAAGTTTCATCGGCATCCGGCAGACCCAAAAGCTCTTTCAGCTGTGTCAGCAGCTTGTCTGCGGCCTCTGTCTCCGGTAAACCGCAATAAAAGGTATCACGGAAATAAATCTGATACAAACGCAGAATATTGTTGAGTATGTCCGGCAGGTCAAAGGTGCGGTATTCGCAAGCTTCAAAAATCGCGATATAAGCAGGAAGAATGTCTTTGAATTCCTCGTGATCGCGCATGTATTCAATGGCGCCTTTTATATCTCTGTTCAAAAAAAACTGACTGATCTGCATGTCTGCTCTCACCCCTGAATCATCAATTTGGAAATTTATCTGACTCTATGTTATCATATAACCGAGAGGAACACAAGAACAGCCACAGCGGTTCAAACCAAACTGCTGTGGCTGTCAACTGTCTCTTGGCCCACGCCCTTCCGGCGGGGCGGATTATTTTGATTAAAGCCGGTGATCGATCCAGTCCAGCACATCCTGACAGACCTGCTGCCGGTTCAGCTCGTTGAGCATTTCGTGCCGCCCGTCAGGGTAGAGGCGCAGAAATACGTCCCGGAGCCCTGCCTTGCAGAAGGCCTTATAGGCCCGTTCCACGCCCTTGCCGTAGTCGCCCACCGGGTCCTTGTCGCCGGACATGAAGTACACCGGTGTGTCCTTGTTCATGGCGTCGATGTTCTTCTGGTCGGTGACGAATCTGATGCCGCCCATCATGTCCCGGTACAGGCTGGCCTTTGCCACAAAACCGCAGAGCGGGTCGTTGATATACTTTCTCACCATCTCATAGTCCTGACTGAGCCAGTCAAAATCGGTCATGGGGAAAGGCACCTTGCTGTTGTAGCTGCCAAAGGCCAGATCGTTCAAAAATCTGCCGTCCGCCCTGGGGCCTTTGGCCCGGACAATGGCCTCGGCCATGGCGTAGCCGGAATAGACCAGAGCTTTGGACTGATGACCGGTGCCGCTGAGGATCACCAGGTCGGGCTTTTCCGGGTGTTTGATGATATAGGTACGGGTCAGAAAACTGCCCATGCTGTGCCCAAAGAAAATATAGGGCAGGTCGGGATAATCTTCTTTCATCAGTTCGTGGAGCTTGTCCATGTCCTGTACTACATGGTCCCAGCCGTTGGTCTCGGCAAAGAAACCCAGATCATCCGGGGAGGAAATGGATTTTCCGTGCCCCAGATGGTCGTTGCCCACCACAAGGATACCGTTTTGGGCAAGGAAAAAGGCAAAATCGTCGTAGCGCTCAATGTGCTCCGCAATACCGTGGGCGATTTGCAGTATGGCCCTGGGCGCTCCGTCGGGCATACACTGGCGGGCATGGATATGGTTTTTGCCGGTGCTGGATGCAAAAGTGAAATCACGGAAACTTGGCATTGAAATATCCTCCTTCATATGATACCATTTCTCATGGTTCTATTTTATCCATAATCATAAGATTAGTCAATAAACAGAGTGAGATAACAAGATGAAAATTCAAGTCAAGTATTTCGTTGACGATTTAATCAAAATCGAAAAGATTGCCCAGGGGGACTGGATCGACCTGCGCGCCGCCGAGGATGTGGAGATGAAGGCGGGGGAGTTTCGCTTTCTCCGTCTGGGCGTGGGCATGATCTTGCCCGAAGGCTATGAGGCCCATGTGGCCCCCCGCAGCAGCACCTTCAAAAATTTTGGCATCATTGCCACCAACAGCGTGGGCGTGATCGACAATTCCTTCTGCGGCGAGGAGGACGAGTGGAAAATGCCCGCCTATGCCCTGAGAGACACTGTGATCCGGAAGAATGACCGTATCTGCCAGTTTCGTATCATGGAAAAGCAGCCGCCCATCGAATTCGAAACGGTGGAGCACCTGAAAGACAAAAGCCGCGGCGGCTTTGGCTCCACAGGAAAAAAATAAAAGAAAAGCAGAAAACCGCCGAGGCATTTTGCCCCGGCGGTCATATTATACCCGCTCTATTTTTGTTTACAGCCAGAGCCGACTGGAGAAGCAGCCGCGCACGATAAATGCTATGCCCTGGATGATCAGCAGCATGCCGACGATTACCGCCATGGCGAAAATGCTTGCCATAGGCGAGAGGAAAGAGACAAAACCTGCCACTGCCAGCAGCACGCCCAAAGCGGTGAACCAGCCCCAGCCCCGCACGCCCAGACGCTGCAGGTCAAAGGAGTTGACAAACTTGGCAATGCCGGAAAACAGCAGCCACATGCCGAAAATAAAGGGCAGGGCGATAGCAGTGAACAGATCATTGCATAGAACGAACAGGGACAGCAGTACCGTCACAATGCCGTCAAGCAGAAACCAGCCGGAACCGGCAACATAGTTGTGTGCACCGGCAAAAATCACAATGTCCACAATCCCGGAAAACAGCATCGTGATGCCGAGCATCAAAGACAGACTGCCGAGAGCCACATCGGGATTTCTCAGGCAGATAATACCGGCGATTACAAGCAGTATGCCTGCTATCACCCACAGGACACGGGAAAAAGTTTTATTCATTGTGACGGCCTCCGTTCTGTTACCGTTCTTATTCTTACTTACTTAATGGCGATGGTCTTTTTTTCAGGCAGTTTCTTTTCCGTCTTCTTGGGCAGCGTGATCCTGAGGATGCCATCCTCAAACTTCGCGGAAACTTCCTCCGGCGCCACTGCCTCACCAACAAAGAAGCTGCGGCTGCATGTGCCGGCATAGCGCTCCTGACGGATGTATTTGCCCTTCTTGTCCTCTGTGTCCTTGTCAAGGCCCTTGGCGGCGCTGATGGTCAGGTAGCCGTCGTTCAGGCCAAGGTCGATCTCGTCCTTCTTAAAGCCGGGCAGGTCAATATCCAGCTCGTAGCTGTCCTCGGTCTCGCGTACGTCGGTCTTCATCAGGTTCTTGGCGTGCTTGCCGTAGAGCGGATCACGCCCGCCGTGTTCGTGGAACATGGCAAAGTCATCATCAAAGAAATCGTCGAACAGGTTTTCACCAAAAATACTGGGCATCATAAGTCATTCCTCCATTCATTCTTATCCTAATGCCCTTTGTGAGGGAACCTTTTTGGTCCTCCCGCTCGGTACGATCACGTTATAGTCTTTTGAATTAGCACTGTCAAGAGGAGAGTGCTAATGTTAAAATAAAAAGCAAATTTTATTCACAAATTATGTGATTTTTCCTTTCATCTGCCGGGAAGATGTCTATCCTTGTTCTGCCAGGTATATTTTCACTCTGCTCTGTATTGCCTCGCCGGTCTGCTGAGCGGTGAGCTGACCGCCATAAAAACGACTTGCCTCCGCCTCCACAATCTCCCAAAGGGAGGGGTCATAGCGGTAAACCGTGTCGATCTCCGCGATCCGGCCCATATAATCCTGCATCATCTTGTCAATGCCGGGGCGGATTTCCACGCCTGGGATACCGTCATGGCGGAAAAACTGCTGGAGATTTGCGATAAATACGGCCTGAAACTGCATACGGATATGACCATGGCGTCAAGCCTTGACGAGTTTTACTCGCTGGCGGGGACAGAACCGTTTGGCCTCCCTGACAGCGAAGTCAGCAGCCCCGGCTATGTGTTTGAGGACGGCAGCTTCAAGGCCGAGGGCTTTATTGAGATAGATGGTGATAACACGATCTTTACCGTAAGCAAATATGTGTCCGGCACGATGCCGCCCTTTTCTGCGTATCTGGCGGAACCGGAGAACTATCAGGAGTGGAGCTACACCACGGCAGGGGGCTGTACGGTCTGTATTGAATGGAACACAAAAGCGGATGATATGGGCCATACGGTACTCATCTTTTATTCTCGGCAGGACGCCTGTATCCGGCTCAGCAGTAGTGTGCCCGGCGGACCGGAACAGGCGGAGGAGCTTGCGGAGATGTTTGATTTTGAAAAGGCCTGCGCAGGCTCATAAAAAAGGAGCTGCGGTAAAAATGCCGCAGCTCATTAATATAGGTGGGGTAAAAATCAGCCGACGATGTCGCGGGTGTCGCGGGCGATAACCAGCTCTTCGTTGGTGGGGATGACGAAGACCTTGACGGGGGAGTCGGGGGTGGAGATCATCACGTCTTCACCGCGCTTGGAATTGGCGGCCTCGTCCACCTTGACGCCCAGATAGCCGAAGTACTCGCAGATGGCGGCACGGGTGGACTTGCTGTTTTCGCCCACACCGGCGGTGAACACGATGGCGTCCACGCCGTTCATGGCGGCGACGTAGGAACCGGCCACCTTGGCCACCCAGTAGTGGAACATGTCCAGAGCCAGAGCGGCGCGCTCGTTGCCTTCATCGGCGGCCTTGTCCAGATCGCGGAAGTCGGAGGAGACGCCGGAGACGCCCAGAACGCCGGACTTCTTGTTCAGGATGTTCAGCATCTCGTCGATGCTGTAGCCGTATTTGTTCATCAGGAACTGAACAACGCCGTTATCCAGGTCGCCGCAGCGGGTGCCCATGGGCAGACCCACCAGAGGCGTGAAGCCCATGGAGGTGTCCACGCACTTGCCGCCGTTGATTGCCGCGATGGAGGAGCCGTTGCCCATGTGGCAGGAGATGATCTTCAGCTCTTCAATGGGCTTGCCCATCAGCTCAGCACAGCGGGAGGAGACATAGCGGTGAGAGGTACCGTGGAAGCCGTAGCGGCGGATGCCGTCGTTCTTGTAGTACTCATAGGGGATGGCATACATGAAAGCCTTGCCGGGCATGGTCTGGTGGAAAGCGGTGTCGAACACGGCCACCATGGGAACATCGCCCATAACCGCCTTGCAGGCGTTGATGCCGGTGATGTTGGCGGGGTTGTGCAGGGGAGCAAAGGGAGTGCATTCCTCAAGGGCTGCCATGACCTCGTCGTTGATGAGCACGGAGCTGGCAAACTTCTCGCCGCCGTGGACCACGCGGTGACCAACTGCGTCGATCTCCTTCATGGAGGCGACAACGCCGTATTCCGCACTGGTCAGCTTCTCGATAACGGCAGCAATGGCCTCGGAGTGGGTGGGCAGGCTGATATCCTCATCAAAGACGGGCTTGCCTCCCACCAGCGGGCTGTGCTTCAGATGTCCGTCGATACCGATGCGCTCGCAGAGACCCTTGGCCATGAGCTGTTCGGTCTCCATGTCGATGAGCTGGTATTTCAGGGAGGAGCTGCCTGCGTTGATAACAAGAATTTTCATTCCTTCAATTCCTTTCTTCTATTGTAAATCTGCAGTGAATTAAGTAAAATATAGATATACCTTTTTTATTCTAATACAAACGGCAGAAAATGCAAGCTTTTTTTGAGGTGACAGAAAATGAGCATAATCGGCATCGTCGGCGAATATAATCCTTTCCACAGCGGCCATGAATACCACATTCAGCAGAGCCGCCAGGCTTTGGGCGGGGACTGCCCCGTGGTCTGTGTCATGTCCGGGGATTTTGTTCAGCGGGGCGAGCCAGCCATTTACTCCAAATTTGCCCGGGCTGAGGCGGCCTGCCGCTGTGGAGCCGATCTGGTGGTGGAGCTGCCGCTGCCCTGGTCTCTCTCCTCGGCGGAGGGCTTTGCCAGAGGGGCGGTGTATCTGCTGAGCAAACTGGGCACAACCCATCTCAGCTTCGGCAGCGAGGCGGGAGAGCTGGAGCCACTGGAGACCATTGCCCAGACCCTTCTGGACCCGGCGGTCAATGGGGAGATCCGTCAGGTGCTCAGCAGCGATGCAAGCCTTTCCTATGCCCTGGCCCGGCAAAAAGCCCTGGAGACCCGCCTGGGCGAGCTTTCAGCCCAGCTTGAGCTGCCCAACAACATTCTTGCCGTGGAATATCTGAAGGCCATATACGAGCTGCGCCTTGACATGCAGCCCATGACGGTCCTCCGCTTCGGCAGCGGCCACGACCAGGAGGGGGGAGCGGGCCCCAGATCGGCAGCTCAGCTGCGCCGCATGATCAGAAACGGGGACGACATCTCTGCCTTTATCCCCAAAGAGGCTGCCCGGGTCTTTGAAAGAGAAAAGCAGCAGGGGAGGGCCTGTACCGACAGCGACATGCTGGAGACGGCCATCATCTCCCGGCTTCGCATGTTCGGGCCTGACTATTATGAAGCGCTGCCCGACGGCGGCGACGGCATTGGCCGCAGACTCTATACAGCCGCCCATGAGGAAGCCAGTCTTGACGCCATCACCGCCGCCGCAAAAACCAAACGATATGCTCTTTCCCGTATACGGCGCATGTGCATGTGTGCGGCTCTGGGGGTAAAAGCCAATATGGCCGGGGAGCTGCCGCCCTATGCCAGAGTGCTGTCCGCCAACGCCAGAGGCTGCGCTCTGCTGAGAGAGATCGGCCGGAAAGGGGAAATCCCGGTGATCACCAAACCCGCCTCTGTCCGGGAAATGTCCGCGGAATGCAGGGAGATCTTTGCCATTGGCGCCGCCGCTCACGATCTCTATGTCCTTGGTTTTTGTGCCCGGGAGGAGAAAAAAGGGGGAAAAGAGTGGCGCACCAGCCCCAAAATTGTGCAGGAATGATAAAAACTGTGTAAAATTTTTTCTCGATTTAGTCATTTAAGATTATTGCAATTTAGCGAGAGATAGTGCATAATCAAAATATCGTCGGGTAAACACAGGTGTCTTTAATGTACGGACACAAACCTGGCGAAACCAAAAGGGAGGAACAAAAAATGAAAAAGATAATTGCACTTGCCCTGGCACTGATCATGGTATTTGCCCTGTGCGCCTGCGGTGAAAGCGCGGTCCCGGCGGCCAGCAGCGCACCCCAGGGCGAAACCGCAGCCCCTGCAGAGGGTGCAAACCCTGTCGTCAAGATCGGCGTGTTTGAGCCCCAGACCGGCGACAACGGAGCCGGCGGCAAGCAGGAGATCCTGGGTATGCAGTACGCAAACTATGTACAGCCCACTGTGGAAATCGGCGGCCAGACCTACGATGTACAGCTGGAGATCGTTGATAACCGCACCACCGCAGAGAACGGCCCCTCCGCCGCTGCTGAACTTGTGAACCGCGATGTCTCCGTAGTCCTTGGCTCCTACGGATCCGGCGTATCCATGGCCGGTGGCCAGGTGTTCTCTGAGGCCGGTGTTCCCGCCATCGGCGTAACCTGCACTAACCCCCAGGTCACTTCCGACTGTGACGTGTACTACCGCATCTGCTTCCTGGATCCCTTCCAGGGCACCGTTCTGGCAAACTACGCCTACAAGGTGCTGGGCGTTGAGAAGGCCTATACGCTGGCTATGCTTGGCAGCGACTATGACCAGGGCCTGATCTACTACTTCTCCGAGGCCTTCAAAGCTCTCGGCGGCGAGGTTGTCAGCGAGGACTTCCCCGAAGCCACCGCGAACTTCGTCTCTTATATCAACAATGCAAAGTCTGCCGGTGCAGGTGTTATTTTCGCACCGGTCTCCACCAACTATGCTCAGCTCATTATCGAGGCCGCTTCCGCTCAGGGCTTTGAGGGCGAACTGCTTGGCTCCGACACCTGGGACAACAACATGGTGGTTGAGAGTGCAAAGGGCAAGGATGTCAGCATAAAGATCACTACCTTCTATCAGGAAGGCGGCAACCCGGAGTTCGACGCCGGCATCAAGGCATGGATGAACGAGAACGCCGACGCCATGACCAATAACGGCGGCAACGACATGGTCTCCGCTGTTACCGCCATGGGCTATGACGCATACTTTGTGGCTCTGGAGGCCTTGAAGGCTGCCGGCTCCACCGATCCCGCTGCTGTGCTTGCAGCTCTGCCCGGTGTAAGCTATGAAGGCGTCTCCGGCCTGATCGAGTTTGACGAGATCGGCGATGCAAAGCGTGACCAGGCATACATCAAGACCGCTAATACCGAAGAGGGCGTCTGGGAATTCGTTACCGTTCAGGGCGTCGACTGATATTTGCTTTTCTTAAAGGTTTCAGGCTTGGCGGGGCAATCTGCCCCGCCAGGCTTTAAACTGTTTTCAGAAAGATTGGAGGACTCCCTGTGCAGGCTTTGATCCCATATATTATCAACGGAATATCCGCCGGAGGCCAGTATGCCCTGATCGCCATTGGTTACACGCTGGTCTACGGCATTCTCCGTCTCATCAACTTCGCCCACGGCGATGTGTTTATGGTTGCGGGGCTTGTGATGGTCTATGCCACCACATCCATGCCCCTTTATCTGTCTATCCCCCTGGTGCTGATCGTCACGGTGGTTCTGGGATTTTCCATTGAGCGCGTGGCCTATAAACCTCTTCGCAGCGCTCCGCGTATGTCTCTGATGATCTCTGCCATCGGTGTAAGCTATCTGATCCAGAACCTTGCCTTCTACCTGACCGGCGGTCTGGCTCAGCCCGTCACCAAGCCCATCCCCTGGATCTCCGACATGATTACCATCTTCGGCGCTTCTACCAAAAGAGTCACGGTGGTGACTCCTGTCTTGACTCTTCTGCTGGTGGTGGTGCTGGTGTACCTCATCAAAAAGACCAAGATCGGCATGGGCATGCGCGCCGCGGCAAAGGACTTCGAGACGGCGCAGCTCATGGGCGTAAAAATAAATTCTGTTATCTCCTTTACCTTTGTTGTCGGCTCTTTCCTTGCGGCTGTGGGCGCGATCCTGTACTTCACCAACTACCCCTCTGTGGGCATTACTTCCGGCTCTCTGCCTGGCCTGCGGGCCTTTGTTGCGGCAGTGTTCGGCGGCATCGGCTCCATCCCCGGGGCTGTGGTGGGCGCGTTTATTATCGGCCTTTGCGAAGAGCTCATCAAGGGCCTGGGCTATTCCACCTTTTCCGATGCCTTCACCTTCGCGCTGTTGATTATTGTCCTCTGCGTGAAGCCCACGGGCATCTTCGGTGAGAAAGTCACCGACAAGGTGTGAGGAGGTGCAGATATGAAAACGGAAAAAAGTGAAAAAAGGAGAGATACCATTGTAGCCATTGTGCTGCTGATGCTTCTCCTGATTGTCATGACCATTATCGACTCGGTGCTGCCCAGCTATCATATCGTCATCAAGGTCATCAAAAAGGCGGCGGTGTATTCTCTGGTTGCTGTGTCCATGAACCTGCTCAACGGTTTTACCGGCCTGTTTTCTCTGGGTCAGGCGGGCTTTATGCTCCTGGGTGCCTATGCCTACGCGATTTTGAGCATTCCCGTGGATAAGCGTCCCGGTGTTTACCAGTATTTTGACGGCGGCATCGTCCAGTTTTCCTTCCCTGAATTTTTTGCCGGTTTTCTGGGCGACACCGTGGGTACCACTGTGGGCATCCTGGTTGCCCTGCTGATCGGTGGCCTATTGGCGGCTCTGGTGGCCTATCTGATCGGCCTGCCGGTGCTGAGACTGAAGAGCGACTATCTGGCCATTGCCACCCTGGGCTTTGCGGAGATCCTCCGGGCCTTCTTCCAGTGGAAGAATCTGGGCCCGCTGACCAACGGCTCCAACCTGCTCAAGAGCTACCCGGACTTCGAGAACGCCACCTCTTATATCATTCTGATCGGCATCTTTATCGCCGTTATTGTGCTTCTGGTCAATTCCACCTACGGCCGGGCCTTCAAGGCCATAAGGGATGACGAGGTGGCGGCGGAAGCCATGGGCATCAATCTGGCAAAGCACAAGCGTATGGCCTTTGTCATCAGCTCCTTTTTTGCCGGCATCGGCGGCGGTATGCTGGCCATGTACATGGGCACGCTGCAGGCTCTGTCCTTCAAGAGCACCATGACCTATGAGATTTTGTTGGTGGTGGTCATCGGCGGCATTGGCTCCATCACCGGCTCTGTGATCACAAGCTTTCTGTATATCGCCAGCCTGGAATGGCTGCTCCGCGGCCTGGACTCCGGAAAATTCTTGGGCATCAGCGCCCCCGGTATCTTCAAAAACGGCTTCCGCATGGCGGTGGTCTCCGTCATCATCATGGTGATCGTGCTGTTTTTCCGCAAGGGCATTATGGGCGACAAGGAGTTCAGCGTTTCCGGAATAATCAACTTCTTCAAAAAGCGTAAACTCCGGAAAAAGACTGCGGCGGCAGGAGGTGACGGCGGCAATGAGTGAAAAAGAGAATGTTCTGCGTCTGGAAAATGTGACCATGCAGTTTGGCGGTGTTGTCGCGGTCAATAACCTGTCCCTTGCGGTGAACAGGGGAGAGATCGTGGCCCTGATCGGCCCCAACGGCGCGGGAAAGACCACGGCTTTCAACTGCATCACTGGCGTGTACCAGCCTACCAATGGCTTGATCGAGTTTGAAGGCAGTCCCATTGTCCGCGCCCATCCCCAGGGTAAGATGAAAAAGCTTTATGCCGGGGAAAACGCGGAAAAGTATCTGGGCGAGAGAACAATTGATCCCACGCCGGATAAGGTGACAAAGCTGGGCATTGCCCGTACCTTCCAGAACATCCGACTCTGGAAGAGCATGACGGTTTTTGACAATGTGCTCACGGCAAAGCACATGAGAACAAAGCAGAATGTGTTCACGGCCACCTTCCGTATGGCAAAGGCGGAGGAAAAGAAGATACGCGAGGAGACCGAGGCCCTGCTGGAAGAGCAGGATCTGCTGAAATACAAGGATGATCTGGCAGTGAGCCTGCCCTACGGCCTGCAGCGCCGGCTGGAGATTGCCCGGGCCCTGGCCACCGAACCCAAACTCCTGCTTTTGGATGAACCGGCGGCGGGCATGAACCCCCAGGAGACCCTGGAGCTGGGCGAGTTCATTGTGAATATCAAGAACAAATATGATCTCACCGTGTTTATGATCGAGCATCACATGGATCTGGTTATGTCCTTCTCAGACAGAATCTACGTCATTGACTTCGGCAAGCTGATCTGCGAAGGTCTGCCGCAGGAGGTAAAAAACGACCAGCGCGTGATCGACGCTTATCTGGGGGTGGTGTGACATGAGTGAAGCGATTCTCAGCATAAAAGACCTGAAAGTGAATTACGGCGGCATTGAGGCAGTAAAAGGCATATCCTTCGATGTGCCGGAGGGCAGCATTGTCACCCTGATCGGCGCAAACGGCGCGGGCAAAAGCTCCACACTGCGTACCGTAGCCGGGTTGGTAAAACCCAAAAGCGGCATTATTCAGTTTAAAGGCGAGGATATCACCGGCAAAAGCTCCATTGATATCGTCAAACGGGGCATCACCCTTGTTCCCGAAGGACGGCGCATTTTCCCGGACCTCACCGTGCTGGAAAACCTGAAGATCGGCGCTTATCTGCGAAAGGACGATCTGAAAGAAGACATCGAATGGGTTTACAGCCTGTTCCCGCGCCTGAAGGAGCGCGAATGGCAGGCGGGAGGGACTCTCTCCGGCGGCGAACAGCAGATGCTGGCCGTGGGCCGGGCGCTGATGAGCCGGCCAAAGCTCATGATGATGGATGAACCATCTCTGGGCCTTGCGCCTATTGTTGTCCGGGACATCTTCAAGATTATCCGGGAGATCAATAAGAAGGGCGTGACCATCCTGCTCATCGAGCAAAACGCCAACATGGCCCTGCAGACCGCGGATTACGGCTATGTGCTGGAGACCGGGCGCATCGGCCTTTCCGGCACCGGCGCGGAGCTGCTGGCCAACGAGGATGTGAAAAAAGCATATCTTGGTACATGATTTAAAGGAGACGGCATACGCCGTCTCCTCAGACTGTAGACAAAGCTATCGGCAATGCATAGATTTGCATGGGGAGAGCGCAGAGAGGGGACGGGAGTCCCCTTTCGGCGTTCAATCCATGCTTATTCAGGAGTATTTCTGAATACTCCTGAATAAGTTTTCAAGGCGTCGAACTTTGTCGACGCCTTGAGACGGCAAACGCTGTCTCTTTTAAACTATTCTGTCATCCTGAGCCGCTCCTTTTAATTTTGCTGTCATCCTGAACGAAGTGAAGGATCCCGTTTGGTTACGCAGGGCGTCTTGTTCACGGGATTCTTCGTCGCCTCGCTCCTCAGAATGACAGATATTTTTTGCCGGCCTCCCAAAAGACAGATTTTTATTTTGGTTTACAGGAAGTTTGAAATGTGATATGATTCAGTATCATACTTGCAGGAGAAAACAATGTTTGAAAAGCTCAAGCTTTTGAAAAACCAATATGAAGAGCTGCAACAGCGCATGGAGATGCCGGAGACCTATTCTGACCCGGCTTTGTACGCGAAGCTTGACCGGGAGAGCCGGGAGATCGCCCCGGTGGTGGAGGCCTATTCCTGCTATGAGCGTGCATGTGCGGACATGGACAGCGCCCTTCAGCTGATGAATGACGCGGAGATGCGGGAGCTTGCCCAGGAGGAATTTGCCCAGGCCAAAAGCGAAAAGGAGCGGCTGGAGCAGGAGATCAAGATTCTGCTGCTTCCCAAAGACCCCAACGACAGCAAAAACGTCATCATGGAGATCCGTGGCGGCGTGGGCGGCGAGGAGGGGATGCTCTTCGCGGCAGACCTTTTCCGCATGTATTCCATGTATGCCGAGTCAAGAGGCTGGAAGATCGATATTGCCAACATCAACGAGACGGAGCTTGGCGGGATCAAGGAAATCAGCTTTGTGATCGAGGGCGAGGGCGCCTATTCAAGACTAAAATTTGAAGCGGGCGGTCACCGGGTGCAGCGGGTGCCTGTGACTGAGTCCGGCGGCAGGATCCATACCTCCGCTGCCACGGTTGCGGTACTGCCCCAGGTGGAGGAAGTGGACTTCAAGCTGGACATGAACGATCTGAAGATCGATACCTACCGTTCCTCCGGCGCAGGCGGCCAGCACGTCAACAAGACCGAGAGCGCTATCCGCATCACCCACCTGCCCACGGGCACCGTGGTGGAATGTCAGGACGAGCGGAGCCAGTATAAAAACAAGGACCGGGCCATGCAGATCTTGCGCTCCAAGCTCTATGAAGCGGAGCAGGAGAAGCAGCGCAGTGCCGTGGCGGCGGAGAGAAAGAGCCAGATCGGATCCGGCGACAGAAGCGAGCGGATCAGAACCTATAACTTTCCCCAGAACCGGGTCACCGACCACCGGCTCAGCGGGGACAACAAGAATTTCAATATTGCGTCCATCATCAACGGCGATCTTGACCCGCTGATCGACGCGCTGGTGACGGCGGATCAGGCCGCAAAGCTGCAGGTACAGGCGGAGGCGTAAATGGAGACAAAGATTTTTTCCGCATCGCTGGATGAAGCGGCGGAGAGGATAAAAAAGGGCGGTCTTGTGGCCGTCCCCACGGAGACGGTATATGGCCTTGCGGGAAACGGACTGGATGAAGAGGCTGTAAAGCAGATCTATGAGGTCAAGGGCCGTCCTCAGATCAAGCCCCTGTCCCTGATGGTCCACGGGCCGGAGGACATGGACAGATACTGCGAAGATGTGCCTGCCGGGGCGCGGCTTCTGGCCCGGCGCTTCTGGCCTGGACCGCTGACCATTGTGTTGAAAGCAAAGGACTTTATCCCATCCATCGTTCTGGCCGGGGGAGACACGGTGGGGCTCCGCTGCCCGGATCACCCCATGACCCTTGCCCTGCTGGAAAAGGCGGGCGTTCCCTTTGCTGCGCCCTCTGCCAACCCCTCGGGGGAGGAGAGCCCCAAGACAGCCGAAAAGGTACGGCAATACTTTGACGGCCGGATCGACGGCATTATTGACGGCGGAGAATGCGGCATCGGCCGGGAGTCCACCATCATCAGCATGGCCCAAAAGCCCTATAAGATCCTGCGCCAGGGCGCCCTTGCCGAAAAGGAGATCGCTTCCGCTCTGGCGGAAGGACTGACCGTTCTGGGCATCACCGGCGGCACGGGCTGCGGCAAGACCACCGCCCTCCGTGTGCTTGAGGAGCTGGGCGCGCTGATCATCGACTGCGACGCGGTGTACCATGAGCTGCTGCTCTCCGATGGGGAGATGCTCTCCGAGATCAAAACTGCCTTCCCCGGCGTGGTGAACGACGGGGTGCTGGACAGAAAGGCTCTGGGCGCGGTGGTGTTCAGCGACGAAAAGGCCCTTCTGGCCCTGAACCGCATCACCCATAAATATGTGGGCCGTGAGGTTGACAGACTGCTGGAAAACTGGGCCATGGCCGGGGGAAAGCTTGCCGCCATTGACGCCATCGAGCTTTTTGGCGGAAACCTTGCCCAGCGCTGCAAGGCCACCTTTGCCGTGCTGGCGGACCGGGAAAAGCGGATCGGGCGCATCATGGCCCGGGACGGCATCACCCGGGACTACGCCGAGCTGCGGGTGGACGCCCAGAAGCCGGACAGCTATTTTGAAGAAAAATGTGACTACATTTTAAAAAATAATTCCACTGAAGAAGAATTCAGGGAAAAATGCAGAAGCAAATTTTTGGAGGTAATTGATTGATGGAAGACCTGAGAAACAAGCTCTTTTACGAGCAGAAAAACGGCTATGACCTGATCGACACCCAGGAGCGCATCGCAGTGGAGGACTATTCCCGGGAGTATATGGACTATCTGAACCGTTCCCGTACCGAGCGGGAGGCCGTGGTGAACGCCATTGCCATCGCCGAGAGCAAGGGCTTTGTACCCTATGTACCCGGTATGGAGCTGAAGCCGGGAATGAAGGTCTATAAGAACAACCGGGGAAAGGCCCTGATGCTGGCCGTCATCGGCAAAAAGAGCCTTGCCGAGGGCAGCGTGATCGCCGGGGCCCATGTGGACGCGCCCCGTCTTGACCTGAAACAGGTCACCATGTATGAGTCTGACGAGATGTGCTTTTTCAAGACCCATTACTACGGCGGCATCAAGAAGTACCAGTGGGTCACTATCCCCCTGGAGCTCCACGGCGTTGTGGCATTGAAGAGCGGGGAAGTGGTGGACGTGGTCATCGGCCGTGAGCCGGGTGAGCCCAAGTTCGTCATCACCGACCTGCTGCCCCATCTGGCAGCGGACCAAATGAAAAAGACCATGGCCGAGGGCATTACCGGCGAGGGCCTGAATATTCTCATCGGCAGCGCTCCCTATGCGGATGAGGGGAAGGACAGAGTAAAATATGCCGTCATGAGCATCCTTTACGACATGTACGGCATCACTGAGGAGGACTTCCTTTCCGCGGAGCTGACCGCCGTGCCCGCCTACGATGTGTGCGAGGTGGGGCTGGACCGCTCCCTGATCGGCGGCTATGCCCATGACGACCGGGTCTGTGCCTTTGCGGAGCTGAAAGCCATTTTCGACGTGGAGGAGCCGGAAAAGACCTGCGTCTGCATTCTGGCCGACAAGGAGGAAGTTGGCTCCGACGGCGTCTCCGGTATGCAGAGCGCCGCTTTCGACTGCTTCATGGAGGATCTGTGCGAGAGCCAGGGCGTCAGCCTGCGCCGCTGCTACGAAAACAGCTTCTGCCTGTCCGCCGACGTGTGCAACGCCTATGACCCCCTGTATCCCGAGGTTTCCGAGAAGCGTAGCGACTCCAAGATCAACTACGGCATGGGCATCTGCAAATTCACCGGCGCAAGAGGCAAGTCCGGCACCAGCGACGCCTCAGCCGAGATCGTGGCCTATCTCCGCCGCATCTTTGCGGAAAACGGCGTGGTATGGCAGATGGCCGAGCTGGGCAAGGTGGACCAGGGCGGCGGCGGTACTATCGCCAAGTTCATGGCCAACCGCAATATCGACACCATCGACGCGGGCGTCCCCGTGCTGAGTATGCACGCCCCCTTTGAGGTTGTGGCCAAATTCGACTGCTACATGACCTATAAAGGTGTCCTCACCGCCTACAGCCAGAAATAATAGTTATTATCAAACCGGCGTGCGGCCAGCACGCCGGTTAATTTATGTGCTTTCCGGGTATGATAAGCGGGAGGTGAGCATGTGGACGAAATCAAAGAGCTCGGTTCAAGCCGGGCGCAGAATATACACTGTCTGACCATCATCGGGCAGATCGAAGGGCATCAGCTCCTGCCGGAGGATGTAAAGACCACAAAATATGAGCATGTGCTGCCGCTGATCGCGGCCATAGAGGAGTCGGCGGAGATCGAAGGGCTGCTGATCCTGCTCAACACCATGGGCGGGGATGTGGAGGCGGGTCTTGCCATCGCGGAGCTGATCGCCGGAATGAAAAAGCCCAATGTCTCCCTTGTGCTGGGCGGCGGTCACTCCATCGGTGTGCCCCTGGCGGTGGCCGCAAAGCGCAGCATGATCGCCCCCTCCGCCGCCATGACTATCCACCCGGTGCGCCTGAACGGCGTGGTCATCGGCGTGCCCCAGACCTATAACTACTTTAACCGCATTCAGGAGCGGATCGTCAGCTTTGTCACCGACCACTCCCGGGTACAGCGGCAGGAATATCTCCGCCTGATGACCAATACCGACGAGCTGGCCAACGACGTGGGCAGCGTGATCTACGGCCAGGAGGCGGTAGAAAAAGGCCTGATCGACTGCATCGGCACCCTGTCCGACGCTCTGGCTTACCTGCATAAGGAAATCGACAAAAGAAGAAATTAAATTTCAGCCCTTCCGCTTGAGCGGCAGGGCTTTGTTCTGTTTTGCTTGTTTTTGGCATAATCTTGTGTTATACTTATTCGGTATAAGAATTTAAAGTGGGGGTATATTGGGATGAGCATATTGAACGCCGTAATTTTGGGTCTGGTGCAGGGAATCGCGGAATTTCTGCCGATCTCCAGCTCAGGCCATCTGTCCATCCTGAATAACCTTTTCCATATGTCCACCGCCGAGGAAGGACATCTGTTTTTTGACGTGCTGCTCCATCTGGGTACTCTCATCTCCATATTGATCGTATACTGGACGGACATTGTGGAAATGTTTTATGAGGTGATTAGCTTTGTCAATCTGGGGCCTCTTGCCGGTGAACGGAAGGAACACTATCCCGCCGCAAGAATGTTTTTGCTGATCGTCACGGCTACGCTGCCCCTGTTTCTCATCCTGCCCATCAACGACATGCTGGAGGGCCTGTACTATAACAGTGTTTTCATGGGCATCATGCTGATCCTCACCGGCTGTTTGCTCTATGTTTCCGACAGGATGCTTCCCGGGAAAAAGACAGAAAAAAACATGACCTTTCTGGACGCACTGATCATCGGCATCTGCCAGAGCGTGGCCACTATCCCCGGGCTGTCCCGGTCCGGAACCACCATTACGGCGGGTCTGGCCACCGGACTGCGCCGGGAATTCGCGGTCAAGTTTTCTTTCCTCATGTCCCTGCCCGCAGTGCTGGGCGCCAATATCCTCAGCTTTGTGGACGCGGTGCAGGAGGGTGTTGACTGGGCCAATATGCCCGCCTATCTGGTGGGCACGGCAGTGGCGCTGGTGTCCGGTATCGCAGCCATAAGCCTCCTCAAGTACATATCCCAAAAGGGTAAATTTGGCGGCTTTGCCTACTACTGCTGGGTGGTGGGCGTACTTTCCATCATTCTTACGGCGATCTTCTGAGCGGAGAAAGGATCACAAGCAATGGCACAAAGCACAAATTCTTCAAAAAAGAACACTGCTGCGGCAAAAAAGACCGATACAAAAGGGAAAAGCGGCGGCAAGGCGGCAAATACCGTCCCGCCTGAACCGCCTGCCGCCCCCATCAACCGGGAGATCACGGCCTTTATCTTCTTTTTTATCGCAGTATTCATCATTATCAGCTATTTCAACACCGAGGGCGCGGTCATTGCCTTTGCCGCAAACCTGATCAAGGGGCTTTTCGGCTGGGGCTACTGGCTTTCCGCTCCCGCTTTTCTTGCTGCGGCCTTCATCCTGGCCTTCCACAAGGGCAGGCCGGTGGCTTTGCGCGTTACGGCGGTCTTTCTGCTGCCCATACTCTTTGCGGCCATGGGCAATCTGTTCTTTGCCGAGCCTGCTGCAGGTGACTTTGACCTGAAAACGGTGGTGGGCGGGCTCTTCCTTGCGGGGCAGGCGCTGAACTCCGGCGGTGTTGCCGGTGGACTGATCGCTGTTGGGCTGGAACTTGCGCTGAGCATCTATGGCGCGTTTCCGCTGCTGCTGGTTTTGTTTGTCGTGTGCGTTTTTGTGGGCTTTAAAATCAGCCTGGCCGATATTATCGGCAAAGTGAGAGAAAATTCTGCCAGATACAGCGAAGCGGAAACCGAGCCTGCTCCCGTGATTCAGGAGCTGCCCGAAAAGAAAAAACGCAGGACCGAGACGAAATCCGAAAAGAAGATCGAGCGGATCCCCCGCGCCTCCTTCCCGGTGGACATCCCCCTGGGCGAGGACGAGGAGGAACTGCCCCTCAACGACCTGCGCGCGTATGACCCGGAGGAGGAGAAAACCGCGGCCCGCCGGACCAAGGTACGGAAAAAGTCCCCGGAGGAGTCTGCGCCCACCAGGGAAGTTGCGCCCCTTTCCGTGGAGGAGGCCGCGTCCATGGCAGGTGTGAACGGGGACGAGGGCTTTGTGGATATCCCCGTCCCGCCGAAAACAAAGCGTGCCCGGGTCACTATGTCGGCCGAGATCTCCGATCCCCCCAAGGCGAAAAAGCTCAGCCGTGAGGATGTGGCGGCGGAAGCCCAGGCCATGGCAGAGGCCATCGCCGGAAACACCGACGGCACCGGCTATGAATTTCCCCCGGTGTCTCTGCTCCGCGCCGGCAGCAGCTCCACGGTGGACAGTAAAGACGAAGTTATGCTGAATAAAGAGCGGCTGGAAGGGGCTATCCGCAGCTTCGGCATCAGCGCCGCCATTGTGGGCGTGATCCGTGGCCCCACCGTGACCCGCTATGATATCGAGCTGGACCAGGGCGTGAAGCTCTCCCGGGTCACTAACCTTGCGGGCGATCTGGCCCTGGCTCTGGGTGTGATCAACGTGCGTATCGCTCCCATCCCGGACAAGATCTCCACCGTGGGCATCGAGGTTCCCAACAAAATTGTCAGCACGGTGTATCTCCGGGATATTCTGGAGTCTCCCCAGTTTGTCAACGCAAAATCCAAGCTCAGCTTTGCACTGGGCAAGGATATCGGCGGCGAGTGCATCGTGGGCAACATCGCAAAGCTGCCCCATATGCTTATTGCAGGTACCACCGGCTCCGGTAAGTCCGTGTGCATGAACTCCCTGATCCTGAGCCTGCTCTACAAGGCCAGACCGGATGAGGTCAAGCTCATCATGATCGACCCCAAGATGGTGGAGCTGGGTGTATATAACGGCATACCCCATCTCTATGTCCCCGTGGTGACCGACCCGAAGAAGGCCGCAGGAGCCCTGCAATGGTCCGTGGTGGAGATGCTCAAGCGTTACCGCCTGTTTTCCGAGGTGGGCGTGCGCGACCTGGAAAACTACAATAAACACTGCGAGGCCAGCGGGGAGCAGACCCTGCCACGGGTGGTCATTGTGATCGACGAGCTGGCCGATCTGATGATGATCGCCTCCAAAGAGGTGGAGGAGAGCATCTGCCGTGTGGCCCAGATGGGCCGCGCCGCCGGTATGCACCTGGTCATTGCCACCCAGCGTCCCTCCGCCGACGTGATCACCGGCTTGATGAAAGCAAACATTCCTTCCCGTATCGCCTTTGCGGTGTCCTCCGCCATGGAGAGCCGCATCATCCTGGACCAGGGCGGCGCGGAGAAGTTGGTAGGCATGGGCGACATGCTGTTTTCTCCTGTGGGCTGCGGCAAGCCCACCCGCATCCAGGGCGCTTTCGTCTCCGACGAGGAGCGGGAAGAGGTCATTCAGTTTATCAAGGAGAGCGCAGGCACCGCCCAGCAGAACAGCGAGATCGAGGAATACATGAACAAGGCAGCCGAGGACAAATCCGCCTCCGACAGCGGCAAAAACGCCCAGGATGACGGGGAAGCCGGCGGCTTTGACGAAATGCTTCCCCAGGCCGCGGAAGTAGTGATCGAGATGAAATCCTGCTCTGTCTCCATGCTTCAGCGCCGGGTGAAGCTGGGTTATTCCCGCGCGGCCCGCATTGTTGACCAGCTGGAAGAGCTGGGCATCGTCGGCCCCTATGAGGGCGCAAAGCCCAGACAGGTCCTGGTGGACCGGGCCGGCTGGCACGATATTCAGGTGCAGCTGGGTCTGGCAAGCGATGACGATCTCTCCCTTGCGGCTGAGATGAACGAGGAAAACAACTACGAATGACGTACAGCAAAAGGGCGGTAAGCGCCCTTTTGTTATAGACAGGAAAAGAATTATGGATTATTTTTGCCCGAACATGTCCGAACAGGACGTGAATAAAATCAGCATGCTGGGTCTTGCCCACATCGGCGACAGCGTCTATGAGCTTCTGACCAGAACCATGCTCTGCCGTCAGGGCCATTCCTCGGTCATCGAGCTGCATAAGCTGACGGTGTCCCGGGTGAACGCCCCGGCCCAGGCCGCAGCGGCGGATAAGGTCCTGCCGCTGCTCAATGAAAAGGAGAGCGCCGTATACCGCCGCGGCCGCAATGCCAAGGTCAATTCCGTGCCCCACAACGCCAGCATCAACCAGTACCACGCCGCCACCGGCCTGGAAGCCCTGTTCGGCTGGCTGTATCTCCAGGGGCAGACGGAGCGGATCAGCCGCCTTTTCGGGGCCATTATGGAGGAGGAGTAATATGCCGCTTGATGCCATAACCATCAGCGCACTGGCCGCCGAGCTGAGAGAAAAGCTGGAAGGTGCAAAGATCGACAAGGTGCAGCAGCCGGAAAGGGACATGCTGATTCTGTCTCTGCGGGGCAGAAGCGGAAATTTCCGCCTGCTTATCGCGGCGGGCGTGGGGAATGCCCGGGTGCATATTACCGGGGAGAGCATGGAAAATCCGGCAGAACCGCCCATGTTCTGCATGCTTTTGCGCAAACACCTTGTGGGTGCGCGTATTGCCGCGCTTGACCAGCCGGACCATGAACGGATGCTGGTGCTTGAACTGGATACCAGAGACGAGATGGGCGACCTGTCACGGAAAAAGCTTGCGGTGGAGATGATCGGCAGAAGCGCCAATGTGATCCTCGTGGGCCCGGACGGGCGGATCATCGACTGTATGCGCCGCATGGACTTTGCCGGAGATTCTTTGAGACGGCTGCTGCCGGGAATGATCTACCGTCTGCCGCCAAAGCAGAACAAAAGGGATTTCTTTGCTTCCGACAGCGAGACAAGGAGAGCGCTTGCCGACAGTGCGGACAGGGAGATTCCCCTGGACAAATGGCTGCTGGACAGCTTTTCCGGCCTTTCGCCCCTGATTTGCCGGGAACTCTCTTTCCGCTGCGGAGGAAGCTATGACACACTGCCTGAGCAGCTGGACGCTCTGCACGATAGCCTTGAGAGCGGCACTTTTACGCCTTATATGCTTCTCGAGGGGGACAAGCCCCGAGATTTCAGCTTTATGCCCATCCGCCAGTACGGCGGCAGCATGAAAGGGGAGAGCTTCGACAGCTTTTCCGCCCTGCTGGACGCCTTTTATGCCCGCCGTGACCGGGCCGAGCGTCAGCGCCGCCGCAGTCATGAACTGAGCCGCAGTGTAAAGACCATCCGGGACAGGCTGGTGAGAAAGCTTGCCGGACAGACGGAGGAGCTTCAGCGCACCACCGGAAGGGACGAAATACGGAAAAATGCGGAGCTGATCACCGCCAACATGTACCGGCTGAAAAAAGGCGACCGGGAGCTTTGCTGCGAGGACTATTACCAGCCGGACTGCCCTCAGGTCAGGATCGCGCTGGATCCGCTGAAAACGCCCCAGCAGAACGCCGCCGCCATGTATAAGGAATACAACAAGCTGAAAGCGGCGGAGGAGCATCTGACGGTGCTGATCGATCAGGGGGAAAAGCAGCTGGATTACCTGAACAGCGTGCTGGAGGAGCTGAACCGGGCGGAGACGGAGAAGGACATTACTGATATCCGCCGGGAGCTTATGGACACCGGGTATATCAAAAAGCAAAAAGGGGCAAAGCCTGAGCGGATCAAGGCCCAGTCCCCGCTGCGCTTTGTCTCCGACGATGGTCTGGAGATCCTGATCGGCCGCAGCAACACCCAGAACGACGAGCTGACCACCAAAACCGCCCGGCGTACCGATTATTGGCTGCACACCCAGAAGGTCCACGGCAGCCATGTGATCATCCGCTGTGACGGCCTGGAGCCGCCGGAGCGTACCCTGGAGCAGGCGGCGTCCCTGGCGGTCTATTATTCCCAGGGTAGGGACGGCGGCAAGATCCCGGTGGACTATACCATGGTGCGTTTTGTCCGCAAGCCCTCCGGCGCCATGCCCGGAAAGGTCATCTACACCGACTATAAAACGCTTCTGGCCCAGTCCGACGAAGCCCTTGCCCGGAGGCTGAAAAAGTAAAAAACAGCCTCTCTTTACCGTAAAACAGCGGTCCCAACCGCTCCGGTCATCCTGGGCGCAGCGAAGGATCCCCTCTGTTTACGCGTATTCTTCTAACCACGGGATTCTTCGTCGTTTCACTCCTCAGAATGACCGTTTATACAGATCAGTATGCGGGAAATCTGCCGTCAAGGCAAAAAACAACTCCGATGAACGCCATCGGAGTTGTTGCTTTATTTGGAAAATAATTTCTTTTTCTGCTTTTTCTCCGGCTCCACATAGCCGAACTGGATAGTGGGGTGATCCGCTTTCAGCAATTCCAGAATCTTTTCTACCTCTTCCTTCTTGTTGAAGATCAGGTTGGCAAATTCTTTCTCGCCGTGGACGAGGATGAGCCGGTAGTAGTAATAGGCGGGGCTGTCGTCGGGCTGGCACTCGCTGATCCGGCAGAAGCAGCGCTCGATGTAGTCATAGGGGACGTAATATTTGACCCCCAGATCCCGGTAATACAGGCACAGCTTGCCCAGACGGACACGCCCGATCTCTTCAGCGGCCTTATAGTCCTCAATATGTGCCTCGTCGCTGATCCGTTTTTTGTCAACGCCTTTAAATTTCAGCTTTCCGAACATTCGTGAGCCCCTCTCTTTCTTGGCTTTATCAGGTCTGCTTCAAAATAACGCTGGGGAAGCTTCCGGGAGAGAAGCGTGCCGAGAATACCGGCAATGGTGCCCACGATCAGACCGCCCAGCACGTCGGAGGGGAAGTGAACCACCAGATAGATGCGGGACAGGCCCATCAAAAAGGCGAAGATCAGCGCGGTCCAGCTCACTTTCTTGTTGCCCACAAGGAAAACCGGAACCATGGTGGCAAAGGCGGCGGTGGTGTGGCCGGAGGGGAAGCTCTTGTCGCTTTCAACATGCTGGCCCATCATCTGCCAGAGCGGATAGAAAAATCCGTTTTCGTCTGCATAGGGTCTCGGCCTTGCGACCACGATCTTCAAAAAACAGTTGGTGAACAGCGCGCCGATGGCCACGCCGAAAAGCATTGCCGTGCCGAAGCGCCTTGTCTTTTTAAACAGCATCAGCATCAGCGACAGAAGGACGAGAATGATCCCGTCTTTTCCCAGGAAAGAGATCAGCTCCATGAAGGGAGTCATGATCCCGCCGGCAGCCTCGTACAGCTTGTGTACGGCAAGGGTTATGCTCTGGTCAAAGCCGGCAAAAAAGGTGTTCAGCCACAGAGCGGCGGCAGTAAGTTCCATAATCTTATTCCTTTCTCCGTTTTCTGACTGGATTTTACCACATCAAATGGGCTTTCGTCTACTCAAAAATGAATATTTGCCGATTACAGGCGTAAAATACATGCAGACTGATTCAATGGAGGCTATAATGAAAAATGCGGCGTATCTATTTCTTTCTCTCTTTCTTGTATCTGCGCTTTTTATTTCAGCGCCTGAACCGGCATATGCGCAAGGCCAGCCGCCGCTTGCGGAGAGCTTTGAGCTGAGCACCCCGATGAACACGCCCTATGAGGGGCAGCTTTCGGCCAGCGACGAGGACAGCGGGGAACTGTATTATGAGATCACGACCCAGCCCGTCAAAGGAGAAATTGCGCTGAATGAGGACGGCAGCTTTGTCTATACGCCCAGAGAGAATAAAAAAGGCCGTGACTATTTCGGCTACAAGGCCATTGACCCCGACGGAAACTACTCTCAGGAAGCAACAGTCATTATCCGAATAAAAAAATGAGATAGCCTTTTCCGGCTATCTCATTTTAACGCAAAGAAGTATTTGAATACAAATCGTTTGACAGGGGAGAGACTGTTATAGCAGCTGTCAAGCATTTTTCTAAGCTCCTTCTGTACGGCGTGAAGCTCCTCTTCACTGATCCCGTGCTGGCTGAAAGCGGCTTTTTCCGCGCAGACGGTGATGTCCTCCGGCAGTTCCGGGCCAAACCGAGCGGCTCTTGAGGCCGTTTTCCAGACCCATACGGCGGCTTTCTTCCGGTCGGGCTGGGTAATGCGGCTTTGGTTCAGCCGGAGACGCAGCAGACGGCTTACCGGCAGCAGGCTCAGAAGAACAGCCAGCAGAAGGATGTTCCGCAGAAGGTCCGAAACGCGGATCAGTGCCCGGGAGCGGCTTGGGCTCTCGGTCTGGGGTTGGGTGCTGATGATCCCCACGGGAACGGTGTCTGAGGGCCGGGGCGTCTGCTGGGGCGCGGGGCTTTGGCCTGCATCCTCCGGCTGTGCACTCTCGGCGGGAGGGGGTGTTTCCGCCGTGCCGGTCTCCGCGGGTTCGGGAGAGGACGTTTCCTCTGGCGCGGTTTCCGCCGTGCCGCCGCTGCCGGTCACTTCCACCGGGATCCAGCCAAGCCCGTCCAGATAGACCTCCACCCAGGCGTGTTCATTGCCCTGAAGCACATTTACAAATTCCCCGGCTCTGGCCTGAAACAGGAAACCGTCAGTCACGCGGGCGGGAATGCCCAGGGCCCGGTAGATCACGGCGGCGGCCGTGGCGTAGTGGACGCAGTAGCCGGTCTCCGCGTTCTTCAGAAAATAAACCGCGTAGTCGTCGGTGGGATAGGGCTGAGTGTTGAGGTCGTAGGAGGCGCAGCTTCTCACATAGCTTGCCACTTCGGAAATAATGTCGGGGGAACCAACGTTCAAACCGGCCTGATTGATCAGGTAGAGAATGTCGGCCTTGGTATCCTGGGGCAGGGCGGTATACGCTCTTTTGGCATAGCTGCGGTATCGGACTTCATCCTGCGTCAATTCTTCCGACAGGGAAAGAGTCTCCCAGCTTCCGTCAAAGCTGTAGTAGCTGACGCTGTAGCTCTTTCCTCCGGCGGGGATATAGCAGTCGCCCTCCGTCTTGAGGGCGGAAAAATAGGGCACCGCCGCCACATCGGTGTTTGCGGAAAAGCGGATATCCAGACTGTGTTCCTCACTTCCCGGAACGCCGGACAGGGCAAGGGCGGTGAAATCCAGGGAACTAAGGCCGTTATCCGGGTCTTCGGCCCGGCGCCAGCCTGTCCCGGTATAATCCCCATAGGAAAAGCAGCGGAGATACATATAGCCCGTAGTCTCGGCCCGCACCCGGAGCACAAGCTTCTCCCGGTCAAGGGCGGAAGAGCCGCTGTCGAGGGATAGTGCGCCGTCCCCCATACCCCAGAGGGAGGCGGGGAAACGGAGGGCAGAAGGCTCAGCTTTGGAATCAGCGGATTGACCGGCCTTATCTGTCTTCTCCGGGAGAAGGGCGATGCCGCCCTCTTTGCCGTTGATCCAGCTGCTGAAGACCGCGCCCAGACGGTCAAACTTCTCCACCATGTCCGTGGGCTCGACGTCATAGTCGTATTCCGCGGGCTTCTGAATCAGCACAAGGGCGCAGAGCAGCGCCGCCGAAGGCAGAGTGATGATCAGCAGCGTCCTGCCCTGATTGCTGTCCTCGTCGTAATAGTTCCCGCCGACCAGCAGCAGAATCCAAAACAGCATAAGGCAGAGAATAAGAAAGACAGAGGGCTTTCCGTTCACCGCAATGCAGCCGGCAAATACAGGCAGGGAGCCCAGCAGGGAAAACAGGACCCGGCCGCTTTTGGAGGTCAGAGACATGGAGACATAGGCCGACAGCAGAAAAACGATCAACAGCAGAATAAAGCTGTGAGATCCCACAGCGTTTGCGAAGGGGTAATTGCTGCCAATGGCGTAATAGTGCTCGTAATACACGCCGGTAAGCCGGTCGAAAAAGTCCGTCAGCTCCAGGCGCAGATCGGGGGCATAGCTTTTATAGGCAAGAAAGATCAGCAGTGCGGAGAGCAAAAGGCCCGGCAGAAATCCGCGGTGAAAGTTCGCGCTGAGCCACATCAGCAGGCAGAGCGCCGCCGCCCAGAGCACAAAGCGGGCGTCTGTGATCAGATCAAAGCTGTCTCTGATCAAGGCGGCCAGGGGCAGAATGCACAGAAACAGCAGGATCAGATTGGTAAAACGGTTCAAAAAACGGTTTTTCAAACCCGCACCTCCCCGTCGGAAAGGGTGAATACACAGCGGGCGTGGGAGGGGTCAAAACGGCAGGGAGGAGAGAGGGGAGCGGAGAGAAGATCGCATAGGGCAGCCACGCTCTCCTCCTCATTTCCCACGGGGTACATTTTCCCGCTGACGATCACATGGGGGATCTCCCGGCGGCATAGCTGCAGGGACAGCCAGTACAGGCACGCAAGCCCCCGGTCATTTTCGCCCGGGCGGGACAGAACAAGAAAAACCTGATTGTTGGCCTGCTCCAGAGCCTCGCGGACGATGACCTGGTCAGATTTGGCGCTGAGCTTCCAGTGGATGGCGTTCACGGTGTCGCCGGGGCGGTATTCCCGCAATTCGTGCTCCTCAGCGTAGCCGCCGCCATATTTGGGCCTGAGCTGTACCGCCGAATCCAGGCAGACGTCGATATCCGGGCATTGATCCGGCACTGCGGGATCGGGCAGCACGGTACACACTGCTTTTGCCGTACATCTGCGGCGGATGACGAAGAGTCCCAGCAGATCGCGGCACTCCAGCCTTATTACGGAAATGACCAGCGTACCGCAGAGCGCGGTGGGCAGGGGGACCCTGCCCGTGCTGGACAGAACACCGGCGTAGCAGTATTTCGTTTTGCTCACTTCGCCGTCATAGCGGTTTTCCAGCTGCACGCGGATGTTCACCCGGCTCAGGGGTAAAAGGGCCCGAGTCTTGAACAATACGCAAAGCTCCGAGTCACTCCCCTGACTCACCCTGCCCGGCGCAGAGATCTCCGCCCGGAGGCTGAGCATGGAAGGCAGGGAGAGGAGCAGCAGAAGGGGAGGCAGCAGACACAGCGCCCCCATCAGGTAGGGCCCGAACCAGCCGATATAGGCCAGCTTGAACACATAGGCCCCTGCCAGCAGAGCAAGATACAAGAAGAAATGAAAGGTAGGCATATTATTTTATCGCAGGGGCCCTGACAGAGCCCAGTATTTCCGAGAGAACCGGGCCGTGGGCGGCGCTGCTTCCGGACTCCTGAGACCAGATCAGCCGGTGCTCGATGCAGTCCCGGAAGATGAAGCGAACATCCTTGGGCAGAACATAGTCCCTGCCCTGGATCCAGGCGGTGGCCTTGGACAGGGCCGTCAGCGCCAGGGAAGCTCTGGGACTTGCGCCCTGAATAATGGCCGGGTGGCTTCTGGTGGCGGAACAGAGTTCCACAATATATTCAATGATCTCATCCTTGACGTAGACCTTCTCCACCTCCCGGCGAAGCTGCATCAGCTCCTCCCGGCTGACCATCTGCATCACGTTTTCCATAGTGACGCCCTTCTGCTTGCGGCGGATCATTTCCGTCTCGTCCTCATGAGAGGGGTAGCCGATGGACAGACGCAGCATAAAACGGTCCATCTGAGAGTCGGGCAGCATCTGGGTGCCCTTGGCCCCGGTGGGGTTCTGGGTGGCAATGACGATAAAAGGCTCCGGCACCCTATGGGTGTGGTTGTCCACCGTGACCTCACCCTCTTCCATGGCCTGCAAAAGGGCGGACTGGGTGCGGCTGGTGGCCCGGTTCAGCTCGTCGGCCAGAAAGAGGTTGCAGAGAATGGCGCCCTTCTGGTAGCTCATGGCGCCGGTGTCTTTGTTGTATATGGAGTAGCCGGTAATATCGGAGGGCAGTACGTCCGGCGTGAACTGTACCCGGTTGTATTCCAGTCCAAGGGCTTTGGAAAAGGCCACGGCCATGGTGGTTTTTCCCACGCCGGGGATGTCCTCCATCAGAATATGTCCTCCGGCCAGAATGGCCAGCAGGACTTTGATCATGATCTCGTCCTTGCCTACGATGACCTTTCCCACTTCCCGCAGGATCAGTCTGGCGTTGCCGATGGAATTGATGTTGTCCATATGATGCGCTCCTTGAATTGTTACCGATTTGTAATATTATACCATGCCCGTACAGCCGATTCAATAGCCTTAAGAGGATTTAAGATTTGGGGAAAGGATCGAAAGGAGAGCATACTGCATCTTGTAGGGAAAAAAGAATGGTGGTATAATATACTATCAAAATCTTACGGAGCAGCGTATGGAACAATTCAAATTGGTATCGGATTATAAGCCAACCGGGGACCAGCCACAGGCAATAGACAGTCTGGTCATGGGCATCGAAAACGGCCTGGACGAGCAGGTGCTTCTGGGGGTAACCGGCTCAGGCAAGACCTTTACCATGGCAAATGTCATCGCCCGGCTGAACCGGCCCACTCTGGTTCTTGCCCACAACAAGACCCTGGCTGCCCAGCTTTGCAGCGAATTCAAGGAATTTTTCCCGGAAAACGCGGTGGAGTATTTCGTCTCCTATTACGACTACTACCAGCCCGAGGCCTATATCCCCCATACAGACACCTTTATCGAAAAGGACTGCTCCATCAACGACGAGATCGAGCGGCTGCGCCACAGCGCCACCTCCAGCCTGTTCGAGCGGCGGGATGTGATCGTGGTGGCTTCCGTCTCCTGTATCTACGGTCTGGGAGACCCCATTGACTACGCCAACATGGTCATCTCTCTCCGGCCCGGCCAGACCCGGGACTTTGACGAGCTTCTGCGCAAGCTTGTGGAGATCCGCTACGAACGAAATGACTTGGCCTTTGAGCGCAACATGTTCCGCGTCCGGGGCGACACGGTGGAGATCTTCCCGGCCTATGCAAACGACAAGGCCATCCGGGTGGAATTTTTCGGCGACGAGATCGACAGGATCAGCGAGATCAACGTAGTCACCGGCGCACCTGTCCGCTACCTGAATCACGCGGCCATCTACCCCGCCAGCCACTATGTGACCACAAAGGAGAAAATGGCTGCCGCCATCGGCAGGATCAGGGAAGAGTGCGATGAGCGGGTAAAATATTTTGAAGCAAACAACAAGCTCATTGAGGCCCAGCGGATCAAACAGCGCACGGACTACGATATCGAGATGATGCAGGAGCTGGGCTACTGCACCGGGATCGAAAACTACTCACGGGTCATCTCCGACCGGGCGCCGGGCAGCCCGCCCATGACGCTGCTGGACTATTTTCCCAAGGATTTTCTGCTCTTCGTGGACGAGAGCCATGTGACGCTGCCCCAGGTCCGGGCTATGTACCGGGGCGACAGGGCCAGAAAGGAATCCCTGGTGGATTACGGCTTCCGCCTGCCCTCCGCCTTTGATAACCGGCCCTTGAAGTTTGAGGAATTTTGTGACAGGATCCACCAACGGGTGTATGTGTCCGCCACCCCCGGCGATTATGAGCGGGAGCGGGCGGGCCAGATCGTGGAGCAGATCATCCGTCCCACAGGACTTTTGGACCCGGAGATCTTTGTCCGGCCCATCGAGGGGCAGATCGACGATCTGATCGGCGAGATCAACGGAAAGATCGAAAGGGGACAGCGGAGTCTGGTGACCACCCTCACCAAAAAGATGGCGGAAGACCTGTCCGAGTATCTGACAAACGCCGGCATACGCTGCCGCTACATGCACCACGACATTGGCACCATCGAACGTATGGAGATCATCCGGGACCTGCGCCTGGGCGAATTTGACGTGCTGGTGGGCATCAACCTGCTGCGCGAGGGTCTGGACATCCCGGAGGTGGGCCTGGTGGCCATCCTGGACGCGGATAAGGAAGGCTTCCTTCGCAGCGAGACCAGCCTGATCCAGACCGTTGGCCGTGCCGCCCGCAACGCGGAGAGCATGGTCATCATGTACGCCGACACGGTGACGCCCTCCATGCGCGCCTGTATCGACGAGACCAGACGCCGCCGGGAAAAACAGATGGCCTACAACAGGGAGCACGGCATCGTGCCCAAAACCATTGTCAAGAGCGTGCGCGAGCTGCTGGAGATCTCCGCCGACGTATCCGAGACGCCCACAAAGGCAAACGGCATCCGCATGACCGAGCGGGAGCGGAAACAACTGATCGAGCAGCTTGAACAGAAGATGCGCAAGGCCGCGCAGATGCTTGAATATGAAATTGCCGCCCAGCTTCGGGATGAGATCATCCGACTCAGAGGCGAGACGGGCAGCGGAGGTAAAAAATGAACCTGATGATCCTTGACGGAAACAGTATTGTAAACCGGGCCTTCTATGGCGTGCGCCCGCTGAACGCGCCGGACGGCACGCCCACAAACGCGGTTTACGGTTTCCTTGCCATACTCCAGCGGCTGCTGGAGGAGCAGAAGCCTGACGCCCTCTGCGTCAGTTTTGACCTGAAAGCGCCCACCTTCCGCCATAAGGCCTATGAGGGCTACAAGGCCCAGCGCAAGGCCATGCCGGAGGAGCTTGCCCAACAGATGCCCATATTGAAAGAGGTACTGGACCAGATGGGCATCCGCCGCTATGAGCTGGAGGGCTATGAGGCGGACGATATTCTGGGCACCGCCTCCCGCCTCTGTGAGAAGGCAGGCTGGCACTGCACCATCGTCACCGGCGATAAGGACAGCTTGCAGCTCATCAGCGAAAGCACTACGGTCTGCAACGTAAAGACCCGCATGGGCCAGACAGAGACCATTCTATATACCCCGGAGCGCTTCCGGGAGGAATACGGCTTTGGACCGAAGCAGATGGTGGACCTGAAAGCCCTGATGGGCGACAGCTCCGACAATATCCCCGGTGTGCCCGGGGTGGGCGAAAAGACCGCCATGGACCTGGTGCAGCGCTACGGCACCATCGAGGAAATCTACAAGGATCTCTCCGCCCTGGACATCAAGGAGGGCGTGAGAAAGAAGCTGGCCGCCGGGGAGGAGAGCGCCAGAAAGTCCTTTTGGCTGGCCACCATTCTCTGCGACGTGCCCCTGGACTTTCAGCCTGGGGACAACCTCTGGAACAGGGATTACCGGCCCGGCCTGTACGAGCTGTTCAAAAAGCTGGGCTTCCATAAATTTATTGAAAAATGGGGCGTCGTCCCCGCCGGGGAGGAGAGCGCACCGGAGGAAAGCCCCGCCCTGCCCAGAGTGGACGGGGACGAGGGCAATATAGGAGAGCTGATCGCCGCGGCCGGCGCAGCGCCCTTTTTGGCCGTGCTTCCCATCGAGGGGCTTGACCGGCTGGAATTTTGCGACGGAAAAGCCGTCTATACCGCCGCCTGGAACCAGTGCGGAGACAGGTATAACCAGCTTTTGCAGCTTCTGTTTTCCCCGGAAATAAAAAAAGTCTCTCACAACGTGAAAAATCTGATGGGCCTTCTGCTGGCTGAGGGCCTGGACACCGGAGGCTTCGTGTTCGACACGGCCCTGGCCGCCTATCTCCTTGAGGCTACCGACAGCGACTATTCGCTGCCCCGGATTTCCGTGCGCTATGCCGGAAGGGAACTGGACGGAGCGGAAGCGGTCTTTCAGCTGTACCGGCCCTTGCAGGAGAAGCTGAAAGAGCTTGGCATGGAAGAGCTGTATTACAGCATTGAGCTGCCCCTCTGCCGGGTGCTGGCGGATATGGAGAAGACCGGCTTTTTTGTGGACCGGAAGGCGCTGTACGATTTCGGCGAGAGCCTGAATTCCGGCATTGCCGCCTTGCAGGAGAGCATCTGGAATGAGGCAGGGCATGAATTCAACATCAACTCCCCCAAGCAGTTGGGCCAGGTACTCTTCGACGAGCTGATGCTGCCCTCGGGGAAAAAGACCAAAACCGGCTGGAGCACCAACGCGGACGTGCTGGAAAAGCTGCAGGGCAAACACCCCATCGTAGATCAGGTGCTGGAATACCGTATGCTCACCAAGCTGAAATCCACCTATGCCGACGGACTTTTGAAGGTCATCAGCCCCGACGGGCGTATCCACACCAATTTTCAGATGACCGTCACCGCCACGGGACGCCTTTCCTCCACAGAGCCAAACCTCCAGAATATCCCGGTGAGAAAGCAGCTGGGCGCCCAGATCAGAAAAATGTTTGTGGCCTCCCCGGGTATGACCCTGGTGGACGCGGATTACAGCCAGATCGAGCTGCGGCTTCTGGCCCATATCTCCGGGGATGAAACTATGCGGGACGCTTTTTTGAGCGGCGAGGATTTCCACGCCGTCACGGCCGCAAATGTGTTCAACGTGCCTCTGGAAGAGGTGACGCCAACCCTGAGAAGCCGGGCCAAGGCCGTCAATTTCGGCATTGTGTACGGTATCTCCGCATACTCCCTGGCCCAGGACATCGGCGTCTGGCCCAGCGAGGCCAAGGCCTATATGGACGCCTATCTGGAAAAATACCACGGCGTCCGGGATTATATGAAGTCCATTGTGGAGCAGGCCAGAGAGAAGGGCTATGTCTCAACTCTTTACGGCCGGAGACGCAGTCTGCCGGAGCTGAAGAGCAGCAATTTCAACACCCGCTCCTTCGGCGAGCGTGTAGCGCTGAATATGCCCATTCAGGGCACGGCAGCGGATATCATCAAGCTTGCCATGGTGAACGTGGCCAGGCGGCTGAAAGAGGAAGATCTCCGGGCAAAGCTGATCCTCCAGGTCCATGACGAGCTGATCGTTGAATGCCCGGAGGATGAGGCGGAAAGAGTTAAGGATATTTTGAAAGACGAGATGGAGCACACCGCCGATCTGACGGTTCCCCTGACGGTGGACGCCCATATCGGCCACAGCTGGGCGGAGGCGCATTGATGGACTTTCTTGTTGCCGATGCTGCTTCAGAGCATATTGACGCCATAGAGGAACTGGAAAAGCAGTGCTTTTCCGTCCCCTGGACAAGGGAGCAGCTTTTGAGCCAGCTGCCGGATGAGCGGCACGAATTTCTTGTTGCCCTCTGCAAGGGGCAGCCTGTGGGCTATGTGGGGATGATGTGCGTTCTGGACGAGGGATACATTGCCAATGTAGCCGTTTCAAAGGACTATCGCCGCCGGGGCATTGCCGACGGGCTGATCGAGGCGCTTCTGCGCCGCGCCGTTAACCGGCAGCTGGCCTTTGTTACCCTTGAGGTCAGGGCGGGCAATGAGGCGGCCAAAGCCCTCTACGCAAAGCACGGTTTTGTCCCTGTTGGGACAAGGAAAAACTATTACGCTTCCCCCAGGGAAGACGCGGTATTGATGACGAATTTTCTGAAATGAGGCGCGGAATTTGAAAATACTTGCATTTGAGTCCTCCTGTGACGAGACCGCTGTGGCGGTAGTAGAGGACGGAAGAAAAATTTTGACCGACCAGATCTTTTCTCAGGCTGACCTGCACGCGGTCTACGGCGGCGTGGTGCCGGAGATCGCCTCCCGCTGCCATGTGGAGTCCATCTCCATTCTGGCCCAGCGGGCCATTGAACGGGCGGGGATCACCAGAGCGGATATCGACGCCGTGGCCGTTACCTATGCCCCCGGGCTGATCGGCGCGGTGCTGGTGGGTGTGAACTTTGCCAAGGCCTGTGCCCTTGCCCTTGGCGTGCCCCTGATCCCCGTGCACCATATCCGGGGTCATATCGCCGCCAATTACCTGGCCTACCCGGAGCTGGAGCCGCCCTTCCTCTGCCTTGCCATTTCCGGCGGCAACACCATTTTGGTGGACGTCCGGGGCTATACGGATATGAAGATCATCGGTGCTACCCGGGACGACGCGGCAGGGGAGTGCTTTGATAAGACGGCCAGAGTTCTGGGCCTGCCCTATCCGGGCGGAAGACCCATGGAGGAGCTGTCCAAAGGCGGGGATGACTGCAAATACACTTTCCCCATCGGCCATGTGGAGGGCAGCCCCTATGACATGAGCTTTTCCGGGCTGAAAACCGCAGTGATCAACCTGGTCCACAACGCGCAGCAGAAGGGCGAGGAGATCGACCGGGCCAGCCTGGCCGCCTCCTTTGCCAAAGCCGTCAGCGACAGCCTTGTACCCAGGACCATGATGGCGGCAAAGGAGCTGGGCTATGACAAGATTGTGGTGGCAGGAGGCGTTGCCGCAAATTCCCGCATCCGGGCCGATTTTAAAGCCGCTGCGGAAAAGCGGGGCTATCAGCTCTATATCCCGCCGCTGAAGCTCTGCGGCGACAACGGCGCCATGATCGGAGCTCAGGCCTACTATGAATATCTCTCCGGCGTGAGAGGCGGCAGCGACCTGAACGCCTACGCCACAATGGATCTATGAAACTTTTTTGGACTGGGGTTTGAACGTAATGGGCGTACACGAAGGACACAGAAGCAGAATGAAGGCGCGTTACAAAGATCACGGTCTGGACAATTTTAATGATGTAAACGTACTGGAATTACTGCTGTTTTACGCAATACCGCGAAAAGATACAAACGAGATCGCCCATGCGCTGCTGGAACACTTCGGCTCATTGGACCGGGTGCTTGAAGCCTCCATTCCTGAGCTTGAGGCGGTTCCCGGCGTGGGGGAGAGCTCTGCGCTTCTGATCTCTCTTATCCCGCAGATCATGCGCCGGTATCTGACGGTGAAAGGAAACTGCGTCTCCACAATATCCGGCTCTGCTGATGCGGGAAGGTATCTGGTCCCCAGACTGATGTTTGAAAAGGACGAGAAACTTTTGCTGCTCTGCCTTGACGCCAAAAAGAGCGTGATCTCCTGTATCAATCTGGGCAGCGGTGTGGTCAATGCGGTAGATGTCAATGTAAGAAAGGTAGTGGAAAACGCGGTCAGGCACCGGGCCAACACAGTGATCCTGGCTCATAACCACCCGGGCGGTGTGGCCCTGCCATCAAGGGAGGACGAGCGCCTCACCATTGAAATCGCCGCCGCGCTGAAGCTTGTGGGCATCCCGCTGGTGGATCATATCATTGTGGCGGGGGACGATTATGTGTCCTTTGCCGATTCGGGAATGATGGGTTTACCCAATGGATGAAGCGTTGTTATGTAAACTAAATTCTGTTGTTTTTTTGTAACTATTTTCGTTTTGCGGCTTCGGCTTTTTTTGACTGTTTTCCTCAAAAGTCCTGTGTTTTCAAGGAAAATCGGGTGTTGAAAAGTCTGTTGGAAATGTTGATAACTATTTGAAAAATAATTATTGAATTATATTATGTAACTTTTTTGTTGCCAGTGTCTGCGGTTGGAAAAAACTCGTTTTTCAGGAAAACAGCGGGAAAACAGGGGATAATCGTTTGTATAACGGTGCTGCGCTGAATCCGGCGGAGATTGAACGGTAACAGGTTTATACAAATGGTAATTTGCGTTTTATTTGTTGACTTCGCGGGTTTTATGTGTTAAAATAACCGACGCAAATGCTGGTATAGCTCAGTCGGTAGAGCAGCTGATTCGTAATCAGCAGGTCGTGTGTTCGAGTCACATTACCAGCTCCACAAGATCCGCGGTTCTTGGCGGACGATAAAAGCATGATACGTCTGTGTCATGCTTTTCTTGTGATAATGGATGTTAACTTGTTAACGAAGAAAAGAGCAGCATGGAGGGATACAGATGAGAGGCATACACAGCGTAGTAGACGATATCCGCAAGAGCGTTTTCGAGGAAGTCGCCCGCCTGGCCTACGAGGGCGGCGATTATTCCCGTATTGACAAAATCCCTTATAAGATCGTACCCGGCGAAGTCGCCAAATACCGGAGCAATGTTTTCCTGGAGAGAGCCATCGTTACCGAACGCCTGCGCCTTGCCTGCGGCCTGCCGCTTCGGCCGGCGGAGGAGTACGGCCCGGCCAGCGACGGCATCGAGGAGGCCAACATCCCGGAGAAGTATTATGAGCCCCCGCTGATCAACGTCATCAAGTTTGCCTGCAACGCCTGCCCACCCAAGGAGATCCGGGTCTCCTCCAACTGCCAGGGCTGTCTGTCCCACCCCTGTCAGGCGGTTTGCCCCAAGGGTGCCATCGTCATCCGGGACGGGAAAAGCAGCATTGACCAGAGCAAATGCATCAAATGCGGCAAATGTCTGAACCAGTGCCCCTACGACGCTATCAGCCGTATCGAGCGCCCCTGCGCCAAAGCCTGCGGCATGGACGCCATCGGCTCCGACGAGATGGGCAGGGCCCAGATCGACTATAACAAATGCGTCTCCTGCGGCATGTGCCTTGTGAACTGCCCCTTCGGCGCCATCGCCGACAAGAGCCAGATCTTCCAGCTCATTCAGGCCATCAAGTCCGGCACGGAAGTTATCGCCATCATGGCCCCCGCCTTTGTCAACCAGTTTGGCAAGGAGGCCACCCCGGCAAAACTCCGCAAGGCCATGCGCATTCTGGGCTTTTCCGACACGGTGGAAGTGGCCATTGGCGCAGACCTGTGCACCATTGAAGAGGCCCACGATTTTCTGGACAAGGTGCCGGAAAAGCAGCCCTTCATGGCCACCTCCTGCTGCCCTGCCTGGAGCGTAATGGCAAAGAAGCTCTTCCCCGAATTTGCCGATTACATATCCATGGCCCTTACCCCCATGGTCATCACCGCCCGGCTGATCAAAAAGGACCACCCGGAGGCAAAAATCGTCTTTGTGGGCCCCTGTGCGGCAAAGAAGCTGGAGGCCTCCCGCAAATCCGTCCGCTCCGATGTGGATTTTGTACTGACCTTTGAGGAGCTCCAGGGTATGTTTGCCGCAAAGGATGTGGACTTTGCCGCCCTCCAGCCTGATGAATGCGACAAGGACTTCGCTGACGGAACCGGCGCAGGCCGGGGCTTTGCCGTGGGCGGGGGCGTCGCTGCGGCCGTGGTGGATTATATCAAAAAGATCGACCCGGAAAGAGAAGTCAATATCGAATACGGCGACGGATTGCGGGAGTGCCGGAAGATGCTCCTTATGGCCAAGGCCGGAAAGAGAAACGGTTATCTGCTGGAGGGCATGGGCTGTATCGGCGGCTGTGTGGCCGGCGCGGGAACCATTGCACCTGTGGCTGCCGCCGCAGCAGGCATCAGAGCATATAAGGATGCGGCAGAGAAAAAACACGCGGATGAGAGCAGCTTTGCCGGCCGTCTGCAGGAGGCAACCGAAGAATGAAAAAAGGAAGCAGCACAGTACAGTTTATTGCCCGCACGGCCATCGGCATTGCTTTGGTCATTCTGGCCCAGCTTATTGGCAAGATGCTGCCCGCCGGAGCGGTCATCGCAGGGCCCTTCTCTGTAACTCAACTGGTCACCGGCAGCCTAGTCAACTGCGTTTTGTTCGTCTTTACCGCCCAGGTCGGCATTTTGTCCGGCGTGATCATCGGTTTTCTCTCCTCCGTTCTGGCGTCCCTGATCGGCATCGGTCCTGCCGTTGCGGCTGTGGTGCCGGTGGTGGGCTGCGGGAACGCTGTCCTTGCCCTGATTTTCGGTCTGGTCTCCGGCAAGCGGCCTGAGCTTCGCGCCCCTGCGGTGCTTCTTGCCGCCGCGGTGAAGTGCGGTTTCCTCTGGGTCTGCGTTCCCGCCGTGCTGAAAGCCCTTGGCTCCGTTGCCGAAAAGCAGGTAGCAGCTCTCTCCATCATGTTCTCCTGGCCCCAGGGCGTCACGGCCCTGATCGGCGGTGTTCTGGCCCTGATCATTATCCCCAGACTTGCCAAGGTGAAAAAAGAATCCTGATTAACAAAAGCCCGATCACTCGGGCTTTTTCAATTATATTTGAACTTTGGTTGATGAAGAATTGAAAAAAGGGGATTATATTTGTATAATGAAGTCAGAAATAACAAGAATTTTGGGAGGTGCAACATGTTCAGAATTCTGATTGCTGAGGATGACAGGGAACTGCGTCAGCTTTTTCAGCATGTTTTAATGAAAAACGGCTATGCGGTCACCGGTGTGGCGGACGGGAAAGAGGCTCTGGACGCCATCGACAAGGGCTATTATGACCTGATCATCTCCGATATCATGATGCCCGTTATGGACGGTTATGAGCTGGTCAGCTCTCTGCGCCAGGCGGGGATCAATACTCCCGTCATGATGATCACCGCCAAGGACGCCTTTGACGATATGCGCCTTGGCTTCCTCTCCGGCACTGACGACTATATGGTAAAGCCCGTGAACGTGAACGAAATGGTGCTCCGGGTGGGCGCGCTGCTTCGCAGAGCCCAGATGATCAACGACCGGCGGCAGACCATTGGCAATACTGTGCTGGAGTGCGATTCTCTGACCGTCACCTGCAATGGTGAGAGCATGGTACTGCCCCAGAAGGAATTCATGCTCCTGTATAAGATGGCCTCATTCCCTGGACGGATCTTCACCCGCCAGCAGCTGATGGATGATATCTGGGGCTATGATTCCGACAGCGACACCCATACCGTGGACGTACATATCGGCAGACTGCGTGACCGGTTCAAGGACAATACGGATTTCAAGATCGTCACCATCCGGGGCGTGGGCTATAAGGTCGTAAAGCAATGAAGAAAAAGAGGTTCAGATTCCGTTTTAATCTGCGGCTGTATTTCACACTTATTGTTATGGCGGAGATCGGCATAAGCGTTGTGGTAGCGGTCATTCTGGGCGTTTTCCTGAATCTTGTGGCAAAGGGCAATATTCTGCTGCCCCTGACGGTGTGGCAGATTTTGCTGAGCCTGCTGATCGGTGCGTCCATATCCGCGTTGCTGGGAAAATGGTTTTTTGGCCCCATCACGCAGCTGAGCGACGCCATGAAAAAAGTGGCCGACGGGGACTTCAGTGTCCGCCTGACCGCGGATAAGGGCATCAGGGAGATCGAGGATATCTACGCAAACTTTAACCTGATGGCCAAGGATCTGGGGGCTACGGAGATTTTACAGACCGACTTTGTCTCCAACGTCTCCCACGAATTCAAAACGCCCATCAACGCCATCGAGGGCTATGCCACCCTGCTTCAGGGGGACGAAAATCTTTCCCCGGAAATGGTGCAGTATGTGGAGAAGATCCTTTTCAACACCAAACGGCTCTCCGGCCTTGTGGGCAATATTCTGCTGCTGTCCAAGGTAGATAATCAGGTGATCCAGAGCAGAGTGAGCACCTTCCGCCTGGATGAGCAGATCCGGCAGTCCGTGGTGCTGCTGGAGCCCAAATGGGAGGAGAAGGAAATTGAGTTCGACGTTGACCTGGAGCGTGTGGAATACACCGGCGACGAGAATATGCTGATGCACGTCTGGAATAACATCATCGGCAACGCCATCAAATTTGACCCGCCGGGAGGCTATGTGGGCATAAAAATGAAGCAGCGGGACGGGGAGATCACCGTCACCGTGGAGGACAGCGGCCCCGGCGTGGACGAGGAGGCCAAAAAACATATTTTTGACCGCTTTTATCAGGCGGACAGCTCCCACAAGGAGGAGGGCAACGGCCTGGGCCTGGCTTTGGTCAAGCGCATCGTCGACGCCAACAAAGGCCGTGTAACCGTAGAAAACCGCATCGGCGGCGGCTGCCGCTTCACCGTGGTTTTGCCAAGGACATAAAAATAAAGGCTCTATGTCAATAGTTGGGGTAGAGCAAAAGAAGACCTAATAAACAGGAGTGAGCGGTGCGCCGCTCACTCCTGTTTATTAGGTGAGAGAGGCGCAATGAAGGATCCTGAGACCAGTTATGTACTGCTTTTGTGCAGGCGTCAAACTCTTTTATCGTGTTTTTCACTTCGCCGGTTATCATAAGCGTCTCCCTCTTTGCGTATAATAACGTAAAATTACAGGTTTTTCCTTTCTTTTTTATATTCGATTTTCTGATGTCCCGCAAGATATACAATGGCTGCATCGGCAGATAAAATGCTCTTGCTTTTCAGCATGTAAAATTTACATATCCTCCGTTTTGCATATCTGCGTTTCCTTTACAAAAGATAAGCACGGGCGATAAACCCGAAATGACAAAAAGGAGATGCAAACAATGTCTAACAAGTCCAGCAATCATCTTGTGAACCCCGCAGCCCGCGACGCTATGGAGAAGTTCAAGATGGAAGCCGCTTCCGAAGTCGGCGTTAACCTGAAGAACGGTTACAACGGCGACCTCACCAGCCGTCAGGCTGGTTCCGTCGGCGGCCAGATGGTCAAGAAGATGATCGAGGCATACGAGAACGGCATGAAGTAAAGCCGCTCCCAATAGTCTGATACAGAGAAGAAATTACAGGAAAGCTCCGGCTTTCCTGTAATTTTTGAGACTGTCAAAAACTAAGCTTTTTCGTCGACTATAGAGCCGCGGGGGAGCGCGAGGGGGTTAAGACCCACCTCGCGTTACAATAACCCGCCGCCAAAAAGCTTGATTTTTCAAGTTTTTTGGGCGAAGCAGCGTTTTAATTTTTCAAAACGCTCGGCGGTTGGAGCGGTCAAAAAAGCCCTGAAAGGACTTTTTTGACAAGCTGAAGAAATTACAGGAAAGCTCCGGCTTTCCTGTAATTTTTATCTGTTCCCTGTCTATTGACATATTTTCTACACTGTCGTATCATAAATAAATAAAATAAGAGAACGTAATTTGCCGGTACGCTCATGAAGGAGTGAATGATTTGGGCAAGCATGTTGCACCCCCAAAAAATAAACATGTGAAGGTCAGGGAGACGCAGAAACGCAGCCTGCCGGATCTGAGAGAACTGATCAAAAGTGTTTTGAATATAGACCTGAAAACGCTGGGCATAGAGAAAGTACAGCGCCGCCGCCATGAGCGGGGCTTCACCGCGCCGGAGGTCATCCAGATCGCGGCCTCTTCCGTGCTGATGATGCTGGTTTGGCTCATTCCTACCGCCGGCTGGCTTCGTGTGCTGAGTTTTGCCGCCGTTGTTATTTTTGCCGGTTTTCCCATTATTCTGGACGCCGCCGAGAGTGTGATCAACGGCGAACTTCTGGAAAGCGACGTGCTGATGACGCTGGGCGCTGTGGTCGCTTTCTGCCTCGGTGAATACCCGACAGCGATTTTTATTATGATCATCCACCGCGTGGCACTGGCTGTGGAAGCCTATGCGCTTTCGGAAAAGCAGCGTTATCTGGACAATATCCTGTCTGTTCTTCCCCGTGAGGCCTGCGTTGAAACAGCAGAGGGCACGGAACATACCAGCCCGGAAAGCGTAAACGTGGGGGAGATCCTCGTTGTCTCCCCCGGTGAAAAAATCCCGTTGGACGGCGTGGTGACGGAGGGAATGTCCGCGCTGGACACTTCTCCGCTGACTGCCGAGACGGCCCCCCGCACCGTAGCGCCTGGCAGTGTGGCCGTTTCCGGCTGCATCAATCTGACCAACACCCTGAAGATCCGGGTGATGCGCCCCTTTGCCGAGTCTACTGTTCGCTGCGCGCTGGACATGATCAGCACCGAGGGGAAAAAGCGCTCCGACACAGAAAAACAGGCCTTCGGCGCGGCGCGGCTGATCACGCCCGTGGTGCTGTTTCTGGGCCTGCTTATCGCACTGATCCCGCCGATTGTGTCCGGCGGCTGGAAAGAGTGGATCGGCAGGGGAATCCTGTTTGTCTGCCTTTCAGGCTCTGTTTCCCTTACCGCTTCGGTGCCTTTATCCTTTCTGGGCGGTCTGGGCAGCGCGGCCCGCTGGGGTATATTCGCCAACGGCGGCGCCTGTCTGGAAAAGCTCTCCAAAGCGGAGACCTTTGTGTTTGACAAGACCGGAGCCATCACGGAGGGCCGTTTTACCGTCACCGATGTGGAGCCTGTACGGATAAGCGAGAAGGAGCTGCTCGCCATCGCCGCCGCTGCGGAAAGCCGTTCCAGCCATCCCATAGCCCAGGCCCTGCGCCTGGCCTGTGAGGGAGAACTGCCGGAGGAGGATGAGAATCTGCAGATCGAAGAGATCCCCGGCCGGGGCGTCAGCGCTTTTATTGGCGGGAAGCATGTCTATGTAGGCAACTCCATGCTGCTGACTGACCACGACATTGATTTCAGCGCCCCATCCCGCAGCGGAACGGTGATCCATGTGGCTGTGGACGGCGTCTATGCCGGACATATCATCCTCACAGACAAGGTGAAGGAGGGTGCTTTCGACGCGATTGAGGGCCTGCGGGCAAACGGTGTGACCAATGCCATAATGTTTACCGGCGACGTCCGCTCCGTGGCCCGCTCTGTGGCGGCCTCACTGAATTTCGACATGGTCAGACCTGAGCTTACGCCCAAGGCCAAAATTTCCGCCGTGGAGTACCTGATGGCCACAAAGGGCAGCGGCACAAGCCTTGCCTTTGTCTGCGCCGGCAACAGCGACCTGCCTGCCATGGAGCGGGCGGACGTGGGCATTGCCATGGGGGCACTGCGTTACGGCAACGCTTTGGCCATGGCCGATGTTTCCGTCATGGGCGATGATATCCGGCGTCTTCCCCTGGCTTTGCGCATATCCCGCGCGGTGAGGAGGACGTCGCTGAACATCATTCTCGTGTCCCTTGCCGTGAAGGCTGCCCTGCTGCTTCTGGGCGCCCTGGGGATCATGAGCATCTGGCTTGCCATGCTCTGCGAGCTTATCGTTCTCTGCTACACGGTTTTTCTCTCCCTCAGGACCTTTAATCTTTAATATAAACGGAGGTTCATCATGAACAACACCATAAACGACATCATGAACCGGCGCAGCATCAGAAAATATAAGCCGGAACAGATCACCCGGGAGGAACTGGATATCATCCTGCAGGCAGGTATCTGCGCGCCTACGGGAAAAAACAGGCAGTCTCCCATACTGATCGCCGTGCAGAACAAAGAGGTGAGAGACCTGCTCTCCCGCATGAACGCACAGGTGCTGGGCGCTGACGTGGATCCCTTTTACGGAGCACCCACCGTGGTCGTGGTTCTTGCGAAAGCTGACAGCCCCCATGCCGTTCAGGACGGCAGCCTTGTTCTGGGGAATATGATGACAGCAGCCAAGGCAATCGGCCTGGGCTCCTGCTGGATCAACCGTGCCCGAGAGGTGTTCGACAGCGCGGAAGGCAAGCAGCTTCTTGCCCGTTGGGGCGTTGAGGGGGATTATATCGGCGTGGGCAACTGTATTCTGGGCTACCCGGACGAAGAGCCGGTCATGAAGCCCCGTAAGCCGGACTATATCCGCTACATCGACTGAAGCCCATGAATACTTACGACTTTGACCAGACCATTTACGAGCCTGACAGCTCTCTATCCTTTTACCTTTTCTGCCTGAAAAAATATCCCTCTGCCGTACTGCGGACCCTGCCGAAAACCCTGGCCTTCGCGGCGGCCTATGGGGTGAAGAAAATGCCCACAAAGCGCCTGAAGGAGCAGCTCTTCTCCTTTCTGCGCTACCTCCCGGACGTGGACGCCGCCGTGGAGAACTTCTGGGAAAAGCACCGCAGCGGCATCGGGCAGTGGTATCTGGACCAGAAAAAAGAGGATGATGTGATCATTTCCGCCTCCCCCTACTTTCTGCTCCGGCCTATGGCAGCGGAGCTGGGTGTGGGCCTGATCGCTACGCCCATGGACAAGCACAGCGGTAAAATCCTGGGCGAGAACTGCCATGATACGGAAAAGGTCCGCCGCTTCCGGGAGCAATATCCGGACGGACATACAGAGAGATTTTATTCCGATTCCCTGTCCGATACGCCCATGGCGGAGATTGCGGATGAGGCATTCCTGGTCTCCAGGGGAAAGCTGTCCCCCTGGCCCCTAAAAATCCGGCGGTAAATTGCTTTTATCTATTTGCATATTTTCTTGAATGGTGTTAAAATAATAATCAGCGTGAACAGTATATAGACATGGTGGTGCTGAAATGGCCTCGAATACAAAGGAAGCTCTTGGTAATGCGCTCAAACAGATGCTGGCTGTCAAACCAATCGAAAAGATCACGGTAAAGGACCTGGTGGAGATCTGCGGCGTTAACCGTCAGACTTTCTATTATCACTTTGATGATGTATACGATCTGCTGGAGTGGGTGTTTGAAGAGGACGCCAATAAAGTGCTGCCCAGTGAGGTGACCTTCAGCCGGTGGCGGGAGGATGTTATCCTTTTCTTCAAGTATCTTCAGGACAACAGCACCTTTGCCCTGAATATCTACAATTCACAGAGCCGTACATATATGCTCAGGTATTACAAACGGCGGATCCAGAGCTGCATTCGGAGCTTTGCGGTGATCGTTTCGGAAGACCAGAATATCGACAGAAGTGATTTTGAGTTTGTTGTGGAATTCTATTCCAATTGTGTTGTGGGACTGATCTCCCAGTGGCTCGATCTGGGAATGAAGCTGCCAAAAGAGATCACAAAAGACCGGCTGATGGCCATACTGGAAAACAGCGTGGAAAATCTGCTGAACCGTTTCAAAAAGTAAAAAATGAATTCGCTTGAAGCTGCCGTGAAAAAACGGCAGCTTTTCTGCTGCGCAAAAGATGTTGAAAGTATAGTACTTTTGCGGTATAATGAATAATTAATACCCTGCGGAGGTTTTTGCCATGGCGGAACAGAAAACCAATGTGATGCGCATATTGGGACAAAAGAAAATCAGATACAACGCCCACGAATATCCCCACGGCGAGGGAGCGGTGGACGGCCTGACCGTGGCCCGCATGACGGGCAGGGATCCGGCCTGCGTGTTCAAAACCCTTGTCACCCGCGGCGGGAGCGGGGAAATCTATGTTTTTGTCATTCCTGTGGCTGATGAGCTGGATCTGAAGAAGGCCGCAAAGGCGGTGGGGGAAAAATCCGTCGCCATGGTCCATGTCAGCGAGATCAATGCCCTTACCGGCTATATCCGGGGCGGCTGCTCTCCCATAGGGATGAAAAAGCAGTATAAAACCGTCTTCCACAGCAGCATACTCTCCCAGGAGACCGTACTGGTCAGCGCAGGGAAGATCGGCCAGCAGGTAGAGCTTGCGCCGTCTGATCTGATCGGCCTGACCAGAGGAAGCACGGCAAATATTGTTACCGAGGTTTAAAACATGCAGGAAAGCATTTTTATCAAAGGCGCAAGAGAAAACAACCTGAAAAACATCGACGTGGAGATCCCCAGAGACAAGCTTGTGGTGATCACCGGCCTTTCCGGCAGCGGCAAATCCAGTCTGGCCTTTGACACCATCTACGCGGAGGGTCAGCGCCGTTATGTGGAGAGTCTCAGCTCCTACGCAAGAATGTTTCTTGGCCAGATGGACAAGCCGGATGTGGACTATATCGACGGTTTGTCACCGGCCATCTCCATCGATCAGAAAACCACCTCAAAAAATCCCCGTTCCACCGTGGGTACTGTCACGGAGATCTATGACTATATGCGTCTGCTCTGGGCCCGGGTGGGCGTGCCCCACTGCCCCAAATGCGGGCGGGAGATCAAACAGCAGAGCATTGACCAGATCGTGGATCAGATCATGGCCCTGCCTGAGGGGTCCAGGATCCAGATTCTGGCTCCCGTGGTTCGCGCCCGAAAGGGGGAGCATGTGAAGATCCTGGAGGACGCGAAGAAGTCCGGCTATGTCCGCGCAAGAATTGACGGGATCCTTTACGAGCTGACCGAGGAGATCAAGCTGGAAAAAAACAAGAAGCACAATATCGAAATTGTTGTGGACCGGCTGGTCATCAAGCCGGACATTCTCCGCAGACTCACTGATTCGGCGGAGACGGCCCTCGCCCTGGCAGGGGGACTGATGCTGGTGGATCTGGTGGGGGAGGACAGGCAGATTTCCTTCTCCCAGAATTATGCCTGCGAGAGCTGCGGCATCTCCATCGAGGAACTGGCTCCCCGGCTCTTTTCCTTCAACAACCCCTACGGCGCCTGCCCCACCTGTACGGGTCTGGGCGTTCAGCTGCTGGTGGACCCGCAGCTGGTCATACCCAATCCCAACCTGAGCATCATGGACGGGGGCATCTGTGCCTCCGGCTGGGGCAATGTGAAGGGCGACTCCATATCCAGAATGTATTTTGAAGCCCTGGCCCGCCGCTATCATTTCAAGCTGACTGACCCCATCAGGGACATCCCCAGGGAGGCCATCGACGCCATCCTCTACGGCACCAAGGGGGAAAAGCTTCAGCTCCACTATGAAAAAAACGAGGGCTACGGGGTGATCCAGCGGGAATTCGAGGGAATTGTCAATAATCTGGACCGCCGTTACCGGGAGACGCAAAGTCCCGCCATGCGCGCGGATATCGAAGAGTGTATGGCAGAGATCCCCTGCCCGGACTGCGCCGGGAGAAGACTGAAAAAGTCCGCTCTCGCCGTGACGGTGGGGGGACTGAGCATTGCGGAATTCTCCGACCTTTCGGTAATCAAAGCGCTGGCCTTTATGGACAGCCTGGAGCTGACCGGAAACCAGGCCATCATTGCCGAGCGGATCATTAAGGAAATCAAGGCCAGACTGGGCTTTTTGCAGAGCGTGGGCCTTGGCTATCTGACCCTGTCCCGGTCTGCGTCGACCCTTTCCGGCGGTGAGAGCCAGCGCATCAGGCTTGCCACCCAGATCGGCTCAAGCCTGATGGGCGTGCTGTATATTCTGGATGAGCCCAGCATCGGTCTGCACCAGCGGGACAACGACAAGCTGCTTGCAACATTGAAAAATCTCCGTGATCTGGGCAATACCCTGATCGTTGTGGAGCACGACGAGGATACCATGCGCGCCGCGGACTATGTGATCGATATCGGCCCGGGGGCCGGGGTAAACGGCGGAAAGGTGGTGGCAGCCGGCTCTGTTGCGGATATCTGCGCCTGCCCTGATTCCATAACGGGACAGTATCTCAGCGGAAAATGCTCCATCCCGCTTCCCGAAACCCGCCGCCAGGGCAGCGGAAAGCGCCTTGTGATCCGGGGTGCGGAAGAAAACAACCTGAAAAGCATTGACGTGGAGTTTCCTCTGGGAGAATTTATCTGTGTCACCGGCGTGTCCGGCAGCGGAAAATCCTCCCTGGTCAATGAAATTTTGTATAAAACCCTGGCTTCGGAAAAAAACCGGGCAAAGCTGCGCCCTGGCAAATGCGCCGGGATCGAGGGGCTGGAGTATGTGGACAAGGTCATTGCCCTTGACCAGAGCCCCATCGGCAGAACGCCCCGGTCAAACCCGGCGACCTATACCGGCGTTTTTAACGATATCCGGGATCTGTATGCCTCCACCCGGGACGCAAAGCTCCGGGGCTATTCCCAGGGCCGCTTTTCCTTCAACACAAAGGGCGGCCGTTGCGAAGCCTGCTGCGGCGACGGTCTGGTGAAGATCGAGATGCATTTTCTGCCGGATGTCTATGTGCCCTGTGACGTTTGCCACGGCAAGCGCTACAACCGGGAGACCCTGGAAGTGAAATACAAGGGCAAAAGCATTGCCGACGTTCTGGATATGACCATTGACGAGGCCTGCGAATTCTTTGAAAACCTGCCCAAGATCTGCCGGAAGATCGAGACCTTGCGGGATGTGGGCCTGGGCTATGTGAAGCTGGGCCAGTCCAGCACAACCCTCTCCGGCGGAGAGGCTCAGCGGGTAAAGCTGGCCACCGAGCTGTCCAAGCGCAGTACAGGCTCCACGGTGTATGTGCTGGATGAGCCCACCACCGGACTGCATGTGGCCGATGTGCACAAGCTGATTACCATTCTGAACCGCCTTGTGGAGGCGGGAAATACCGTGGTGGTCATCGAGCACAACCTGGACGTGATCAAGGTGGCGGATCATATCATCGACCTTGGTCCGGAGGGCGGCGACGGAGGAGGCGAGCTGGTGTTTGCCGGAACTCCCGAGGATTGCGCAAACTGCGAAAGAAGCTACACCGGCCAGTTTCTGAAAAAGATGCTGAACAAATAAGAGTACCGGGGCATAGAGTGGGCAGAGGTGGTTTGAATGACGGCAAAGCTCCTTTGCGCACTGGCCGCTGCCGCGGTGGTCCTTCTGCTGGTGTGGATCGCCGGCAGTCTGATGCTCAGCCCGGTGAAATGCGGAAAAAACAGCAGCCAGATGGTCCTGCTTCTGGTACAGGGGCAGGAACCGGCCCTCGAACACAACGTAAGAGGTCTTTTATGGCTGAACGATAACGGCGTCCTGCGTTGCAGGATCATCATCATGGGAACGGCAATGGACGAGGAGACCCGCTTTGTTGCCAGGGCTCTTGCCAGGGAACACAGCTGTATTACACTGCTTGAGGATGGAGAGATACCCCAATGGATCAGGAAAATGAACTGACAGAGTTATCCGGAACAGTTGAATCGGTGATTTATAAAAACGAGGAGAACGGCTATACGGTGCTGCGTCTCAACGACCACGGCGGGGCAATGATTACTGTTGTGGGCTGCTTTCCCTATGCCTCGCCGGGGGAGTCCATGGTCATCACCGGCGCGTGGATGAATCATTCCGTACACGGCAGACAGTTCAAGGCGGAGTTTGCCCAGCGGCTTCTGCCCACAACGGCCAACGCGATTTACGATTATCTGGCCGGAGGTGCGGTACGGGGCGTAGGTCCGGCCACGGCCTCCCTGATCGTGAATGAATTCGGGGATAAAACCCTGGAAGTGATGGAAAATTCCCCTCAGCTGCTTACCAAAATCAGGGGGATCAGCGCTTCCAGGGCGGAGCAGATTGCAAAGAGCTTCCGTCGTCAGGCCGGTGTACGCCGGCTGATGGAATTTGTCTGTTCCTTCGGCCTGCGCCCGATCCTTGCCATGCGCATGTATAAGTTTTACGGTGATAAAGCCCTTGCGCTTTTGCGGGATAATCCTTATATCCTGGCAACGGAACATATCGGCGGCAGCTTTGCCGAGGCGGACACCATGGCCCTGGAGATGGGCGTGGACAGCTACAGCAAAAACCGGATCTGCGCCGCCGTGCTTTTTGAGCTTGTACATAATTCGGGAAACGGCCACTGCTTTATCCCCAGAGAGAAGCTGGCCGCCGTGACTGCCCAGCTCATCGGCGTGGATGAACCGTCGGCGGACGAGTGCATTGATATCCTGATTGAAAGCGGACAGCTGATGTATGAGGAGATCGCCGGCTGTAAAGCCTGCTATCTGCCCTCGCTGTATTACGCGGAGAGCAACGCTGCCCAGCAGATCGCCCGGATGTGCAGGAGGAGATTTGACGAGTCGGTGAATATCCCGTCTCTGATTGCCGCACTGGAAAAGCAGCTGGGCATAAAATACGCGCCGCTGCAGAGAAAGACCCTGGAGCTTGCGCTGAATAACCAGATCATTGTTATCACCGGCGGCCCCGGCACAGGAAAGACCACCTCCATCCGGGCCATTCTTGCCATGTTTGAGCGGATCGGACTCAAGACTCTGCTCACTGCCCCCACCGGTCGGGCAGCCAAGCGCATGACGGAGCTGACCGGGCAGGAGGCTTCCACGGTCCACCGTCTTTTGGAGGCCAAGTTTTCCGACGACGGCGAAACAGTGGTTTTCGGCAAGGACGAGAGCGACCGGCTTGACTGCGATGCCGTGATCCTGGACGAGTGCTCCATGGTGGACATTGTGCTGATGGACGCCCTGCTCTCCGCCATGCCCCCTGACGCAAGGCTTGTGATGGTAGGGGACGCGGATCAGCTGCCCTCCGTAGGGCCGGGCAACGTATTTTCTGCCGTGATCAGAAGCCAGGTGGTTCCTACCGTCCGTCTTACCGAGATTTTCCGGCAGAATGAGGGTAGCCGCATTGTCCGCAACGCCCATATGATCAACAGGGGGGAGCACCCCAATCTTTCGGAAAACGCGGGGGATTTCTTCCGGCTGAAAAGACTGGAGGCCGGCAGCACCGTAGATACCATTGCCGAGCTCTGTTCGGTGAGGCTCCCCGGAAAAATGGGCATCCCGCCGGAGGACATCCAGGTGCTTTCTCCCACAAGGAAGGGCGAGCTTGGAACCGTCAGCCTGAACAAGCGCCTTCAGCAGGTGCTGAATCCGCCCCGGAAGGACAAAAAGGAAAAAGCTTTCGGTGACGCGGTCTTCCGCGAGGGGGACCGGGTGATGCAGATCAAGAACAACTACGACATTCTGTGGCAGAATGAGAGCCGGACTGTGGCCGGAAGCGGAATATATAACGGTGATATCGGGATCATTCTCTCCATCGACATGGAAAGCGAGAGCCTTTCCGTAAACTTTGACGGCCGGATCGCAAGCTACGGCTTCGACTCACTGATCGAGCTGGAGCACGCCTGGGCCATGACGGTCCATAAATCCCAGGGCAGCGAGTACAGGGCGGTGATCCTGTCCCTCAGTCCCGGGTCTCAGATGCTGTTGACAAGGGATGTGCTGTATACTGCCGTAACCCGGGCAAAAGAGCTGCTGATCATGGTGGGAGACGACGCCACAGCCTATAAAATGATCGATAATTTCCGCCAGTCCAAGCGTTACAGCGCCCTTCGGGTGCGGCTGCGTAAGCTCTGCGGGGTAGATCAATGAAAATCCTTGACGGACTACTGGAGCTTTTCTACCCCACAAAATGCGCCTTCTGTCATAAGCTGACCGGCGGGGACAAGATCTGCAAAAGCTGCCGGGACGCTCTTCCGCTGACACCCAAAGGGGCGCAGGTGCAGAAGTTCCCGTTTATCAGCGCCTGCCTCTCTCCGCTGTACTATACGGGAAATGTGAGAGAGTCTCTGCTCCGCTACAAATTCGGCAGTCTTTCTGCATATGCCGAAGTTTATGCCCCGTTTATGGCAAAATGTATTGACGAAAACGAAATTTCCTGCGATATTATCACTTGGGTACCTTTAAGCCGCAAAAGACTGAGAAAACGGGGCTATGACCAGGCAAGGCTGCTGGCGGAAGAGCTGTCCCGGATAAGCGGCGTTGGCTGCTGCCGCCTTTTGCAGAAGACAAGGAACAATCCGGCCCAGTCCGGCACGGGCAGCGCCGAGAAACGGCGGGCCAATGTCTCCGGCGTCTACCGGGCAGCGGACGAGGACAAGGTCAAAGGCAAAAGTATCCTCCTGGTGGATGACATCGTCACCACCGGCGCGACTCTTTCGGAGTGCGCCCGAGTGTTGATTTCAGCCGGAGCCAGGGAAGTCAAAGCGGTTACTGTTGCCAGAAAGCAAAATTAGCGATATAATACAGACAATATACACATGAGGTGAAGCAAATGCTTATTTTTGAAAGAGATATAGCCGTCGATATGGGTACATCCTCCACGCTGGTCTTTGAGCAGGGCAAGGGCGTAGTCCTTCGTGAGCCTACGGTAGTCGCTGTGGACAAGTTTACGGGGAAGATCCTCAAGGTGGGGCAGGATGCCCAGAAAATGCTGGGCCGCACCCCGGCCAACATTGTGGCGATCCATCCCATCAGTGCCGGCGTGATCTCTGACTATGAGATGACCGCTCAGATGCTCCGCGAGTTGATAAGCCGCATCACCTCCTTCAGCTTTTTCAAGCCCTGCGTGCTGGTCTGCGTTCCCAGCAGCGTTACCGGCGTGGAGGAGCGTGCCGTGATCGATGCCGCTATCGAGGCCGGCGCGCGCCGGGTCTACCTGCTGGAGACGGCAGTGGCAACCGCCATGGGCGCCGGTGTGGATATCTCCAAGGCCGACGGACACATGGTCATTGATATCGGCGGCGGCACCACCGAAATCGCGATTATCTCTGTAGGCGGTGTGGTGGAATGTGAGTCCATTAAGGTGGCCGGAGCAAGCTTTGACGAAGCCATTGTCAAATATGTCCGCCATAAGCACAACATGCTCATCGGCCTTGGCACCGCGGAGGAGCTCAAGCGCAGCATCGGCTGTGTTATCCAGCGGCCCGATGTGGGCATGGAGGAGATCAAGGGCCGCAGCCTGACAAACGGCCTGCCCAAGACCGTCACCATCAGCTCCAACGAGCTGATCGAGGCTTTTGTGGAGCCCATGAACCACATTCTTGAGTCCATCCACACCGTGCTGGAGCGCACGCCGCCCCAACTGGTGGGCGATCTGGACAGCAACGGCATCATCATGTCCGGCGGCGGCAGCCTGATCTACGGCATCGACAGGCTGATCGAGCGCAGCACAGGCATCAGGACCATGGTTGTGGATGATCCCATCTCCTGTGCGTCCTACGGCGCGGGCAAAATGCTTTCCCACCTGAACGACATGCAGGACGGCATGATGAATTTTTACCGGAAGAGACAGCTTAAAGGATAATTCGACCCATCACCGCTTAAAATAGGAGGAGAGGTGCGAACATGAAATACCCTTGCTGCAGAAAAAAAGAAGAGACGCCCCATTGCTCCGCGGTCATCGTGGCAGCCGGCAGCTCCCAGCGAATGGGGAGCGATAAGCTGCTGCATAACCTGGGCATCATGCCCGTCCTGGCAAGGACGCTTCTGGCCTTTCAGGACTGCGATCTTGTGGATGAGATCGTTGTTGTCACCCGCATGGAGAAGATCATGGAGGTGGCGGGACTTTGCAAGAAATACCGCATCGAAAAAGCCAGCAAAGTGATCAGCGGCGGCGCTACCCGCATGGAATCCGCCCTGGCCGGCGTATCGGAAGTAAAAAGCCGGGCAAAGCTCATCGCCATCCACGACGGCGCCCGTCCCCTGGTCAGTGCGGAGCTGATTGAGAGGACCATCCGTGCGGCCGCCCAGTATAAAGCGGCAGTCCCCGCCGTAAAAAGCGTGGACTCTCTCAAGCTGGTGGACGATAAGGATACTGTCACTGGCAGCGTGGACCGGGAGCAGGTGCTTCGGGTGCAGACGCCTCAGGTCTTTGAGGCCGATCTGATCAAGGGCGCGCTGAGCTACGCGGCGGGAAAAAAGCTTCCGCTGACGGACGACTGCTCCGCGGCGGAGCTCATGGGAATAAAAGCCCATGTGGTCCCCGGCGAGGAGGACAACATCAAGCTCACCACACCCAGGGACATGCTCTTTGCCGCAGCCATTTTGAAGGACAGGGGGGAATACCTTGCGGATCGGGCATGGGTATGACGTTCACCGCCTTGTGGAAGGGCGGAAACTGATTCTGGGCGGGGTTTCCATTCCCTGGGATAAGGGGCTGCTGGGCCATTCCGACGCGGATGTGCTGCTCCACGCGCTGATGGACGCGCTGCTGGGCGCCGCCGCCCTTGGGGATATCGGAAAGCATTTTCCCGACACCGATGAACAATACCGGGGAGCGGACAGCATGGCCCTTCTCCGGCAGGTGTGCCGAATTTTATCGGAGCAGGGCTATACCGTGGGCAATGTGGACTGCACCGTTCTGGCCCAGCGGCCCAAGCTTGCCCCCTATATCCGGCAGATGCGGGAAAATATCGCAGCAGCTCTGTCTGTCTCCGTGGACAGGGTCAGTGTAAAAGCAACCACGGAGGAGGGGCTGGGCTTTACCGGAGAGGGACTCGGCATTGCCGCGCACGCGGTGGCTCTGATCCACGAAAAGTGAACACATCGTCTTCCCGGCGGCATATGATGGAGTGAATCGCGCAGGGAAAACGGCAAAGCATCCGTCGGGAGCATTTCCCCGCGGATGCTTTCATTTGTTCATGGCTGTTTTGCCGGGAAAAGGAGTTTTATTGATGACGCAGTATCTGATCATGTGCCGGTCTTTGACCAAAGCGCAAAGCAGCGCAAGGCTTCTTGAAAGCGCCGGCATAACAGCAAGTGTGGTAAAAGCGCCGCAGGAGCTCAGCGGAGCGGGCTGCGGCTATGCGCTGAGCCTGTACAGAAGGTTTGAGGAGGCAGTGGAGCTGCTGAAAAAGAACAAACTCCTCAACGGCAAGCTGTACAGCCGCAGCGGCGGCGAGGGATATACGGAGGTCAGAGGATGATCTATCTGGACAACGCGGCCACAACGCTGCCAAAGCCCCTGTCAGTTGAAAGAGCTGTGTGCCGGGCCATGCAGAGCATGGCAAGCCCGGGCAGGGGAGCCCACCCTCCGGCCATGCGGGCGGCAGAGACCCTGTTTCAATGCAGATGCGCGGCGGCGGAGCTTTTTCACGTGTCAGAGCCGGAACGGGTAGTTTTCACCATGAACGCCACCCATGCACTCAATATCGCCATACGCTCCAAAGTCCGTCGGGGCACAAGGGTCCTGATCTCCGGATTTGAGCATAACTCGGTGACAAGGCCCCTTGCGGAGCTGGGCGCAGAGATCCGCGTTGCGGGAAGGAGACTTTTCGACCGGGAAAATACCCTGCGGGAGTTTGGAAGGGAGATCCCAGGGGCGGAGCTTGTGGTATGCACCCATGTTTCCAACGTGTTCGGCTATATTCTGCCCATTGATGAGATCGCGGAAATGTGCAGAAAAAACAAGGTGCCTCTCATTATTGACGCCTCCCAGTCTGCCGGTGTATTGGATCTGGATTTTCAGCGCCTGGGCGCGGCCTTTGCGGCAATGCCCGGCCACAAAGCCCTTTTGGGTCCCCAGGGAACAGGCATCCTGCTCTGCGGGGAGGAGGGACTGCCTTTGATGCAGGGCGGCTCCGGCTCTGACAGCATCCCCCAGCACATGCCTGAATATCTGCCCGACAGGCTGGAGGCCGGAACCCACAACACCACCGGAATAGCAGGACTTCTTGCCGGAATCGAATTTGTCCGGGAAAAGGGGACGGAAAACATAAGAAAGCATGAGCGTGCTCTGCTTGAACGCATGGTCCGTGAACTGGAAAACGATAAGGTACGTCTGTTCACGGCCGGGGAAGCCCTGCAGAGCGGAGTATTATCCCTGACCGTCAATGGAAAAAGCTGTGAAGATGTTGCCGATTGCCTTTCAAAGCGGGGCGTCTGCGTCAGAAGCGGTCTGCACTGCGCGCCCACAGCCCACAGGAGCGCGGGAACCCTGGAGACCGGCACAATACGCTTCAGTTTTTCCCCCTTTGTCACCGAAGCACAGGTCATCAACGCCTGCGGGATCCTCAGGGAAATAATCTTTAAGGAAAGTTAATAATGTTTTGCAGAAAACTGTTTGCCTTTTTTTCTCTGATGATTTATAATAAGCTGATATTATAGCTATATGCGGTCAAATGACCGAATGGATAAAAAACCGAACGGGGAAGAGCAGATGGAAGCAATCAGCACTGTGGCTGCCAAGGCGTGGAACTATCTAACCACCATGGGTATTGCCGATATTGTGGATATACTCATTGTGGCCTTTCTGATTTACAAGGCCATTGGCTTTGTCAGAAAGACAAATTCATATAATCTGGCCAAGGGACTGATCCTGATCCTGATCATGCTTGGTCTGTCGGACATTCTGAAGCTGACGATGATCAACTCTCTCCTGCGCAAGGCGGTGGAGTTGGGCCTTATCGCTCTGCTGATCCTGTTCCAGCCCGAGCTTCGCCGTCTGCTGGAGCGCATGGGCAGCAGCTTTTCCTCCGGAAAGCCAGTGTCCGAATCGGTAATGGAATCCGCCATCGCCCAGACGGTCCTGGCCTGCACGGAAATGTCCGCCGCAAAAACCGGGGCGCTGATCATCTTCGAGCGGAAAGTCAAGCTTAACGACATCATGAGCACCGGAACGATCATCAATGCCGACGCTACGGCGGAGCTGATCAAGAACATTTTCTATAACAAAGCGCCGCTCCATGACGGCGCGCTGATCGTGAGAGGCAGCAGACTTGCCGCTGCCGGCTGTGTCCTGCCTCTTACGAAAAGCACCAATCTCAGCAAAGACCTGGGCATGAGGCACCGGGCCGGCATCGGCCTGAGCGAGCAGTCAGACGCCGTTGTGGTCATTGTCTCCGAGGAGACCGGCTCCATATCCGTGGCCATAGAGGGAATGCTCAAGCGCCATCTCACCGCCGCGACCTTCGAAAAGCTCCTTCGCAGCGAGCTGATTCAGGATGAAGACGATGAAAGCAGCAACGGTCTGCTCAAAAACATCAAGAAGTACCTCAAGGTGAAGAACAATGAAAAAGACAAGCCGGATGAGAAATCTGTATAACAATAGAATCTTCTGGATGGTCATTTCCCTCCTGGCTTCTCTTGCAATCTGGGTTTATATCACCAGCGTTGACTCCGATGAGTACAAGCAGACCTTCAGAGGCGTGAGAGTGGAGCTGGTGGGGGAGGAGACCCTGCGGGAGTCCAAGGGCCTTGTGGTCACTGATCTGGACACCAACTCCGTTACCGTGGATCTGGTGGGACCCAGACGGGTGATCGCATCCCTGGACGCGGACGATATTGTGGCCCAGGTAGATGTGAGCAAACTTTCTCAGGCGGCTTATACCTCGCTGCAATATACGCTGACCTATCCGGACAAGACGGATACGGGCTCCATCCAGACGGCAAGAAAAAGCCCGGAGACGGTGAACTTTATGGTCTCGGCACAGACCTCAAAGACCATCCAGGTCCGCGGCAGCTTTGAAGGCCAGCTGGGCGAGGGCTATACCGCCGAGATTCCCGTATTTGAGCCGTCTACCATCACCATCTATGGCCCCGAGGCTTATATCCGGGATGTGTCCTATGCCTGGGTCACCTTCGGTAAGGACAATATAGAGAGCACCTATACCGTCGATACCGGCTTTACCCTGATGAACCAGAACGGGGAAGAATGCTCCACCACCGGCATCACCTGTTCGACGGATGTGGTAACGGCCACGCTGCCCCTGCTGACAAAGAAAGAAGTTCTGCTCAGCGTGGATCTGATCGAGGGGGCCGGGGCGACCACCAAGAATACCAAGGTCACCATTGAGCCGGAGTCCGTCACGCTTGCGGGAGACTCTTCCATCCTCGACGGGCTGAACAAGATCACCATTGCCACCATAGACCTGACCGATTTCGGCCGTTCCTTCACAGATACCTATACCATCCCCCTTAACGACGAAATACGGAATCTGACAGGCATCAGCGAGGCTACCGTTACCGTTGAGATCGTCGGACTGGAGACCCGGAACTTTACGGTAAAGAATTTCCGCTGCACCAATGTGGCAGACGGATATGAGGCCGAAATCATCTCCGAGAGCATTACCGTCACTCTGCGCGGTCCGGCGGCCCAGCTTGACCAGATCCAGCCGGAAAATCTTCAGGCCGTGGCGGACCTGATCGATTACAAGGGATCCACCGGCGCCTATATGCCTGAGGTAAAGATCTATGTGGACGGCTTTACCGACGTGGGCGCCATCGGGGAGAACAACATTTCCATTGAGATCAGAAAGGCATAGCGTATGACACAGGAAGCAGTAGTAACAAGAATCTTTCCCAATAACATGGCAGAGGTTGCCGTGACCCGGACAACGGCCTGCGGCGGCAACTGCGGAAACTGCGAAAGCTGTATTTTCCAGAGCGAGCTGAAAACCCTTGCCAAAAACCTCGTATCTGCCCGGCCGGGTCAGAAAGTGCTGATCGAGAGCAAGTCCTCCAAGGTGTTCGGCGCGGCATTGCTGGTGTATATCCTGCCGCTGGTATTCTTCCTTGCCGGTTTTGCTCTGGCCTACAGTCTGGGCGCGGGGGAGGGCCTGTGCGTGGCGGTGAGCTTCGCGGCCCTGGCTCTTGGCGCGGCTGTTGTTGTCGCGTCTCAGAAAGTGAAAAAAAATAAGGATCCCATTACCTTTGATATTGTGGAGCTGATTTGAATTTTGGAGGAAAATATGATTAAAAGTATGACAGGCTACGGCAGCGCCAAGGGCACTGTGGAGGGGCTTGAGATCACGGTAGAGCTGAAAAGCGTGAATAACCGCTATCTGGACACCTCGGTTCGTCTGCCCCGCAGCTTTCTCTTTGCAGAGGAGGCCATAAAAGCGGCAGTGCAGGCCCATATCAGCCGGGGCAAGGTGGATGTTTTTGTCACGGTGGATACTTCCGACGCCGGGGACATGACGGTAAGAGTCAATGAACCGCTGCTCAGGGGTTATATCGAGGCCATCCGGCACATCTCCTGTGAATATTCCCTTGATAACGACATGACTGCCATGAGCGTCAGCCGTTTTCCCGATGTGCTCACCGTGGAGAAGAAGGATCTGGATGCAGAGGCCATCTCTGCCGGTATTTCCGCCATTGCGGACGAGGCTCTGCGGGACTTTGACGCCATGCGCCTGAGAGAAGGCGCAAAGCTCCGCGATGACGTACTCTCCAGACTTGACACCATTGACAGACTGGTTACCACCGTGGAAAACGAAGCGCCGAAGACCGTTGCCGAGTACCGGAAGCGCCTTGAGCAAAAAATGCAGGAGGTGCTGGGTTCCACCGGTATTGACGAAAACCGTATTCTTGCCGAGGCTGCCATTTTTGCCGATCATATTGCCGTGGATGAGGAGACCGTGCGGCTGAGAAGCCATATGTCTCAGCTGTCTGACATGATCAACGGCAGCTCACCTACCGGCCGGAAAATTGATTTTCTGATCCAGGAGTTTAACCGGGAGGCTAACACCATTGGCTCCAAGTGTCAGAATTCCGAGATCGCCCATGTGGTGGTGGATCTGAAGTCGGAGATTGAAAAGATACGCGAGCAGATACAGAATATCGAATAAGGAGCAAAAAATGAAGCTGATCAATATCGGCTTTGGCAACCTTATCTCGGCGGAGAGGATCATCTCTATCGTCAGCCCTGAATCCGCGCCGATCAAGCGTATGGTTCAGGATGTTCGGGAAAAAGGCTTGCTGATCGACGCGTCCTTTGGACGCAGCACAAAATCCGTGATCGTAATGGACAGCGGAAATGTGGTTCTGTCGGCTCTGCCGCCGGAAACACTGGCTGCCCGTTTCGGAGATAAAACTGAACAGGGAGATGGCAATGAAAATGAATGACAAAGGCAGACTCTTCGTTATTTCCGGGCCCTCCGGCGCAGGAAAAAGCACGGTGGTATTCAAGGCCATTGAAGGCCGGGATGACATGTGCTTTTCCACCTCCGTCACCACGCGAAAGCCCCGCCCCAACGAGGTGGACGGAAGGGAGTATTTCTTCGTTGACCTGGACCGCTTCAGGGAAATGGTGGAAAACGACGAGCTTCTTGAGCACGCCGAGTATGTGGCCAATTCCTACGGTACCCCCAGAAAATATGTGGAGGACAAGCTTGAAAGCGGTCTGAACGTTTTGCTGGACATTGAAGTACAGGGCGCAAGGCAGATCAAGGCCAAAAAGCCTGACGCGGTGTTTGTTTTCATCATCCCGCCTTCCATGGAGGAGCTTCGCCGCCGTCTCGTCGCAAGAGGCACCGATTCCGAGCGGGCCATTGAGGCCAGACTTATCCGGGCCCGTCAGGAATATGCTGAGGCAGATTTTTATGATTACATCATCGTAAATGACGATGCGGAAAGGGCCGCAAAAGAGCTCTCTGCCATCATCACCGCCGAGCGCTGCAAGGCGGAAAACAGGATCAATTTCCTCAAAGAAGCGTAAAATATTTTTATCCGCGAAAATGCGGAAGAATGGAGTAATAATTATGATGCTTTATCCCCCCGTGGCTGAACTTGTTGAAAAAGTGGGCAGCCGTTACCAGTTGGTGAATCTTGTGGCCAGAAGGGCACGCGCGATCTCCGCGGATGCGGAAGAGAAGCAGATCCCCCTGGAGAGAAAGCCTGTTTCCTCCGCCATTGATGAGGTTTACACCGGCAAGCTGACCATAAAAGAATAAACCATATCTTTTAGCGGGGATATTCCCCGCTGAAATTGAACTTCACGCAAAGGCGGTGGAGCCATGCCCGCAGCGGTAGCAAAAATCGCGGTATCCGCCGCTACATACTGGATAGATAAGCCCTATGACTATCTCATTCCTGAGTCGATGAGGGAGCAGGCTGTCCCGGGGGCAAGGGTTAGCGTACCCTTTTCCCGGGGAAACCGCCGCTGCGAGGGGATTATTCTGGCCGTGGCGGAAAACAGTGAATACGGGCAGCTGAAGGCCATTATTGATGTGCTGGATGCCCAGCCGGTATTGACGCCTGAGCAGATCAGACTTGCCCTTTTTATGCGGGAGCGTTTTTTCTGTACTGTGTACGACGCAGTAAAAGCCATCCTGCCTGCCGGCCTCTGGTTCAATGAGGAGGGAAAGCAGCGGGCAAAGGACAAGACCGTCGAAGTGGCAAGACTTGCCGTCTCATCGGAGGACGCCGCCGTTATCGCCGACAATAAGCGCCGCCGCTCCCCCCAGCAGTCTGCCATTTTGGATCTGCTGTGCAGCTTTGAAATGCTTCCGGTTCGGGATATTCTCAACCATACCGGCGCGTCCAGGCAGAGCCTGAAAACGCTGGTAAAGCTTGAACTGGTGGAGCTGTTTCAGCGTGAAGTCTACCGCAGACCGGAGCGCGGTTCTGATGAAGTCCGGCCTGTTCCTGAGCTGAATACCGAGCAGGAAAATGCCTACAAGGGTCTTGCCCGGCTTGCCGATGGGGGACAAGCCTCCGTCGCCCTGCTTTTCGGCGTTACAGGCAGCGGTAAGACCAGCGTGTATATCCACCTGATCAACGACAGCCTGAAAAAGGGAAAATCGGCCATCCTTTTGGTGCCGGAAATCGCCCTCACCCCTCAGATGCTCCACACCTTTTCCTCCCATTTTGGAGACGAGATCGCCGTGCTCCACAGCAGCCTATCCACCGGCGAGAGATACGACGAGTGGAAACGGATCAAAAACCGCAGGGCTAAAGTGGTCATCGGCACCAGAAGCGCGATCTTCGCGCCAGTGAGCGACCTTGGCATTATCATCATCGACGAGGAGCAGGAGGAGACCTATAAATCGGAAAATTCCCCCCGCTACAACGCCCGGGATATCGCCAAATATCTGTGCAGCAAGGCCGGTTGTCTTCTTGTGCTGGGCTCAGCCACGCCGGATATTGCCAGCCGTTACAACGCTGAGACAGGAAAATACAGCATGTTTACCCTGTCTGAGCGATATAACGACATGCGTCTGCCCGAGGTCAAAATCGTGGATATGAAGCGGGAGCTTCGCCGGGGAAACGGCAGCGATATCAGCGATTGCCTCAGAGACGAGCTTGATGCGAACATTGCCAGAGGCGAGCAGAGTATTCTGTTTATCAACCGCCGGGGCGCCCATAAGCTGATCAGCTGCGGAGACTGCGGTTATACTTATAAGTGCCCCCGGTGCAGCGTTTCCCTTACCTACCACAGTGCCAACAAGCGCCTGATGTGCCACTACTGCGGCTATTCCCGGCGGGTGGATGATTCCTGCCCCGACTGCGGCGGCACCTTGAAATATGTGGGCACAGGCACCCAGCATGTGGAGGAGCAGCTGCACGAGCTTTTCCCGGAGGCCGGTGTGCTGCGTATGGACACGGATACCGTTGCCCCTGTGGGTTCCCATGAAAAGCTCTTCGATAAATTCAGAAATGAGAACATTCCCATCATGGTGGGGACTCAAATGGTCACAAAGGGCCTGAATTTTGAAAACGTCACCCTTGTGGGCGTGATTTCCGCCGACCAGAGTCTTTATTCCGGCGATTACCGGGCAGGGGAAAGAACATTTTCCCTGATCACCCAGGTGGTGGGCCGCAGCGGCCGGGGCGCAAAACCGGGAAGAGCTGTGATTCAGACTTTTACCCCCGAAAACCAAACCATAAAACAGGCCGCCATGCAGGACTATGAGGCTTTTTACCAGTCTGAGATCCAGCTGCGGCGGCTGCAGAATGCGCCGCCCCTGTGCGATCTGTTTTCCGTCACCGCCTCCGGGATGGATGAGGAGCAGGTACTCAAAACTGCCCATTATATCAAAAAATGGCTGTCTGAGCTGCTTCGGGATATACCCGGTACCACAGTGTTGGGACCCGCGCCGCTGAGTGTAGTCAAGGTGAATAACCGCTACAGGTACAGGGTGAATATCTGCTGTGCTGCTTCCGGAAACATCAGGAAGATCATTTCCCATGTGGTCACGGAGTGCAGCAGGGATAAACGCTTTAAGGGTGTTTCTGTCTACGCGGACAATGATCCCACAGATTAAATAGCCGCTTTGCGGCGGAATGGAGAAATATTATCATGGCAACCCGTAATATTCTGACAAAGGAAGAGCCGGGACTGTACAAAAAATGCCGCACAGTCACCGAATTTAATGACCGTCTCCACCAGCTTCTGGACGACATGAAGGAGACGTTGAGCGGCGCACAGGGTGTGGGCCTGGCTGCGCCCCAGGTAGGCGTACTGAGAAGGGCCGTTCTTGTGATCGAGACCAATGTGCCCGAGGGGGAAGAGGAATATGTGATCGAGCTGATCAATCCCGAGATCATTGAGACCTCCGGCGAGCAGTACGGCCCTGAGGGCTGCCTCAGCGTGCCCGGCGAATTCGGCCTGGTGAAGCGCCCCATGGAAGTGAAAGTGCGGGCCCAGGACCGTTTCGGCCAGTGGTTCGAGGTGGAGGGAACTGGGCTTACCGCCCGCTGCTTCTGCCATGAGATCGACCATCTGGACGGCGTGGTTTTCACATCAAAATGTGACCGTATGCTTACCGAGGAACAGCTGGAAAGCGGTGAATTCTGAATCTGAGGGACGATTGGATGCGTATTGTTTTTATGGGGACTCCGGATTTCGCGGAGGCCTCGCTGAAAAAGCTGATTGACGAGGGCTTTTCGGTGGTGGGCGTTTTTACGCAGCCGGATAAGCCCAAAGGCAGAGGCATGGAGATGAGCTTTTCTCCTGTTAAGACTCTTGCGCTGGCAAACCATATCCCGGTATACCAGCCGGAGAAAATGCGGGACGGCACGGCTCTTGACCAGATCAGGGCCCTCGCACCGGACATTCTGGTTGTGGTGGCCTACGGCAGGATATTGCCCGACGATATCCTTGCCGTTCCAAAATACGGCGCAGTCAATGTCCATGCGTCTCTTCTGCCCAAATACCGTGGCTCCGCCCCTATTCAGTGGGCAGTTCTCAACGGGGACAGGACAACCGGTGTGTCCACCATGTATCTGGCCCACGAAATGGATACCGGCGATGTGATTTATACCGAGGAGACGGAGATCGGTGAATATGAGACCTCCGGTGAGCTTTTTGACAGGCTCAAGGAGCTTGGCGCAGGATTGCTGGTCAAAACCCTGCGGGATATTGAAGCCGGCTGCGCTCCCAGGACACCGCAGGATCATTCCCGGGCCAGCTATGTCACCATGCTGGATAAATCCCTGTCACCCATCGATTGGAACAACAGCCCCAGGGCTGTATTGAAGCACATTTATGGCCTGCAGCCCTGGCCGGTGGCCACAATGGAGCTTGAAGGGGCGGTTTACCGGGTGTTTGCCGCCGCATATACCGAAAATCACAGCGATAAAGCGCCTGGCAGCCTGGTGTCCGCCGGCAAGGAGGGGATAGAGATCGCCTGCGCCGGGGGAGAGACCCTGCGGATCACAGAACTCCAGGCCCCGGGAAAAAAGCGTATGAGCGCCGCTGATTTCCTGCGGGGACACCCAATAAAAATCGAGGAGTAAAATCTGATGAACCCAAGAGAAGCCGCCCTTGCCGCGCTGGAGCGCTGCCGCCGTGACGGCGCATGGTCAGGCTCTGCCATTGATGCTTCCATAAAAAAATATGCCCTGGACCGGCGGGATGCTGCCCTGGCCTCAAGACTGTGCCTGGGCGTACTGCAAAACAGCAGGCTTCTTGACTTTTATATCAATTCCTACAGCAGTATTCCGGCGGACAAGCTGGAAGAAAAGGTACGGGATATCCTGCGCATGGGGATATATCAGCTTACCATGCTGGACAAGATCCCGGCCAGAGCAGCGGTAAACGAAAGCGTTGCCCTTTGCAAAAGCTGCGGCTGCGGCAGGGCTTCCGGGCTGGTTAACGCCGTGCTGCGGAAGATCGCCGATTCCGCCGGCAATTTGCCTCCTGTACCGGGAGAGGGAACAGCGGAATATCTCAGCATAAAGTACAGTCATCCCCGGTGGATCGGGGAAAAAATCACCAAACAGCAGGGCTATGCTTTCGCGGAAGAATTTCTTGCCGCCAATAACAGTCCTGCCCCTCTGGACTTGCAGGTCAACACCCTGAAAACCGGGAAAGAGAATATCGTCCGCAGCCTGCTGCGGCTTGAAATGCCGTTCTCTCTTCCGGAATACCCGGAAAACTGCCTGAGTCTGAAGGGCGGAAATGTGTCCGCTCTGCCCGGATTTGAAGAAGGGCTTTTCTATGTACAGGACAGAGCGGCGGCCATGGCCGTTCAGATCCTTGACTTAAAGCCCGGAATGCAGGTGCTTGACGCCTGTGCCGCGCCGGGTGGAAAATCCTTTGCCGCGGCCATTGCCATGGAGAACAAAGGCAGCATTTTATCCTGCGATATTCACGAAAAAAAGCTGCCGCTCATTCATAAAGGAGCAGCGCGGCTGGGTCTGGATATTATCCATACTCGCCGGGCTGACGCCAGAGAGCCTATGCCCGAACTGATGGGCCGATTTGACGCGGTGATCGCCGATGTGCCCTGTTCGGGTCTGGGTGTTATCCGCAAGAAGCCCGAGATCCGGGAAAAAACCGAAGAGGAAACAGCGCGGCTTCCCCGGATACAGCAGGATATTCTGGAAAATGTCTCCTGCTGCGTGAAGCCGGGAGGGCTCCTGCTTTATTCCACCTGCACCGTCCTGCAGGAGGAAAACCGGGATGTTGTGGCCGGGTTTCTTTCCCGGCATCATGATTTTGAACCGGTAGATTTTGCTGCAGGTTCAAAACGGTCCGAAAACGGCATGTACACCTTCTGGCCCAACGTCGACGGTACGGACGGATTTTTTGCAGCCAAGCTGAGAAGGAAATTCAGATGAAGAAAGACATAGTATCCATGCTCCCGGAGGAGCTGGAAGCCGATTTTGCCGCCCTGGGCCAGCCAAAGTACCGGGCATCCCAGGTGTTTCGATGGCTTGGCCGCGGCATCCGGGATTTTGATGGAATGAGCGATCTGCCCAAGCCACTGCGGGAAAAGCTGAAGGAGGAGTATTTTCTCCATGAACCCAGGGTGCTCAGCAAGCAGGTTTCCCGGATCGACGGTACGATAAAATATCTCTGGGAACTGAAGGATGGCAACGCCGTCGAAACGGTTGTGATGAGCTATCAGCACGGAAATACCGTCTGCATTTCCTCCCAGGTGGGCTGCCGTCAGGGCTGCGCCTTTTGCGCTTCCACCATCGGCGGTCTTGTCCGCTCTCTGGAGCCCTCGGAGATGCTGGATGAGGTCCTGTTTTCTCAGCTGGATTCAGGTAAGCCCATTTCCAACATCGTGCTGATGGGCATTGGCGAACCGCTGGATAACTTTGACAATGTGATGCGTTTTCTCTCCCTGGTGAACCACCCGAAAGGGATGAACATCGGCATGAGGCACATCTCTCTTTCCACCTGCGGCCTGATCGAACGTTTTGATGAGCTGGCGGACAGGGATCTGCAGATCACGCTCTCCGTTTCTCTCCACGCCCCGGATGACGAGACCCGCTCAAAAATCATGCCGGCCAACCGCGGCAGGGGAGTGGGGCCGCTGATCGAGGCCTGCCGGAAATACTACCTGCGCACCGGGCGAAGGATATCCTTTGAGTACGCCATGATCGACGGGGTGAACGATACCGAGTATCACGCCCGTCTTCTGGCAAAGCACGCCAGAGCGGTCTGCGCCCATGTGAATCTTATCCCGCTGAATCATGTGGAAGAGCGGCAGTTCCGCCCCTCCACTCCCGGACATATGAAGGCATTCATTAAAATTCTTGAGGATGCCGGGGTAAATGTGACTGTGCGCCGCAAGCTTGGGGGAGATGTGGACGCTTCCTGCGGTCAGCTTCGAAGAAAAATGCAGGCGGGAAAATAAGCCGCCGGGTAACGGTTAAAGGATCTGATGCTATGAAAAGCTTTGGTCTTACAGACAAGGGTAAGGTCAGAAAGGACAACCAGGACAGCTTTATCATCGAAAAATGCGACGCCAAGGACTGCCTTGTGGTGGCGCTCTGCGACGGTATGGGCGGGGCAAAGGCCGGCGGGCTGGCAAGCCAGCTTTCCAACAAGGCCTTTGTGTCCTATATCTACGCAAAGCTTACCTCGCGGGTACACCGTGCGCTGGACTTCCAGAAGATTCTCAGGGACGCCTGCACTGAGGCCAACGGCGTAGCCTATGAATACTCCCAGTTTGACGAGGAGTACAACGGCATGGGCACCACGATCGTGGGCGGTGTTGTTAAGTCCAACGGAAATGGGTATATTATCAATGTGGGCGACAGCCGTGCCTACCATATCTCCCGCCGTCTGGACTGCATTACCCAGATCACCCGGGATCATTCTCTGGTGGAGGATCTGGTGGAATACGGCGCAATAACCAAGGAGCAGGCAAAGAATCATCCCCAGCGCAATGTGATCACACGGGCTCTGGGCTCTGAAGCACAGGTGGACGCGGATTATTTTGAATTCAGTCTTCAGGGCGGAGATTTTTTGCTGCTCTGCTCCGACGGACTTTCAAACATTGTCTCTGACGACGAGATCCTGGAATACTCCCGGGAATATCCCGAACCGGAGCTGCTTTGCCGCTCCCTGATGAGCAAGGCGCTGAACAGGGGAGCCCGGGACAATGTCACTGTCCTTGCCGTGATGAAATAAGGAGCGCATATGAACGAGAACGAAAAATACATCGGCAAAATGCTCGATGACCGATATGAAATTCTGGAGTGCATTGGCGAGGGCGGGATGGCCGTGGTCTATAAGGCCATGTGCCACCGGCTGAACCGCTATGTGGCTGTAAAGATCATGCGCGACGAGATGGCGGCGGACGAGGAATTTCGCAGGCGTTTCTGCGCAGAATCCCAGGCTGTTGCCATGCTCTCCCACCCGAATATCGTTGCCGTATACGATGTGAGCCACAGTGATGACGTCGAATACATAGTCATGGAACTGATCGACGGCATCACCCTCAAGCAGTATATGAACCGGCGCGGAGCGCTCCCCTGGAAGGAAGCGTTGCATTTTTCCAAGCAGATCGCGAAGGCCCTTTCCCACGCCCATGAGCGGGGGATTATCCACCGGGATATCAAGCCCCAGAACATTATGCTGCTCCGGGATGGCACCATCAAGGTAGGGGACTTCGGCATTGCTGCTCTGGAAAACGAGATCTATGAGAATAACGGCCAGGCCATTGGGTCTATCCACTATATTGCGCCTGAGCAGGCCAGAGGCAACTGCCCGGACGCCAGAAGCGACGTCTATTCCCTGGGTGTGGTGATGTACGAGATGCTGACAGGCGAGCTGCCCTATACCGGGGATACCCTGGGCGAGATCGCCGTAAAGCATATGAACGCGGATCCGGTGCTGCCCCGGGAGAAAAATCCCGATATCCCCCCGGAGCTTGAACGGATCACCCTTAAGGCTATGGCGCCCAGGCTGGAGGACCGCTATCAGTCCGCCAAAGAGCTTCTGGAGGACATGGAAGCCTTCACCCAGAGCCAGGTCAATGCCGGTGAGGAAGACGACACGGAAGATCAGGAAAGTCCCGGTGTAAAGCCTGTTCGTTCCGTAAGCGAGCTGTCAAAGGAAAAATATAAACGCCGGCGCAGAAGAGCATCCCGCGTAAGCTTTCTTTCCGGCACGCTGGGCCTGCTGCTGCTGGCTGTCTGGCTGTTCACCTTCCTTTGGGATTTCTGGCTTGAGGATGTGTTTTCTCCGGCGGAACGGATCGAGCTGCCCAACTTTGTGGGTACGGAATTTCAGGCCATCGAGAATAACGCCGAACTGATGAGCACATACAGCTTTAATGTGGTCTATGTGATCGACAGAGACAATCCCACAGGTCTCGTGCTTGACCAGTCGCCGGAGCCGGGACGCAGTATGATGGTGACTCCCGGCGGCATCAAGGTGGAGCTTACGGTAAGCTCCGGCGCGGACGAATTAGCGGTCCCCAATGTTCTGAACATGAACTATGCTGACGCGGTTGACACCATACAAGCTATGGGTTTTGTTGCGGAAATCGAGAATACCACCTCTGACAGTGTTGCCCGCAACAATGTGGTCAGCTCCAGCCCGGCTGCGGGAGAGACCATCAGCCCCGGCTCCACAGTGTATCTTCTGGTCAGCAGCGGGGCGGAAGTATTGTATGTTGAAGTACCCAACCTGATCGGCAGCACAGAAGAGGCCGCCAAGGCGAAGCTGGAGAGCGCCAATCTCAGCTACGGCGGCGCCGAGCGGGTAAACAGCGATCTTGCCGTGGGCACCGTTGTGGGCCAGAGCATCGACGCGTTCACCCAGGCCGAAGAGCACTCCAAGGTCTATCTTCAGATCTCTTCCGGACCAAATCCATAAGGCAGGTATTGCATGGAATCAGGGATAATCATCAAGGCGCTCAGCGGCTTTTACTATGTACAAACCGAAAACGGCATACTGGAATGTAAGGCAAGAGGCCGCTTCCGGCTGGACGGTACATCGCCTCTGGTGGGAGACAGGGTGCAGTGCAGCCTGGACGCCAATGGCAAGGGCCGTATCGACAAGGTGGAGGACAGAAAAAACTGGTTTGTCCGCCCGGCAGTGGCCAATATCGACACGCTGGTATTTGTCGCCGCCAATACAAACCCGGTGACGGACCCCTTCCTGATCGACCGGGTATCCGTGATCGCGGCGGAAGCCGGGTGCGAGCTTGTGATCTGCGTCAACAAGGTGGATATCGACAGGGGAGACCGGCTGTACGATATTTTTTCAAAGGCCGGATTTACCGTCATCCGCACCAGTGCGGAAGACGGCGAGGGGCTTGAGGCGCTGCTTCATTCCCTGAAGGGCAGAGTGTGCGCCTTTACCGGCAACTCAGGCGTGGGCAAATCCAGCATCCTCAACGCCCTTTTGCCCGGCTTACATATTGAAACCGGCGAGGTCAGCGAGAAGCTGGGCCGCGGCCGCCACACCACAAGGCATGTGGAGCTGTACACTCTGGGAGAGAACACCTATATCGCCGATACGCCCGGTTTTGCCTCCTTTGATATCGAGATGATGCAGACCATCTCCAAGGAACAGCTCCAATACGATTTTATCGAGTTTGCGCCCTATATCGGCAGCTGCCGCTTCAACGACTGCGCCCACCTGAAAGAGCCGGGCTGCGCTGTCACCGCCGCTCTGGCGGAAGGGAAGATCGGCGAAAGCCGGTACAGCTCCTATGTGAAGCTCTATGAGCTGACAGCCCAGCACAAGCCCTGGGAAATAAAACAGAATAATCTGTAAATTACGTCTATCAGACCGTTTTCCGCGTATAATGTAGAGAAATCATTTGCGGGAGGCGGTCTGTTGTGCGTAAAGGACACCGTGGCCTTTGGGGCTGCGTGGCGATTGCCGCGGGACTGGTCATCATCTTTTCGCTGGTACTGCCCGGCGAATTCTGGTGGTTTATTTTTGCGGCAGCGCTGATCGCTCTGGGGATATGGGCATTGCGCTGCTGATCATATGGTTGAAATGGGAGTAAAGGATCATGAAAATTTTTGTTTTTAAGCTGCCCCGATTTATCTCCAGGCTGCTGCGGCGCAGAGCAGACAGGTTATAATCTTCATTTTACGCTCATATCTTGTACAAAGTGTGCATCAAGGAGCGATTGATATGGAGATCAAAATTGAAAATAAAACCATAAAGTCTTTTCGTGAGATCAGCCGGCAGAGCAAAAAGAATCAGGAAACTGTGGAGACTGTGGTACCGGACATCAATGAAGATATCGGCAAAATCGTTTCCACGGTCACGGAGCTGCGCCTGAAGAGCAAGGAAGTCAGCAGCGGGAGCGTTCTTGTGGGCGGAGAAGCGGAGATCAGCATCCTGTACATCACCGAAGGGGAGAGCGCGGTATCCTTTTTACGCACAGCGAAAGCCTTTTCCATGGGATTTGACGTGGACGGCGCGGATAACGACACGGTGGCGCAGATCGCCCTTTCCGTCACCAATGCGGAGACGCGGGTGCTCAACCCCCGCAAGGTCTCTGTTACACTGGAGATCTGCGGCGAACTGAGCTGTTTTAACCAGGAAAACGCCATAGCCGAGGCAATTTTGCCCGCTTCTGAGCTGACCATACATACAAAGACGGAAACGGAAAATACCGTTATGATCAATTCGGTCTGCGAAAAGACCTTCGCCTTCAACGATCAGTTCACTTTCCCCGCAGCAAAGCCCGTCCCGCAAAAGCTCATCTGGCAGAAAGCGGCCTTTGAGGTCAGCGAGACTCAGCTCGTCGGTACGAAGATCCTGGTCAAGGGCAGCTGCCATATCGCTGTCTGCTATCTGGCCGAAAGCGCGGATCACCCCATACAGTGGAGCTTCAGCGCGCCCTTCTCCCAGCTTCTGGACATCGGTCAGGAGAAAATGGACCTGTCCGGCGTGCGGATCGAGATCAGTTCTGCCTATTTCGGGCTTGTGGACACCATCAGCGGCGAAAAGGCCCTGGATACCGAGATCCACGCCGTCATGCAGCTGGTGAGCTATTTCAACCGGGAAGTCAGCTACATTTCCGACGCCTACAGCAATTGCCTTCCCCTCAGCTGCAGGATGCAGCCGGAACGCCTGTGCTCAGTCAGCGATGTGCAGCGCATGCTTCTCTCCTCCGACGAGCAGATCAGCATCGCCGAGGATTGCAAAGACGTGCTCAGCGTCCATTCCACGCTGACCGGCGCTTCCGTAGGCCGGAGCCGTGCAGAGGCCGGTTTGACAGTGGATATTCTGTATCAGACCCAGGGAGGAAATCTTTCCGCTGTCCACCGCAGTATACTGCTGGATCAGGACTGCGCTCTGCCTGACGCCCGCCTGGTAGAGGCCCGATTAAGCAACGTGGACCTGCGCAGCGAGGGGAGCACCCTGACCGGAAGGGTCGGCGTTGAGCTCTTTACCCGCAGCAGCAGCGTGCGGGAGGTGAATATGGTGGAGAGTCTGGAGCTGGATGAGGATAATCCCTTTGACCTTACCCGGTTTCCGTCTCTGACTCTTGTGCGGGCGGAGGAGGAGACCGTGTGGGCGCTTGCGAAGAAATACCACTCCTGCCCGGAAAAAATTACCGCCGTCAACTGCTTTGACGCGGATGTACGGGGCTGTATGCTCATGATCCCCAAATCTACCTGAGCTTTAAATTTAATTGCCACTTGTCATAAGCGTCATAATGTGCTAAAATATCTGCCGTTAATATACACTTTATTTTTCTTTCGATAAGAGGAGCTGTTACTATGTCCGGACATTCCAAGTGGCACAACATACAGAAAACCAAGGGAGCCGCAGACGCCAAGCGCGCCCAGGCTTTTACCAAGATCGCCCGTGAAATGATCGTCGCCGTTAAGGAAGGCGGCGGCGGAGATCCCCGCAGCAATTCCAAGCTGGCCGCCGTTATCGCCAAGGCCAAGGCCGCAAACATGCCTAACGACAACATCAAGCGCACCATCGACAAGGCCATGGGCGCCGGCAATACCGAAAACTACGAGAAGATCGTCTATGAGGGCTACGGCCCCTGCGGCGTGGCTGTCATCGTGGAAACCATGACCGACAACCGCAACCGCACCGCCGGCGAAATGCGCCACTACTTTGACAAGTACGGCGGAAACATGGGCGCCGCCAACTGCGTCTCCTGGTCCTTCGACAAGAAGGGCGTCATCGTCATTGACAACGAGGACGAAGAGCTTGACGAGGACACCGTGATGATGGACGCGCTGGACGCCGGCGCAGCTGATTTCGAGTCTGACGGCGAAGTGATGACTGTCTATACCGGCGTGGACGATGTGGCCGCCGTGTCCGACGCACTGACCGCCAAGGGCTACAAGCTTCTCTCCGCCCAGGTGGAGATGCTGCCCCAGAACGGCTATATCAAGCTGACCAACGAGGACGACATCAAGAACATGCAGAAGATGCTGGATATGTTCGAGGACAACGACGATGTCCAGAACGTCTGGCACAACTGGGAAGACGCAGAATAAAAAACGTCAAAAAATCCGGTGGAACAGATTTGTTCCGCCGGATTTTTGGTTGCCAAAAAACCATATTTCAATCAACAAGAATAAAGCAGCAGGGGAGCGCGAGGGGGCAAGGCCCGCCTCGCGTTACAATAACCCGCCGCAAAAAGCTTGAATGATCAAGCTTTTTGGGTGAAGCAGCGTTTTGAATTTTTCAAAACGCTCGGCGGGCGAAGCATTCAAGAAGTCCACGGAGGGGACTTCTTGAAAAGCTGAGCCGGTCTGTAAGCCGGGTTCTGTTGAAAACGACCATCTATCTAGACCTGCCGTTGCCGGCAGGTTCAAGCCACCTCCTGAGAACGGCCGGGCCGGCCATACGTTCTCCCACGGTGTTGCTCCGGATAGAGTTTACAGCGTCCACATGTCTCCATGCGACGAGTGAGCTCTTACCTCACTTTTCCACCCTTACCGGAAGGCAGGCCTCCCGGCGGTATATCTCTGTTGCACTTGTCCGAGGGTCACCCCTGGCGGGCGTTACCCGTTATCCTTGCCCTGTGGAGCCCGGACTTTCCTCACGCACAGACTTTCGCCTTGTGCCCGCGGTCGTTCAACCGACTCATGGGCCTATTTTAATCATTTCGGCCCCGCAAGTCAATAATATTTCTTGTAATCAGGCGGAAAAAGCTATATAATCATGATTTGCGAGGTGATTTTTCTTGACACTGAACGAATATGTAAATTCCATAAAAGACAAACGGATCGCCGTGATCGGTGTTGGCGTCAGCAACACGCCGTTGATCAATCTGCTGTTGAGCTGCGGCTGCAATGTGACCGTCTGCGATAAACGGGGACTTGAGGAAATGGGCAGGGAAGCCCTGGAGCTGATCAACCGGGGCGCAAAGCTGAAGCTGGGGGAGGACTACCTTGAGGGCCTTGACCACGACATCATTTTCCGCACACCTGGCCTGATGCCCTTTGACCCCCATCTGGAAGCGGCAAAGGCCAGAGGCAGCCTGATCACCTCAGAAATGGAGGTGTTCTTTGCCCTCTGTCCCTGCAAGACCATTGCGGTGACGGGCAGCGACGGAAAGACCACGACAACGACAATTATTTCCGAGCTGCTGAAAGCCGCCGGATATACGGTGCATCTGGGCGGCAACATTGGCCACCCGCTGCTCTGCGAGATCCCGGAGACCGTGGCAGACGATATCGCCGTGCTGGAGCTCAGCTCCTTTCAGCTCCACAGCATGTACTGTAAGCCCAATGTGGCGGTTGTCACCAATATTTCCCCCAATCATCTGGATAAGCACAAGGACTATCAGGATTATATCGACGCAAAGCGCGCGGAGTTCGAGCATCAGAACGAGGATGACAAGCTGATTTTGAACTTTGACGACGAGCACAGCGCCTATTACGCCCACTTTGCCCATGCGCCGGTGAGCTATTTTTCCGACAAAAACCGGGTTGACCGGGGCGTAATCTGCGAAAACGGCGTGATCCTTCGCGTCAACGGCACAGAGCAGCAGAAGATCATGGAGGCCGATGAGATCAGGCTTCCGGGCGAGCACAACCTGCTGAACTATCTGGCCGCCTTCGCCGCTGTTGAGGGCCTTGTGAACAACGAGATCTGCCGTCAGGTGGCCATGCGCTTTGCCGGGGTGGAGCACCGGCTGGAGCAGGTGCGCGTTCTGAACGGCGTTACCTACATCAACGACTCCATCGGCACCAGCCCCACAAGGACCAGCGCCGGTCTCCACGCCCTGAAGGTCAGGCCCATCGTCATTGCCGGAGGCTACGACAAGCACATTCCCTTTGACGGCCTGGGTGACGAGCTTTGCCAATATGCAAAGCGGGTCTTCCTTACCGGCGACACGGCGGAGAGCATACATAAGGCCATCGTCAATTCGCCCTTCTATGCCGAAAACGGCCTGGAAGTCCGACTGATCGACGACTTTAAGGAAGCGGTTCTTGCTGCCTCCGCCTCTGCGGAGCCGGGTGACATCGTCCTTCTTTCTCCCGCCTGCGCTGCCTTTGACCGCTTCAAGAATTTCGCGGAGCGGGGTAAATATTTCAAGGAAATCGTAATGGAGCTTAAATAAATGAAAATATCAGAGATAAAACCCCAGGTTTATGAGATGGCCGCCAGAGCAGAGCAGCGTATTCAATCCCGCTTTGCCCGAATCGACGCGGTTGCGGAGGAAAATACCCGCCGGGTCATGGAGGCCTTTCAGGATAACCGGGTATCCGACAGCTGCTTTGCCGGCACCACCGGCTACGGCTATGACGACCTGGGCAGGGAAGTGCTGGATAAGATCTACGCCCAGATCTTCGGAACAGAGGCCGCTCTTGTCCGCATCAACTTTGTCAACGGCACCCACGCGCTGACCACAGCCATGTTTGCTCTGGTCAAACCCGGAGACACCATCCTGGCTGTTACCGGCACGCCCTATGACACCCTGAGAAGCGCCATCGGCATCTCCGGCGACGGCTTCGGATCCCTGAAATTCTACGGCGTTAACTATGGGGAAGTGGCTCTGACCGCAGAAGGAAAGCCCGACCTGCCCGCCATCGAGAAGGCTGCGGCCGATGAAAAGGTCACTGCCGTGATGATCCAGCGCTCCCGGGGATACGCCGACCGGCCGGCCCTCACCGTGCAGGAGATCGGCCAGATCTGCAAGGCAGTGAAAAAGGTCAATCCCAGCTGTAATATCATGGTGGACAACTGCTACGGCGAATTTACCGATGTGATCGAGCCCACCCATGTGGGCGCAGACATTATTGCCGGTTCCCTGATCAAGAACCCCGGCGGCGGCCTGGCCCCCACCGGCGGCTATGTAGCAGGAAGGGCAGAGCTTGTGGAACGGGCCGCTCTGCGGCTGACCACGCCGGGCATCGGCGCTGAGTGCGGCTCCACGCTGGGCAATAACCGGCTGCTGTTTCAGGGCCTTTTCATGGCCCCCCATGTGGTGGCCCAGGCTCTGAAAACCGCGGTTTTCTGCGCGGCAATGATGGAGCAGCTGGGGATAGACAGCTCTCCCGCCGTTGAAGAGGAGCGTTCTGACATTATTCAGATGGTGAAGCTGGGCAGCCCGGATAAATTGAAGAAGTTCTGCCTTGGCATACAGTCCGGTGCGCCGGTGGACTCCTATGTGACACCGGAGCCCTGGGGTATGCCCGGCTATGACGATCAGGTCATCATGGCCGCCGGGGCCTTTATTCAGGGCTCATCCATCGAACTCTCCGCCGACGGGCCCATGCGGGAACCCTACATTGCTTATATGCAGGGCGGATTGACCTATGAATCGGGAAAACTGGGCATTATGATGGCTGTCAGTGCCATGCTGGACTGATCTCACGCATATAATACATGGGGAGGTGACCCCATGCATTACCGACGTCTGTTCCGCCGCAGGCCGCGCAGAAGATATGCCCAGAATGGAGCGTCTTTCCCGACAGGGCCTCGCAGCCACAGGGGAATAAGCCTTCTGTTTCTTCTTGTAGCCCTGCTGCTGTTTTTTGCCGCCGCGTCGCTGTACTTAAAAGATGTCTCCACCGCCATTGCCGTTTCGGACGCCAGCGACGCCGTGACCGTCAGCATCAATAACGCCATTGCCGATATCATGCGGGACGGGGATTACAGCGCGGATTATTTCGTCACCTTTGAAAAGTCCGAAACCGGAGAGATCACCGCCATCAGCAGCAACATGGCCCGGATCAACGCCCTGTCCGCCAGAATACTGGACCGCATCGTGGGCGCCACCGACACCCATATGCTGACGGTGAATATCCCCGCGGGCAACCTGACCGGCATCAGCGTTCTCATGGGCCGGGGGCCCAAGGTGCCGGTGAAGATCATTACCATGACCTCCTCCCGTGTGGAGTTTAACAACAGCATCGTCACCGCCGGGATAAACCAGACCAAGCACCAGATCAATCTGGAAGTGATCGTGGATATCGACATTCTTGTTCCCTGGGGCACGGAGAGCACACAGGTGATTACCGAGGTGCTTATTGCCGACACCATTGTTGTCGGCCAGGTGCCGGATACCTATCTGAGCATGGGCTCAGGATCAACAGCCGAAAATTAAAAACGGAGAAATGCCATGGACGCACAAAAGGAAATCATCAGGCTCCGTCGCGAGCTTGAACACCACAACAAGCTGTACTATGTTCTGGACGCGCCGGAGATATCCGACTATGAATACGACATGCTCATGCAGCGGCTGAAGGCTCTGGAAGCGCTGCATCCGGAGCTGATCACCCCCGACTCTCCCACCCAGCGGGTGGGGGGCGAAGCCCTATCCAAATTTGAGCCGGTGACCCACCAGGTCCCGCTGGAGAGTCTTACCGATGTTTTCTCCTATGACGAGCTGTTCGCCTTCGGAGACCGGATGGACACAAGCCTCATAACAGCTCACGACTATGTGGTGGAGCCCAAGATCGACGGCCTCTCCATGTCTCTGGAGTATGAAAACGGCGTTTTTGTCCGGGGCGCTACCCGGGGCGACGGCGTGACCGGGGAGAATGTGACGGAAAATCTGCGCACAGTGCGCTCTCTGCCCCTGCGCATTGAAAACGCGCCGGAGCGGCTGATCGTCCGGGGCGAGGTGTATATGTCCAAATCGGTCTTTGAGCAGCTGAACGCGGAACGTGAGATTAAAGGCGAGCCGCTGCTGGCCAATCCCCGTAACGCCGCTGCCGGCTCCATGCGCCAGCTGGACCCCAGGGTGGCAGCCTCCCGCAAGCTGGACATCATCTGCTTTAACCTGCAATACAGCTCCGGCGAGCAGTACCAGACCCATGCCGAGACCCTGGACGCCATGCGCGCCATGGGCTTTCCCGTAGTGCCCTATACCCGCTACGACAATATCCGGGACTGCGTGGAGCGTATCGAGTGGCTGGGGGAGAACAGGGGAGAACTGGCCTATGACATGGACGGCGCGGTGATCAAAATCAACTCCCTTGCTCAGCGTGAGGCTCTTGGCAGCACGGCCAAAGCGCCCCGCTGGGCCGTGGCCTTCAAATACCCACCGGAGAAAAAGGAGAGCAAGGTGCTGGATATTGTGGTCCAGGTGGGCAGAACCGGTGTTCTGACGCCCAAAGTCATCGTAGAGCCCATCCGTCTCGCCGGGACCACGGTCTCTGCCGCCACACTCCATAATCAGGACAATATTGACCGGCTGGATCTGCGCATTGGGGACACAGTTCTGCTGCAGAAGGCAGGGGAGATTATCCCCGAGGTTCTCTCAGTGAACAAGGAAAAGCGCCCGGAGGGGACTGTGCCTTTTGTGCTGCCCTCTGTTTGTCCCGAGTGCGGTTCGCCTGTTGTCCGGGACGAGGACGGCGCCGCTCTGCGCTGTACAAGCCCCGAATGTCCCGCCCAGAGGCTCCGCAACATCGCCCATTTCGCCTCCCGGGAGGCCATGGACATTGAGGGGCTGGGCATCTCCGTGTGTGAAAGCCTGATCAACAGCGGTTTGGTAAAGACCGCCGCGGACCTGTATTATCTGGAAGCCGGTCCTGTGGCAGAGCTTGACCGGATGGGTGAAAAGTCAGCGGCAAACCTGATCGCCGCCATCGACAGTAGCCGGGAAGCGGGGCTTGCAAGGCTCCTTTGCGCCTTTGGTATTCGCCAGGTAGGGCAGAAGGCGGCAAAGGTGCTGGCCGCTCATTTTGAAAACCTGGACGCGCTTATGGCTGCCGGCGTTGAAGACCTGACCAAAGTCCCTGATATCGGAGAAATAACCGCCGGGTTTATTGTGGAATGGTTCCAAAATCCCCAGTCTCAGCATCTTATTAAGCGGCTTTGCGAGGCGGGCGTCAGCTTTGTCAGCAAGGAAGAGAAAAAGGATAACCGTTTTGCCGGCATGACCTTTGTTCTCACCGGCACGCTTCAGTCCTACACCCGTGACGAGGCCTCCGCCATCATCGAGAGCTTCGGCGGCAAAGCGTCCTCCTCTGTCTCCAAAAAGACCAGCTATGTTCTGGCTGGCGAAAATGCGGGCAGTAAGCTGGCCAAAGCCGAAAGCCTGGGGATCAAAATCATCAGCGAGGATGAATTCAGAGAAATGATTCAATAAACGCAGAGGCCCCTTGACAAACGGCAATTTCAGGGAGGATCAAAAATGAGAGTAAAAATAGAAACGATCATCGGCATACTCATTATTGCGGCAGCCGCAGCCCTTGCCGTTGCAGGCTTCATTCTGCTGCCCGCAACGCTGACCGTTCAGGTCAATCTCAGCGGCGAAGCCACAAACACGATGCCCAAGGCTCTGGGACTGCTGCTCCCATTTGCCCTCAGCGCAGTTTTCGGCGTTCTTTATATGAAAGGGGCTGGCCAGACCAAAACCCGTAATCTGGTCGTAGCCATAGTCGGACTTGCTGTCATGGTTGTCACGTTCATTTTTAATCTGTAATTTTTCCTTCACTAAAGGGGATAAAAAACGGTATATGGCGGAGTTAAAACAGCTCCGTCATATACCGTTTTCCTTTTTCCGTTTTTTCAATTGGGCGAAAACCTGCCTTTTCAAAGCAGCGCTGAGATGCCGTGTTGTAATCGTAAATTTCCTGTATATACAGCTGGTTGTAACCAAGAGCCCGTCCTCGCTCCTTCAGTGCGAGAATGACCTGACCGCCGATATTTTTTCCCCTGTATGTCTTGTCACCGATAACAATGGGCATGTCCTCCTGCCAGAAGGTGACGTCGCCGATGGGCCGGAAGCCATCTTCCTCTGCCGCCTCGATGAAATACAGTTCCCCGTGCCGGTCAAGATAGTTGTACATGCGCTCCAACTTCTCCATGGAATAGGGCTCTCTGACTCCATCCACCAGATAAACGGTTTCAGTATCCAGATACCAGGGCAGAGCAAAGGCAAAGACCCCGTCATATTTCCGCAGCCGCAGACGATCGCTGACGGGGAGGATGTCTGGCTGTACAATTCCCGGAATGGGCATAAGCCTCAGCCCTCCAGTCCCAGCAGCTGCAGGGTCCAGCCATCCGGCTTCCCGTTATAAAACTTGTCCAGTACCTTTTGAAATACCGGCTGCTCCGGGGCTGCTGCCTTAAACAGGGTCATGGAGGAGCGGAGCTTCATATCGTCCGGGATTCCCATGACCTCCGTGGCGTTGTTGGAATCCAGCGTCAAAAGGGCCTGGGAGATCTCAATCAGGTTACGGCTCAGATAGGGGTCCGCCATGAAGGCTCTGGCTTCCTCCATGTTGTGTATGGAATAATACTGGGCGGTGGAGCTCCTGCCCAAGCCTTCGATCTGGGGGAAGATGTACCATATCCAATGGCTGGTTTTTCTGCCTCTTTTGATTTCAGAGAGGGCAGTGCTGTAGCTTCTCTGCTGCGCGGTAATAAAACGGCTCAAATCCACACTCATGCTTCTTTTCCTCCTATGTTGGTATCGATAAATTCAAACAGTGCATCGGTCACCCGCTCTTTATCCACGGGGTAACTCAGGCCATGGCCTGCGCCCTCGATCAGCACAAGCTTTTTGGGCGCTGCGCACAGTTCATAGGCCCGCTCAGACATCTCCGGCGGCACAAAGCGGTCCGCCGTGCCATGAATAAACAAAATGGGAGTTTTTGCTTTGGCCACAGCGTCAAAAGTGCTGGCTTCTTTCAGACCAAAGCCGGCAAAAACTCTGGTAAACATACCCATAAGCCACAGTGTGGGCCTGACCGGAACGCCCCGGAACCTTGTCCGGATCACAGATTCCATAATGTCATAGGGCGAGCTGAAGCCGCAGTCGGCAATAATGCCCCGTACATTTCCCGGAATATCCAGCCCTGAGGCCATCAGCACAGTGCTGGCTCCCATGGAGATACCGCCCAGCAGGAGGGGATGCTCCTCGCCGAACAGCTGACAGGCATAGGTGGCCCAGGAGACAACATCATGCCGTTCCTTCACGCCGAAGCAGGTAAACAGACCCTCTGATTTCCCGTAGGCCCGCTGGTCGCAGATAATCAGGTTCAGGCCCAGAGAATGATAGAGCGGGAGAACGCTGCCGAAATCCAGCTTCCAGGAGGAGCGCCAGCCGTGAAAGAGAATGATGGTTCCCCGGGCGTTTTCGCAGGGCACAAGCAGGCCGTGAAGCAGCTTCCCGTCATAGCTCATCAGCTCCAGCTCTTCTGTCTCCCGGTGCTCCAGCCAGTCTTTTCCCGCCAGGACATCGTCCTTGACCATACTGTAGCCGCATTTATCCAGTACGTCCGGGTCAAACAGATCCGGCACGGCCCGTCTGCCGCAGGCATAAAACAAAACTCCTGCTCCTGCCGCAAAAAGCAGCAGAAAAAGAGCCCCTACAACCCCCAGAAAGATCATCTTTTCAGCCTTCTTTCAATTTCCTGCTCGTAATTATACCATGAAATTCCTAAAAGAAAAAGAGGCTGTGAATATACAGCCTCATGCTTTTTCAGTTCCGGTCAAAGGCAGGGTTTACGGCATAGAAGTTTTTCTGATCCATTTTCTCTATCGCTTTTCTCAGGCCCTCGCCAAAGCGCTGATAGTGAACGATCTCTCTTTCCCGCAGGAATCGGATCACATCGTTCACATCCGGATCATCGCTGAGACGCAGAATGTTGTCATAGGTGGTTCTGGCCTTTTGTTCCGCAGCCATGTTTTCCGAAAGATCGGTAATGACGTCGCCCTTCACGGCCATGCTGGCCGCGCTCCAGGGGAAACCGGAGGCCGCCGTGGGATATACGCCGGTGGTATGATCCACAAAATAGGCGTCAAAGCCAGCCTTTTTGATCTGCTCCATGCTGAGATCCCGTGTAAGCTGATGCACAATGGCGCCGATCATCTCCAGGTGTCCCAGTTCCTCTGTACCTACAAAGGGGTCAAAATGGTACGGAAATGCTTGAGGCGAAAGAGGCCCGGGATGATATGCTGAATTAGCAATTTGCCCCCTTTTCCAGCATAAATTGAGAGGGGAGGGGAGAGAAATGGCAAAAAAGCCTGTCCTTTTGCAGATCGACAAGGCCCCGGAGAAAGCGCGGGGAACAGAGAGGGATTTTTTATTTCAGCTTCAACGCGCTCTGCTTCTTGCTTTGAAAGAAGAAGGAATCTTATCCGAAGAGCAGCTTCATTATGCCGGGGAAAGGCTGGATAAACAGCGTTCGCTCCATAAGCAAAGATCTTCCGGGAGGTGAGTTTGGCGGTCAAAGTGGCAGTCTATTGCCGGGTCTCTACGGATAAGAACGATCAGCTCAATTCCCTCCAGGCCCAGCGGCGGTATTTCAAAGAATATATCGAACGGCAGCCCGACTGGACGCTGTACAAGATCTATGCCGATGAAGGGATCACAGGCACTTCCACCAAAAAGCGTGAGCAATTCAGACGCATGATCTCAGATGCGGAAAAAGGCGCGTTCAAGCTAATCCTCACCAAAGAAGTCAGCCGTTTTTCCCGGAATATTCTGGACACCATTGCTTATACAAGGCAGTTGAAAACACAGGGGGTAGAGGTCGTTTTTATGAACGACGGCATCAGCACAGGGGATCCGGACGCGGAGCTGCGCCTGTCCATCATGGGCTCAATTGCCCAGGAGGAGAGCAGAAAGACCTCCTCCCGGGTCAAATGGGGCCAGACCAGACAGATGGAACGGGGTGTGGTGTTCGGACATTCTCTTCTGGGCTATGAGGTGAAAGCGGGACAGCTGAGGATCAAGCCGGAAGAAGCCGAGCTGGTCAGAATTATCTTCCATAAATACGGTATTGAGAAAAAAGGGACCACCCGCATTGCCCGGGAGCTGGGGGAGGCGGGCTACCGCACCCCAGGCGGCGGCTTAAACTGGCGCAGCAGCTATCTTGTGAAAGTCCTGAAAAACGAAAAATACGTGGGGGACCTGATCCAGAAAAAGAGCATAACCCCGGACTATCTGAGCCATGACAGGAAAGCAAATCAGGGCCAGGAAGCGCTGATCGTTCTGGAAAACCACCATGAGCCCATCATTGACCGGGAACTGTGGAACGCGGTACAGGAAGAGCTGAACAGAAGAAACCGCCATAACCGGCAAAAAAACGGCCACTCGGAACAATATGCCTTTTCCGGCAGGATCAAATGCGGTGCATGCGGTGCAAGTTTTGTGGCCAGAAGAAGATACAACAGCAACGGCAGCTTTTCTCTCCACTGGGCTTGTCTCACTGCCACAAAAGAGGGCCGGGAACACACAGATGCCTGGGGAAAACCCCTGGGCTGCAATATCGGCAGGATCATTGCCGACGAGACCGCGTGGGAAATGCTTCGTCAGGCCCTTCGTTCACTGGGTATGGATTGCCGGCGGATCATTGACGATCTGGCGGAGAGCATTGCTGTCTCTGTCCGGGAAGCGGAAAACGGCACAGCAGAAAAGCTGGAGCAGGAGATCTGCCGTCTGGAAAAAAAGAAAGAAGACGTGCTGGACGCCTTCCTTTCTGATCGGATATCCCTTGAAGAGATGAAAACGCTGAATGAGCGCAGTGAGCGGCAGCTTAATGGTCTGAAGGATCATCTTTGCAGCCAGAATCAAACAAAGCTTTTTTCAGAAAAAAACGCAGGAGAAGCCATCCGGGAACAACTGACATCCATTTTATTCTGCCGGACAGAGAGCGTAATTTTCTGCAAAACAATACTGGAGAAAATCGAGATCCTGCCCGATGGCCACGCGGAACTCAGTTTACATCATCTTCCACAGAAGTGGTATTTTCAGATTTAATGCCTTTGGTACAAATCAGGGCACCCGTCAGTGCGCCCAGAACGTTGTGGATCACATCATCTGTTTCGGCCCAGCCAAGGGCATAATAAAACTGACAAAATTCTATCCCTGCACTGAGCAGAAGAAACAGAGCGCAGAGGAAAAACAGTTTTTTTCCGCTCCTCCACTTCTTGGGCAGCAGCTCGCAGACCACCAGACCCGCAGGGTAAAAAAGCGCTATATTCATGAAATTGCTGCGCAGCAGCTCCCTGTTTTCTCCGGTAAAGGCCAGAAAATAGGAGTGAAAGGGGATAAGCTCCGGCGCCATGGGGTGCTCTGACAGGCCGCGGCTCGTCAGCGTCACCGACGCAATGAATAAGAGCCAAAGCAAAGCAAAACCAAGAACCCCCAGAAGCCAAAAACGCTTTTTTCCTATCTTTTTCCGTAAATAAAGGAAGAGAAGACTGAATACGAGCAAGAGCATCAGGGCCAGAGGAACAGGCAGACAATAAAACCATCTTAATAGTTTACCGAACATTTGGATATCTCCCGATAGGAATACTGCCAGAATATTACCATGTTTTAGTCAGAAAATCAATAAAAGGGGAGAGCGTATAATTCTTGATTTTAGAGACGGTATATGCAATAATAAGCACCAGAAGAATATTTTCTGCATTTTGTGGGAGCTGATGAGATATGGAAGCGGTACGGGAGCTGTTTTTGCAGGCCTTGAAAGCCGCTCTGGAAAACCGAACGGTCACATGGGACTCTTCCCTTGAGGAGCAGCAGTGGCTGGAACTTTTTTACCTGGCAGAAGTACATAATGTCCTTCCCCTGGTCTATGAGGCGGTTTACCGCTGCCCGGCAGCGCAAAAAACAGAAGGGGAGTTGTTCCTTCCGTTTAAACGGCGAACCGTTCAGACCGTTATGCTGCAGGCACAAAAGACCAATGAATTTTTACGGCTGTACGGGATGCTGACTGCCGCCGGATTAAAGCCCTGCGTGGTCAAGGGCATCATTTGCCGGAACATTTATCCTAACCCGGACTTTCGTATTTCCAGCGATGAGGACATCTGGATCCCGGCAGAGCAGTTTCCCCTGTGCCATGAGCTTATGCTCTCCTGGGGTATGAGCCTTTCCGTCCCGGAGCAGGATATTGATGCCGCCTATGAAGTGCCCTACGGAAAAAAAGGCAGCCCGATCTACATCGAGCTTCATAAAAGTCTCTTCCCTCCTGAGTCGACGGCCTACGGCGACCTGAACCGCTTCTTTGACGGGATCACGGAAAACCCGAAAGAAGTTTTGGTACAGGGAACTAAACTTTACACTATGGGGCACACCGACCATTTATTCTATCTGATCTGCCACGCCTTCAAACATTTTCTGCACAGCGGCTTTGGCCTCCGGCAGGTCTGCGATATTATCCTTTACGCAAACAGCCATGGGGATAGGATCGACTGGGAGCGCATTGTGGATCAATGCCGCCAGATCCACGCGGAGCTGTTTACCGCTGCGTTGTTCAAAATCGGGGAAAATCATCTCTGCTTTGACAGGGATAAAGCCTGTTATCCCACTGTCTGGAGAGAGATTGAGCTGGATGAGAGCGCAATGCTGGAGGATCTGCTGGATTCCGGCGTATACGGCGACGCCAATATGAGCCGCAAACACAGCAGCAATATCACGCTGAACGCCGTCTCTGCCCAGAAACAGGGGAAAAATTCGGGGAACAATGTGCTGAAAACAGTTTTTCCGCCGGCAAAATCTCTGGAAAGGCGTTTCCCTTATCTGAAAGAGCACCCCTACCTGCTGCCGGTGGCGTGGACCAGCCGGATTTTCCACTATCAAAAGGAATTGCAGCTGACCGGCGGCAATGATGCCGCCGAAAGCATCCGCATTGGGAATCAGCGCATTGAATTGATGAAGCAATACGGCATAATTGAATGATTAGAAAAACCGCAGATCACGCTGATCTGCGGTTTTATAGGTTATCTGAGTCGTCTTCAAAACGAAGCGTAAGGGAAAGACCGTCATAGCCGCAGAGAGCCGGGGGAAAAATTTCCTGGGCATTGGGAAGCCGGTCCTCGGGACAGCGCATCATCTGGGAGAAGTGGGTCAGCCAAAGACGCTTTGCCTTCGCCCGGCTGGCAAGCTCTGCCGCCTGGCGGAAGGTACTGTGGCCATAGAGAAGGGCCTGGTCCTCCTGGCTGTCTTCTCCGTAAGTAGCGTCAAAAATCAGCAGATCTACGCCCGCCGCCGCCTGTTCCAGAGCGGGGCAGGGCTGGGTATCACCGGAAAAGAACAGCTTCAACCCTTTACGGGCTTTTCCTGTAAGCATACTGCCCAACACGGGCTTTCCCTCATGATAAAGCACCCTTCCGTCCCACTCAACCGGCTCCTCCGGCTGGGCTGCGATTCTTTTCCAGCAGCACACAGGGATGCCCAGCGCTTTGGCTGTCTCAGGGTCAAACCTTGGCGGCCTCTCCAGAGAAAAGAGATAGCCCTGGCTGGGCACCCGGTGCTGAGCGGGTACTGCCGTGAGGCGGGCGCGCTGCGGCCAGGAAGGGCAGAGGGACTTCATCCAAATCCCGCCCCGGGGCAGGGGCAAAAGCCTTATTTCATAATCCTCCACGGCAGCCAGTTGAAGAACCGGTGTAAGGGCCGCTTCCAGTCCCTCCGGCCCGGTCAGGTAAAGGGGCTCGGTGCGCCGGAGGCAGCTCATGGTCTGGAGCAGGCCGGGCAGTCCGAAAATATGGTCGCCGTGGTAGTGGCTCAAGGCGATCAGATCGATCTTTAAGGGACTGTATTTCTCCCGGCGCAGAGCCGTCTGGGTGCCCTCGCCGCAATCAAAGAGAATGCAGCGTCCACCGCAGCGCAGCACTGCGGCGCTGACGCCACGCTCCGGCGTGGGCATAGTAGCTCCGCTGCCCAGCAAAGTGACGTCGATCATATCCGTAGTTTATTTCCCATAGACAACGGAGGCGGAAAGGGCCTCTGCCCGCTCTCCTCCCGTAAAATACTGCACGATGGACAGTCCAAAAGGTATGGCAGTACCCAAACCCCGGCTGGTAATAACCGTGCCGTCGACAGCCACAGGATCGTAAGAGACTTTTGCTCCTGTCAGCTGGTCCTCCATGCCGGGGTAGCAAACGGCCTTTTTCCCCGCCAACAGGCCCGCTTTTGCCAACACAGTGGGCGCGGCACAAATTGCGGCAGTAAGCTTTCCTTCACCGGCAAAGCTTCGAAGCAAGGCCAGAACCCTTGAATCCGCGGCAAGATTCCTTGTACCGGGCATACCTCCGGGCAAAATAACCCCGTCGTACCGGGAAAAATCCGTTTCGGAAAACTTTGCGTCCATATATATGCCAATGCCGTGGCTGCCAGTCACACGGTCCTGATCTTCAAGGGAAATCATGTCGCAGCCGATCTTTCCCCTGCGCAAAAGGTCAACGACAGTCAGCGCTTCCACTTCTTCAAATCCTGTTGCAAATAAAACCGCTGTTTTTTTCATAAGCTATACCTCCTTTTACTCATGTGTGTTTATTATATCTTATTTCTTTCCGGGGTGCAAGAAGACAGGCACGGGAAGCACAAAGTTTCATTTTGACCCCGCTGTACCTATATCGGTGAGTAGACCTTTGAGCTCGGGATAGGGCATGGCGTAGCGCTGGCTCAGATATCGGAGGGAAGCGCCCAATTCACCGTCCGGGCCCCCGTATTGGCTGATGATGAATTTTGCCAGGGCCGGATTGGTGTTTTTTATTTTTACCGGGTATTGCAGCTTCTTTTCATACACAAACATCGCTTACACCTCCATTTTCGGCTGGTAATCCCAGGGCCAGGGATTATCGAGCCATTTATAGCTCTCCATTCCCAGCATATCCCGTTTGTTTACGGGACCGAACTTTTTTATATACCTGTCGTGGGCTTCGGCGGCCAGAGCAAGAAAGCTCTGATACATCTCAAAAGCCTGTTTGTCGTCCCTGTGGGTATCCAGATAGAGTCCCAGCTCATGGGCCACGAAGTCGATGGCCATCAGCTCAGTAAGGGGTGTATTCTCAACATTTTTATTTACAATGCCCATAAAGGGCAGGTCAAGGCCGGGGAACAAGGTACCGCGGTACAGAGCCTCGCTGCATTCGTAGGCCGGATCCACGGACTTCTGCATCGGCGTATAAGCCATAGCCAGAGGCGCCGCAGGTCCCGGCAAAGTTCCCTGACGGTAATCGTTCTTGCTTTCCAAGATCATTCCTCCTGTGTCGGATTGAGGTCTCCCTCAGACCATATTATGCAGTACAGCTTCCTGCTGTGAGACCGGAATTATTCTTGACAGCTTGGGAACAAGGGATTAAACTCTAATCAAATTTTTTCAACGAGGCCAGGACCATGAACGAACTTTTGATCCGTACAGCAAGAGAAAGCGACGCAAAAGCGCTGCTTGAAATTTATGCCCCCTATGTCGCCGGTACGGCGATCACCTTCGAATATGATGTGCCGTCTGTTTCCGCATTTAAAGAAAGAATAGCCCATACCCTTGAAAAATACCCCTATCTGGTGGCGGAAATTGACGGCGAACCGGTAGGCTACGCCTATGCAGGGGTGTTTAAGGGCCGGGCTGCCTATGACTGGGCCGTGGAGACCTCCATCTACATCGCCAAAGACAGAAAACGGCAGGGCATCGGCGGGCAGCTTTACCGGGAGCTGGAAAAAAGGCTGAAGGAGCAGAATATCCTGAATCTGTATGCCTGCATCGCCTATACGCGGACAGAGGACGAATATCTCACCAACGACAGCGTGGTCTTTCATCAGAAGTGTGGCTATACGCTGGTGGGAGAGTTTCACCAATGCGGATATAAATTTGACCGCTGGTACGACATGGTGTGGATGGAGAAGTTTTTGGGCGAGCACAGTATTCCAGCTCCCAAATTAAGACCAGCCAGCATCAAATAAACGAAAATCGCTCCGCATTCGGAGCGATTTTGCTTCAGGAATGTTTTCTTTGCCAGCCCTGCAGACAAAGGGGCAGTTCCATCTGGTTTGCCTCCAGCAGCGCCCGGTCCAGCAGCAGCGCTTCCGCGCTGCCGTCTGCCACGATCTTTCCCCGGGAGATGAGCAAAACCCGCTGACAGGTGTCCAGGATCATGTCCAGATCGTGGGAGGCAATAAGCTTGGTCTGAGGCAGGGAATTGATGGTGTTGATCACCCGGCGGCGGTTCACCGGGTCAAGAGCTGTGGAGGGTTCGTCCATAACGATCATCTCCGGCTCCATGGCCAGTATGGTTGCGATGGCGGCCATGCGCTTTTCTCCGCCGGATATCTTGTGGTTGTAGCGGTGCTTTAAGTCCTGCAGGCCCAGCATATCCAGCACCTTATCTACCCGCCGTTCCGCTTCCTCCCGGCTTAAGCCGTAGTTCAGCGGCCCGAAGATCATATCCTCGTACACGGTGGGCATAAACATCTGATTGTCCGAGTTTTGCAGCACAAAACCGATCTTTTGCCTGATTTGGGGCAGATTCTGTTTGTTTACCGGCAGGCCATCCACTAAAATTTCTCCCGATCCTTTCAGAAGGCCCAGCATCAGACTCATCATGGTGGATTTTCCTGCGCCGTTTGCGCCGATGAGACCCACAGCCTCACCCTTGCCAATGGTAAAACTCAGATCGTCCACCACTTTATGTTCTCCGTCATAGGAGAAACTGACATGTTGAAATTGAATCATTTTGCCTCACCTCACAAACAGGCTGCCCAGAAGGGCGCTGAGATTCATTTCCCTTGCGCAGACAAAGAAAACCGCACAAAGCAGCGTATAAACCAGGCCCGAAAGGCGGCAGGGCGGGACATCCGCATAAAAGAAATTGCCTTTAAAGCCGCGCAGCAGCATACTGTTGTATAATTCTCCGGCCCGGTCCATGCTTCGCAGAAGAAGCTGGCCCAGGAAGGAGCCCCAGGCGGAAATATGTATGCCCTTCTGTCCGGGGGCACGGAGACTATAGCCCTGGGTCATAACAGAGACTTCCTCCAGCATCACGCCGATATAGCGGTAGGTGAGCAGAAGCAGGGTGGTAATGATTGCGGGAACGTGTATTTTTCGCAGAGCAGCACACAGTGCGTCTATCGACGTGGTGGCGATGAGAAGAAAGGAAGCCATAAGAGAGAACACACCCTTCATCATCAAAACCAGCATGGAAACTACCCCGCCGCTTATGGCTATGCCGCCCAAAAAGAGCAGAGGACTGCGATCAAGAAAAGGATTGACGATCCCCACTGCCAGAACCAGAGGCAGCACAAAGCGCAGCTTGTGAAAACACAGCCGCACCGGTATTCCGGTGATCTGAAACAGCAGCACAGGGTAGATCAGCATTACGATCAGGCCGGAAAAATCATATTTTGGAAAGGAAACCACCACAACGATATACAATACCGTCGCCAGCAGCTTGCACAGCGGGTGTATGCGGTGGATAGGGGAGTCTTCCGCGGCCAGAGCGTCAATCTCCCGCAGCTCTGACCGGGCCTTGGATAATTTGTCCATAAATCCGTCTTCCAAAAAAGGTATACAGAGGCATCGCAAAATGGATGCCTCTGTATTATAGCATAGTTTCAGACTTTTGCAGCAGCTTTTTTCTTCCGGAAGAACCCGCCGCACACGCAGACCAGCAAAGCCGCGACGGCGACAATGGCCGAGCCCACGATGCCGGAGACCGAGGTTCCCGCAGAGCTGTCGCTGTTGGCAAAGGCATAGTCGGGCAGGAAAGCGGTTTTTTCCTGAATGGAGGCTGCTGTATCAGCTGCCGCACTGGATATGCCGTAATTTTCCTCGTCCAGTCCCATGTTTTCGCTGTAACCGCTGTCCGCGTTGCCAAACATGGACCACTCCAGTCCGTCCGGATTTGCGCTGGCAAGAAGGCTGAGGCCGCCCCCGACCACCAGAACCACAGCTGCGAGAATAACAAGGGTTGTTTTTACGGAGCATTTGCCCTGACCGGACGAAGCGCTGTCCACATCCATCAGAAGTTCCGGACGGCTCTCGTAAACAAAGAGCAAAACAGCGCTGGTGATCAGGCCCTCGACAAGCCCTATAGCCAGGTGGATGGGCTGCATAATGCCCACGAAAGCACCGAAGGGCAATTCGGTCACGCCGGAAATACTGGTTTCCAGCACCACGGAGAATGCGCCCAGCTGCAGCGTAAGCACACAGCCCAGAATCGACGCCAGAATGATCTTCAATCTTCCGGCTCCTTTTGCCCCCATGCCCTTAAAGATATTGCTGTGCATAATTGGACGCCAAAGCAGGTAGTAGCCAACAAAGCAGCCATAGAACGCCATGTTCCAGCAGTTTGCCCCCAGAGCAAGCAATCCGCCGTCGGCAAAAAACAGGCATTGTATGGCGAGGATCACCACCATGGATAAAAAGCCTGCCTGAGGTCCCAGAAGCGCAGACAGAAGCATACCGCCGCACAGATGGCCTGATGAACCGGTGCCGGGGATGGTATAGTTGATCATCTGGCCGGCAAAGACCAGCGCAGAGGTCACTGCCATGGTGGGCAGCTTTGCAGGATTTTCGTCTTTTTTCAGTGTTTTCACGGAAGCGCCAACGGTTACCGCTGTGGCGGCATACATGGTAGCGGCTACAGCCGGGGCCAATAAAGCGTCTGCCATATGCATAGTTCTGCACCTCTCTTACTTAAGATGCTACTATTTTAACAGGACAGAATCGGCATTTTAAGCCCCCCCGGGGGATATTTTTTTCATTTTCTATAAATTTTTTCTTCCGTTACCACCAGATCCACAGGGACATCGCAGCGGTCGCAGATCACTTCCTCCAGCTGCTGCACAGAAAAGGCCGCCGCGATCTTCACCGCGTTTTTACAAAGGGGCAGATAACGGTCATAATACCCCGCTCCATGGCCCAAGCGGTGGAGCTGATGGTCGAAGGCCACGCAGGGGAGGATGATGGCATCGATCGCGGCAGGCTCTATCCGCCGGGATTTTTCGATTACAGGCTCAAGGATCCCGTAACGCTTTACCGCAAAGGCGTCAGGGCTTTCCGGCTCGTAGGCGGACATCAGGCCGCCGCCGGCAGTGACAGGGTAGCATACATGTTTTCCTGCGCCCGCAAGGCGCCTGTTCAGCTCGCTGACGTCCGCTTCGTCATAGGTGGGCATGTACGACAGGATAAGCCCGGCGTTTTGCAGCTGGGGCAGCGCTAAAAGCCTTGCGCAGATCGCGTGGCTCTTCCCGGAAAGCTCCGGCCCTGTCATGCTTCGCCTTCGGTCAAGGACAAACTTTCTCTGTTCGGCTTTGCTGAAAAAAATATGCTGTTCCATGAGTTCACCGCCGCTCAATTTTCAGAATGTTGCTGATCACACTGCTGCTGTGCTGCTTTATGTAGCTGAAATACTCTCCCTTATCGATGTAAAATAGCTTTCCCCAGGAGGATATGCGGAAAAAACGGTCTTCGCTTCCGGTGACCGTAACATAGTGCGCTTTCGTGGAGGCGAATCCGTGCATTTTTCCACCGGGGTCTCTGCTGTACAGCGTCACGCGGTTTCCCTGCCAGACAAACGGAAAATTTGCGCCCACAGACAGGATCACAGGAATATCCGCGTCCAGCATTTCCTCGACCCGGTCCATGATTTTACTGCCGGAAAACTGCCACGCAGCGCTGAAAGGCATATCGAAGCGCTCAAAGACCCGGTTCAATCCCAAGGCCAGGGCAAGGCCGTTTGTTCCGAAAGGGGGGAGCAGGGGGAGATACCGGCGGCTGAGCGCAGAGCACATCCGATCATAGTTCTCCAGCGGAATGGGCCAGTCCGCCGCCGCTAATCCGCCGGAATGGTATCTGGCCAGATACAAGAGCAGGTCAAGACTGCCAATCACGCCGCAGCCGCATTTGCGTATTACCGCATTTTCGGACCAGACCTGGTTTCCGCCGTAAGATACTGCGCCGTCTTTTCTGACGGAGATATATTCATTTTTTAAGCCATACGTGGACATCAGCGTCATTCCCGTTTTTTCTCCATTATACTTTATCCACGACCTCATTTCAAGGAATTCAAAAATATAGTGACAAAACCTGTGCGCCGGTGGTAAAATGTTTCAGCACAGCAGAAGACTGCCCCGTTTCGGAATCAAACCGCGCGGAACGAAGGCTGAACTTTGGAGGATAAAAATGCTCGAATTTTTAAAGCAAGAGGGAATCAACGGACAGATTATTGAAAAAATCGAAGATTTTCGTCAGGCGTACCCTGTCAGTGGGGAAATGGCCGGGCGTGTTCCCGCACCGAAATACCACTATTACGGAAAGGATGTATGGGAAAAGGCTCTGTCCGCCCTGCTTTCCGGGGAGAATCTGCTCCTTGTGGGTCCCAAGGCCACGGGCAAAAACGTTCTGGCAGAAAACCTTGCCGCCGTTTTCGGTCGGCCCGAGTGGGATATTTCTTTTTATCTGAATACCGACGCGGCCTCCCTGATTGGAACAGACACCTTTAAGGACGGGCAGGTATCCCTTCGCCACGGCCCCATATATCAGTGTGCGGAATACGGCGGTTTCGGCATTCTGGACGAGATCAACATGGCGAAAAACGAGTCTCTTGCCGTGCTCCACGCCACACTGGATTTTCGCAGAATTATTGAAGTTCCCGGCTATGAGCGCATCAGCCTTTCCCCCTGCACCCGCTTTATCGCCACCATGAACTACGGTTATGCCGGAACCCGTGAGGTAAACGAGGCATTGGCTTCCCGCTTTATGGTCATCAATATGCCCATTATTTCCCGGGACAACCTGAAAAAGCTGCTCCAGACCCAGTTTCCGACCCTCACGGAGCAGTATGCAAACCAGTTTTCCGACCTGTTTCAGGAGATCCGCAGCAAATGTGACAGCGCGGAGATCTCCACCAAGCCGCTGGACCTGCGCGGCCTGATCGCCTCGCTGTCTCTGGTGAAAAACGGCCTGAGTACAGGACAGGCCCTGGAGATGGGCATTATCAACAAATCCTTTGACGATTTTGAACGTCAGCTGGTCTCTGATATTATCCATGCCCGCATACGCTCCGACCTTTACGCCCCGGACATCTTTGAAAAATGAACGAAGTAACTGAGCTTCAGAAAAAGCGTGCCGTCAACATCATCTGGAACGCCGCGCAAAAATACGATTTCAGCCCGGACTTCAAGGCCTTTGACAAAAACGGGCAGGCGGAGCTGTACTGGAATACGATCATCGGCGCCGTCCGCCGTCACTATGACTACCCGCAAATCGAAAAGGTCTTTCTGTCCTTCCAGCAATACGAGGACGCGGACACCTATGAGGGGCTTCTCTGGCTTGGTTTGGAAAACTGCGTTTACGGCAGAGAAGTCAGGGACAGGCCCGTTCTCCGTTATCTGAGACAGTGCTACGCCCAAAGATTTATCGACGAATACAAGACGCCGGATGACCTTCAGTTCTACGACGCGCTGGCCTACGCCCATTACTGCCGCGTTCTGGGCAGGGAAGTGCGCATGGATAAATACAGCGTAAAGCTTCTGGACGAGTTGGAATTCCCGCCGGAGATCACCACGGAGGAGATTCTTGCCCGGGCGCAGACGCTGTTTCAGCGCTGGTTTCAGATCAGAACAGAGGAGCGGAAAAAGGAGAAAAAATCCCATGCGCTCCCCGGACTGAAGAAGAGGAAAAGCGATAAGGGCCGCTTTCGTAAGTTCGGCATCGGCTTTGCCGATCACCCGGAGAATATATACGGCGGTGCCGATGCTTCCGGCCGGGCAGACACCAACGTCCAGCTGACCAAAATGAGCGCGGCGGAGCTGCGGGAGTTCATGACTGCGAAGTACGGCAAGCCGATATATGCCCCCAATAAACTATCTGAGATTGAGCGCAGTCTCTGCAGCGGCAATCACGCCGGCTGCCATCTGCACTTTACCAAGGGAGAGCCGGTAAAAGGCAAAATACAAAACGGCTTTGAGGCCCTGCAAAAAACCAGAGAGGCTGTACAGATTCAGAAAAACCGCGATTTTTACAAGGCAAATCTGGCGCAAAACCGGACCTCCATCGCAAAGCTCACCGCAAAGATACAAAATTCCATCCTGCTCCATCTGCAGCCCGCTCCCGTGAAATCCAACGCCGGCAGACTCAATGGCGGAACGGTGTGGCGCGCCCTGCATCTGAATGATGAGAAGGTTTTTGTCAAAAACGAGCAGGACAATATGGGGGATCTGAGCGTGGACATCCTTCTGGACGCCTCCACCTCCCAGAAGCACCGTCAGGAGACCGTGTCAAGTCAGGGCTATATGATCGCCGAAAGCCTTACCCAATGCGGAATTCCCTGCCGTGTCATGTCCTTCTGCTCCATGACAGGCTACACCATTCTTCGCGTTTTCCGGGATTATAACGAGCCAAAGCGAAACGACAGAATCTTTGAGTATGTGTCCAACGGCTGCAACCGGGACGGGCTCGCCATCCGCGCCGCCCGCTACCTGATCTCCCAGGAGCGGTATGAGCACCGCATCCTCATTGTCTTGTCCGATGTCAAGCCCAATGATGTCTGTAAAATCCGGGGAAAAGGGGAAGAGCTGATCCCCTACGAGGCGAACGCCGGAGTAACGGATACCGCCTGCGAGGTTCGCAAGGCCCGGGCGGAGGGCATATCGGTCATCTGCGTTTTCACCGGCGTGGATGAGGATATCCCTTCCGCAAAGCTGGTCTACGGTCGGGATTTTGCCAGAATTCAGTCGCTGGATAAGCTGGCTGATACCGTGGGCATCCTGCTGCAAAACCAGATCAGAAATATATGATCCATAATGAAAAGACCGGAACGCCTGAAAAACATGCGTTCCGGTCTTTTCTGTACTGTCTGTTTATTTTGCCAGGACTTTTTTCAGCCGGGCATAGCGGGGGAGAGAATGCTCCAGAGGCAGCTTGGGCTCGCCCTGAATGAGGGGGAGCACATAGTCGATAAACTCATGCTTCAGCCCATTTTGCTCCTCGTTGATCCACTCCAGGGGGACCTTCTTCTCGAAGTTAGCCACGGAGGACAGGGGGAGAAGCTCAATCTCGCAGGTGTATTTGCCGTCCACATACACGCGCTTGAAAGCAACCATCTTGCCGGTGACGCCGCTGACAGCCGCTTCCACCGCAGTTTTACCGGCGGTGAATGCCTCGTTCACATCGGTAGCGGAGGCAAGGTGCGCGCCGCAGCGCTGGAGCAGACTCAGCTCAATACCGCGGACCTTGGCGCCGGTGCGCTCCTTGACCATCTCCGCCAGCAGGGCAGCAAGGCCGCCCAGCTGGGCATGGCCGAAGCCGTCGGTAGCTGAGGTCTTGGCCTCGGAAACAAAGCGGCCGTCGGCATAATGGATGCCCTCGGAAACGGCAACCAGAACCTTTCCCTTCTGGGCGTAAATTCTCTCCACATCGGCAAAGAATTTGTCCAGATCAAAATCGCACTCGGGCAGATAGATCAGATCCGGGCCGGAACCGAATTCGGCGGCCAGAGCGGCGCTGGCAGCCAGCCAGCCGGCGTGGCGGCCCATGATCTCTACGATGGTGATCATGCCGTTGTCATAAACTCTGGCGTCCTTGTTGATCTCCATGCAGGAGGTGGCAATATACTTTGCCGCGCTGGCAAAACCGGGGCAGTGGTCGGTGCCGTAAAGGTCGTTGTCAATGGTCTTGGGAACACCCATAACGCGGCACTCATAGCCCACAGACTCCATATAGCGGCTGACCTTGTTGCAGGTGTCCATGGAGTCGTTGCCGCCGTTATAGAAGAAGTAGCGTACATTATATTTTTTGAAAATCTCAAGAATCCGCTTGTAATCGGTGTCGTCCACTTCAGGGTCGGCGATCTTGTAGCGGCAGGAGCCCAGCTCGGAAGAGGGGGTGTGGAGCAGAAGCTCCAGCTCGGCGGGGTCTTCCTCGTCCATAACATAAAGCTTGTCATCCAGTACGCCCTTGATGCCGTGGGCAGCGCCATACACCTTAGTGATCTCTTCCGCGTCGAGGGCGGCGCGGATAACGCCGTAGGCGCTGGCATTGATGACCGCAGTGGGGCCGCCGGACTGGCCGAAAATGCAGGATCCTATCAATTTCTCACTCATGTCTTTTTCCTCCGTCTGAATTATTAAGAAAAATTTGCTGCTTTTCTTGAATGTGCTTCTTGATTATACAACTGTTTGAGGATATAATATAAATGCAAATTTGTAAATATGCCAAATTACCAAATTTGCAGAAATTTGTAAGGGAGTAAATTAATTATGCCTCTGGTAACAACAAAAGAAATGTTTGAGAAAGCCTATAACGGCGGATACGCCATCGGCGCTTTCAACGTAAACAATATGGAGATCGTACAGGGCATCACCGAAGCGGCAAAGGACCTTAACGCACCTCTTATTCTTCAGGTGTCCAAGGGCGCGCGCGCTTATGCCAACCATACTTACCTCATTAAGCTGGTTGAGGCCGCCGTCATCGAGACCGGCCTGCCCATCGCCCTGCATCTGGATCACGGCGACAGCTTCGAGACCTGCAAGAGCTGCATCGACGGCGGTTTTACCTCCGTAATGATAGACGCATCCTCCAAGCCCTTTGAGGAAAATATCGCGCTGACCCGCAAGGTCGTTGAGTATGCCCATGACCACGGTGTCGTTGTCGAGGCCGAGCTGGGTACCCTCGCCGGCGTGGAAGACGAAGTTAACGTTTCTGCTGAGAATTCCTCTTACACCCGTCCCGAGGACGTTCAGGAATTTGTTCAGCGCACCGGCTGCGACTCTCTGGCCATCGCTATCGGCACCAGCCACGGCGCATATAAGTTCAAGCCCGGTACCAAGCCCCAGCTCAGATTTGACATTCTGGAAGAGGTCTCCCGGCGTCTGCCCGGCTTCCCCATCGTTCTGCACGGTTCCTCCTCCGTCCCCCAGGAGTTCGTTAAAATCATCAACGAGAACGGCGGCAATATGCCCGGCGCTATCGGCGTGCCCGAGGATCAGCTGAGACAGGCTGCTTCCATGGCTGTCTGCAAGATCAACATCGACTCTGACCTGCGTCTGGCCATGACTGCGACCATCCGCAAGTACTTCAACGATCATCCCGATCATTTTGACCCCCGTCAGTATCTCAAGCCCGCAAGAGCCGCAATAAAGGATATGGTCGCCCACAAGATCGTAGACGTTCTTGGCTGCGACGGAAAGGCATGAGCCACAAATAAACACAGACTAAAATGGAGGTGGCAGAATGGGCAAACATTCAGAAAAACAAAATGAAACTCCCGCCGCAAAAAATCAGAATCCCGGTGCTGTGAATGGCGTTATTGTCATCCGCCTGATTGTTGCTGCGCTTATTTTTGCGGTATCACTACTCTTTCATATGCCCGCTTTTCTCAGCATACTGCTGCTTGCTCTGTCGGTTGCTGTTTCCGGCTATGATGTGGTTCTTGACGCAGTGGACCGTGTGGAATCGAGAGACTATTTTGCCACCCCAATTGTCATTGTATTCGTCGCCGTAATTTCGTTCTTCATCGGTTTTGGCCTTGAAGGCGCCGCGCTGATGATGTTCTACCAGATCGGCAGGATCCTTATTGCCTATGCTGAAGAGCGCACTGTCCGTTCCGCCAAGGAGCTGCTGTGCTATTCCGACGAGGAGACGGTGGAAAAAATCACCGGCATTATTGAAGAGGAGGACGCAGGAAAGCTTGCCATGGAGTCCGACGTTCGCTCCGCTGCTTCTTTCGTGCTCAAGATCGCCCTGGTTATCGCTGTTTTGTATGCCCTGCTCGTCCCCATCTTTACCAATCTGAGTTTTGCCGTCTCCATCCACAGAGCCCTTACCATTATCGTTATCGCTACCCCCTTGTCTGTTGTCGTAGCCATGCCGCTCACCGGTATTATCGGCATTTGCTACAGCGCCCAGTTCGGCGTACTTTTCAGTAATGCCGCCGCCATGGAAAAGGGCGCCGCGGCAGATACCGCCGTTTTTGACAAACCGGGCGTTTTTTCAGCAGACCATCCCAGCCTTGTCTCCGTTCAATCGGACCTGCTTGACAAAGACACGTTTATGAGCTTTGCCGCCCATGCCGTGTATTATTCCGAGCAGCCCTTCGCCAAAGCCATATCCGATGCTTACAGCCATGATTATAAGCTTGAGCTGATCAGCGATTTTGTGGATATTCCCGGCTGCGGCGTTGATCTGAAGATCAACGGAGCCCATGTTACCCTGGCCAGCCGCGAGCTCTTTGCCAGCAGGGGGGAGGCCGTCCCCTACGAGGGCGGAAAAGAGAATTACCAGATGCTTTACATGATGGTATCCGAAAAGTATGTGGGTAAGGTCGCCCTTTCCAATGAGATCTTTGGCGAGGCAGAGCAGCTTGCTCCCGATCTGAAGGCCATCGGCTTTGAAAAGTGTATCCTCCTGACAGAAGAAGGCAAGGAGGAGAGCGAGGATATCGCCACGGAGCTGGAGTTTGACGAGGTGTTCGGCGAGTGCGACACGGCCAGGAAGCTTCGGCTGATCAGCGACCTGAAATCCAGCAGAGATATGCGGATGATGTATGTCTATGCAAACGGCTTTGACGGGCACAGTGCAGCGGACCTGGATGTGAGAGTGAACCGGAAAGGCAAATTTGCCGATGTTCTGGTCCTTCCCGAGTATATTGCCAATCTGCCTATGGCTCTGCGGCTATGCACCAGAGTGCGCGAGGTGGCCACGGAAAACGCGATATTTGCTTTTGTCATCAAAGCAATTCTGATTTTCCTCAGTCTGACCGGCTACTGCAACATTTGGTTTGCCATCTTTATTGATATGGCAGCGGCTTTGGCAACGATTCTGAACTCCATCAGGGTGACCAGTGAATCCCTGATCAGTATCCTGCGCTACAAAGCCGGAAAATAAGAAATAAAGATAACAAGAAATAAAGATAATAAAATGAGGATGGATATATTCCATCCTCATTTTTTGTTGACCGACCCGATGAAACGGAGAAAGGCTTCTTGCCCCTGACTGTCGCGCTTGAATACTCCGGCGTCCTCGAGCACCTGCCGGAACACTTCGCCAACCTCGCGGCAGAGGATATCCTCCGTGTTCTCCGGGGTAAAACAGTATTTTTCCCGCAGCTCCTCCACCCAGTCGGCGTGCTTGGCGAGAGTGTCATCGCTCCGGATATCTGCACCTGAGAGGATAGCCTCTCTCAGCATGGCAAGCTCGGCCTTCAGGCGGGAGGGGAGAACGGCAAGACCCATTACTTCGATCAGACCGATATTCTCTTTCTTGATGTGGTGCAGTTTCGCGTGGGGATGGAAAAGGCCCAGGGGATGCTCTTCGGTAGTCAGATTGTTTCTCAGCACCAAGTCAAGCTCATAGTTTTCGCCCCGTTTTCTGGCGATGGGGGTTATGGTGTTGTGGGGGATGCCCTCTGTTTCGGCATATATGGAAACAGAAGGATCGCTGTAAGCGCGCCAGGCGGAGAGAATATTTTCCGCAAGCTGGATGATCCGTTCACTGTCCGGGCAGGACAGGCGGAGAACCGACAAGGGCCAGCGGACAATGCCGGCATTCACATCCTCAAAACCGGAAAATTCCACCTGCTTCTCCACAGGGGCTTTGGCCATAGCAAACTCATAGTGCCCGCCCTGGAAATGGTCGTGGCTCAATATGGAACCGCCCACGATGGGGAGATCCGCGTTGGAGCCCACGAAATAGTGGGGGAACTGCTTTACAAAGTCGAACAGCTTGCAGAAGCAGGCCCGGTCGATTTTCATGGGCGTATGCCGGCTGTTCAGGACGATGCAGTGCTCGTTATAATACACATAAGGCGAGTATTGCAGATACCACTGGGTACCTGCAATCGTCACCGGGATAAGCCGGTGGTTTTGCCTTGCGGGGTGATTTATTCTGCCGGCATAGCCCTCGTTCTCGCTGCAAAGCTGGCATTTGGGATAATCGGTCTGGGGCGCATTTCTTGCCGCGGCGATAGCACGGGGATCCTTCTCCGGCTTTGACAGGTTGATGGTGATGTCCAGACTGCCGTACTCACAGTCATAGGTCCATTTCGTGTCTTTTTTTATCCTGTCGCAGCGGATATAGTTGGTATCCTGGCTGAACTGATAATACCAGGCAGTAGCGCTTTCGGGACTTTGCGCGTAAAGATCGCTGAATTTGCGGCGTACTTCGTGGGGAAAGGGGGTCAGCACACCCATCAGCTTTGTGTCAAACAGGTCACGGGAAACGATGTTGTTTTCGATCAGCCCCCGCCTGCATGCGTCATCACAAAGGGCGTCAAGGATCTCATTCAGTGGGGCAGAGACTGCCTCTCCCGCGCCAACACTGTCAAGATTCATCTGCTCCATCAGCCGGTTAAAGGCATAGGTCTTATCCTCTTGCGCAATAAGGCCGCGTTCCACCGCGTAATTAACCAGCGCGTCAAGATATGCTTTCATTTACGTTCCTCCAGAAGTACGCCGCCCTGTCGGCGGATAGATAAGATGTGGCATGCGCCCTTGCCCAAAACAGCGTCCATGCCGCTGCGAAAAGCATGCAGATGAGCGTCGGGCACAAAGGCCTGTATCGTTCCGGCAAAGCCGCCTCCATGGACGCGGCAGGCTCCACGGCCGTTCAGAAGTCTGTCTGCCAGTGCGAGGGCGAAAGCCAATTCCTGATGCTCTGTATATCCGGCGGGGACAACATTTTGCAGATAAAGCCAGGAAGAACGGCCAGATGCCCTGACCTGGGCAAGATACCCCTCAAAATCATTGGCTTTCAGGGCGGCAATTTCCTTTTCTACCCGTTTGTTTTCTTCAAAAACGTGCATTGCACGGAGAACTGCCCTGTCACCCACGGCCCGGCGAAGCTCATTTATCTTTGAATAGAAAAGTGCCTCATCCACCTGCCGCAGGTACTGCTTGCCGAAGAAAGCGCAAACTTTTTCCAATTCACCGGGAATGGCGGCATATTCATCGGTCAGATCCGCGTGATCTGCGCCGCAGTCGATAATACAGAGAGAATATCCGCTGCGGGAGAAATCGTAATCAATGGTTTCGGTCAACGGCGCCAGCGGGTTCTCAAAATCAATGCCGATAATATTTCCGACGGAAGAGGCCATCTGATCCATCAGGCCGCAAGGCTTGCCGAAATGGACATTTTCGGCATATTGGCCGATCTGGGCAATCTCCACCGGGGTCAGGCCGCAGCCTGAGATGTGGTTGATGATCGTGCCCATCAAAACCTCAAAGGCGGCTGAGGAGCTGAGCCCGCTGCCAGGGAGAACACGGGAGCTGACATAGGCGTCAAAGCCGCGGAGCCGGTGGCCCCGCTGGGCGATCCCTGCGGCCACCCCTCTGACCAGAGCGGCTGTACTGCCCAGTTCTTCCGGTTTGGCAAGCAGGTCAGCCAGATCAATTATACACATGGGATAGCCCTCGGAGATAACACGGATAAGGCTTTCACCGTTCTCTGCCGCTGCCGCAGTGGAATCCAGATCAACAGCCGCAGCCAGAACCCGGCCAAGCTGATGATCGGTGTGGTTGCCGCCCAGCTCCGTCCGGCCCGGGGCAGAAAAAATATACTGCCAGGGCCGGTCAAAGCTGACGGAAAAATTTGTTTTCAGTTCTTCGTACATGCTGATTACCTCACTGAATGGGATTGAGAAGAAAATCGTCAAGAGTACCCCAGCCGCCTCCGGCGGCTTTGATGTAAACACCCACTGTCATGCTGCCGCTGTGACAGGGGATGTTTTCTATTTTCGGCTGCTGCCATACACGCCAGCCGGAGAAAGAAAAGCTCTGCTCATAATATTCCCCGTCGGCGCTGACATAGATGTACATGACGGCGTCGTCGCCCACATCCCCGCCCTGAGCCTGCAGGGAGAAGTTGTAGCTGCCATCACGCAGGCCGCTGACCTGCTGTTCCACGCGAAATTCCACCGCGTCAGCATTCCAGAAGTGGAGGGAGGTCTCCCCGCTGTAAGCGTCGGTGGCTTTAACCTGAAAGTCGGTCTGCTCCCCTACAGGGACCTCTGCGGCGCTTCCGTCATTATAGATCGCCGAAACGGTTTCGGGCAGGGGAATGGGGTTATTCAGCTTTACCGTCACATAAACGCTGTCCGCGCAGTCCACCTTCACCGGCACATCCGTGCCGGTCTTTACATAGCTGAACACCCGCAGAGACTCCAGTTGGTGATCTCGTTTCCCACCTGCACACAGGCGGGGGAGAGGCCTTTCCTGTCAAGCCGCTCCAGGGTGCGGGCAGTAAATTCATATACACATCCGCAAAGCTCCTCCAGACTTTTGCCCTGCCATGCCTTCGGAATCATCTGCCGCCCCGGATCGCACCAGAAATCGGAATAATGGAAATCCAGCAGCAGGCTCATCCCGGCGTCCTTCGCCCTTTGAGCCAGACGCTCCACGCAGTCGATATCGCAGGTTCGCCCATATAGGGCTCTCCGTTTTTCCCGTAGGGGTCGTTCCAGAGCCGAAGCCGGGCAGAGGTGACGCCGCAGCGGGCAAGCTCCTCCGCAAGATCCACCGGCTTTCCGTCTACCCGGAAAACTGCGCCCTGTTTTTCTGTCTCCTCAAGGGAGGAGAAATCCATTCCAAAAATCATTTTTCTTCGTCAAAATCGAAGCGGCGCAGCATATCCCGGTAACGGAAGCGGGCCATCTGGTTTTTTTCCAATACATCTGCCTCGCTGCCGTGATAGCAGCAGCGGATGCAGTAATATTCTTCCTTTTCGGCGTCAAAGAACATGTCAATGTCGATGTCGCGCATAAAACAGGAGGGGCAGCGGTAATTCAGTTTGCCTTTTCCAGCCTGAGCCATGATACAAAGCCCTCCTTTTCTGAAATGGTGCCCTTTACGCCCAGGGTGAACATGGGGGAGAAAGCGTAGCCCTCGCTGACATAGCAGTTGCTGCCGCCGGCGTTCAGGGAAACTCTGGTGTTGATCTGGGGGATGAGCGCGGAGGCTGTGCCGCTGCTCTCTGCGCTGCGGCACCTATAGGCGTAGTCAATACGCTCTTCTCCGGCAGTCAGAGTGATGCCGCACATATCTTCGGGGTACTCGGTAGTCCCGTAGCAGGCAATGATATACTCATCGATTTCCACCTTTGCGCCGGGAATGTTGGTCTCAAGCAGACGGCGTTCCGTCTCCACGGCGGAGCTGCCTTCTTTGAAACGGAAAATGGTCTGGATTTTGGCTTTCAGCTCGCCCAGAACCATCTCCACCGGCTCCAGCGTAACGACGCGGGTGTCACCCTCCCGGGTGAAGCTGGCGGTAGTGCGGCAGAGGCACATGTCGGCGCTCTTGCCCTGATAGCTGACGCGGCAGCTCTTCACTGTGCCCTCGCCGGCATAGTGGGTAAAGAAGCCGGCCCGGTAGTTGGCCTGGATCAGGAAGGGATAGGACACATCCTGCACGTTTCTGGTGCCGATGCCGCAGGGCCGGTAGAGCCGGGCGGCATAGGGGCGCAGGTCGATCATGGCGCCGCCCTGATTCATGTCCAGGCAGCAGCGCATGTAGGGGTCGCAGTACCAGAAGTGCTGCTTGTTTGAGCCGTAAAGGATATCCTTCCACAGGGCACACTCCGGCTGCTCATAGCCCCGGTTCGCCCGGAACCAGTCGGCAAACTCGGCCATGGTCATGTCCAGCAGCTTGCCCTGACGTTTGAGCTGGCCATAATAGGCCATGGCGTCCTCATAGCTCTTGACCAGCAGCTCATAGGGAGCCTCCCAGCGGCCCTTTTTGTTCATCCAGCCGGGGCCCACAAACATCATATTGTAGGAATAGCCGTTGTTGAATCTGGCCTGATAGCGGTACTGGTCGATAATATTATAAAGGTACGGATACTCTCCGTCCTGATAGATCATGCCCCGCAGCACGTTCTGGGGATGCGTGCCGAAGTTGGAGCCGTTGCCGTCGAAGCAGGCGATCAGGTCGCGGGACAGGTGAGGAATAGCGACGATACCGCTGTCATCCTCAGGCCCCTTGGCGGGGACATGGGTATTGCAGGTGGAGGGAATCCACGGATTCCAGGGGCCGCCATCCATCAGCGTGTACCAGGAGTTGTTGCAGGTGTGATAGGCCTTGGGGCCTTCCTCCCAGCAGGTGGCCACGGCACATTTGACCGTGGGATATTTCTCTTTAATGTAGGCGGTAAGATCGCAGTCCATATAGTAGGAGCCGGTGGACTGGGGGTAGAAGCCGAAGCAGTCATAGAACTTGCCGAACACATCGTCCACAATAGCCCGCTTGTCTTCCATGGAGAACATCCAGATGCAAAAATCCTGGGTCTTGTACTTCTCCTTGAACTCCTTGCAGGGCAGACCCAGCAGGGAAAGGCTGATCTCGTCGCCGTATTTCTCGTGATAGTCCTTTGCCAGGCGGATGACCTCGTCGGAAAACAGGGAGGAGTAGGTCATCTGAATGGTGGTGCGAAGGCCGTTTTTGTGGGCGATATCCTGCTGGAGTTTGAATATCTCCAGAGACTCGACCTGTAGCTTTTCGCCTCCGCCGGCAGTCTTCTCGGCGTATTCCGGGTTGAGCTCCGGCCGATGGAGCAGATTCAGAATAAAAGTGGACATTGCATTTCTCCACTAATCAATTATTGTAAGCAGTTTTTCCGCCGCCTGGGCACCAAGCTCCCGTGCGTCGGCGAATTCTGCCATTTTCACTGTTCCGATAAGGGAGAGCATACTGCTGCCGTACAGCGAGGCCACCGACATTTTCGCTTCTGTACCGCGAAGCTCCTTCAAAACCTGACCGCAGATAAAATCGTCCCCACAGACAATGGCATCTGCCCCGGCGCCCACTGCTGCTGAAAGCGCGCTGTTTATTTCCTCCGCCGTGCCCAGACCGTCATAAACCGCAGGGGAGGGGAGACTCCGCTTTTCCAGTGCCTGATAAAAGCCCTTCGCCCTGCTTCGGTTTACCGCATAACGCATATTACCCAGAAGCAGCGCGGGGCGGCTGCTTCCCTCGTCAATCACCGACAGGGTCAGTTTCTCCGAAGAAGCCGCGTTATCCGTATCAACACAGGGGACATCATCCTCGTCGCAGGAGCCGATAAGCACAAAGGGCAGACCGTGACTTTTCAGCAGAGCCATGGCCTGATCGTCCGAAACGGCGCGCATGATGATATAGCCGTCAGCCTTATCCGCAAAGATCACACGCTTCAACTGCTCACAGTTGGTTTCGCTTACGGTCGTTATGATCACATCATAATCGTGCTTCACCGCGGCAGAGCCGATGCCCATCAGGCATTCATGGAAAAAGGGCATCTGGGAGCTGAGCGCATCGTCAGGAAGAAGGGCGCAAAGATTAAAGGTTTTTTTCTGGGCAAGGCCTTTGGCAATGGAGTTCGGCCGGTAACCCGTCTCCTGTATGTATTGCATAACACGCTTGCGCGTATCCTGGGAAACACGGCCTTTTCCCGAAAGCGCGCGGGATACCGTAGACTGGGACAGACCCAAATCCTCCGCGATTTCGGAAAGACGGCGCGGTGCTGCGGAAAGAGAATATGGCATTGGTCCGAATCCTCCTGATGATATCTTTTGCGCAAGCGCTTGTTTTGGCTAAATTGTATCATTACAGCAAAAATATGTCAATAACAATTTAGCCATTTAACAAGAATAATTTCAAAATTTTTTTGCAATTTTCTAAAGCTGAGAGCAGAGAAATAAAGAGGTTGACTTGCGGTCAGAAAAATCATATTTATTGAAAAAAGCCTTCGGGGATTCGTGAAAGGAGTGATTTGTGTTGAAAACAAAAACAAGAAGTCTGATCAGTGTGGCTCTGGCGCTGCTGCTGTTGTCCGGCTGCGCGGCTTCCCCGGAGACGGAGCAGAACATTATTGACGACGATTACTGCAACTGGTATGAGATCTTTGTCTATTCATTCTGTGACAGCAAAGGCGACGGTATCGGTGACCTGAATGGCGTGACGGAAAAGCTGGACTATGTTGCCGGCATGGGCTTTAACGGAATCTGGCTCATGCCCATCATGCCTTCGCCCAGCTACCACAAGTACGATGTGACAGACTATTATCAGGTCGACCCCCAATACGGCAGTCTTGAAGACATGAAAGCCCTGCTGTCCGCCGCCCATGAGCGGGGGATAAGGGTGATCATTGATCTGCCAGTAAACCACAGCTCCGATAAGTGCCCCTGGTTTATCAGCGCCGCGGCCGGAGAGGATTCGGAATACCGGGACTATTACAACTGGAGCGACAGCGCAAAATCCGGGTACAACATATCTATTGACAAAATTAAGATGTCCGCTTATAATATCATTGTTAGGGGACGGGAAAGCCGTTCCGTTCTCTTTTCCCCTTTTGGTTCGCATAATATCAATTAAGCGAACTTCATAGGATATAAAATGCCTTTAGGAGATGAGTATTTGAATATAGACGAAATTCGTGACGCGCCGGATATTTTAATGGAGTTTCTGGATTATCACTCCACCATAAGGGGCCACTCGGACAAAACTGTTGCCGGATACTATCTTGATCTGAAAATTCTCTTTCGTTATCTGAAACGCCGCAGAGGCCTGGTTGATCCCAGGACGCCTTTTAACGAGATCGACATCACCGATATCGATATTGACTTCATTAAAACCATAAAAATTGAAGAGCTGTACCGCTACCAGTCTTTTTCGCCTGAATATCAAGGAACCGGCCAATCGCTCTCCGCCGCCAGCCGCTGCCGCAGGACATCCTCGGTCAAGTCCTTCTTCAACTATCTTACGCTAAAGCGTCATCTACTGGAATTCAATGTTTGTCAAGAACTTGACATGCCCAAGCGTCAGCAATCTCTGCCCAGATATCTTGAAGAGTCCGAATGTGACCGGCTATTGGCTGTCTGTGAAGGGGCATTTGCGCTGAGAGATTACTGCATCCTGATGCTTTTCATGTCCTGCGGTCTACGCGTGTCCGAGCTTGTGTCTCTTAACACCACGGATATTTACGAAGACCATCTCCGTGTTCTGGGCAAAGGAAACAAAGAACGTATGGTCTACTTTGCCGATGGCTGCCGCGAGGCCATAGACGACTATCTCTGCGTCCGTGAGACCGAAAATCTGCCGGCTGAAGACAAAAACGCCCTGTTTATCAGCCGGGATCACCGGCGGATCAGCGTTCGCGGCGTTCAGAAAATGGTGGATAAAAAACTGAAGCTGGCCGGACTTGACGCAAGCCGTTATTCACCCCATAAGCTGCGCCACACCGCCGCAACCCTGATGCTGAAAAACGGAGTGGATACCCGGGCCTTGCAGGAGGTGCTGGGGCACAGCAACCTGAACACCACCCAGATCTATACCCATCTGGATAACACCTCGCTTCACGAAGCCGCTATGGCCAACCCTATAGGCAGAAAACGCAAAACAGATATTGAAGAATAATAAATGACCGGGTGTGCTTCACTCGGTCATTTTTCCATTATCGGTAATACGCCGCCAATATCAAATGCGGGATAATCAGTTATGTAAACCGGGTCAACATTTCTTTCCTCCAGAAAGCGAAGTATGGCGGTTTTGTCCGGATGCTGCTCCAGCGTGCCTGTAAAAGCCAAAACGTTTTTTGCAATTTTAAAGGCAGCTCCGCCAATAAATCCATAAGGATAACCATCCAGCGTGATAAACCCCGGGCGAATCACAAGCACCCGAACCCCGTTTCTTTCTGCGGCAGCCGCTATTCCCCTGTCCGCCGTGATAACCGCGTTTTCATCCACTACGCAGACCGAACAGCGGGCATAGCCCTGCTTACAGGCGATTAATCGGCAGCCTCGGCTGCTTGTGAAATAATTCACTATTCTGTCATCACTCACACCGGGCGCGGCAATGATGTTCTCTCCGAAAACGCAGCAATTCAGCTGGGCATCCTGTGGATATTCCGGACCCTGCACAGTGTCCGCAAAGAACAATTCGAACCCTCTGCTTATCAAAGACGCAGCAAAGCCGCTCCCTTTCAGGTATGGAGCCAGAATCAGTTCCTTCCCTCCCCTGTGAAGCACCGAAAGATCTCCATGACCGGACAGCCTTCTGTCGACGCAAGGATTGCAAGGAACTTTTATTGCGCGAATTTCCCAATCTCCCAGGGGTTTTTCCAAAATATCGGCATATTTTTCTCCAAAAAGTACCACACCAGCCTGTAACGGAAGATTGGGGGAAGCTACAAACTCAGCCATCTTTTTTCAGCACCGCTGCCAGCGCCTCGGCGATATTTTTTACCGGGATGAGCCTGAGGCCCTCAAATTGCTTCAATTCGTCCTTTACAGGAGCAGGAATCACACAGCGCCGGAAGCCAAGGCGGGAAATCTCCGAAAGGCGCTGGTTGATCACACTGACGCTGCGTATCTCTCCCGAAAGCCCGATCTCGCCAATGGCGGCCAGATCAGCGCCCAAAGGCCGGTCAAGAAAGCTGGAGGCGATTGCCAGCACCGTGGCCAGATCCGCCGCCGGCTCGTCAAGGTTCAGCCCACCGATAACATTGATATATGTGTCACAGCCGGAGACCTGCAGTCCGCCCCGCTTTTCCAGAACGGCCAAAAGCATGGCTGCCCGGTTATAGTCAATACCGTTGCTGCGGCGGGATGCATTATAGACCGATGGGCTGACGAGGGCCTGCACTTCCGCCAGAATGGGCCGTGTGCCCTCGACAACGCAGGCGACACAGGTGCCCGGGGCATTCTGCGGCCGGCCGGCCAGCAGCGCTTCAGAGGGGTTTTCCACACAGCGCAGTCCCTCTTCGTCCATCTCGAAAACGCCGATCTCATTGGTGGAGCCAAAACGGTTTTTTACCGCCCGAAGCAGGCGGAAACTGGTGCTGCGCTCGCCTTCAAAGTAGAGTACACAGTCCACCATGTGCTCAAGCACCTTGGGTCCGGCGATACTGCCTTCCTTGTTGATGTGGCCTACCACAAAAACTGTCAGACCCTTTTCCTTGGAAATACGCATAATACGCATGGTGCACTCCCGCACCTGGCTTATGCTGCCCGGGGCAGAGTCCACATTTGCATCGGAGACTGTCTGTATAGAGTCGATAATGATGATCTCCGGCGCCAGATCTTCAATACAAGCGGCAATGCTGTTCATATCCGTCTCAGCCAGAACATAGATCTCTGCACTGTCCACCCCAAGTCTGACGGCCCGGAGCTTCAACTGCCGCTCGCTCTCTTCACCGGTGACGTAAAGGATCCTGCGGGCGCTGTCCACACAGCCGCACATCTGCAGCAGCAGGGTGGATTTTCCGATGCCCGGCGCACCGCCCACCAGCACCAGCGAGCCCACAACAGCTCCGCCGCCCAGTACCCGGTCAAACTCGGGTATGCCTGTGGAAAAGCGTATTTCGGCGGACATATCCAGCTCAGATATTTTTTTGGGCCTCGCAGTACTCCTGTTTTTCGCATAGGGAGCGCTTCTTCCCGCGCGGGTATCCAATTTCAGCTCGGTCAGGGTGTTCCAGGCCCCGCATGAGGGGCACTTCCCTGCCCAGTTTGCTGTTTCATTGCCGCATTCGCTGCAGCAATAGATCGTCTTTTGTTTGGGTGGCATATTTTTCTCTCCTGTATGTTTTCAGGCATGTGCTGTGCTGCCGGAATATTGAAGAAAGGAGCATAGGAGCACAAGAGCCAGTGAAAGCTGATAGCTCCCCTCCTTCAGTTTCAGCACGTCAAAATTGTTGGACATAAATCCGCACTCCACCAATATGGCCGGGCATCTGGCGTTGGCGGTAATATACAGCTTCTTCGGCGCCGGTTCGGCAACCCGTCTGTTTTCCGGGTCAAGGCAGGAAATCAGGTTGTTATGGGTAAGCCTGCCCAGAATGTCGCTGCCTTCATATTCTGAATACAGCACCTGCGCTCCGCTGGGCTGGGCTGTAGGATAGCAGTTTTGATGTATGCTGAAGAGAATGGGGTTTGGCGCAGCGTTGATGATCTCTGTGCGGTGCACCAGATCCTCATGCTCGCTGTAAGAGGCGGCGTCTGTCCGCCAGCTGTCATCCTCCCGGGTCATTACAGTCTTTTGCCCCATAAAATCGGCCAAGGCGCGCAGCTTCAGGGCGACGGCCAGGTTAATATCACTCTCTTTTGTCCCGTCTGTGGATATCGCGCCGCCGTCGATCCCGCCGTGGCCCGGATCGATCACCAGCGTAAAGGCTGTTTCCGTGTGCTTCTCCGCCTGAACAGCAGCCCGATCCAGACACACAGCGATCACAGCGGAGAGCACACAGATGCATATAATCAGGGAAAAGATGTATATCGGGTTAATCCGCTTGATTTTGTGATGCACAAATACGCTCCTTTGTCCAAGGGGCAGAAACATTATATCTGCTTTTCTGCCCCAAGTCAAATACATTGCCGTGTCACAGCAGGATGCAGATCAGACCGCCGCTGCCCTCATTGATGATTCTCTGCAGGGTCTCCTTCAGCTTCAGCTTGGCGCTCTCCGGCAGAGCCTCAATTTTGGCGGTCAGCCCTTCCTCGGCAATATCGTTCAGGGATTTTCCGAAGATATTTGACTGCCATATCCGGTTCACGTCCCCGTCAAAGCCCTGCAAAAGGAAATTTATGATGTCCTCTGAGGCAGTCTCTCCGCCGATGGCGGGCGTGACCTCGGTTTCAATGTTGGTCATGATCATATGGATGGCCGGGGCGCTGGCTTTCAGCCGGACACTGTACCGACCGCCCTGACGAACGATCTGCGGCTCCTCAAGCTGCATCTGCTCAGCGTCGGGCATAACCACGCCATATCCCTTTGTGCGCACATCGTCAAGGGCCGCCCGGAGCTTATCGTAGTCCGCTTTCACGGCGCTCATTTCCGTCAGCGTGGAGATCAGGTCCGCGTCGTTATTCACGGTGATCCCCGTCTGCTCGCTGATGGTCCGGTAGTACAGCGCCCGGGGCAGCTGCACGGAAATATTCATAGCTCCCTTGCCAAGGTCGTTTTTCTCCAGCTTCACGCCGCTGATCTGTTCATTCTGTTCCAGTATGTTAATCAGCGTATAGCCGTCTTTGATCTTCACGGTGTCTTCCGCCGCCTCAAGGATATGGGAAAACAGCCCGGATTTCAGTTCATTGCTGTCCGGAAGAGCATCCAGCCACTCCGGCAGGAAGATGCCCACCGATTTCAGCGGAAATTCCTCCAAAACGGCGCGGAGCACCTGGGTCAATTCCTCCTCGCCGGTGTTCAGACAGTCGATACAGATGCATTTTACATCATACTTTTCCGAAATCTCCGCTGCCACGGCAGCCGCTTCCTCCGATTCCGGCGCCGCGCTGTTGAGCAGTACCACAAAAGGCTTGCCGATGCTCTTCAGTTCCGTAATGACCCGCTCCTCAGGAACAAGATATTTTTCTCTGGGGATATCGCATATGCTGCCGTCGGTAGTGACAACGATTCCTATGGTGGAGTGCTCTGCAATTACCCTGTGGGTCCCCTTTTCCGCCGCTTCGGTCATGGTAACTTCATGGTCATACCAGGGAGTAGTCACCAGCCGCTCTTCGCCGTCCTCAAACTGCCCCGACGCCCCATCGACCATATAGCCAACGCAGTCAATGAGCCGGACAGACATCTGACTGTTTTCATCCAGCTTTACCGCCACCGCGTCCTCCGGCACAAATTTGGGCTCCGCTGTCATAATTGTTCTGCCGGAACCGCTCTGGGGCAGTTCATCTCTTGCCCTTTCCCGCATGTAGGTGTTTTCTATGCGCGGTATCACCATGGATTCCATAAAGCGCTTGATGAAGGTGGATTTTCCGGTCCTGACAGGCCCGACAACGCCAAGCATGAAAGCCCCGTCTGTTCTTGCCGCTATGTCACGATAAATTGCTGTATCAGTCATTATAAAAGCCTCCGCTCTCATGTTCTCGTTTGTACGAGTTTATGAGCGGCGGAGGCATGTTATGACAGGCCCTCAGAAGAATTCAACGACCTGTCCGTGGGTTTCGGATACCGTAAATTCCACATCCGGGAAAGCCTTTTTCAATTGTTCGCACAAAACAGGGATGACCGGGTTTTCGGTGCAGAAATGGTCGGCATCGATGAGATTCAAACCCAGCTCGGCAGCAAGGAGGAACTGGTGGTATTTGATGTCTGCCGTCACATAGGTGTCGCAGCCCAGCATGGCAGCGCGTTCAACGCAGTCGCCGCCGGAGCCGCCCATCACAGCCAGATGCTGTACCGGTCTGCCGGAAGTGGTATAGCGCAGGCCCTTTGTCCGAAGTGCCGCCTTACAGCGGGCAAGAAATTGCTCCATGCTGACCGGTTCGGGAAGGGTTCCGATCCTTCCGCAGCCCTCCTCGTCCAAGGGCCCTTCCGATGATGCGCCCAGAGCGGCGATCAGTACGTCGTTTACACCGCCGGGGGCAATGTCCAGGTTGGTGTGCATGGAAATCACGGCAATTCCCTCTTCCGCAAGGCGCAGCAGCTTCTCTCCGTTTCCGCTTTCGTCGGTAATCTTTTTCATCGGTGCAAAAAGAAGCGGATGATGGGACAGGATCAGTTCTGCCCCCTTCTCTCTGGCCTCGCCGATCACCCAATCGGTCACATCCAGAGCCAGCAGCACCTTTTTCACTTCTCTGCCGCTTCTGCCGGTCTGAAATCCTGCGTTATCAAAGCTGCACTGCAGCTCCAGCGGAGCAATGCCGCACAAAAAATCGAATATATCCTTAATTCTTGTCATTGGTCTTTCCTCTCATCTCCATCAGCTGAGAACAGATCTGCTTTTTCAGCGCCAGACTGCAGGGCCTGCAGTCCTTTGCGCTCTCCAATCCTTTTATGCCGGTCTCAAAACGGGAAATGAGCGTGTCCAGAAATTCTCCGAACAGCGGGTTCTTCACGGCAAGCGCGTATTCCCCCGTAAACAGTTCCGCCAAAGAGAGCGAGGTGTTTTCCTTGATCCGCGCCCGGATGACCTGATAAATGATGCCACCGTCCTTGACAAGCACTTCGTCCAGAAATTCATATCCGTTGTAGGCAAGCCAGTACCTGACGACCTCCGCCTTGGTCATGGGCTGCAAAATCAGGGTATAGTCCGGCGTCATGCACCATTCCGCCCGGTCAAGTATACCGCAAATGGTGTCTCCGCCCATACCGGCGATCACGATGGTGTCGATGACCGATTTCTCGCAGCCGTCCAGCCCGTCGCAGAGGAGAAATTCGATTTTATCCTCAACCTCCGCGCTTTCCGCGGAATTACGGGCAGCCTGGAGGGGGCCGGGACGGATGTCCGACGCAATAATTTTCCCGGCGTAACCGTTTTGCGCCAGAGCGACGGGGATATACCCGTGGTCAGTACCTACGTCCACAACGCCCCGGCCCTGACAGATCAGCGAACAGATCACTTGCAATCGTTTGTTCATGGTATTTTCTCCATAAAAGAAAAGCCGGATCAGATCCGGCTTTTGATCAGACAGTGAGAAGGAAAGCTTTGAGCTCTTCAATAAATTCGTCGGGGTCAACGCCGTGAACTGCACAGGCCTGCTCCAGGGTCTCGCCGCTGGCCAGGGCGCAGCCCATGCAGTGCATGCCTATGGCCTGAAAAGCGGGCATAGCCTGGGGGCAGTTTTCGACGATCTCGGCAATAAGGGTCTCTCTTTTGATTTCCATTGAAAACACCTTTCTTTATTTTTAAATAAAAGATTGGGGCGCTTTAAGCAAGCGCCCCAATCTTTTTGTCAGCAACTCAGGCCTGCTCTCTCATCTTGGCAAAGCACTCGCTGCAGTAAACAGGGCGATCAGACTTGGGCTCGAAGGGAACCTTTGCCTCGCCGCCGCATGCTGCGCAGGTTGCGGTAAAGAACTCACGGGGACCACGGGCTGCGTTCTTGCGTGCGTCACGGCAGGCCTTGCAGCGCTGGGGCTCGTTCTGGAATCCGCGCTCTGCGTAGAATTCCTGCTCACCGGCGGTAAAAACAAACTGATTGCCGCACTCTTTGCATACTAAAGTTTTGTCTTCGTACATTTTGAATCCTCTCTTTTGATAGATGTGCCGTTATCGGCTTTATTTGCGTTCAGCTAAAGCTGATTTCGCCAATTTTGGGGTTCCGCGCCAGTTTGTGCCTGATCCTTTGTACTGCGTTATCCACAGACTTGGTATCCTTACCCAGTCTTGACGCAATATCCTGGTATGACAGCCCGTCAAGGAATAAATCAAGCACTTTTGACTCAAGCTTTGAAAGGCAATTTGATAAGGCGTTATAAAGTTCTTCCTTGCTCTCTCTGGCCAGAATCAGATCTTCAGGCATACGGTAAAAGCGTTCAGCGCCGGCCGATAACCGAGAATTGGATTCTTCTGAGAGTTGCTCAAGGGACATGCCGTCATTGAGCGGGAAATGCTTCATACGGGATGCGGATTTGATTGCTGAATAAAGACGCATTCTGATGCAATGTTCTACAAATGTTTTGAACGAGGAGCCTTTGTCCGGATCAAATTCCTTTATGGCCGAAAGGAGCCCGAACATTCCCTCCTGGATCAGATCCTCGCTGTCACCGCCGGCAAGAAAAAGGGGTCTTGAACATGCGCGCACAAGCTGCATGTATTTCTTTACCAGTTCTTCTTCGGCAGCCCTGTCGCCGGAAACGGCAAGACGCTGAAGCTGAACATCCGTATAGCCAGCATAGTCAAACATTGTTATCCAACCATTGTCACCAAATATACACCTTGCATTATACATCAATATTGTTCAAAGTCAATAGATTTTTGCAAGTTCTTTGAAATTATGCTAAAAATCCATCTGCTGCTGGCCCATATATTCAATTCCCAGATGCTCATAAGCCTTTCTGGTGACGCAGCGGCCCCGGGGTGTCCGGGTCAAAAAGCCGTGCTGCAGAAGATAGGGCTCATAGACATCCTCCAGTGTCACAGCCTCTTCATTGATGGTGGCGGCAAGTGTCTCAAGGCCAACAGGGCCGCCGTTATAATACTGGATAATGCTGCGCAGCATCCGGCGGTCAAGAGCGTCAAGGCCCATCTTGTCCACCTCGAGGCTGGACAGCGCCATATCCGCCACCGGCTTTGTGATCACGCCGTCCGCACGGACCTGGGCGTAATCCCGCACCCGGCGCAGCAGGCGGTTTGCGATTCTGGGTGTACCTCTTGAGCGGGAGGCGATCTCATATGCCCCTTCCGGGTCGATCTCCACATTCAGAATTCCCGCAGAGCGGACAACGATGCGTGTCAGCTCCTCGGGGCTGTACAGCTCAAGGCGCAGGGAGACACCGAAACGGTCCCTCAGCGGGGCGGTAAGCTGTCCGGAACGGGTGGTGGCGCCGATCAGAGTAAAATGGGGCAGGTCAAGATGGATGGAGTTAGCGGAAGGACCTTTGCCCAGGATGATGTCGATTGCATAGTCCTCCATAGCGGGATAGAGGATTTCCTCATAAGCGCGGTTCAGGCGATGGATCTCGTCCACAAAAAGGATGTCCCCTTCGTTCAGGTTGGTGAGCATAGCCACCAGATCCCCCGGTTTTTCAATGGCCGGGCCTGAGGTAATGCGCATGTTCACCCCCATCTCGTTGGCAATGACCGCCGCAAGGGTGGTCTTGCCCAGACCCGGGGGGCCATGGAGCAGCACGTGGTCAAGGGGCTCGCCCCGCATTTTTGCCGCGTTGATAAAAATGCTCAGGTTATTTTTTGCCTTTTCCTGACCGATATATTCATTGATACTTCTGGGGCGAAGGGAGCCTTCACTGTTGTCCTCCGGCAGGCTTGCCGTGGTGGTGATGATCTCGCCGTTCGTTTCGTCTGAAAAATTGATGCTCATAGGCTTCTCCTGTTATTTGACCATCTGCTTGAGAACCGCCTTAATGATCTGCTCGGTACTGAGCTGGGCGATATCTATTTTCTTGAGAACCGGGGCGATCTCAGAGCTGCTGTAGCCAAGTACCGTAAGGGCAGCCACCGCGTCGTTCACCGCGCCGCTCTCCGCCGGTGTTGCGGGGACAGGCAGCTGCATTTCCACAGGGCCGTTTTCTTTGCCGATCTTGTCTTTCAGCTCCAGAATCACGCGCTGAGCGATCTTCTTTCCGATGCCCGGGGCAACCGTCAGGGCTTTTTCGTTGTTGTTCATGATGGCAAGGGCCAGCCCCTCCGGCGTGTTGGCGGAGAGGATGGACAGCGCGGCCTTGGGGCCGATACCGGATACGGAGACAAGCATTTCAAAACAGCGTTTCTCGCTTTTTGTGGAAAAACCGTACAGGTCGAAGGCGTCCTCTTTGATGATCTCCGACACATAAAGCTTTGTCTTTTCCCCGGGCTTGATGCAGGACAGCGTATTCAACGTTACATTCAGGGCGTAGCCCACCCCGCCGCAGTCGATAACCGCCAGATTCTGGCCCACCTCGACAAGCTTTCCTTCTATATGGTAGAACATTCTTCTCTCTCACCCCTGTAGAGTAATGATGTGGAGCTTCTTGCATGGCAGAGCGCAAGGGCCACGGCGTCCGCAGCATCGTCGGGTTTGGGCGGGGCTTTCAGATTGCAGAGACGTCTGACCATGTCCATCACCTGGGATTTCTCTGCCCGCCCGTAGCCACATACGGCCTGCTTGACCTGCAGCGGCGTATATTCGTATATTTTCACCCCTGCCTTCTGGCAGGCCAGCAGGATCACTCCCCTGCCGTGAGCCACGGCAATTCCCGTGGTGATGTTGGTGTTGAAAAACAGCTCCTCAATGGAAACAGCCTCCGGCCTGAAGGCTTCCAAAAGCTGGCTAAGGTCATCATAGATCTGTTCAAGCCGGCTGGAAAGGCTGGTATGGGCGGGCGTAGTGATGACGCCGCAGCGCACCAGACTGTATTTGCTCCGGTCTGACTCAACAAGGCCAAAGCCGATGGTGGCAATTCCCGGGTCAAGACCCAGTATTCTCATTTGATCACGTCCTTATTTTCCCTCATGATTTTATCATAAACCGGACATGATGGCAACCAAAAAAGTCTAACCGGCGCCATCATGCGCCGGTTAGACTTTTTGTTATGCGCGGGGGTGGGCTTTGTTGTAGACGTCCTTCAGCTGCTTTTTCACCAGCTGGGTATATACTTGGGTGGAGGAGATGTCCGCATGGCCCAGCATTTCCTGTATGGCGTGGATATCCGCACCGTTTTCCAGCAGATGGGCGGCAAAAGAGTGCCTGAGCGTGTGAGGAGTGATATCCTTTTCTATGTTCGCTTTTTTCTGGTAATACTTGATGAGCTTCCAGAAGCCCTGACGGGACATACGCTCACCGTTGACGTTGACAAACAGGGACGGCTCATCGGGCAAAGCGATCATCTGGGGGCGGACAAGGATCACATAGTCGCTGAGAGCCTTGACCGCCTTGGCATACATGGGGATCAGTCGCTCCTTATCCCGGGTGCGGCAGCGGATTACGCCGGCAGCCAGATTGATGTCCGTAATATCCAGGTTGATCAGCTCCGTCACCCGGATACCGGTGGCATACAGCAGCTCCAGCATAGCCTTGTCCCTGTAGCCTTTTGCGTCGATGCATTCGGGCTGTTCCAGCAGCAGGTCCACCTCCTGGCTGGTGAGGATCTGCGGGAGCTTATGCTCCCCTTTGTCCGGGACCAGCTTTGTTGAGGGATTTTCCGCAATGATCTGCCTTATGGTCAGAAAAGCGTACAGACATTTCAGAGAGGCGATGCATCTTGAAACCGTAGCAACGGATTTTCCCTGTCCTTTCAGCCAATTGATATACTCTGACAGCTCATCTTCCGTGGCAGATACGAAATCCGTATCCGTATGCAGCTCAAGATAGGCCCCAAACTGCCTGATATCGCGAAGATAAGAACTGAGGGTGTTGGCAGAGGATTTTTTTTCCTCCCGCAGATACTTTTCAAATATTTCAATACATTCGCTGTTAAGCATCCGAACGCCCTCCTTTCCTCTTTTTATATCTTATTGATGATATATCCCGCCAGACAGACAGCCGCACCTGCAGCGACAGCCGCCAGGATATAAGACCTGAACGAAGTTTTGCTCTGCGCTCCAGCCTTTGCCAGAGCCTCCCTTATCAGCGCTGAGCTTTGCATCCCGCCGGAGCAGATCACAAAGAACGCCGGAACCAGAACGCACAGAAAGGCGCAGCCGTCACGGTAATCCCCGCAGACCTTTCCCTGAGAAAGCATTCCCTGCGCCTGGCAGGCGATAAACGCGCCGCAGACAAAGCTGCACACAGGGAGCAGAAACACACCAAGCACCGTCATCGCAAGAAAAAACGACAGCACAATGGGCACAAGTACAAAAATGTAGTTTTCCGGCAGCGGTATATTGCCCGGAATATCGGGAAAATCCGTTAAGGTCAGTGACGCGGTTATACCACCGGCAATAAAGAAAACAAATACCAGAAAGGAATAGGTGGAAGATATTTGCCGGTTATTCATTTCTTGTCACCGCTTTGAAATTTTGTGGCATAAAAATATGATTAACATAACTACGCTGTGGTAACAATATATTACAAAACATCAAATTAATCAAGACTTTTTTTCGATTTTTCAAAAATTTTTTCTCCTTATGTCAACTTCAGAAAATCTGTTGCTGAGGAAAACCAAGTTTTTGTACCAGGCCGCCCAACAGCCTACAATATCTTGATTTTTCCCTACCGGCTGAATCAATCAAGCGATAATTGCTTTCTATGATGTTATGTAAACTTGCGTTACAATTTTCCTTTTTTCATACGGAATGAGCGCTTTGTCCAGCCTCCCTTGCCAACCGGGGCAAACAGTCCCCCGGCCAGGGCGCCGGTCAGCGTAAAGCTGGCGACGCTCAGCACGCCGTCCGCGCTCAGTTCTTTCCCCTCAACGATAAATCCAAGCATGATCAGCAGCACTGTCAGCGCAAGTCCGGCAAGAAGCCCGCATTTTATTCTTCCGCTTGATCCGGCACTGGCGCCGAAAGCTGCCGCAAAGGCTGAAAGAAAGCTGACGCCCGCGCTGAAATAGGCAACAAATGATGAGCTGAGATTCATGGCGCTGATGATTCCGGCGCTTAAAAGCAGCAGGATTATTGCCGTGATCAGCCAGATTGCCGCGGCCTTTATCAGAAACAGCAGCGCAAATCGGTTTTTGTCTGAATCCATAACAAAAAAGCACCCCCGTCAATTAAGATCGTTACAATCCTATTTGACGGGGGTGCTTTTCATGCTGAAAATTATTTGCGCTTTTTATTTTTGGCTTCAGCTTCTGCGGCTTCCATCTTTGCGGTGGTGGATACGGCCCACTTTTTGGTCTGGATGCGGACTCTGTCCTCACCGGTCTCAAAGGTGATGGTATCCTCGGTGACCTGGACGATCTTGCCGACGATTCCGCCGATGGTGGTGATCTCGTCGCCAAGGCTCAGGCTGCTGCGCATTTCCTCAGTCTTTTTCTTTCTCTTATTTTCCGGACGGATAATCAGAAAATAGAAGATGGCGAACATGACCACCAGCATAATAATCATGGACATACCGCCGCCGGCTGCTGTCGCATCTGCTGTAAGCAATAAAGTCATTGTGTTTTTACCTCCAAAACAATGTTTCTTGTATTATACATGCAAAATACTTCAATTTCAAGATGCTTATATTCGTTTATCCAAAATTTCTGAAAATTCGCGCCTGAACTGCGTAAAGCAGCCCCTATCAAGGCTGTCTCTTATTCTCTCCATAAGCCTGTTGTAAAAATACAGGTTGTGGGCCACAGCCAGACGCATAGCCAGCATTTCCTCCGCCTTGAACAGGTGCCGGACATAGGCGCGGGAGTAGCGCCTGCACACCGGGCAGCCGCATTCCGGGTCGATGGGCAGCAGGTCCCTGGCATATTTTTCGTTTTTAATATTGATGATGCCCTTCCAGGTGAATAAATGCCCGTGGCGCCCGTTTCTTGCCGGCATAACGCAGTCAAAAAAGTCAACGCCCCGTGCCACGCTTTCGATGATATTTCCGGGCGTACCCACGCCCATCAGATAGCGGGGCCTGTCCTTGGGCATGTATTCTTCCACCGCTTCGATGGTGTCGTACATTTCCTGGTGGGTCTCCCCCACCGCCAGACCGCCGATGGCGTAGCCGGGCAGATCCAGCTCCGCGATCTGCTTCATATGGCTGACGCGGATATCCTTGAAGGTGGCGCCCTGATTGATGCCGAAGAGCATCTGACCGGGGTTCACCGCATCGTCCAAACTGTTGTACTCGTCCAGCGCTTTCTTGCAGCGCTGGAGCCAGCGGAAGGTCCTGTCGCAGGAGCGCTGCACATAATCCCGGGGCGAGGGGATCTTGATGCACTCGTCAAAGGCCATGGCGATGTCGGAGCCCAGGTTGGCCTGTATCCGCATGCTCTCCTCAGGCCCCATAAAAATGTGCCGCCCGTCAACATGGGAGTTGAATTTAACGCCATCCTCGGTGATCTTCCGCAGCTTTGCCAGGGAAAAGATCTGAAATCCGCCGCTGTCGGTAAGAATGGGACCGTCCCAGGTCATAAAGCGGTGCAGTCCGCCCAGTTCCTTGATCAGCCCGTCGCCCGGGCGTACATGCAGGTGGTATGTATTGGACAGCTCCACCTGGCAGCCGATCTCCTTCAGATCCCGGGCGGAAAGCGCGCCCTTTATTGCGCCCTGCGTGCCCACGTTCATGAACACCGGGGTTTGCACCAATCCGTGGGGCGTTTCAAATTCGCCGCGTCTGGCGCGGCCTTCCTGTTTAAGAAGCCTGAACAAATTCAATTTCTCCTATTCTATCATCATTGCGTCGCCGAAGGAGAAAAATCTGTATTTTTCCTCAACGGCGCATTTATATGCGTTCAGCACATGCTCCCTGCCCGCCAGGGCGGACACCAGCATGATCAGCGTGCTCTCCGGCAGATGGAAGTTGGTGACCAGTGCGTCGATACACTTGAAGCGATAGCCGGGATAGATAAAAATATTGGTCCAGCCGGAGCTTACCGGCAGACTTCCGTCCTCGTTGGCAAAGCTCTCCAGGGTCCGGCAGGAGGTGGTGCCCACGGCGATCACCCGGCCGCCGGCTCTCTTTGTCTCGGTCACGATCCGGGCCGTGCGCTCCGGGATGATACAGAATTCCGAATGCATCTCGTGGTTTTCGATCTCGTCCTCTTTCACCGGGCGGAAGGTGCCGAGGCCCACATGCAAGGTCACATAGCACACATTGACGCCCATGGACTCGATTTGGTCCAACAGCTCCCTGGTAAAGTGCAGTCCGGCCGTTGGGGCAGCTGCGCTGCCGATCTCCCTTGAATAGACGGTCTGATACCGCTCCGCGTCCTGAAGTTCTTCTTTGATATAGGGCGGCAGCGGCATTTTACCCAGCCGTTCAAGGACTTCCAGGAAAATGCCCTCATAATGGAACTGTACGATGCGGTTTCCGCCCTCGGCCACGCTTTCCACTGTGGCGGTCAGCTCACCGTCGCCAAAGCTCAGCTCCGTACCCGGCTTTGTCTTTCTCCCCGGGCGGCTGAGACATTCCCAGCGTCCCTCTCCCAGATCTCGGAGCAAAACCAGCTCCACGCTGCCCCCGGTGGAGCGGCAGCCGATCAGCCTTGCCGGCAGAACCCGGGAGTCGTTCAGCACAAGGCAGTCCCCTTTTTTCAGAAACCTGGGCAGATCATAAAAATGCTCATGGCTGATCTCCCCTGTCTGCTTATCCAGGTGCATCAGCCGGGAGTGGTCACGCTGCTGTATGGGTGTCTGGGCAATCAGCTCCTCAGGGAGCTCAAAATAAAAATCGCTTTTTTTCATCCTATATATGCTCCGGTAAAATAAAATCTGATGATATCCTCGCAGTCATAGCCGTAAACCGAGGCCATGGCATTGGCCCCCCACTGGCTCATCCCGCAGTTGTGGCCCCAGCCGTCGCCCCGGAAGACGAAGCTGTATCCGTCGCTTTCCACGGTAAATCGGCAGTTGTTAAGCCGGATCAGGGAATAACATTCCCTGCCCTCCAGGCGGAGGCTGTTCCCCTCATCGTCGATATAGGTCATGGCAATCACATTTCCGTTTGCCGAGTATTCCGGGACCAGTTCGCGGACAGGGCCTATGGTATAACCCTCTGCGTTGAGCTGCCGGGCCATCTCATCGCCGCCGCGATAGGCGGTCCAGTCTCTGATGTTGTAGTCTACCGCGTCCTCAAAGGGATCGGCTTTTCCCGACAGATAGGGCTCGTTTACACCGAAAACATTGATCCCGTCCTCAGAGGCGCCGCCGGAGGAAGCAAAGTAATAGATATCGCAGATATTCCCCTCATAGCGGACATAAAGACCGGCTGTGGAGTCAACGGCGGAGTCTGTTGTACCGTTTGCCTCGTCATAGCCCCGGTAAACCTGGCTCTCCGTATCGTCGGTCAGATCAAAGTCGTATTCCTCATAGGCGTTCTGATTAAAGACCACATAGGTCCTTGCGCATATGGCCTGGGCTCTCAGCGCTTCATAGGGCCAGGAGGAACTCATCTCATAGGGAATAACGCCTTTAACGTAGTCCTCCAGATCAACGAAGTTCACCACGTTGATTTTTCCCTTCTCCCAGGCGGTGAAACGGACGCCGCCGTAATAGCTGTTTCCATCAAAGCGGAAAGCGGGTTTTCCCCCGCTGCTCTCCGGCAGAAGCGCAAAGCCACGGGGATCGTCAAAGAGCATGATGGGCGAGGAATCTGTGAGCAGCAGGGCGCTTTCCCCGGCGTTGTAGCTCTCCCCTCTCAGGCGGAAAAGGGACTTTCGGTTCTCCGCCGCCTCACGGCTGCCAAAGCTGCCGTAGAGCACCCGGTATTCGCCGTTGATATAGCCTACAAAGCCCCCATATGAGAGGGCGGAATTCCTGGCCTGGGCAAAATCGGAAAAGGCGCCGTCCAGCAGGATGTGCCAGCTCTGGCCTCCGGAAACGCTGAGATCGGCGCCCCCATAAAGGAAAAGCTGCTGAAACCGCCGGTCTTCGTCGTAAAAGCCGACAAGGAACCCCTCTCCGTAGGGATTGACCAGCCAGGCGCTGTACACCCCGTCTTCCCCGTAGCGCAGTCCGATCTTTACGGTCTCCACCTTTGCAGGCTCATTTTCAAACACGGAACCGTCCGTATAGGTACTCCTGTCAATTTCCGTGGAAACCGCCGCAATGGTCCCCTTTTCCGGCCCGTCCTCCGGCATGGCGGCAAGAGCGGCGTTTTCCCGGGAAAAAAGGAGCAGCACAGCAGCAAAGGAAATGAAAAATATGGGTAAAAACAGTCTTTTTCGCATAAAACCCCTCGAAGCTTAGGTTTTTTTATTATAGCAGAACCCATAGCGCTTTTCAACTTGAACTGTAATAATCCTGCATGGCGGCGAATAAGTTCTTTTCGGAAAACATATTATAGGAGGCTGTTATGCTTAAAACACCTTTGTTCAAGGGCTCCTGCACTGCGATTGTAACGCCGTTTACGGAAAACGGAATTGACTATGACCGGCTGGCCAGAAACATCGATTTTCAGTATGAAAGCGGGACCTCCGCCATTGTGGTTTGCGGCACTACCGGGGAAAATCCCACACATAGCGAGAACGAACATAACGAGCTTGTCCGTTTTACCGTAATGGCAAACCGGGGCCGGATGAAGATCATTGCCGGCGTTGGCAGCAACAACACCAGAACCGCCCTGAAATATGCGGAAAACGCCCGATTCGCCGGGGCGGACGGCATTCTGATGGTAACGCCCTACTACAACAAGTCTACCCAAAAAGGGCTGATTGAACACTTCACTTATGTAGCCGACCGGGTGGAAATTCCCATGATCCTCTATAATGTGCCCAGCCGCACCGGCATATCCATCAGCGCGGAGACCTACAAAGTTCTGTCGCAGCACCCCAATATCAACGGGATCAAGGAGGCCTCCGGCGATTTCAGCCTGATCGCCAGGGTCAGGAGCCGCTGCGGAGATGATCTGTACATCTGGAGCGGAAATGACGACAACACTGTGCCCATGATGGCCCTGGGCGCGCTGGGCGTTATCTCGGTGGCCAGCAATATTGTCCCGGCGGTAACGGCAAAGCTCTGCGCGCTGTGTCTTGAAGGGAACTTTGCCGCGGCGACTGAACTTTACGGAAAATACGCGGAGCTCTTTTCCGCCCTGTTTATCGAGACAAATCCCATCCCGGTAAAGGCCGCCATGAAGCTGATGGATATGGACAGCGGGATTCTCCGTTTGCCGCTGGTGGAGATCGGCGAGGGGAATCTGGCAAAGCTCAAAGCCGTCATGCGGGAGTGCGGCCTGAACGTGTAAAAGCTGCCGCTCATGGCAGCAGCTTTACTTCGATGATTTTTATTCCGCTGATGGCAGCGCCGTCAGCGCTGCACAGGGCCAAATGGCAGCCATTAATGCGGTCGTGAAAAAAATACAGCACATGGCCGTCAAGGCAGGCTGTATTGCTCTGCGGGTCCACCGAAAAAGAGGACAGCGGCGTTTTCAAGCCTGTGCCAAGGAGTTTGACGCAACTTTCCTTCATGCTCCAGAGCATGGTAAAAGCATAGGCCTTATTTTCACTTTCAGCAAGAAACCGCCTCTCAGGAGCGGTGAAATACTTTTCCGCAAGACGGTCATTGCAGTCCCTTTCCGTCTGAATATCGAGACCCACCGGACTGTCGGATACGGCACAGGCGGCAAAGCTGCCGGAGTGGGACAGATTGAAACAGATCCCACTTCCCGCAAGCACCGGCTTGCCGTCTTTTCCGCATACAATATCCAGCGGCGGCAAAAGGCCGGGAGCAGCAGCCTCAAGCGCTTTGATAAGCAGCAGCTCCGCCCCCATGCCCTGTTTCCGGGCCAGAGCGTTTTTCTGCCGCTTCAGCTTTTCACGCCGATATAGGGAAAGAGGATACTCTCCCTCCGGGTCAAGTCCGGAAACAACGGCAAGATAAACTTCCAGCATCAGGCGCGCATGGCGTTGATGGTTTTGGCGATCAGCTCGCTGAGCTCCATGCCCATCATCTCCGCGCCCTGCCGGATCACATCCCTGGAGCAGCCTGCGGCAAATTTCTTGTCCTTGAATTTTTTCACCACGGACTTTGCCTCCATGTCGGAAATGCCGGTGGGCCGCATCAGGGCGACGGCGCCGATCAAGCCGGTGAGCTCGTCGGTGGCAAAGAGCACCTTTTCCATATATTTCACCGGCTCCACATCGATGCAGATGCCGTAGCCGTGGCTGATGACCGCGTGGATAAGCTCCTCGTCGATGTCCAGCTCATGAAGCATTTCCCTGGCCTTTACGCAGTGCTGCTCGGGGTACAGCTCAAAATCAATGTCGTGGAGCATGCCCACCGTGCGCCAGAAATCCACATTGTCCGGGTCATACTCTTTGGCAAACTCCCCCATGACCTTGGAGACGGTCTCCGCGTGCTGGATATGGAAGGGCTCCTTGTTGTATTGTTTCACAAGCTCTTCAGCCTGTTCGGGTGTAGGTATGTAGCTCATGGTATCTTCCTCCTGTTTTCCCCATGATACACTCCCGCCCCGCGTAAATCAAGAAAAAAGTTAAACAGAGCCGTTTGCAGCGGCTCTGTTTTCATCGTCAGGGTTTTGCGGTAACGGCAGGCGAATTCAGCATATCATTTCTGCCGTCGTTTTCGTCTTCGAACATGTCCTCAATGTCTCCCACAACACCGTCGTCGGGAGTGCCGGTCACATTGGGGCTGACAACGCCGGGCATGACCTCTGTGTTGCCTCCGGGCGTGACACCGGGGCTTGTCACCGTATTGTCCGTTATCCTGCCGTCGCCGCAGGCGGTGAGCAGCGCAGCAATGATCGCTGCCATGGCGATATATGCAATGATCTTCTTCATGTCTTTCCTCCTTGTTTATTGACGAGCATAGTATTTGTCCGCAGGAAAAGATTATGTATAGAATTTTTATGTGATTGATAATTCCTGAGGCTTATGCTAAAATCCAAAACATGAAAGAACTAAAGAAAAATCAAATATTTACCGTCGGAATAGAGTCCTATTCTTCCGACGGCTACGGTGTTTGCCGCGTTGAGGGACGGGCGGTTTTCATTCCCCGTGCCATTGTGGGCGAGCAGTGGCGCATCCGCATTGTCAAGGTCAGCGCTTCGGCGGTTTTTGCCCGGGGCGAGGAGCTGCTCTCCCCTTCTCCCTGCCGGGTGGAGCCATCATGCCCGTATTTCGGCAAGTGCGGCGGCTGCGATCTCTGCCATATGGACTATGAGGAGGAACTGAACTTCAAGCTGGGCCGGGTAAACGACGCCCTTGTCCATATCGGAAAGCAGAGCGTCAGCGCCGGTGAAATTCTCGGCAGCGAAAAAACGGAGCGTTACCGCAACAAGGCCATTTTCGCTGTGGCAGAGAGCGAAGGCTCTGCTGCCTACGGCTTTTTCCGGGAGCGCAGCCATCAGCTGATCCCCATCGCCAAATGTCTCTTGCAGGACGAGCTCAGCGAGCGGGTCGCTGCCGCTGTCGTTCGATTTATGAACGAAAACGCCATACACGCCTATGACGAGGAGAGCGGGCGCGGGGTTGTCCGGCACGTTTTCTGCCGCCGGGCTGTAAACAGCAGCGATGCGGTGGCTTGTATTGTGGCCGCACGGGGCTTTGGCTCTGCCACCGGCAAGCTGGTGGAGGCGCTGCGGCAAAGCTGTCCTGCGCTGAGCGGGATCGTGCTGAACATCAACAAGACCCGGGGCAACACCGTGCTCTCCGGTGATTTTTACACGCTCTGGGGCCGGGCCGACATCACAGACAGTCTCTGCGGTGTGCGCTTCAATATATCACCCCAGGCTTTTTTCCAGATCAATCCGCCCCAGGCGGAAAAGCTGTACGCCAGGGCTGTGGAATATGCCTCTCCCGCCAAGGATTCTCTTGTTTTCGACCTGTACTGCGGCGCGGGCACCATATCCCTGTGCCTTGCACAGCGGGCCGGGCAGGTCATCGGCGCGGAGATCGTGCCGGAGGCCATTGAAAACGCAAAAAAGAACGCCGAAATGAACGGCATCTGCAATACGGAATTTATCTGCGCCGACGCGGGACAGGCCGCCGCCGAGCTTGCCGAACGGGGGTTAAAGCCGGACGCGGTGGTGGTCGACCCGCCCAGAAAGGGCATGAGCGAGGACGCCGTTGCCGCCGTCGCCTCCATGGCGCCGGAGCGCGTCGTGTACGTCTCCTGCAACCCCGCCACCCTGGCCAGAGATATCCTGCGCTTCAATTCCTTTGGTTATACGCTGAAAGATGTCACCGCTGTGGACATGTTCCCCAGGACTTGTCATGTGGAGACGGTAGTTCTCTTGTCTCGAGCCTGAGTTGAGACTACAGGACTATTGTCAGAGCAACAAGCCTAAATTTTGTACGTCATAGATAGCAGCTGAAGAAAGGATACACTTGAATTATGATTATCATGAAAAATAAATTGAAGATTGCGGTAGTTCAGGCTGCTCCAATTATGTTTGATAAGGAAAAATGCAAAGAGAAAGCGATTCGTATTATCAAAGAGTGCGCTGAACATGGGGCTGAATTTGTCGTGTTTCCGGAGTTGTTTATTCCCGGTTATCCTTATGGCATGACATATGGTTTTACTGTCGGTAGTCGAAATCCTGATGGGCGAAAAGACTGGAAATGCTATTATGACAACTCAATTCTTTCCAATGGCTCTGAAATGAGAGAAATAATTGAAACAGCCAAAGCAAGTAATGTGTATGTCAGCATTGGATATTCTGAGGTTGATTCCGTAACCGCAACCTTATACAACTCCAACATGATGATCTCACCTGAAGGTAAAACATATAATCACAGAAAACTCAAACCTACAGGTAGCGAGCGTGTTGTCTGGGGCGATGCTGATAAGGAATTCTTCCCTGTTATGAATACACCGTGGGGGCCTGTCGGAAATCTGATCTGTTGGGAAAGCTATATGCCGTTGGCGCGTGTAGCTCTTTATCAGAAGGGGGTTACAATCTACATTTCTCCAAACACGAATGATAATGTGGAGTGGCAGAATACGATTCGTCATATTGCTATCGAAGGGCATTGTTATTTTGTGAATTGCGATATGTATTTTACCAAACAGATGTATCCGTCAACCTTTAGCGCGGCTCATGAGATTGATAAGCTCTCCGATATCGTATGTCGAGGCGGCAGCTGCATCATAGACCCATATGGTCATGATGTTACGGAAACCATTTGGAATAAGGAAGGCATTATCTATGCTGAGCTGGACATGCAGAAGGTGCCAGCTAGTAGAATGGAGCACGATGTTTGCGGACATTATGCCCGACCGGATGTGTTAACGCTTCAGGTAAGGGACGAATAACAGAATTTAGTTTGATCGCGCAATCAAAAACAA
>JALFVN010000019.1 GCA_022787565.1 Clostridiales bacterium | reverse complement strand
TCTTTCTTCGCATTGGTCTGAACACGCTCTCGCCTCCCTGTCGCGCTTCTGTTTTCTGCTTTTCATATGGAAAACGCCTGGAAAATTCTCTGATTTTCCAGGCGTTCTGTTCGTATTCAGGCAAGCCGGCCTTCCGCGCCGGCACGCCGGCGTCAATCGGCGTTTTCGCCGTCTGCTTCCTCGTCCTCGTCGGGGTCGTAATCGAAGTCGAACTCGAGGTCTTCCCCGCACTTCGGGCAGGGGATGCTGCCGAGGGCGAGCACGTCCTCATCGACGGTGATGGTCTCGCCGCAGGCCGGGCAGGTAACCTCATAGAAGACCGGCTCCTCGCCGTCCTCTTCGTCCTCGTCCTCGTCCTCGTCCTCATCCTCGTCGCCGCAGCAGCAGGAGGAACCGCAGCAGCCGCGCAGGTCGTCCTCCTCGTCGCCGCAGAGGATATCGCCGACCTCGTCGAGGTCAACGCCGAGCTGCTCGACCTCCTCGGACAGGGAGAACACGCTGTCCTCAATGTCCTCCAGATCGGAGGCAAGCTCGCCCAGAATGTCGATGATGCAGGAGAGCACGCGGCCGCTCTTGGAGTCGTCGAGCATGCCCAGACCGTCGGCCAGGCCCTTCAGGTAGGCCGCTTTTTCCTTCGTGGTCATAAAAAGCTCCTTTCCGCGCAAACGGTTTCGGCAAATACTCAGGCCTTGGCGCGCTCGAGATACTCGCCCGTGCGGGTGTCGATCTTGATGCGGTCGCCGGGGTTGATAAACAGAGGCACCTTCACCTCTGCGCCGGTCTCGAGGGTGGCGGGCTTGGTGACGTTGGTGGCGGTGTTGCCGGCAAAGCCGGGGTCGGTCTGGGTTACCTCCAGCTCCACGAAGAAGGGAGGCTCCACGTTGAATACCTTGCCTTTGTAGGAGTAGATGGTGCACTCCATGTTTTCCTTGACGAACTTGAAGTTGTCGCCCAGAACAGCTTCGTCAACGGGCTCCAGCTCGTAGGTCTCGGGGTTCATGAAGTAGTACAGGTTGCCGTCGTTATAGCTGTACTCCATGGTGATGCGGTCTACGGTGGCATTTTCAAATTTCGCGGTGGGGTTGAAAGAAGTTTCTGTGACTGCGCCGGTGATGACGTTCTTCATCTTGGTACGGACGAAAGCCGCGCCCTTGCCGGGCTTGACATGCTGGAACTCGATGACCTGCATGACCTGGCCGTCCATCTCAAAAGTGACGCCGTTTCTGAAATCGCCTGCTGTAATCATAAATGGGACCTCCCGAAAATAAATTATTAAATAATAGTATTAACTTAGGTATTCTACAGTATAACCGCAGTTTTTGCAAGACCCTTTTCCGAAAAACATGGGTTTTACAGGATAATCAGCTGTTCTTTGGGGGCCTTGGTGATCACTTCGCAGCCGGTCTCGGTCAGGACCATTACATCTTCGATTCGCACGCCGAACTTTCCGGGCAGGTAGATCCCCGGTTCTGCGCTGACCACTGCGCCAACGGGCATAAGGGTCTCGCCGCGGGGATTGGCATTGGGCGCCTCATGGATGTCCAGACCCAGACTGTGGCCGAAGCCGTGGCCGAAATACTGGCCGTAGCCCGCGTCCACGATCACCTTGCGGGCCGCGCCGTCGATCACCTTGCCGGGGATACCGGCGCGGGCGGCGGCGATACCGGCCAGCTGGGCCTTGAGCACGATGGAATAGATGTTTTTCATCTCGTCGGTGGCGCGGCCCACGGCAACGGTACGGGTCATGTCGGAGCAATAGCCGTTTTTCAGGCAGCCGAAGTCCATGGTGAGGAAGTCGCCCTCCTGAACCACCTTGTCCCCGGGCACGCCGTGGGGCAGACTGGTCTTGGAGCCGGTGACCACAATGGGGTCAAAGGAGTTGCCCTCGCTGCCGTGGCGGAGCATACGGTAGACCAGCTCTGCTGCCACTTCCCGCTCGGTCATGCCGGGCCTGATGACCTGCAGCGTCTCTTCAAGGGCAAGCTCGCTGATGCGCTGGGCCTGGCGCATGGATTCGATTTCCCCGGCGCTCTTTGCCGCGCGCAGATCGGAGAGGATATCCTGAGCGGGCAGGAGAGACAGGCCCAAATCCTTTTCCAGCCCCAGATATTCGCCGTGGCTCAGCTTCTTCTCCTCCGCGCCCAGACGGGAGACCTTTGCCTCCTGCAAAGCGGCAATGAGCAGGGAAAGGCGGCTGTGCTGCTGGTCGAACATCTGCACGGTGACGCAGCTGTCCACGCTGCTCTCCGCCGCTTCTATGTAGCGCGAATCGGTGAGCAGCCAGGCCTTTTCGCGGCTCACAAGCACATAGCCGTCGGTAAAGGGGAAGCCGGCGGCGTAGCGCTGGTTCTTTTCGTCGGTGATCAGGATGGCGTCAAGCTCCTTCTCACGCAGTTTTTCCTGAATTTTTGCAATACTGTTCATATTCCTGTTTCCTCCGATGTTGGCCGCGGGAAGCTGACGATGAATCGTGAGCCCTGCGGTTTATTTTGCCCCACGGCGATGGTGCCCCCATGGGCGAGCACCGCGTCGTGTACTATACTCAAACCAAGTCCGCTGCCGCCGGCTTCCCGCGAGCGGGCTTTATCCACGCGGTAGAACCTGGAGAATATATTCAGTCTGTCCTCTTCCGGGATCCCTATCCCCGTGTCCTCCACGGTGAGATAGATGTGCTCCTTGTCCCCCTTCAGAATCAGGCGGACGCTGCCTCCCGGCACATTGTATTTGACGGCGTTTTCCGTCAGATTGAAGATGATATGGAACATATCGTCGGTGTTGGCCATCACCACGCAGCCCTCGGCCAGCTCGCTGCGGAGCTTCACCTGTTTTTCCTCCGCCAGAGGCCGCAGCATCACCAGCGCGTCCAGGGAAACCTGCTTTACATCCACCGGCTCCGGCAGGATCTGCACGCCGTCGTCCAGCCTGGAAAGATCCAGCAGCTTTTCTGTAGTGCGCTGGAGCCGCTCCGCTTCGTTGCCGATATCGGTCACAAATTCACGGGCGGTTTCCATGTCGATGTTCTCGCTCTGCACAATGCTGTCCGCCAGCAGACGGATGGAGGCCAGCGGGGTCTTCAGCTCGTGGGAGGCGTCAGACACGAAACGGCGTCTCTGCCGCTCGGTCTCGTCCAGACGCTGGGTCAGCAGATTGAATTCGTTTCCCAGCTCGGCCAGCTCATCCTGCCCCCGCACGGCAAGTCGGTGGCTGTAATCCCCCCCGGCCACAATGCGCATGGAGCGGACCAGCTCCTGCATACGGCGGAGCAGAAGGTTGAAAATGACACCCGCAACCAGGAGTACAAGGAGCACGATGGTCACGGACATGACCCGGATCTCGCTTTGTATGTCCAGAATGATCCTGGCCCGCTCGGTGTCGTATTCGGTGAGATACACAGCGCCCCTGGTGCTGCCCTGGCTGCTCACCGGCATGGCATAGGCACTGGAAAAGGCGCTGTCGGCAAAGAGCGAGCGAAAAACCGTTTTGCCCGTCAGCGCGGTAAGGATATCCTCCAGCTCTGTGGCGACGCCGGTGCGCCCGCCGTCGTCATAAAGGACGAGACCCTCCGCGTCGGTCACCACCGTGCGGGAGTATCCGCTGATGTCCAGGATCTTCAGCACCTCGGTGATGCTCTCCTGACTCAGCCGCTCCAGACCGGACAGGGACGAAGCGATGACCGCCGCCTGACTGGACATGGAGTCTTTCTTTTCCTCAAAAACCAGGTCCCGGGAGGAGGCGATGGGAAGAATGTTCAGCAGAACCAGCAGCACCAGCATGATGACCGAGATAAAGGCCAAAAACTGAAATCGAATACTGTGCATAACTCAGCCCCTGTCTGCAAAGTAATAGCCCACGCCCCATTTGGTAATGATGTACTCCGGCTGGGCCGGATTCAGCTCCAGCTTTTCCCGGAGCCGCCGAACATGTACGTCCACTGTCCGGGTGTCCCCCTGGTAATCATAGCCCCAGACCAGATCCAGCAGGCTCTCCCGGCTGTATACCCGGCCGGGGTTTCGCATCAGAAATTCAATCAGGTCAAATTCCTTCAGGGTCAGCTCCACCGGCACGCCGTTTTTCTCCGCGCTTCGCCGCTCCGGGTCGATGGCGATGTGGCCCCGTTTCAGTACTGCGGTGGATCCCTGCGGCGCGGCGATGCTGGCCCGGCGCAGCAGCGCCCGGACACGGGCCTTCAGTTCCAGAATGTTGAAGGGCTTTGTCACATAGTCGTCCGCGCCGGATTCAAAGCCCATGAGCAGATCGGCCCCCTCGCTGCGGGCGGTGAGCATAATGATGGGCACAGTGGAGAAGCTGCGGATCTCCTGGCAGGCCTGGAGCCCGTCCTTCCTGGGCATCATCAGGTCCAGGATGATCAGGTCGTATTCCCCGCTGCGGGCCATATTCACGGCGTCCTCACCGTCGTAACCCGCGTCCACGGTGTAGCCCTCGTTTTCCAGATTGAATTTTATGCCTTTGACAAGCAGCCGCTCGTCGTCGACGACCAGTATTTTCATGCTATACCCCTTGCGTGATCGGCCATCTGCGTTCAGCTGACACAGATGTATTCCTCAATGGCGGCAAAGCGGCCTTCGCCAATGCCGTCAACCCTCATTATATCCTCAACAGAAGAAAAAACACCGTTTTCTTCCCGATAGGCCACGATGGCGCCGGACAGAGCCGGACCGATTCCCGGCAGCCGCATCAGCTCCTCCGCCGTGGCGATATTGATGTTCAGCTTCTCACCGGGCAGAAGCTCAAGGGCCGGCTGTTCTCCGCCGCTGCCAGAGAGTATGGCCGCTTCCGGGACAGCTTTTGCGGAGATCTCCGCAGCGCCTCCGGACGGCCGGGGAAAGCGCAGCAGCAAAACCGCGGCAGAAAACGCGAAGGCTGCCAGCAGACTGAGGATAAGCGCCCGCTTTTTGCTCATAGCCACTCCCCCGGATATTCCTGGTGTGATTTGGTGTTGCATTTCCGCTGCGCAAACCTTATAATATTGCCTGCAAACTCTTTTCGGATATACAACCCTGAGTATATACTATAACACATTCCGGGAAAAACGGGAGAACAAAATGAAAAAAATTAAACTTTTCCCTCTGATTTTGATATTCTGCCTGGTGCTCTCCGCCTGGTCCCCCGCCGCACAGGCTCTGGATGAGCCGGATCTGGCGGTACAGGCGGCGGTGCTGGCCGACCTGGACAGCGGCAGGATCATCTATTCCAAAAATATGGATGAGCAGCGTTCTCCCGCAAGCCTTACCAAGATCATGACCGGTCTTCTGGCTATCGAAGCGGTGGAGAGCGGCCAGTGCAGCATGGAGGAGATGGTCACCGCCCCGGCGGACTGTCAGGCCGGCATGGACTCAGACAGCAGCAACGCCAGCATCGTCTCGGGAGAGGAAATGAGCTTCGGTGACTATGTCAAGTGCGCCCTGATCCACTCGGCCAACGACGCCTGCAACGTTATTGCCGTCCGTGTGGCCGGCAGTATCGACGCTTTTGTGGCAAAAATGAACGAGCGGGCTGCGGCTCTGGGCTGCACCAACACCAGCTTTGCCGACCCCAACGGCCTGTCCTCCTCCAACAAGACCACTGCTTATGACCTCTATCTTATTACAAAAGAGGCCATAAAGCATGAGGAATTTATGAACATCTGCAACACGACGCATTTCGAGGTCCCGGCCACCAATGTGAACGCAGCGCGCAGCTACGACAGCTCCAACGCCCTGATCACCCCCAACGGCAACTACGGCTCCGGTTATGTATATGAATATGCCGCAGGCGTAAAGACCGGATATACCCGCGCTGCGGGCTATTGCCTGGTGTCCACTGCGGAAAAAGACGGCCTCAGAATGCTGGCGGTCGTTCTGGGCGGCGGCGGAGCGCTGAACACCGGGGCCACGACCTTTGACAACTTTACGGATTCGATCAAGCTCTATAACTGGGTGTTCGACAATTTCTCCTACCGTCAGGTGATCTCCGCCTCCGATCCTGTGCTGAAAGCCACCGTGCAGCTGGCCTCAGGGGACGGAAACGCCATTCTCCGCGCCGGGGGGAATGTGTCGCTGCTGCTGCCCAACGACGTGGACGAGACCGCACGTCAGCTTGAATGTACGGTGTTTGAGGACAGACTGGTGGCGCCCATCGAGGCGGGCACGGTCCTGGGCCAGGCTGTCATAACGATAGACGGGGTAAATTACGGGACCATCGACCTTGTGACCAACACAAAGATCGAAATGTCCAAGACGGAATTCCTGAAGCAGCGTCTGGGTGAGATCTTCGACAAGGGATGGGTAAAAGCCCTTATCATCATTGTAGCGGTTCTGCTCCTGGGCTATTTCGCCCTGGTGATGCGCTACCGCAGTCTGCGCAGAAAGCACCTGAAAGAAAAGAAACAGGCCGAGCGGCGCCGCCGTCAGGAGCAGGAGGCGCTTTACCGCCGGGAGGAAAAGCCCGCGGTAAAGGAGCCGACCCAGCGGATCAACAGGGCGGAGCTTGAAGATCCGTTCGCGGGTATCGACGATTTTGACAAGATCATGAGAGAGTACCGCGGCAAGAATAAAGAATGAGACCAACAGCGCACGAAGGAAGGCTTCGTGCGCTGTTAATTTCTTAACGGCAGCTTAACGGGCCTCTGTGCTATAATCAAAACCATGAAGAAGCTGAAAAAACAACTGAAAAAATTTTTCCCCATGTGCCTGAAGGACTGGCTGGTTTTCTTTGTCACCATGGGCCTGACCTCTGCTGTGTGCCAGACCTTGAAGGGCGTCAGCAGCTCAGATGTGCATGTGCCGATGATCTTTGTGCTGGCGGTGCTGATCGTCTCCCTGCTCACCGACGGCTATTTTTACGGCACCCTTGCCGCGCTGATCAGTGTTGTCGGTGTGAACTGGGCCTTCACTTACCCCTATTATAAGCTGGATTTTTCCATCTACGGCTATCCCCTCACCTTTATGACCATGCTGGCGGTGGGTTTTGCCGTTTCCACGCTGACCTCAAGGGTCAAGGAGCAGGAGCGCATCCGGCTGGAGTCCGAAAAGGAGAAAATGCGGGCCAACCTGCTCCGGGCCATCTCCCATGACCTGCGGACGCCCCTCACCTCGATCAGCGGCTCCATCAGCGCCGTGCTGGAAAACGGGGGCAGTCTTGACAGAACGCAGTGCACGGAGCTTTTGCAGGACGCGAAAAAGGACGCGGACTGGCTTTGCCGCATGGTGGAAAATCTGCTGTCCATCACCCGCATCAGCGGCGACGAGCTAAGGGGAATACAGAAGGAAGACGAGGCGCTGGAGGAAGTGCTCAGCGAGGTAGTTCTGAACTTCCGCAAAAAGAACCCGGATATTGAGGTATCCGTTACCGTGCCGGAAACACTGCTTATTGTGCCCATGGACGCCATGCTTATCGAGCAGGTGGTGTTGAATCTGCTGGATAACGCCCTGTCTCACGGAAAGACCACCAGCAGGATCCGGATCAACGCCTCGGCAGGCAGCGAATATGCCACAATAACCGTGTCGGACAACGGCCGGGGGATAGAGCCGGCGGTAATGAAGCATTTGTTTGACGGAAGCCTGCAGCTTCGCAGCCGGGAGACGGCAGACAACAGCCGCAGCATGGGCATCGGCCTTCTGCTCTGCCGCACCATCGTGGAAGCCCACGGGGGCCAGATCAGCGCCTGCAATCTGCCCGGCGGCGGGGCAAGCTTTACATTTACGCTCAGGAGGTAGACGCAATGACCATAAAGGACAAAATTCTCGTGGTCGAGGACGAAAAGAGTATTTCCGGTTTCCTCCGTGCCATACTCACCGCAAACGGCTTTGACGTGATCGTGGCCCATTCCGGCAGCGAGGCATTTTCCATGATCAGCTCCCACTGCCCGGATCTGGTGGTACTGGACCTGGGCTTGCCGGATATGGACGGCATGGAAATCATTGAAACCGTCCGTCAGTGGACCCAGATCCCCATTGTGGTGGTCTCTGCCAGAAGCTATGAGCGGGATAAGGTGCAGGCCCTGGAAAAGGGGGCGGACGATTATATTACCAAGCCCTTCGGCGCGGCAGAGCTGCTGGCCCGGATAAGGGTGGCCATACGCCACACCCGCACCGGCCTTACCAACAGTGCCATAGCCAGCACCGGGAAGTTTACTGCCGGAGACCTGACCATAGACTATGACAAGCACCAGGTGCTGATCCGCGGCGAAAACGCCCGTCTGACCCAGAATGAATTCCGTATTGTGGCCCTCCTCGGCAAGTGCGCGGGGAAGGTGCTGACCTATGATTTTATTATGAAAGAGCTGTGGGGCCCCCAGAGCAGGGGCAACAACCAGATCCTTCGTGTGAACATGGCCAATATCCGCCGGAAGATCGAGAAAAATCCAGCGGAGCCGCAGTATATTTTCACAGAGGTAGGCGTAGGCTACCGCATGATCGAGGGCGACGGATAGATTCTGCCTTAGCGGATAATTTGCGGTTTGACAAAGCTCCTTAACCCCGTCTTTACCGGCTCCTCTGCTACAATACAGTCGGAACCCAGGTAAGGGAGGAATAAGGAGGTAGCTATGGAAGAACTGTTGAAGGAATCCCTGAGAGAAGAAGAAAAGCTGCTGTGGAGCGGACGGCCGGAAGCCTTTGAAACCCTTGATAAGACGCATAAAATCCCCTTTATCAGAAAAGGAATAATCACAGCGATAGTGACAATCGCCATCTGCGCGGGCTATGTGATCCTTGCCGGCGCTCAGGATGCTCCGCTGAAGCCCGGCGTACTGGCGGTTGTGGCGGCTTGCGGTGTTTTTCTTATTGTCCGCGGTCTGCTGGACGCATCAAAGATCAGAAAACGCATGCAATACGCCATCACTGACAAGCGCCTGATCATTCTGACGGACAGCGACAAATCGGTTGAGTATTCTGCCATCAGCGCGGCAAAGCTAAGCAGCGACAAGGATGGGCATATCTCGCTGCTCTGCGGCGAGAATGCGATAAAGGCGAAGCCCTGGAGGCGCAGAGAGCTTGCCCTTACCGGCGCGGTCACCAACGACACCACCGGTGTCTGCGAGAGCTTTGTCATGTACGCTCTCCCGGAGACCGATAAAGTAAATGAAATACTGAAATCTTACCTTTCTCTCTAACTTACACCTCAGCAGAAGGCGCACCGGGATCAAATTCCGGCGCGCCTTTTCTGCCTTAGTTACATAAGATTTTTCCTTTTGCAAAGGATTTTTTACGCCGCCTTGTCTTCAATCTCCGCTGTCTCCAGCATGTCCTGGATGCTGATGCCGTAGCCTCTGGTGGGATCGTTTACGAATACATGAGTCACTGCGCCCACCAGACAGCCGTTCTGGAGAATGGGGCTGCCGCTCATGCCCTGTACGATGCCGCCGGTTGCGGCGCAGAGGTCAGGATCCGTGACCGTCAGCATTACCCGGGTGCAGCCATGCTCGCTGTATACCCGGTTGATTTCCACGCTGTATTCCCGGGGCTCCTTGCCGTTGATGGTGGAAACAATGGAGGCTTTGCCGGGCTGAACCTGCCCGGTCTCCACAACTTTGCCGCTGAAATTTACATAGCTGTGCCCGTAGATTCCCTTTTCCGTGTTCTTCTCAACGCTTCCCAGGATCTCGCCGGTGTCGGCGGCGCCGGTCAGCTCACCCGGCGCCCCCTGTGAACCGGGGACGATGCCAACGATCTCTGCGCTGCTGATGCTGCCGTCTCCCAGCGGCAGCATCATGCCGCTGTCCTCGTCGTTCACACTGTGCCCCAGCGCGCCGTATATCCCGGAGTCCGGGTCACAAAAGGTCAACGTGCCGATTCCGGACAGACCGTCACGAAGCCACATGCCCAGCATCCACTGGTTCTCGGCGGACAGCACCGGCTGCACCGTCATCTCCACAGCTTTCCCTTCTCTCAGGGCCGTCACCGGCGCGCTCTCGCCGTTCAGTGCCGCTACAGCGTCGATAAAATCCGCCGCGCAGCTCACTTTTCTTTCGCCGATTTTGATAATGATGTCGCCCTGGCGGAAGCCTGCGTCAGCGGCGGGGGACTTTTCTCCCTCAGCCGTCTCTATGGCGGCCAGCCCTGCCACCATTACGCCGTCGGTATTGAGCTGTATGCCCACCGGCTGTCCACCCACCACAAGCTCCATGGCATAAGCCGCTGCCGGCATGGCAGAGCCCAGCGCAAAGCAGAGAAGCGCTGTGATGATCGTTTTTTTCATGCCAAAATTTTCTCCCTCCCGCGTGAAATCACCGCGCTATCATTATGTGCCGCAGCGGAGAAAATAAAGACGGATAAAATTATCATTTTTCCTTTATTTACATGGAAAAACGGCCTTTACGCTGTTGTAAAGGCCGTTTTTGGCATTATTTTTCAATGATATGCACGTTCATGTGCTCATAGGTCATGCTGATGCCGTTGCGGTCGAAGGCAGAGCGCACCCGCTCGTTCATGCCGAAATACACATCCCAGTAGTCGGAATTTTTGCACCAGAGCCGGACAACATATTCGATGCAGCTGTCCTTATACTGGCTCAGGGCGATAAAGGGCGCGGGCTCGGCGATTATCCGCGCATCCTCCGCCGCAGCCTCCAGAATGGCGGCTTTCACCTTTTCCGTGGCGTCGTCATAGGAGGCGCAGAATTTCATATCCACCCGGCGCAGCGCCTCTTTGCTGTAGTTGACGATGGAAGCGGCGGTCACATCTCCGTTGGGGATGTTGATGACCGTGTTGTCCACGGTGTCCATCATGGTGTAGAACAGGCCCAGGCTTTTGATGGTGCCGGTTTTGCCCGCAATGTCCACAAAATCCCCGGCTACAAAGGGCTTTGTGATCAGAAGAGTGATGCCGGAGAAGAGATTGGACATGATGTTCTGCACCGAAAGGGAAAGCGCCAGGCCCACTACACTGACCAGGGCCACCAGAGAGGTGGTGGGAATGCCCAGGGCGTCCGCAACGATGATCACCGTCAATATCCACATGACGCCCCGCACGGCGGAGCGGATGAAGCCGCCCAGCGTGCCGTCGATCTTTTTGGAACGGCCCAGCAGTTTGTCTGTCAGCTTGGTCAGCAGCCAGATAGCCAGCAGACACAGGGCCAGCGTGATCACGGCGGGAAGAATCCTGGAAAGACCAAGGGACGCGCCGAAAGCTTTCAAAGAAAAGTTTTCAAGATTGAGAATACTGCTGCTCATTCTTTCCGCTCCTTCTCATTTTATACTGCCCAGATATCCCTCAAGAATGAGGCTGGCCGCCACGGCGTCCACAGTTTTACGGTGTTGCTTTTCCTTTTTGCCCCCGGCGTGAAGGATGGCATGGGCTTCAATGCTGCTGCGCCGCTCGTCCCAGAGGACCACAGGCAGACCGCTGTCGGCCATCAGCAGCTCCCGGAAAGTCCGGCTCTTTTCTGCTCTGGGTCCCTCGCTGCCATCCATGTTTTTCGGCAGACCCAGCACCAGCGTGCCCACGTCCCGTTTTTTCGCCTCTTCGCTGATGCGCTTTGACGCCCGCTCCATGTTCCATTCCTCCATGGTCCAGGCCTCGCCGCAGATCATGCCCAGCAGATCGGACACAGCCAGCCCGATCCTTGCGTCGCCGTAATCGATTGCCATTATTCGCATAACGTTTCTCCTTAGTATAAATCAAAGCAGGCCCGGATAGCCCCCACCATGTACAGGGAGCCTACGGCGCAGACCATACCGTCCCGTCCGGCGGCGTCGATAGCGGCGGATACGCCTTCTTTGATGCTTTCGCATACCGTCACCGGCTTCCCGAAGGGCCGGAGCACCTGGGCCAGCTCCTCTGCGGGCAGGGCTCGGTCGCTGTCAGGCGTGACACAGACAAATTCGTCGGCTTCCGGGGCCAGAATTCCGGAAAGCCCCCGGTAGTCCTTGTCCGCCAGCACGCCCATCAGCAGCACCCGGCGGCAGAGGGGGAAATAGTTTTTCAGATTTTCCGCCACGGTCTGGGCGCACTGGGGGTTGTGGCCGCCGTCCACGATGAAGTACGGTTCTTCGGATACCGGCTCAAAGCGGGCGGGCCAGCTGACCGCGTACAGTCCGTGCTCCACATCCTCCTGGGGCAGCTTCCAGCCCCGGCGGCGCAGGACCTCCACCGTTTCAATGACCACGGCGGCGTTTTTCCGCTGGTGTTCGCCCAGCAGGGGAATGGCGCAGGCCTCGCCCTTATAAGTGAACACCTGGCCCTCAAGGCTGTCAAACTCGGTCCTGATGGCGGAAAAATCCGCGATGGAAAGGGAGGAGCCCATTTCCTGACAGCGTTCCCGGATGACCTGCGCAACGCTTTCGCTCTGCTGATACAGGACGCAGGGGCAGCCGGGCTTGATAATACCGGCTTTTTCGGCGGCGATCTTCTCCACCGTGTCTCCCAGAATTTTTGTGTGGTCCAGGCCGATGTTCATGATGACCGAGACCTCCGGCCGGGAGATGACGTTGGTGGCGTCGAATCTGCCGCCCAGCCCGACCTCCAGCACCACAATGTCGCAGTCCTCCTCCGCGTACCACAGCATGGCGGCGGCGGTCATCAGCTCAAATTCGGTGGGGTGATCCTCCATCTTCTCCGCAGGAATACTTACCCGGGTAACGATGTCCGCAAGAGCGTCGTTTCCGATCTCTTCCCCGTTGATCTGCATCCGCTCGTTGAAGCGGTAGAGATAGGGCGAGGTAAAAAGCCCGGTTTTATAGCCTGCGGTTTTCAGCACCGAGGCCAGCATGGCGGCACAGCTGCCCTTGCCGTTGGTGCCGGCAATGTGGACAAACTTCAGCCTGTTCTGGGGATCGCCCAGGGCGTGCAGCAGCTCCGTCACCCGGGAAAGACCCGGCTTTGAGCCGAACCAGGCCACACCGTCGATATATTCAAGCGCTTCTTTGTAATCCATTGTGCAAGACCTCTTTTCTGCATTAGAATATAACATTATTTGTTCCTTACCGCAAGCTCTTGACTTGAACTTCCCTCAGGGGTTAAACTCTGCGGGAGGGAGCGAGAGACAATAATGGAAAGTTTTACTGTATGTCTTAACGCGGTGCTGCCCATATTCCTTTTAATGGCGGTGGGATATGCGGCACGCTGCTTTCATCTGCTGGACCGGGCGGACGTAGCGAAAATCAACAAGATCATTTTCCGTGCCTTTATGCCGGCAATGGTATTCTATAATATATACAGCTCGGATCTGTCCTCGGCGGTGAGGGGGTCCCTTCTGGGCTATGCGGTACTGGGCGTGCTTGCGGAGTTTCTGCTCAGCCTGGGTTACGCGCTGCTGTTTGTAAAGGAACGCAGCCGCCGGGGCGTGGTCATTCAGGGGCTTTTCCGCTCCAACTTTGTGATCATCGGGCTGCCTATCGCCGAAAGCCTGGTGGGCGGCGATCTGGGGCCGGTGGCTATTCTGCTGGCTGCGGTGGTCCCCGTTTTCAATATTCTTTCCGTCATTTCCCTTGCGATCTTTAACGGGCAGAAGCCCGATTGGAAAAAGGTCGCAGCGGATATTCTGGAAAATCCCCTGATCATCGGCTCTGCGGTGGGCATCGCGGCGCTGCTGGCGGGGATACGGCTGCCCGCTCCGCTGGAAACGGTGGTGAGTCAGATGTCTGCCGCCTCCAGCCCGATGCTTTTGTTCCTGCTGGGCGCCTTTTTCCGGTTCGGCGGGATGGGCGGTCATCTGCGGGAGCTGTCGGCGGTCTGTCTGGGAAGACTGATCGTGTTTCCTGCGCTGTTTCTCGGCCTGGCGGCGGTCATGGGCTTCCGGGGGGTGGAGCTGGTCTCCCTGCTGGGCATTTTTGCCTCCTCCACAGCCATCGCCTCCTTCACCATGGCCCAGCAGATGGGCGGCGACGCGGAGCTGGCCGGGGACATTGTGGTGTGGACCAGCGCGCTGTGTTCCTTCACGCTTTTCGGCTGGAGCCTGCTTTTTAAGCTCCTGGCCCTGATCTGACCGATTTTGCCATAAAAAGGGCAGAAAAAACGAAAGAAAAATGTTGACCTCTCAGGACGGCTGTGTTATATTATGTATTACCTGTCGGCTGAGAGGTTTATTTTTGCGCGCTTTTTTGCGCGGAAAGACGCCCTGCTCAGCCAAATACAGGGAGGCAATGCCCGGGCTTTGCCGCGGGTAAATAAAATAGGAGGTGCCGAAAGAATGGCTGCAGGCGCAAGAGTAAAAATCACACTCAGATGCGATGAATGCAAGCAGAGGAACTACAACACGGTCAAGAACAAGAAGAATACTTCCGACCGTTTGGAGCGCAGCAAATATTGCCCCTTCTGCAGAAAGCACACCAAGCATGTAGAGACCAAGTAAACTTCTGAAAGGATGCGTGAAAATGGCAGAAAAGAAGACGAAAGCTGCTCCTACCAAGGCCGTCACCGCCGTGAAGAAGGATGATACCAAGCCCGGCTTTTTCAAGAGGATCGGGAAATGGTTCCGCGAGATGAAGAGCGAGCTGAAGAAGGTCATTTGGCCCACTTCCCAGCAGCTCACCAAAAACAGCCTCATCTCCGTCGGGTTTATGGTCGTTGCTGCAGTGGTAATCTGGGGTTTTGACAGACTGGCTTCCATGCTGGTACAGGCCCTTATCACTCTGGCAGGTTGATCGACATGGCTGAAGAGGCGAAATGGTATGTGGTTCATACCTATTCCGGGTATGAAAACGCAGTTGCAGCCGCCGTGATGAAGGCGGCGGAAAACCGCAAAATGACAGACCTGATAAGAGAGGTCAACATCCCCATGGAGACCGTCACCGAGTTTACCGACGCCGGCGAAAAAACCGTCGAGCGCAAGGTATTCCCCGGTTATGTGCTGGTAAAGATGATCCTTACGGACGAGAGCTGGCACCTTATCCACAATGTCCGCGGTGCAACAGGCTTCGTCGGTTCCGACGGCAAGGCCGTCCCCCTGACGGAGCAGGAAATTTACGATCTGGGCGTCGAACACAAGGAGATCGTCGTGGGCTATGCCCTGGGCGACGAGGTTAAGGTTAACGACGGTCCTCTCGCCGGCTTTATCGGCGTGGTGGACGAGCTTGAACCGGACAAGAACCGGGTTCGCGTGGTCGTTTCCATGTTCGGCAGAGAAACTCCGGTGGATCTGGAGCTGGACCAGGTCGAAGTAATTAAAGAATAATAAGAAAGAGGTGCTCCAAGTTGGCACAGAAAGTAGTTGGATACGTTAGATTCCAGGTTCCCGCCGGAAAAGCGACTCCGGCTCCCCCCGTCGGCCCCGCTCTGGGCCAGTACGGCGTAAATATCGGTCAGTTCACCAAGGATTTCAATGAACGCACCAAGGGCGATATGGGCATGATGATCCCTGTCGTTATCACCGTTTATTCTGACCGCAGCTTCACCTTCGTCACCAAGACTCCTCCTGCCGCCCTGCTCATCAAGAAGGCCTGCGGCATTGAGACCGCTTCCGGTGTTCCCCAGCGCGACAAGGTTGCTACCATCAGCAAGGAAGATGTCCGCAAGATCGCCGAGCAGAAGATGCCCGACCTGAACTGCACCGACATTGAATCCGCGATAAGCATGATAGCCGGCACCTGCCGCTCCATGGGCGTCGTCGTCGGTGACTGATCGGGCGAGTAACATCGCTCCTTAAAGACGGCAGAACGATTCCTGCCGCCTAACGTGGGAGGATTCATCCATCCGACTCAACCACATTATTAGGAGGAAACAAAATTGTTTAGAGGTAAAAATTATAAAGAGAGCGCAAAGCTCATCGATAAACAGGCACTCTATGATCCCATGGATGCGCTGAATCTGGTTATCAGCGCAAGCAAGGCAAAGTTCGACGAGACCGTCGAGCTCCATGTCAAGCTGGGCGTCGACGGCCGTCACGCAGACCAGCAGGTCCGCGGCGCTATCGTCCTGCCCAACGGCACCGGCAAGACTGTCCGCGTTCTGGTCTTCTGCAAGCCCGAGCGCGTTGAGGAAGCTCTGGCAGCCGGCGCAGATTACGCAGGCGGCATGGAGCTGGTAGAGAAGATCCAGAAGGAGAACTGGTTCGAGTTCGACACCGTTATCGCCAGCCCCGACATGATGGGCACTGTTGGCCGTCTCGGTAAGGTCCTGGGCCCCAAGGGTCTGATGCCCTCTCCCAAGGCCGGCACCGTCACCCCCAACATCAAGCAGGCCGTTTCCGAGGCCAAGGCCGGTAAGGTCGAGTACCGTCTGGACAAGACCAACATCATCCACTGCCCCATCGGCAAGGTCAGCTTCGGCGCAGAGAAGCTGTATGAGAACTACGCAGCCCTCATCGGCGCCATCAACAAGGCAAAGCCCGCAGCGGCAAAGGGCCAGTACATCAAGTCCTGCGTCACCGCTTCCACCATGGGCCCCGGCGTGAAGATCAACGCCCAGAAGCAGCTTTAATCAACCCTGTTATCGTTTAATTCAGGATGCCCGGAACGATTTTTCGTCGTCCGGGCATCCTGCTTTGCTGAACGGGGAAAGCTCCAATTCTTAAGAGATGTTAAAGCTGCGCCGGAGCCGTGGACATTTTGCGGGTTTTCGTGTATAATTCAGTCAGCTTATAGGAAAGGATAGATGAAGCTGTGAATAAAGGAAGGATAAAAGCGGTTCTTCTGATCGTCGTTTTTCTGCTTGTTGTGGCGGTTATCTGCTCCTGGCTCACCGGTACAGACAAAAAGGATGAGCAGCCTGCGGACATTACCGCCCCGCCTGAAGAGAGCAGCAATGTTATTGTGATAGACCCCAACGGGTCCCAAAGCACGCCGCCCGTCAACACCCCCGCCCCTGCGGCAAGCGCTACGCCCGCACCTACGCCCACCCCGGTTCCCACGCCCGCACCCACGCCCACACCCGTGCCCACTCCGACGCCCACACCCACACCTACCTACGGCGACAGCCTGGGTTCCGGCAGCTTCAAGTCCGATACGGGACTGCCCATTAACCTGAAAGCGGACTGGAGCGTGAAGACCGTCAGCGCGTCTCAGGTGGAAGTGACCATCAAGGTCAGCGTGGATTCCTACGCCATCCACCTCCAGGCCGTGCCCTACGCAGTGAAGCTGAACGTGAACGGCGAGTATGTGAGCATGGACGCTCCCGCCGTGGACTACGACGGCAGCGCCGCCACCAACACGGTGTTCGGCAGCAAGACCTTCACGGTCAACCTGTCCTCCGGCTCCTCCGCCAATATCCCTGTTGCCGTTGAATGGCACTTCGGCGGAACCTACGGCGGCGAGCAGGTCGATGTGATCGAGTGCGGCGGCACGATCAGCGTCTCCCGCTGAGCAGAAGAATCCAGAATGCAAAAAGAACGAAAGGTTTGTGCCTTTCGTTCTTTTTTGCTTAATTCTCTTTTGTCAGGACTGCCGCGCTGATCAGGGCGGTAATGGGGATGGACAGGATCATGCCGATGCTGCTGGATATGCCGCTGATCACTTCCGTGGCAAAATAGGCGGAGCTGAACAGCTGGTTTTGGGACAGGCCCAGAGAGTAGAGATACAAAATTAGGGTAAAACCGCTGCCCAGAAAAGCCAGGATCAGGGTGTTGGTCATGGTACCCACCATGTCCCGGCCCACATTCATGCCGGAGCGAAACAGCGCCTTTTTCCCCAGGGCGGGGTTTGCCGCGTGGATCTCCGACAGGGAGGAGGCCATACTCATGGCTACGTCCATCACCGCACCCAGAGCGCTGATCACGATCCCGCCGGTGAGCAGCCCGGTCAGCCCGATGGGGATGCCCTGCTGCCGGAGCTGGAGCAGGGGCTCCACGTCACTGAGCCGCAGGCCGTCGATCCGGCTCAGACTCTGCACCAGCATGCCGAAAAGCATGGCAAGCCCGGTTCCGGCCACCGTGCCCAGCATGGCACAGACGGTCTTTTTCCTGATGCCGCCCAGAATGGTCAGGCTGACTACGGTGACATAGATACAGATAAAGAACACCGTAGGCAGCGTGGGCGCACCCTTTAACAGCAGCGGCAGCAAGATCCAGAACAGGCAGGCCAGCGTTATGCCCAGCCCCACCAGAGACTTGGCCCCGGTTTTGCCGCCCACCAGCACCGCGGCAAGGAGAAACAGAACAACGGCAAAAACCAGCGCGCCCCGCCGGTCGTATTCAAACACCGTGGCGGTGTGGCTGCCGTCGGCATAGGTGGAGACGATCAGGATCACCTTGTCCCCCTCCTGTACCGGCCCGCCGTAGAGGGGGCCCACATAGTTGCAGACCTGCAGGGTCTCGCCCTTGTACCGGCCGGAGAGGACCTCCGCCAAAAGCAGCTGGTCTCCCCGATAGGCTCCGTCAGAGGCCGGGTCGGCTTCGGTGCTGTCGGCCAGGACGGCGGTGATTCTGGCTCTCTCATATTCGGCGAATTCCGTGGCCCCCAGTTCTTCTTCCGGCTCCGGCGCGGCCCAGCTCCACAGCAGCACAAACAGCAGTGCCGCGCAGAGCAGAACGATGCAGCTCAGCCGGTTTTTCCGCAGCCAGCCTGCCGCGCCGCCCTTTTCGGCGTTTTTTTTCATGGCAATTTCCTTCTATATATAATAGTAGATAAACGCAGAATAGCAATTTTCGCCCGGCCTGTCAAGAGAGGAGAAAAACAGCGGAACTTTTCTGCCAGAAAAAGGTGGCTGCGGAGAAATAGTTACAATATTATGACACAAATTTGATAAAATTTCTCTGGTAAAGCATAGCGGGATATGATATAGTAGTAAACATAATCATGGAAGAATATGCCCTTATCCCAATGAGGGCAGAGGAGGTTCACGGATGAACAAACGCGGCTTGAGCAGAATGCTTTCCGTACTGCTGCTGGTGGTCATGGTCGTATCCATGCTGCCGGTAAGCGCTTATGCGGAGGGTGCAACTGCTGCACTTGTCACTGACCTGTCATCACTTGCTGCTGGTGATAAGGTTGTGATTGTGGCTAAGGACTATGACTTTGCCCTTGGAACAACACAAAACAAAAATAACCGCGAAGCGGTTGCTGTGACGAAAGCGGGCAGCAACATAACGGTGACAGAGACTGTTCAGGTGCTTACACTTGGCGCAGGAACAAAAGAAGGCACCGTTGCTTTCAATACTGGCAGCGGCTATTTGTATGCAGCGTCCTCAGATAAAAATTATCTTAGAACCGAGTCTGAACTGTCCGATAATTCTTCATGGACAGTAGAGATTTCAGCGGATGGCACCGCTACCCTGAAAGCGCAGGGCACGAATACGCGTAACTGGATGCGCTTCAACTCCAGCAACAACCCGAAGCTTTTTTCCTGCTACGGTTCTGGCCAGGCGGATATCTGCATTTATAAGGTCGGCGCGGGAACTGCTGAGCCTGACCCTACCCCCACTCCGGTTGTTGAGACCGTAGCCACACCCACTGCCAGCCCCGCCGCAGGTGAAGTGGATAAGGGCACCCAGGTCAGCTTCAGCTGCGAAACCGAGGGCGCGGCGATCGTTTATAAGACTACCGGCGATTACGAAGCCTACACCGGCCCCATCGCCGTGAATGAGGACACCACCTTTACGGTCAAGGCCACGAAGGAAGGCATGAACGACAGCGCCGAGGCCACCTTTGCCTACACGGTCAAGGCCGAAGAGACCGAAAAGCCCTGGAAGGACGTTGAGGCCAAGTATTCCATCTATGAGCTGGTCGACGCGCCCCAGGATGGCGACACGGTTCTGATCTTCAACCCGAACAGCGGCAACGCCGTCACCGCCATCGATCCGAAGGGCAACGCCAGAAATCTGAGCGGCGACGCCGAGACCCCCACCAACGGCTACATCGCCATCGACGCTGCGGACGTGGCGGGCAAGGCCGCCGAGTGGACGGTTTCTGCCGGTTCCGACGGCACCTACAGCTTCGCGCAGGGTGAGAAGAAGCTCTCCGCCAACGGCAGCGAAAAGACCTTCAACCTCTGCACCGATGCGGCCGGCAGTGCCAAGTGGACGCTCAGCGACAGCGTCGCGGCGAACAAGACCCACTACATTGCCAGCAGCGACCTGACCGGTACCTACGGCAATGTGTACGTCGAGTGGTTCAGCGGCGTCTCCGCCTTTACCGTCTACTGCACCAGCACCGACCGGCTGAACGAAAACGCCTTTGGCTTCGCCTTCTACAAGCTGGTGCGGGAGGGCGTTCCCGAAGCTACGCCTGAATACGATACCATAGCCGAAGCGCTGGCCGGCGCGGAAGGAACCAGCTTCACCGTCAAGGGCGTTGTGACCCTGGTGGACAGCAAGAACATCTACATCCAGGATGAGACCGGCGGCATCTGCGCCTTCATGACCACTAAGCCCACCGACATCAGCCTGGGCGACACCCTCGTTGCCACTGGCACGCGGGCTTCCTACAAGGGCCTGCCCGAACTGAGCGGGGCCACCTACGAAAAGTCCTCCGGCCTGACCCTGAAGGCCAAACCCACGACCATCGGCGCACTGACCACTGCCGACGTCTGCACCTATGTGCAGCTCACCGGTCTGGAGATCACCGAGGTCTACGACAAAGACGGCACTTTCACGACGCCCAACATCACCGTCAAGGACGCGGAGGGCAACTCCATCCAGCTCTACAAGGCCATTATCAACAAGGATACCGAGGGCAACTGGGAATACGCCGTAGGCGACAAGATCGACGTCAAGGCGGCTGTGGGTGTCAACAACACCACCCTGCAGCTCCGCAATACCCTCGCCACGGAGATCAAACCCCATGTGGAGCAGGAAAACCACATCGTCACCGACCTCAGCGAGCTGACCGACGGGGCCAAGGTCGTCATCTTCAACCCCGCCAACATGAAAGCCCTGTCCCAGACTTACGACGGCTACTACAACACGGGCGTTGACGTTACCAATACCGACGGCAAGCTGGCCGGCTACGGCGCCACCGAGATCTGGACCGTGGGCGTGAATGCCGACGGCAGCTACACCTTCTCCACCGCCGACGGCAAGAAGTTCTCCATGGGCGCAAGCTACACCAGCACCCCGCTCGACGATGTGAACCCCGACTGGAAGATCCTCCCCGCTGCTACCGCGGATTGCTTCTACATCCAAAACGCCGTGCGCGGCAACTACATTGAGTGGTACGCCAGCAAGAGCAACTGGAGCTCCTACGGCTCGATCGGCAGCAACGAGGCCCTCTTTGCCCAGCAGTTCTATCTGGTGGTCAAGGAAGAGGAGCAGCCCGCCGAAGGCGGTCTGCCTGAGGCCGGCGATCAGGTCGTCATCTACAACGTCAGCGCCGAGGGCGTGCTGGCCGGTCAGGATGACAACACCGACAGCCCCTCCATCACCGGCGTGGGCGCTGAAATCGCCGACGGCAAAGCCGTGCCGGAGAACGGCGCGCGCGTCTTCACCGTGGAGAAGAACGGCGACTACTTCCGCTTCTACAACGAGCACGACGGCTACCTCTGCTCCAACGGCACCGGCAACAACGCCTTCTATTCCAAGGACGCGACCGACGACGCCGACTGGACGCTGGCCGCGCGCGACGGCGGCTTCACCATGGAGAGCCGTACCGCAAAATACAACGGCAAGTACAGCCAGTATCTTGAGTATTATGCTGACAGCTACAAGACCTACAGCATGTACAACGTGACCGACTATTCGATCTACACCTTCCACTTCTACCCCGTGGGCGAAGCGGTGAACGTGACCGAGGGGATTGTCAATGCTCCCCAGGTGGTGTTCGGCTCCATGCAGGAGGCCTATATCGGCCAGGAGTACAGCTTCAGCTTTACCATCGATGCGGTGTTTGGCCTTGACGGCGAGCCTGCTGTGAAGCTGGGCGAGACGGCGCTTACTCCCGCACTGGAGAACGGAATCTACACCGTAACCGTTCCTGTGGAGCAGGTCACCGGCGATAAGCTCACGGTCACGGTGTCCGGCAAAGACACCAAGGGCGTGGCCTTCAGCGGCAGCGCGGACATCACGGTGCTGGACGAGCCGGTCTTCTCCGACCTGACGCCCACAGCGGGCAGCCAGACCGGCGAGGACAAGACCCCCGTCATCTCTGTCAAAGTTGCCAACGCCGGCGAGGATCCCACCATCACCATGACTCTCAACGGCGAGGCAGTCACGCCCACTTACGAGGACGGCGTGATCAGCTATCAGGCAGCGGAAGCTATGCCCGACGGCCGCGTAAACGTGACCATCACCGTCAAGCGCGCGGACGGCAAGGAGGCCAGCAAGTCCTGGGCCTTCACCGTGGGCACGGCACAGTATCAGCTCTACTTCGGCCAGCTCCACTCCCACACCACCTATTCCGACGGCTCCGGCACGCTGGAAACCGCGCTGGCGTATGTGGCGGGTCTGCCTGACTCCGCCAACGTGGACTTCGTGGCTTTCACCGATCACTCCAACTACTTCGACAAGTCAGGCGATGCCAACCCCGAAGGCGCGCTCTACGACATGAGCCTGGCTACCGCATACAGCCAGGAGACCTGGAAATCCTATAAGGACGCTGTGGCCGCATTCAACGCCTCCCAGTCGGATGTGGTTGCCATTGCCGGCTTTGAAATGACCTGGTCCGGCGGCCCCGGCCACATCAACACCTTCAATACCCCCGGCATCGTCTCCCGCAACAACACCACCCTGAACAACAAGACCGACGACGCCGGCATGAAGGCATACTACGCACTGCTCAGCCAGCCTGAGGGCGTGGACAGCCTGAGCCAGTTCAACCATCCCGGCTCCACCTTCGGTACCTTTGCTGACTTCTCTTACTATGACGCCCTGATCGACAGCCGTATCTTCCTGGTGGAGGTCGGCAACGGCGAGGGCCAGATCGGCGCCGGCGGCTACTATCCCAGCTATGAGTACTACACCATGGCTCTGGATAAGGGCTGGCATGTAGCCCCCACCAACAACCAGGATAACCACAAGGGCAAGTGGGGCAACGCCAATGACGCCCGTGACGTCATCATCACCGATGACTTCAGCGAGCAGGGCATCTATGACGCCATCCGTGCCATGCGCATGTACGCCACTGAGGATAAGAACCTGGAGATCAGCTACACCCTCAACGACATGATGATGGGCACCATCATCTCCGAAGTCCCCGAAAAGCTGAATATCAGCGTCACGGTCAATGATCCTGATGTCTCCGACTCCATCTCCAAGGTGGAAGTTATCGTCAACTCCGGCAAGACCGCCTATACCTGGAATGATCCTGCGGAGCTTGCCACCGGCGCGCTGTCCGTGGAGCTTGCCCCCGATTACAGCTATTACTACATCCGCGTCACCGAAGGCGACGGCGATTTGGCAGTTACCGCTCCCGTCTGGGTAGGCGAGAGCCTGAAGCTGGGCATCTCCTCTCTGGAGTGCGGCACCTCCACCCCGGTTACCGGCGAGGAGCTGACCCTGACCACCACCTTCTTTAACAGCGAAGCGGCTGACGCAACGATCAAATCCCTGACCTACACCACCGACGGCTCCGTGGTTCTGGACACCGATACCACCGGCTACACCGTGCCCGCTTCCGGAACTCTGGCTGTGGACTTCAAGTACACGCCGGATGTGGCCAAGGTCATGACCGTCACGGTCACTGCCGTTGTGGAACTGGACGGCAAGGAATTCACCTTCACCAAGGATATCTCTCTTGACATTCTGGACGCCAACAGTCTGGTTTACGTCGGCATCGACGCCTCCCACTACAATGAGTATGTGGCCGGCAACTACTCCGACAGCATGGGCAACTTCGGCGCACTGGCTGCGGAATATTCCGTCCGCACCGTCGAGCTGAAGACCTCCGAGGAACTGATCGCGGCCTGCAGCAACCCGAAGTTCGCAATGCTGGTCTTCACCGCACCCTCCCGCCGCGACGGCAGCGCTCTCCGTGATCCTTACGCTACATACAGCGACGCAGAGATCGAGGCCATCACCGAGTTTAACAGCAAGGGCGGCGCCGTAGTCCTGTGCGGCTGGGGCGACTACTATGAGAGCTACGCCGAATTCCCGGCTGAGGATCACATGGCAGCCCAGCAGAACAAGATCCTTGCCGCGCTTGGCTCCTTCCTGCGCATCAGCGACGACGAGACCAAGGACGACACATGGAACGGCGGTCAGGCCCAGCGCCTCTACCTGAGCAGCTACAACTTCGACTCCTTCCTGCTCAGCGGCGTGGAGTATGACGCGGAGAACCCCCACAACAACCTGTATACCGAGCTGTACAGCCAGTACGGCGGCGCGTCTATCTACACCGAGGGCGGCACTGTTCCCGCCACCGTGACGCCGGTCGTCTACGGCTTCGACACCACCTACTCCTCCGATGACGACAAGGACAGCTACGGCGGCCTGGGCAGCATTCCCAAGTATACCTTTGACGGTGCTGAACGCCTGATGGTCATGGCCACCGAAGAGCTGCCGGGCAAGGGCCTGATCGTTGTCTCCGGCGCGGCCTTCCTCTCCAACTTTGAGGTGCAGGCCACCGTCAGCGACAACGGCTCCGAGAAGAACTACTCCAACTACAAGATCTGCCAGAACCTGCTCAAGTACGTCAACCCCGTGACCGTCACGGACATCGCCACCGTCCGCGCACAGACCGAGACCGGATACAAGTACACCATCGAGGGCATTGTCACCTCCAACGCCTCCGGCTATGACAAGGACACCGCTTTCTTCGACTGCATCTATGTGCAGGACGCCACCGGCGGCATCTGCTGCTTCCCTGTGGCCGGCAATTACAAGGTCGGTGACAAGGTGCGGATCACCGGCACCACCGACTTCTTCCAGGGCGAGCCTGAGCTGCAGGTCAGCTCCATCGAGGTCATCGGCTCCGGCGAGATCGCGCCCACCGAAGTCACCGCCAAAGAGATCGTCAACCGCAGCGCGGAAGGCAAGCTCATCACCCTCAAGGGCGTGGTAGTCAGCTTTGAGGAGGCCAACGGCCTTGTGCAGACCATTATGGTCAGGGACGAGGCAGGGGATGTGGCCCGTGTGTTCATCGACGGCTATATCACCATCGGCCACGAGGTTGAAAACCTGGCGCTGGGCGCGGAGGTCACGGTCACCGGCCTTGCCTCCTATGACGACACCTTCAACGCCCCCGAAGGACCCTTCCCCCGCATCCGTATCCGTGACCGGGCCGACGTGGTCTGCGGCGAAGTGGTGGAGCATATCCACGAGTACACCTGGACCACCACCAAAGAAGCCACCTGCACCGAGGACGGCCTGAAAACCGGCGTCTGCAGCTGCACCGACACGGTGACAGAAGTTATCCCCGCCACCGGCCACAAGTTCGGGGAGTGGACCACCACCAAGAAAGCCACCTGCACCGAGGACGGCAGAGAGGCCCGAATCTGTGCCAACTGCGGCCTGACTGAGACCCGCGCGATCAAGGCCACCGGCCACAAGTTTGGCGAGTGGAAGGTCGTCAAGGCGCCTACGGATTACCTGTCCGGCAAGGAGGAGCGCGTATGCTCCATCTGCGGCGAGAAGGAGACCCGGAAGATCCCCTCCCTTAAGGGCGTGGAATCCGGCGACAACAGCAACATCCTCCTCTGGATCGTAACGCTCACCGTTTCCGGCACCGGCGCGGCAGTTATCCTTGCCAAGTCCCGGAAAAAGTATAAGGGTATGCACTGAGACAAATAAAAACAGCAAATCATCCCAAAAATAAAAGCAGAGGGTCATATGACCCTCTGTTTTTATCAGAAAAAGCGAAAAAACAGCCTCGTACTTCCGTACGGGGCTGTTTGAATGATTCAGGAAATAAAAACAAGCGCAATCTGCTCGTAGACTAAAGAAAAGTAATCGATCCACATATTGATATTATACCGGGCATCCAGTGTGTCCAGAATGCGGGAGTTCTCTGCGCCGGTCATATACCCGACGGCCAGGCAAACGGCCCCGAGAAGCACGGCCACAAGAACAATGATGATAATGACTCTCCAGCCTTTTTTCATTCTGCGGCCACCTCCTTATAGCACCATTGTTCGCCAAGGCTGATGACGCCGCGGACCAGACCAACGATTGCCCCGCCGATAAACCAGATGAATATCCACAAAAACAGCAGCCCCAGAGCAAGCACGATAATGGCAAGTCCGAGGACGACCATCAAATCGGAAAACATGGTAAATCCGCTGAAGGCGGCGCCAAGGGCCATAACGCCGGCGCAGATGGTTCCGGCGGCAAGGGCCAGAAACAGAATCGTGGGAACAAGAAGCAGGATGATCCCGGCCAGGGTGAGAGGAATAGCTAAAATGATATAAAGAATAAGTAAGAACACCTTCGGCTTACGCAGGGTCTCTGCCGGGGGGGCGTAGGTGTAAGGCTCTTCCTCGTCGGGAATTAGCAGCAGCTCCTCCTGAACCGGCTCGGTCTCCGCTTCGGCGGGCTGAGGCACAGTCTCCGGTGACGTAATGTCATCAGGCAGAGTGAAGTCCGCCAGGAAAGCATCGACCTCGTCCACAACACTTTCGGGAACGGCCTGCTGAAGGGCAGGCTCTTCGGAAACAGCCTCTTCCGCTGCAGGAGCAGGGGCAAGCTCAGGCCCGTCAGCTGCTGCTTCCGGCGCAGGCTCTGCGGGAGCCTCGGGTTCGGGAGCGACGGGCTCTTCCGCTGCGGGCTCAGGCTCTGCATCGGGCACGACAGGCTCAGCGGACAGTTCGTCAAATAAGCTGAACTGGTTTTCGTCCACCACAGGCGTGATTACCTGTGCACCGAGCGCTTCACTGCGCACCTGATAAATGGCCTGAACGAAATCGGCGCTGTCATCCTGGGCGCTTTCATCGCGGCTCTGGGCGTGAACCTGAAGCTTACGCTCCCTGGCGTTATAAGCGCGCGCAATGACAACAGCCTGCCGGGTGGGGGAAACAAGGGCCTGCAGCAATGCCTGCTCGTCCTCGGCTTCATCAAACATGCCTTCGAACATGGCAAGGGCTTCCTGCCTGTCCTCCTCATACATGAAGGTCAGCAGCCTTGCCAGCTCGGCAAGAAATTTCTGTTTATTGATATCGGTCACCTCCGATTGTACAATCATAGGTATTATATGCGCTGTGGGGAAAAAGGTCAAGGGAAAACAGGAATATTTTGCGGGAATGGGGAGGCCTCTGCTATTGACAAGGGTCTGTATGCACGCTAAAATAAAGGCCTGTGACCGGTTCCGGTCAGAAATACGGCGGGGCAAGGGCCCTGGCGAAAATGAGAGGAAAAGATTATGGCAAAAGACAAGAAAGTTGAACAGATCACCGACATGGAGGTAGATTTTGCCCAGTGGTTCACCGACGTGTGCACCAAGGCTGAGCTGGTGGACTACTCCGGCATCAAGGGCTGCTTCATCATGCGCCCTTATGGCTATGCGATTTGGGAAAACATTCAGCATGAGCTGGACAGAATGTTCAAGCGTGACGGACACGAGAACGTCTCCATGCCCATGCTCATCCCCGAGAGCCTGCTCCAGAAGGAGAAGGACCATGTAGAGGGCTTCGCGCCCGAATGCGCCTGGGTCACAATGGGCGGCAGCGAAGAGCTGCCTGAGCGCCTGTGCGTGCGCCCCACCTCTGAGACCCTTTTCTGCGACCACTGGAGCCATGTGGTCCACTCCTGGCGCGATCTGCCCATGCTGTATAACCAGTGGTGCTCCGTGCTCCGCTGGGAAAAGACCACACGCCCCTTCCTGAGAGGCAGAGAGTTTTTGTGGCAGGAAGGCCACACCCTCCACGCCACCGAGGAGGAGGCCCGGCAGGAGACCCTGCACCAGCTTGAGGTGTACGCGGACCTCTGCGAGAACTACCTTGCCATGCCCGTCATCCGGGGCAACAAGACCGACAAGGAGAAATTTGCCGGCGCGGTAAATACCTACACCATCGAGTGCATGATGCACGATAAAAAAGCGCTCCAGTCCGGCACCAGCCATTTCTTCGGCGACGGCTTTGCCCGCCAGTTTGACATCACCTTTACCGACAAGGACAACAAGCAGAAGTACCCCTTCCAGACCTCCTGGGGTATGTCCACCCGCATTATCGGCGGCATCATCATGACCCACGGCGACAACAACGGCCTGGTCCTGCCTCCCCGCATCGCCCCCATCCAGGTGGTGGTTGTGCCTGTGGCCCAGCACAAGCCCGGCGTCACCGAGCGGGCACAGGCCCTGTATGAAGAGATCAGGGCCGCAGGTATCCGCGCCAAGATCGACCTGAGCGACAACAGCCTGGGCTGGAAGTGCGCCCAGTACGAGATGAAGGGCGTGCCTCTCCGGGTGGAGCTTGGCCCCAAGGATATCGAAAACGGCGTCTGCATGGCCGTCCGCCGCGACAACGGCGAGAAGATCTCCGTCCCCCTGACGGACATCGCCGCCCGACTCCCCCAGCTGCTGGATGAAGTGCAGCAGGGCCTTTATAACAAGGCAAAGAAAAACATGGACGACCACATCTACACGGCCTATTCCCTGGAGGAGGCCAAGGAGCTGCAGGAGAAAAACGGCGGCTTCATCAAGACCATGTGGTGCGGCGACCTCCAGTGCGAGCTGGATATGAAGGAAAAGGCCGGTATGTCCTCCCGCTGCATCCCCTTTGAGCAGGAGCAGCTCAGCGACGTCTGCGCCTGCTGCGGTAAGCCCGCCAAGCACATGATCTACTGGGGCGTGGCATACTGATTTGTGCATCTGCGGAAAAACAGGATATTTGTTATGCGTAATTTTCCGCAAATGAACATCCGTACCCTTAACAAATACAACAACTAAAAAAAGAGCTAACTGACTTAATCAAAATCAGTTAGCTCTTTATCTTTGAATAATGAAGTTTTGTTGCTATTTCGTTGCCACAAAAGGCACTAATCCTCGAAAAGTCCGGTGATTACTGGGCTTTTTTGACCTCTGAGATTATTCCCACTCGCAAAATGAAACTTAATTCTAAACGCTTTTGTTTGGGGGATTTGATACCATTTGATTTTTCCTGATACCTATTATCCTTATCCTATGGGCTTGCCGAACTTTTGCTATCATTTGGCTATCAAGAAAATGGCTATCAACGGTAAAATTAGATTGGTTTCTCTGGTGGTTTACAACTACATTTTACCACGAAAGACAGGGAAATACAATAACCTTCCTCGCTGTGGTGTATCAAGTGATCTTACTGAACATATGGCGCACCTTATCCAGGCGGCTGTTTGGACGGCGGGGCTGGATGACCGGCTCGCCGACAGCGGCCTGATACCCTTTCAGTTCCGTCAAGCATACGCTCCGCCCGTTGGTGTAAAAGGCCAGATCAGTACGGTATGCCTGTATGCAGCGGACGGGAATCTCGCCCGTAAAGACAACTTCATCCTTTTTTACCTGGGCCGTTTCGATGGTGGCACAGTATTTCGGCGCATCGTGATAAGCCCTGGAAAGGTATTCCTGGGGCGCATAGAGGGTGAAGGAGAGATAAGGTTCCAGCAACTGCGTCCCTGATTCCTTCAATGCCTGTTCCAATACAATCGGGGCCAATGAGCGAAAGTCCGCCGGCGTGCTGACCGGGCTATAATAAAGCCCGTATTCAAAGCAAATCTTACAGTCCGTTACGTTCCAGCC
>JALFVN010000065.1 GCA_022787565.1 Clostridiales bacterium | reverse complement strand
CTCAGGTCTAACAACATGAAGGTGTGGTTCTTCAATTTGGATGAACGCTTCGAGGACTTTTTGAAAGTCTGCCCCAGGCCGTTTTTGACCCGTTGCAGGATCTCGCCCGCTGCTGAGCGCCCCGACGACGTTTTCCCAGATTCCGAATCGCGGGCGAACAAAGACTCCTGTCCTTCCAGATTTTCTATCCGCATCGCGCATCTCCTTTATAATTCTGATTTGTTCCATAAAAAGGCCGGAGCGCTCGCCGGCCAAACCAGCACGCGCTCCGGCCACAGACAGTCCTGGCATGGGCTGCCCCCACAGATGATATCCACAGGCGGCAGATCCGCCCCGTTGAGCTTTGTAATGTCTCCCATATGCGTCATCTGCGGAAAGCGAAGCTTTGTCACAAGTATGGGGAACGGCTCAATCTCGCTGGCCCATACCGGCTCAACGCCGCAGCGGACTGCCGCCAGAGGGAAGCCTCCGATTCCATCAAACAGGCTGGCCATGGTAATGCTTTTTTTCAATTCTTCCATTTGCGCTCCACCTCGTCTTTATCTGATTGCCGCGGCGATGGTCCTGGTGGTATTCACCGCTGCCTGTGCTGTATAGACGGCGCTCATGACGTTGGCTTTCGTTGTGGTATCCACGCCGAAATTTCCGGCAATGCGGGGAACCTCACCGGCAGAGAGCATGAGCCCCACCCCCATCAGCGCATGGTCCTTGAAGATCATGAGCCCAGCGATGAGGATGGTGGATTGCAAAAAAGCCGTCAGGCACAGACCGATGACCTGCTTCATCCATCCAACAAAGCCGTCCAGATAGCCCCTGGGGATGCTGAACATATACAGAGAGCCCACGGCGATCTGAATGAGCAAAATGCCGCCCCGTTTGAGGTTGGCAAAAAACACCTTCAGCACTGCGTAAGCCATAAGGATCACGCAGAACAGGATCATGATGGGGCTGGTAATGACATCCAGACCGAAATGGGTGCTGTTCACCGCGTCCGAGAGCGTCTGGATCTCGCTGAGTTCTGTGACAATGTCCTGGCCCACCTCGCCGATGCTTCGGCCATAGCCGGTGAGTCCCGCGGAAAAAGTCCCCTGCAGCGATACGGACAGTGCATACAGCCGGACGGGAACCACCGTGAAGAGGCTTACCGCCAGAAAGCCCTTGATGACATTGAGGGCGCTTTGCTGCAGATTGCCCCTGCCGGCGGAGTATTCAATGCCGCACTCAAAGGCGCAAACCACCACGCTCACGGCGAAGAGCGCCCAGCCCAGACGGGAGAAGAACAGCACGATGGCGTTTACCCAGTCCAGCTCGAACAACTCCACGCCCATGTTGCCCATGAGGGCGAAGAAGTTGCCGAGAAAGCCCACGATCTGCCCGTAGATCCAGTCCACTAGCTGATCCAGCACTGTCGCGGCAACAAAATCCCAGATAAATATGTTTGGTCACCTCCGGACGCAAAAAAGCCGCCGCCCGTAGGGGCGACGGCCAAACTGCGCTATTCATTTCATGTAGCGTTTCAATTCCTGATAAAAGTTTTCACGCGTTCCCGCGAGGATCACGACCACAAGCTGTCCGTTTTCCTCATAGATCCGATAAGCGATCTCGTAATTTGTTCTATTATAGAACACATCAAAACCATATACGCCTGCAAGATCGCCGACCTTGGCTTCCCCGGTGTAGGGATCGTTCTGGATGGTCTCCAAGGCTTTGCGGAAAGCTGCTTTCAGCCCCTTTTCTTTGACCTTCTTGAAGTACCGCTCCGCACCGGGCAGAAACTTCAGCTCATACATTTTTCACTGCTCCTCCGTTCCGAACAGGTCGTCCAGAGAAGCACCGCTTCCGCCAGCCGAGGCAAGTGCATCCGCCTCATCGATCATTGCTTCTACTGCGGGGCGCACTTTTTTCTGCGTTTCCTTAAACTTTGCCAGCAGTTCCTCTCCCTGATAGCCCTGTGAGATCAGGTCTGCCAGGATCGCTTCGGCGAACTCGCCGCCGCTGCGCTCAGAGACCGGACGGATCACCAGCTCGTTGCCGCGCAGAATACACTCGGCTTCCGTATCAAAGCCCAGCAAATCAAAATATTTCTGTGGAATCGTGATCTGACGTTTTCCAGAAATACGAATCATTTTCCGTTCCATACCGCGAGATCTCCTTGCTGTTATAACTGCCATTGCGATCCCTCCCATTCTATGCCGCAAACAGCACAGATATACATATTTCTTTGTTTCTTGGTTTTAGGATAGCGTATTTTCAGCAGAAAGTCAAGCGGTACAGGCTTTCAGATCCCGATAATGGTCCAGATGTACTTGGGTGCGGTCAGAGTGAAAATCAAGCAGGCGAAAAGGATGGCGGGCCCTGTCCATTCAAACTGTCCCCTCTGCCGGTAGTCGAAGTACGCGCTACCCAGTTTGACAAAGAACGCGATGGCGAGAATCATATCCAGTGCGGGGAATACCACGTTGTCCACCACGGTCTTGATCTGGCTTGCGGCATCTTTCCATGTACTTTCCACCGCTGAAGCCACATCGCCCGCGGCAAAGGCTGCCGTGCTGAGCAGGCAGGCCATCAGGAGCACCATACCGAGGATACAAATCAATTTCTTGTGCTTTCTCATATAACGTCCTTTCCTTTTTGAAAAAGAAAAGGCTGTGGAGACAGCGGCACCCAGACAAGGAACCAGGCTTTCGGGAGCCGTATCCCTACAGCCTGGTTCCTTTCCGGATTTCATTGCATGGTTAAGGGTGGGCCGCTCTTTTGGGGCGGTCCACCCTGACAGATATAGAAGAGAGCTTAATAGCCGGTGCGGGGCAGGGGCTTGCTGGGCTTATAAACTCTGGTGACCCAGCGGGAGGTCGCCATGATCCACTGGCCGCCATAGACGCCGCCCGCGTCCGCCTGATTGACGAACTGCGTGTCGCCCGTGAGCCAGGAGACCACGTTGCAGTATACTCTCGGCGCCTCTACCTGCCGGAAGTTGGCGGGTACCACGCCGAAGGATGCCATGAACTGCGTGACGTACTCATTAGAGGCAAGGCCCAGTGCCGCGGGCGAGGCGTCCAGCACATAGTTCTGCGCTGTACTCAGATTGTCCGCCAGCACACGCCAGGTATCTCCGCTGAGATTGGTCTTGTACACCACCTTGTAATTGCCGGGGGTATTCCAGGTGCCGGTGACCAGCTTGTCCAGCCGGACCGCATTGGTGGGCAGGGTGTCCCGCCAATAGAACGAGGTCAGACTGGTGGTGGAGTTGTTGGCGATGTTGGAGAGGTCGTAGCGGATCGTCTGACCGGGCATGACCTCCACAAAGCCGGTTTTTTTGATGGACACGTTGGTATACAGGCTCTTGTTGGTCATGGCCGCTTTCACGATCTGACCGGCGAACTCGATCTCCACCTCAGTGGGGGTCTTATCCAGGCCGTAGAAATCCGCGGCCTTGGATTCCACTACCTTGTACCGGCCCAAAGGCAACTGCTTACTGACGGCGATACCATTCTTATCCGTTCGGACCGTATCCATCAGCTTGCTGGTCTTGTAGTTGTAGATCTCAAAGATGGTGTTGGGGATAGGCGTTCCGGCGGGCCAGCCATTCATGGAGTTGTAGTCTGCGGAGGTCTTTGTGATTTGGATCTGGCCGGTGATGGGGGTGTTCTCCCACTCAATCTCCGTCGTGGTCCCATCAGTTACATAGACGGTTTTGAGTTGGGTATCCGGGATGTAACCCTCATTTTCCAGCTCGCGCAGGTAGTATCGGCCTGCGCCGGGAAGGTCATCAATATAAACGTAACCATCCTGGTCGCTGGTGTACTGGCCGATGGGTGTTTTATTGGCGTCATACAAGAGGAAAGAAACACCGTAGATGCCGTCTCCGCTTCGGCTGTCCACTTTGTGGATGAGGATACCGCAGGTCTTACGGTTGGTCACCGTAATGGGCTGGCACTTACCGTCCTTGACAGTAAAGTAATGAGGAGTGCTGTCCAGCTGGTATTTCTCGTTGGCCTTAGTCTCAACAGCGTAGTAGCTGCCGTCCTCCAGTGTTACGAACACC
>JALFVN010000021.1 GCA_022787565.1 Clostridiales bacterium | reverse complement strand
ACAAAATCATCTTATACGGAGATATGGCAAGATAAATGACGATATGCAGAAAACCTTGATTTTAAGCCATTTTCGCGAGGTTTTATAAACACTTGCGCGGGCTTATAAGAAGATTTCCGTCTATCAAATCAATAAAAAATACGTTTCACGGTGAAACGCATTTCCCGGGAGAAATGTTTTTCACCGTGATTTTAGGCAAAGATTAATTTATGAGCTTTTTGTGCGTTGCTGTACTGCGCCAAAATTCTTTCCATTTATTGCAGACGTAAATTCAAAATGCAGTGTATGAATTACGGGATACTCCATTCTGCATGATCAGAGCGCCATACTGCCAAAAGCTCATCTTGTTTCAATATTGCTTCCCAGACGGGAGCCAGGAAGCACTGAATACCCATCATAATATCCTGAAACGAAATCTCCGGATTGCCCAGTGTCTTCAGGAAGAAGCGCCACTTGGTCTGCATATCCTCATCATCAGCCAGTGCAATAACGCGGTTGAAGCTTTCTTTTTCATAAGCGGTGCCGCGGTTCTGAAGTGTTTCCTGAATTGCTGTCTGCAACTTCAGTCCATCGAAATCAAAAGTGCGGGACAGGTAGTAAATATCGTAGAAGTCCTTCATGCGACCGGTAAGTTCAAAGCGCTGCAGAATAGCATCGAACTTTTCGGCAATCGTGCTCTCCAGGGAATAAGTCAATATCTCCGGTTTTTCATAACCGTCCAGCTGTGTCTGTATGCTGCGCCGCTCCGGGTGAGGAATGATGACGTCACCAACGCCGATGTCCACATTAAAGGGCACTCGTACGTTCTTTATGTATCCGGTGATCTGCATACTGACGCCATGGTATTTGCGCTGTAGGGCGATCGGCTCGGCCTTGGAAGTTTTGAATGTCACAAAGTCGTTTCCGGTGGGGACAGCCAAAATTTCGGCAATAATCTCATCCATGCGAGCCAGATCGTTGTTCAGACCGCGCATCAGGAAGTCCACATCAACGGTGGCACGGCTCTCAAAGTTGGTCAGGGTATAAATGAAAAGGCCGCCCTTCAGCACAAAATTCTCAGCATATTTTGAAGCTGCCAGCCTGCGCAGAAACTCTTCCTGAAAGAAGAGCTGCAGACACTGCTGATAGCTGATGCCGGAGGCCTTTGCCCTATTTTTCAGTTTTGCAAGAACAGAAGCAGCAAGATCAGACATAAGCTATCTCCTCTGTTAAGGAATTGTTCTCCAAATCCTTCAATGTTTTTCCATCATCAGACACCCACGCGATCAATCCGTTCACGCTGGAGTAAGACACAAATCCGGCTGCGGCAGAAGGGCTGCTGAATCCAATATCTTCGGTCAGCTTGCCATCAGCAGATATTTTCTCAGCATATTTCTGCCGAAGGTTGCGGATTGTACCGGGGCAGCTTTTTGACTCAGTCACAGCAACCTGGCTTCCTTTAAGAACAACAAAACCATCGCTGGTACGCTTTCCGGACGCTTTAATCTTTGAATGTTTCAAATGGAGTTCTTGTTCAACTGCAATACTTAAAGGATTATCATCTTCGGCCATCACAGTACCTTGAAGCGGAATAAAAACTTTATGCCCGAGTGTTCCCATGATAAGCTGCGCATACTCAATGAACTCCTCTAACTCACATTCCTTTTCTTCAGTTATATGCCCAGGTGTTGGATCATTCCCATTTTTAACCTTATATCGCTTTGCATCCTTAGCCAGTTTACAGAAGCGGTGCTCAAGATAGCTGATTTCAGTTGGTCCGAAAGAATTGTTTGCAGTAGTAAAAACAACGGCCTCTGTCCAGTAATCCTTATCTGGATTTCGTTTATGCTCTTGAAGTCTATATAGGATTCCCTCACCGTTCTTGCGTTCACCAGCTTGTCCGATATAAACTATGTTTTCGCCAGTTTCATCAGAAACGCCAAGCAGAAAATAGACGCCACTCTGCTTCAGGTCCTCACGATCCCTGCACAAGTCAATATCAGTGCGAGGGATTTTATATGCAATACCGGTCCAATTGGCTAATGTGCATTTAATGCGTCCATCGGCCTTTCCATCCATCAAAAACAGGTTGATGCTTTTTCCCCTTACAGCCATAATCGTTCCTCCAGAATAAGCGGCTTACAGCCACACTCCTATCAACTCTTTTGCTATTTTCTTTACTCGCAATGGTTCAGCGTATTCCAGAAGCTTGGGGATGCTTTTTCCGGGATCATTGATGTAGCTCTGAATCGCTTTATTAAAAATTTCTTTGTCCATTTTATTGCGATAACGCAGGCAGTCACAAATGACACGGTCTTTGTCGTAGATACGGATGTCGTGCCCATCCATTTCTCCGCGAGTCAGGCCCAGCTCCAGAATGGAAGGCTCTACATAGTAAGGTTTTATAAACGGATAATCAATTTTGAAGCGAGATTTGCCGGAATCCTTGCTGACAGCCAGATGCCAATCACCGGGTGTCCGGTCGCTGTATTCATAATAGCGCAAAGCGGTATTCATGCAGAGAACAGCATCCGGGAAAAGGCATTTTATGATGCCAACCTCGCTGAAATCATCTGGATTGACCCATCGATAATAACCATAGCGAAGCTTCTCCACATAGCCTTCCTGAATGAGCTGTTGTACCTTGCGATAGAGAATGTTTTCTTCCTCCAGCTGTTTTGTACGCATCATCCCACCGTATCGCGCAAATATATTCTTGTAATCTTCTACACCAGTCATGCGTGCAGTACCTTTCTGACTTTCCACCATTTTAGCCATTGAAGCGGATAAAGTAATGTCAAACTATTATAACCCGTTTTGTTCATACCGTCAACATGACTTTTTTACACAATATTATTTTGACCGGACAAAGTTATGCAAAATGCAGATGATTCGAAAAGTGGGATCAAGCCGCAGAGCATAATCAAGGCTCCCCAATCAGGTCCATTTCAACTGGGCGTATTTGGGCAAATGCGTTTCACGGTGAAACGCATTTCCTTGGGGGATTGGGGGAACTGTGTTTCACCGTGATTTTCAGGCTGATTTGCTTGCGAGCAGAAATATTGAGAAAAATAAATGGCTCAGGGCAGACAATAATCCCCATTTTTGCGAGCTGGTGCGTGGAGCAGTGCGGCTGCATAGATGCGGGACTGGTCCCCGCTCTTAAAGAGCGTACACCCAGGCAGGGAAAGGAATACGTCTTTCATCAAGGCGTATTCCTTTTCGCGTTTATTCCGCTGATTCAGGACGTCCCGCGCAGGCTGTGGCAAAGTCGAACAGATCGGCAAGGGCTTCGGCGTCCTCTTTTCCGCCGGGGACATAGCCCCACAGGGTGAGGAAAGCGCCGTCCTGGGCGTAGTGGGCAGTGACCGTGTGCCCGTAGCAGAGCTTGGCGGAGCCCTCCCCGTAGTCATAATACATGTGATCCGCTTCCTTGCTCCAGTCGATGCAGACCGCCGCACCCGAGGCCGTGGTATAGGCCCATTCCTCATAGGCGTCCGGGTCGTGGAGCAGGCGGCTATAGGGCGGCAGGGTCCCGGCCAGGGCTCGCTCCAGCGAAAAATCGCAGCTGACGCCGTGAAGGCTGAAAGCCCCCTCAACGTGAAAGGAGCCGTCCTCAAACACATAGGCGGGAACCTGCTCCCCGTACTCCGGCAGGCCGAAGGGCTCCGTGCCGGTTAGACGGTAAAATTCCGAAAGGGAGGCGGGATAGGCCATGGCGCTGTGGAGCGCCACGCCGTATTTTCCGCTGATCTCCAGCAGCTTTTCCGCAAGGACCCCGTCAAAGGCGTTGTAGATGCTCTGACTGTCGCCCAAAATCGCTTTTGCCGCTTCCACGTCCATCCAGTCCCATGCGCCCTGACCGGCGGCCTCACATTCCGCGTTTTTCTCCTGGCAGTAGCGCAGATTTATTTCATACCATTCCTCTGCCGCCTGATATTCCGCTGACTGCTGATACCCGGCGGGGATCAGCAGCACGGCCTCCGATTTCTCCGCGGCCTCTTTGCCCACGGCCTCAAAATCGGGGGTGTCGATCTCTATCCCGGTCTGCACGGCCCGGGAGCGCAGGCCGAACCAGCCGGCGGCATAGGCGGTGGCGGAAAACAGCGCCGTCAGAATGGCGGCCGCCAGCAGAATGCGCAGGGCCCCGCGCCGTCTCCGGCGCCCGAAGGCGGGAGAATCGGCCCCGGGTTCGTCCACCTCCGAAAATACGGGCTCAGCCCCGTCATAATCGGTTTTGAACGCTTCCAGCGCCGCGGCGGCGTCCACGTCGGGGACCTCTTCCCGGCTGGTATATTCGTCCATCACCAGCAGCCAGTCCTCGGGGTCAATGTCTGCCGGCATGGAGCGGATCAATTCCTCCAGCTCTGCCGTGGAGAGCTTTTGCAGTTCATTTTTCCTGAATTTATCCGGCATCATTTTCCCCTCCTTTCCCGGCGTCCGGTTCTTCTCTTAATTGGCTTCGCAGCCGCTGCTTCAGGCGGTAGAGCCGTTTCCGGCAGGCTTCCAAACTGAGACCGAATAAGCCTGCCGCCTCCTTGATGGAATAGCCGTCGCAGTAAACACTCTTCATCAGCCGCCATTCTTCCTCCGTCATCAGCTCGCGCAGGCCCAACTCTTCTTCCGGCGGGGATGCGGCCATGATCTCCTCATCCAGAGGGGCAAAATGAGCCTGAATGAGCTGCCTGGTCCGCTGGGCGTGGAGGACCGTGTAGCCCGCAGTCCGGATCAGCCAGCCCTGGGGGTTGGGGCTTTGCCGCAGGGCCTCCAATTTTTCCTGGGCAAGGACAAACACGTCCTGTACGACCTCCTGAGACAGCTGCTCATCTTTCAGCCGCACATAGGCGTAATAATACAGCTTTTTGTACATCTCCAGGTACAGATCTTCCAGAAATGAATCGGCCATAGGCTCACCCCCTTTGGGATGAATCATATCACAGAATATTTTTTTGTAAAGCCTGTCCCTCCTTTCGAGTGCTGAAGGGATAAAGTAGCAGAGGGGTTTTCCCCATCCATTCACCAAAGGAGAAAAAGAAATGAAAAGAAAGCGGTGTACTCTTCTTTTACTTTTGGCCCTCTGCCTGGCCCTCAGCGCGTGCAGCGGCAGAGAAGAGGCAAACAATAAGGCCGACACGGAGATCGACGCGGCCTCCGTGTCCGGGAAAATCGTTCCGCCCAGCTATTCCCTTGTGGAAAATGAGAGGGAGAGCAAAATTTGGGCCAGCGACGCGCTGACTGTCCTGGACGGAAAGGTCTATTACATCGGCAGCGACAGCGAGGCATATCACCTGTGCTGCTTCGACGGGGAAGCAGCAAGAGAAACCGTGCTTTTTTCCTCCCGGGAAAAGAGTTTTTGGGATGTGGCAGCCTCGCCGGAAGGGGTTTTGTTTCTCCTCGCCGCCTCCGATGCCGGGGAATATGAGATCATCCAACTGGACCAAAACGGAACTGTGCTCTGCACAAGCGCCTTAAATAAGCTCATGGGGGAAGAAAACCGGCTGCCGAAGCAGATCGAATACGCCGGTGGAAAGCTGTTTATTCTGAGCGATAAGGCCCTAATCGCCGCGAAAGTCGAGGAAGGGATCCGGCAGGACCGGTCAATACCGGCAGAGCCCGCCGCCCGGCTGGCCTGCACCGCTGAGGGGGAGCTTATTCTAGCGTATAACGACGCGGAGAATACATGCCGCCTACAGCTCTATTCGACGGAGAAGCTGGAACTGCTTTGCTCCGTCGCCTTCAACATGCCTTTTTCCGACGTCTGCGGCGGGGAGAGCTGGGATGTGTTTCTCGGCGACAGCAACGCCCTTTACGGCTATCGCTTTGAGACAGAGGAATTTCAAAAGCTGTTCTCCTGGAACAGCCTCGGCATATTGCGGGGGAGCGTGGCGGAAACGGACGGGAAGTTGATCTGCTCCGGACGCCTCTCCTTTGACGCCCCCGGCCCTCTGCTGGTTCTGACGCCGCGGGAGATTGACAAGGAGAGCAGCAGCGTGATCCGCTTTGCCACCACCGACCCGGCGGGGATTGATTTTCGGGTCCAGGAGGCCATAAGGGACTGGAACAACCACAACCCCCAGTGCCCCATAGAAATTATCGATTACTCCGTATACGGCGGCGAGGATAAAAACGCCTCAGCGGTGAAGCTCATGGCCGATATGGTCGCCGGAAACATACCGGATATCTATGATTTTTCCCTGACCGCCATTGACAGCATACCCTCCTCAGCCCAGTTTGCCCGGCGGGGACTGCTGGAGGACCTGTACCCCTATATCGACAATGACCCGGAGCTGTCACGGGAGGACTTTATCCCAGGCGTCATCCACTCACTGGAAATAAACGGCGGGTTATATGAGGTAGTCCCGGCCTTCTCACTGGTGACAACCTTTGCCGCTTCAAGCGCCGTGGGGCCCCGGGAGGGCTGGACCTATGCAAATTTCAACGCGATCATCGAAAACAGCGACCGTTTCGATTCTGTCTTTGACAAGCACCACGACCGGATGTGGCTTTTTGGAAACATCGTCGACGCCTCCGGCAACAAGCTGGTAAATTGGTCCGCCGGTGAGTGCTATTTTACATCAGACTATTTCCGGAGCCTTCTGGAGACCATGAAAGCCATGCCCGAGACGGGCATGGAGATGGAGACACCCCTTCTGGCCGACGAGGTGGCGGAGAGTACCGGCCTGCTGTACTACATCAACGCCAACGATGTGTGGATGGCAAGCACAGGTCCCCAGGCCTTTCAGCAGGACTATTGCTTCCCCGGCCTGCCGGAGGTGGGCAGCGCGATCTACCCTTTGTGCAGCTATGGGATCTCCGCCTATTCCCCCAACAAGGACCTGTGCTGGCAGTTTCTCCGGCAGTTTTTAACCAAAGAATACCAGCTGAAATTCTTCATCACGCCGCGGCTGGACGGCCTGCGGGCCCAGATCAGCAACACCTGGGAGGGCTTCGGCGAGATCCGGCAATATCACCCTTACGGTTTGGAAGCTATGAACGCCCTGGCCGATATCATCATCAATGTGGACACGGTGGTCCGCCATGACCCGCAGATCTGGCAGATCGTTTACTCTGAGGCGGGGGCCTATTTCGCCGATCAGCGGAGCGTTGAAGATACCATGAACCTGATCCAGTCGAGAGTCAGCATCTACATGGCTGAGCAGGCCGGCTAACCACAGGGACCGAATGGAGGTAAAAAATGAAAAGAATCCTTTTCTCTCTTCTTGTGCTTTTTCTGCTGCTGGGCCTGGCCGCGTGCAGCAAGGACGGCGGCAAAGAGGAACTTACGGAGATCGACGCGGTGAAGGTGTCGGAGCAGATCGTCCCGCTGAAGTACGCGGTGGAAATTCCGGAGCAGAGCGGGGCTGTATGGATCGACGACGCCCTAGCTCTGTCCGGGGACAGGGTCTGCTATACCGGCAGCGACAGTGAAGGCGCTTATCTCTTTGCCTATGACCCCCAGAGCGCTCTCAGCCAGGTGATCTGTTCTTTTCCGGACCAGATGCTAAGAGACCTCACCGTCTCGCCGGAGGGGCAGATCTACGTTCTGGCCCTGCCCCTGGACGAGAGCCACGCCGGCGCGGTCATCGAAATTGACGCGGAGGGCAGGCAGGCGGGAAGCTACATGCTGGACGCGCTGGACATGGGTGAAGATTCATCCGTCAGGGAGATCAGGTATGCGGAGGGTGTTATCTACCTGTTGAGCAATGAACAGTTGACGGCGGCGAAGCCGGGAGAACCCTTCAGGAAAATTTTCTCTCTGGACGTGGAACCCGGCGCAAAAATGACCGTCACCGGGGATGGGCAGCTGATTCTTGGGCAGCTTAAAGACGGAAAATACCGCCTGTACAGGCTGGACAGCAAGAAGCAGACCCTGGAAGCCGCGGCGGCCTTCAATCTGTCTTTTTCAAGAATAGCAGCCGGGCAAAGCTGGGACCTCTATCTGGACGACGGCAGCTGCCTGTATGGCTATCGTTTCGCGGACCGGACTTTGGAAAAGCTGTTTTCCTGGACCGGTCTGAGCATAACAGGGGGAGCCGTGGTTGAGACCGAAAACAGCAAGTTGATCTGCACAGGAAAAATAAGCTTTGACAAGCCCACACCCCTTCTCACTCTTGCGCCCAAAGAGGCAGACACGGCGGAGGGCTCCACCATCCTCCTGGCCACCACAAGCGAGTACGGGCTGGACTACCGGATCCAGGAGGCGATCCGCCAGTGGAATTTGGAGAACCCCCAGTATCCTATTGAAGTGGTGAACTACTCCGTATACAGCGACGGCACGGATAATCGCGCCGCCCAGATGAAGCTGACGGCGGATATCCTCTCCGGGAAGATTCCGGACATTTATGACTTCTCCATGGTCTCCATTGATACGATCCCGTCCTCGGGACCATTTGCGCGTCGGGGGCTGCTGGAGGACCTGTACCCTTATATCGACAAAGACCCGGAGTTGTCGCGGGAAGATTTCTTCAGCGGCGTTTTACGCTCTCTGGAGATCAGCGGCGGCCTGTATCAACTGGTCCCGGAGTATTCACTGACCACATCCTTTGCTTATTCCGGAGCTGTGGGTGAAGCCTCTTCCTGGACATACGCGAACTTAAACGACGTTGTTTCTCAAAGCCCCTATGCGGAAACTCTGTTTGACAATCACTACGGCAGAGCCTTTTGGCTTGGCAACGTTATCGCGGCCTCGGGGGAGAAGCTGGTCAACTGGGAAACCGGAGAATGTTATTTTGATTCGGATTATTTTAAAAATATTATAGAGACAGCCAAAACGGTCCCTGAAGAGGGGCTGTCCCATGCGTACAGCACACTCAATACCGATGTGCAAAACAGCACATCGCTTTTGTATTACTGCAATATCGGGGACATCTGGATGGCCAGCATCGCGCCCAGCGCCTTTGGAGAAAATTACTGTTTTGTGGGCTTTCCGGAGATCGGAAATGTGATCTATCCCTCGCTGAGCTTCGGCATTTCTTCCTTTTCCGCCAACAAGGAGGAATGCTGGGCGTTTTTACGCCAATTTGTCACCCGGGAGTATAACACCCAGTTTTTTCTGTCTCCCCGCCGGGATGGAATGCAGGAACAAATTGACCGGGCATGGAGAGAAGTCGTTGAGGACGGAAACGACCGGATCCATCCATACGGCCTGGAAGCCATGAACGAAATTGCCGCCATTATTGAAAACGCTTCCCTTGCAGCGCGGCATGACCCGCAGATCTGGCAGATCGTTTGGCCGGAGGCCAGCGCGTATTTCGCCGGGCAGCGAAGCCTTGAAGATACGGTGGACCTGATCCAGTCCCGGGCCAGCATCTACATGGCCGAGCAGAGCTGAGTGCAGCACATTTGATATCATAATAAATTACAATATATCGAATAATTTGCTGACAGCCGGCTTTTTAAGAGTCGGCTGTCACTGTTTTATACTTCTTTTCAAACTGTTTTAAGCGGGGTACTTTTCTTTATGCGCAAAACCACGAAAGGAAATTCGACAGTTATCCATTTCAGCCATACAGGCTGCGGCGACATTATGCGATGTGTTCATAAACAAAATTGCCCGTATTTATAGTATAATTTAAGCACATTAGAGGAAACAGAGAACAATAATGTGCTTCTTGCTTAGACATTATGTGAGGTCAGGCAGTGAAGTTATACACGCAGCGGTCCCTTCCCTACTGCCGTTCTCCTCCTTTTCTGGACCTTCCTGCATCAAAAAAAGAAAGAAGGGTTCAGATATTTTCTATATTTATCTGCCGGATAAGCAGGGCGGGATTCCCATTACGGCTGACCGGCTGCTCAGGAGCATTGGCGCTTCCGGGCGGTACACTGGCTTTGACTATGCCGTATACATGATAGAGCAAATCGTAAGCTCTCAGGAGAGCATCCATCTCATCACCAAGCGTCTGTACCCGGAGACAGCCAGGCGCTTTGGCGTGAAGCCTCATTCCGTGGAACATGCGCTCCGAACGCTGATTAATACTTGCTGGGACTACGGGGACCGGGACGCGATGAATGAGATCGCCGGGAGGCCCCTTATGCAGGCTCCAAGCAACGCGGAGTTTATTGACATGATGGCAGCATACATAAAGGGCATGACTTAAAGGCAAGGAAGGACGAGGCTGCATCGTCCTTCTGACAAGTTGGTTTAATACGTTTTCACCGTGAAACGTATTTATTTTCGTCGTGGATCAGCCAAAGCACACCGGGGCTGATGTGTTTTCGCGGATCGACGATCCGAGGAAAAATGAATAGGGCAGACAGATACGTTCTGCCTGCGTTGAGCCGTACAGCGGGTGCGCGAAGACAGATCCCAGAGAGGAGAGAAAAGGGACGAGCGGGAAACACCGCGCTGTGAAGCAGCTTTGGCAGAGCCGCGGGCCATGATGCGCAGACGGGAACAATGATACTTGCGTTGGCTACACGTCACAGAGTAGAACGCCCCGCCACAAGCATGGAGGGAGGCACGGAAAATCCTATGGAGCGGCTGGCCCGCCGCCGTCTACTTTGCCTTTGAGAAATATCGTGATAAAAAATGATCCGCACAAAGTAAAGTGCGGATTTTGTCATATTAATGTGTTTCACCGTGAGACGCATTATTTCCTCAAAAAAGTGCTCTGAAATTTGACAAGGATCAAAATATATGAGAAAATTAGTATAGGAAGTGTGTTCCCTATGTACCTTGAAAATGTTGAATATTCTGTCATTTATATTGGTGATTTAGCTGTCTTTCCCTATAACGCCAGGGCAATCACGATCTCGGGATATCCGTCGGTCTTCACAAGTGAAAAATCCAGTGGGAAAAACGATGTTTGAAGCCTACCCAGATATTTTGACCGTTACGCAGGTCAGCCAGGCCCTGCATATCGGACGCAACAGCGCATATATGCTCATAAACAATAATTCAATCCGCCATCTGCGAATTGGGTCATCCATCCGAGTACCGAAATCCTGTCTCGTTGAATATATTGCCTCTGCATGGAACACAGCTGACGAACCTGATAAACAGACTGATCCGACTGTCAGAAAGGAGATACCATGACAGGCAGCCTGCAAGTCAAAAATGACAAGTTCTATATAATAATTAACCTGAAAGAGAATGGTAAGCGAAAACAGAAATGGATTGCCACCGGGCTCGAAGCAAAAGGAAACAAGAGGAAAGCCGAACAGCTCCTGCGAGAAACGCTTTTGGCGTACGAGAAGGCCCCTGAGCGCCCTGTGTGCAGCATTTTGTTCTCCGATTATATCCGTGCATGGCTGAAAGTAGCCGAGCGCAGAGTAGATTCTGTGACTTTTCAGGGGTATTCGCTGATGGCAAATGCCCAGGTAATCCCCTATTTTGAGCAAAGCGGAATCCTTTTGCAGGATGTAACGCGGGAGACGCTCCAGGCCTTTTTCGATGAAAAAGCGGTAAAAGGCCGCAAAGACGGAAAAGGAGGACTATCCCCCGCCTCTCTGCGGCAGTATAAAAATATTATCCACCAGACTCTGAATGAGGCTGTGAAAAACGGCATCATTCAAACGAATCCCTGTCAATTTGTTGAGCTTCCGAAAAAGCAGCGCTATGAGTCCAGCTATTATAATGCCGACCAGCTCAAAACCCTCTTTGATGCAATCTGTGACGACCCGATCTATCCCCTCGTGAAGATCACTGCCCTGTATGGTCTTCGCCGAAGCGAAGTCCTGGGATTGAAATGGGACAGCGTTGATTCTACCGCCGGGCGGCTGACGATCAAACATACCGTGTCAAAGGTCACAACTGCCGTCTGCAAAGACAAGACGAAAAACAGCTCCAGCCATCGTTCCTTCCCTTTGACGCAGGAAGCCAGAGAAATATTTCTCAAGGCAAAAGCGGATGAGCGGATAAATCGCCAGCTCTGCGGCGATGAATATGAGCAGAATGATTTTATCTTCAAGTGGCCCAACGGCAAGCCTTTTTCGCCGGACTATGTATCCTCCCATTTTTCGCTTCTTTTGAAAAACAACCATCTGCCGCATATTCGTTTCCATGAACTCCGGCATAGCTGCGCGAGCCTGCTTCTGAATAACGGATTTACGCTGAAAGACGTTCAGGAATACATGGGACACGCGGATATTCAAATGACCGCAAACATTTACGGGCATCTGGACACCCAGAGGAAACAATTGCTCACTGAGAAAATGGAAGCAAGCCTTTTTTGATACCGCCGATGAAATGCGTTAGAAAAATGTTAGAAATCGTCGCATTTGTCAAGCGCTGACGAAGATGGTCGAAAATGGGATATGCGCTAAAAATGCCTGAAATGCAAAAAACAGACCCCAAATCTTTCGATTTGAGGTCTGCATGTGGTGCGCGAGGCGGGACTTGAACCCGCACGCCCGGAGTGAGCACTAGAACCTGAATCTAGCGAGTCTGCCAATTCCACCACTCGCGCATCTCTGGAACGCTTGATTATAATAGCACCACCTTCGTCGATTGTCAAGAGAAATTTGCGCAAATTCGGCAGAAAATTTTCTTTACTTTGTTTTAGGGGAATGATATATTTTAGTTAAGATGAAAAACACAAAGGAGATGCGCTATGAGAATTGATCGTCCCGCCCTGAAAGGGCGCGCCAGAGCCCTTGTCACCGGTTCAAAGCCCAGCCCTGTTCTGGTGGGCCTTGTCTATCTGCTGCTGGCCATTGTCATTTCCTGGCTGTCCAACCGCATTATGGGGCTCAACCTCACCGTTCAGGAGCTTCAGAACTACTACGACGCGGTCCTCAGCGGTGACTATGACTATATATACGAGTTTATGTCCCCCGGCGCGACCAGCCCCGCCGCGTACATTATCTACCTTGCCCTGCAGCTGGTGCTCACTGTGGTTGCCGCAGGCTTTGTCCTGTTTCTGATGAACACTGTACGCCGTACCGGCGCCTGCTTCGGCAACCTGCTGGACGGCTTCGGCATGTTAGGCCGCATCATTCTCCTGAACATTCTGGAGGGGCTTTTCATTACGCTGTGGTCACTGCTGTTTGTCATTCCCGGCATTATCGCCGCTTACCGCTACCGTATGGCCCTCTACCTGCTGCTGGATCACCCGGAGATGTCCGTGATGCAGTGCATCCGGGAGAGCAAGCGGATGATGAAGGGCCACAAGGGTGAGCTTTTCGTCATGGACCTGAGCTTTATCGGCTGGGCCATTCTGGAATCCATTCCGGTTGTGGGCTATGCGGTGCAGGTCTGGACCACGCCGTACATCAGTATGAGCTTTATTCTGTATTATGAAGCGCTCCGCGGTGCAGACACCGTCAATGATGCCGGAAACGGCGGCACCTGGCGGGAAACGCCCCCCTGGGAGGGCTGATGATCCCCATTCTCAGATGATATTCCATCCGCCCCGCAAGGGCTTTATTGCGTTGAAACAGGCCATGTTTGTCACAAAAACAAACGTGGCCTGTTTCATTGCCTTGGCCTGAGGGCTCAGAGCAGTCTGCACTTTTTAAGCAAAAACAGCCCGCCCTTTTGGGCGGACTGTCTGCTTTTGGCAGCGGGAGAAGGATTCGAACCCTCACATACGGAGTCAGAGTCCGCTGTGCTACCTTTACACAATCCCGCTAAACGCAAGGATTATTATACTCATATTTATCTGTTTGTCAAGAATTATTTTCCCCTTTTGAGAAAAATCTTTTTTCCTCAGTTCACTTCGCCGCCAGAGCCGCCTCATAGTAATAATTCACCAGCAGATCCACACAGGCGCCGTAGCTTTTCAGCCCCAGCTTCTGGTCGTAGCTCTGCAAAAAGCCCTCGTAGACCGTATTGGAAACGGTCTGCACCGGGGTTTCAAACTGTTTCCAGTATTCCCGGTTGCAGGCAAAGTCCGCCAGAACATAGCGGTTCAGGCTGCCGTAGACCTGCTGCCAGGCCTCATTGTCCGCCTTATACAGAGCGTTTCCCAGATGGGTGTAGGCCAGCAGCGCGGCGGAATAACAGTAATCCGCGTCGCCGTATTCCAGGCTTGCCAGCACGGCCACAAAATTGGCCTCCTGCTCCTTGGCCACCCCCCGTTGATGAGAAAGCTCATGGGCCACCGTAGCCGCAAACAGGCTGGGTGGGAAATCCATATTCACGTTGGCCTCCGCCGTGAAGGGAAAGAAAAAGCCGGTGAAGTCCAGATAGCTGAGTATCCGGGAGAGTGCAAAGGGCTTTGCCGCCACGCCGGGCCCCCGGAGGCAGGGAAACAGCTCTGTCGCCGCGCCAAATACCTCCGGTGAGCGGGCCAGGATCGCCTCTCTGTCTGCTGTGTACACGCCGTTTTCATCCCGGGTCACCTGGGTGGAATATTCGTTTGCCAGATCGGCAAAATACGCCGTCACCTCCGAGAGCTGCTCCACGGAGATTTCCTCCGCCTTGAGGCCGCTTTTCGCCTGAAAATCGTCTCCATAGTAATAGATACCCCATAAAAGGCAGAAACCGGCATAGACGAACAACAGGACAGCAAGCAGGGTTGCAATAATTATGTAAACCCGCCTCAACTTTTCCGGCCGACGGATCAAACGCACGATTTCATATATTATGTAAACTACCGTGCCGATGACCGCCAGGCAGATCACCAGCTCCGCTACGGAAAAGGGTGCATAGGAACAGAGCCAGGCTAAGAGACCGTGCACCGGGCGCACCAGGTTTTCCGAGAGCCAGACCATCAGCTGGTGATTTCCCCGTGTGGCCAGGTGCAGCAGGATCAGCAGAGCGCTGACCAGCGCCAGCCAGTGAGCCCCCGGGCACAGCCGGTACAGGGCCTTGAAATTCAATTTTTTCGTTTTTGTATTATCCATGGGAAACATGATACACCATCACCTCTGAAAGCGCAAGAAAGAATAATTGGCACAGAGGCTACGGCTGTCAGAGGAAACGGACTTCATTCCCTTTCCGCCTGGCTTCGATTAGGGAATACGGGGAAATGTGGAGAAGATTCCCTGTTATGGAATACCCGCGCAGGATGCTACAGTTTGAAAAAGCAATCCTCGCGCCACTTGATGGGGTTTGTATCAATATATTCCCAGATACGAAGATAATCCACGTCATTCCGTATTATATGATCGTGGAAAGACCTCTGCCAGAGCATTAAGCCCGGCTCAATCTTGTGGGCTTTTTTGCTGGAATTCATCTTAAAATATCCAACGACTTTGGAAATCAGTGATCTCCCGCTCTGTAGGAGCGATTCACGAATCGCCCGTGGATCGCGGTCGATCAGCAGGAGCAAATGGACATGGTTCGGCATGACCACATATTTTTCAAGTTTGATTTCCGGGAATCTCTGCGGCAGCGTTTCCGCAGTATCACTCACGATTTTCCCGATTTGGGTCAAGGCTATGCCGGTGGCGGGCGATTCGTGAATCGCCCCTACATCCCGGCCCAATATTGTTTCTCTATTATAAGTACATATGGTGACAAAATAGGCTCCGTTAGCGCTGTAATCCCAGTTTTCAAGACGGTTTCTTTTTCTCTTCGGCAAATCCATACTTCTTATTAAAATTAAAAGTCCGCCGCCGGTTTCCCGGCGGCGGAGCATGATATTACGATATTAGCGTGCGTTCTTCGCCAGCTCGCAGAGAGCGGTGAAAGCAGCGGGATCGTGGATAGCGGTCTCGGACAGCATCTTGCGGTTCATGTCCACACCGGCCAGCTTCAGACCATGCATGAAGGTGGAGTAGTTCATACCGTTCATCTTGCAGCCTGCGCTGATACGGGTAATCCACAGCTTGCGGAAGTCTCTCTTCTTCTGCTTGCGGCCTACATAGGCATAGCGGCCGGACTTCATCAGCTGCTCGTTAGCCATCTTATAGTGACGGGACTTGTTGCCCCAGTAACCCTTTGCCAGACCAAGAACCTTGTTTCTGTGCTTGCGGGTCATCATTGCGCCTTTAACTCTTGCCATTTGTATATCCTCCTATTACACGTCAGCCCTTAATTATTTGTAAGGGATCATTTTCTTGATGGTTGCCTCGTTGGTTGCGTCGGCATAAGCCTCGGAACGCAGACGGCGGCAGCGCTTGGTGTCCTTCTTGGTGAGGATATGGCTCTTATATGCGTGTGCGCGTTTGACCTTGCCGGTCTTGGTGAGATTGAATCTCTTCTTGGCACCGCTGTGGGTCTTCAGTTTGGGCATGATAAATTTCTCCTTCCGTAACTGGTGAATGACAGGCGAAAGCCTGCATTATACGTTCTTATTCGGCACTCTCGCCGGTCTTGGGCACCTTGGGCTTTGCGGGCTTTTTCGGCGGCGTCTGGGGCTTGGGAGAGAGGAACATGGACATATTGCGGCCCTCCAGCTTGGGGGCTTTGTCCAGATTCGCAATGTCGGCGCATTTTTCGGCAAAATTGCGCAGAAGCACCTCGCCGATGTCGGTATGAGCCATCTCTCTGCCTCTGAAGCGCACAGAGACCTTGACGCGGTTGCCGTCGTTCAGGAATTTCTGACCGTTTTTCAGCTTCGTGTTAAAGTCATTGTCGCCGATGCCGGGAGACATGCGGATCTCCTTGATCTCAATGACGCGCTGATTCTTCTTGGCGTCCTTTTCCTTCTTGGCCTGCTCGAAGCGGTATTTGCCGTAATCCATGATCTTGCAGACAGGGGGATTTGAGCCCGGAGCGATCTTGACCAGGTCCAGCTCCCGCTCGGCAGCGATCCTGAGAGCCTCGTCGGCAGACATGATGCCGAGCTGCTCGCCCTCGTTTCCGATAAGACGGATCTCCTTGTCAGTGATCTCTTCGTTTATTTGATGAACAGCGTTTGCGATTGTGAAACACCTCCGAAAAAAAGCGCGGATGCACAGCATCCGCGCGTAAAAACACCGTAATTCCCCTTTAGGGGACAATGCTTTTATTGACCACAGCCGGTTCTTCTGACCGCCGGGTGAGGCCGGGGATGCCGTACCTTCTTTGTTTTAAGCTTTGTTAATATACCAGATTATTTCCCCCGTGTCAAGGCTTTTCTTTAAATAATATTTCTCTTCACGGATGAAAATACCCGGGCCGGGAAAAGATAAGCCCGGGTGATTATTTATGGAACTTCTGCCGGTCTTTGTCTTTGGAAGCATACTCTACGGGTTGATCGAAATTCTCTGGCGGGGCTGGACTCACTGGACCATGCTGCTCTGCGGCGGGCTGTGCTTTACGCTGATGTATCTGGTCAGCGGCAGTGAACTGAGTCTGCCGAAAAAATGGATTCTCAGCGCCTGCATCATCACCACGGTGGAATTTATTGCCGGCTGCATCGTAAACCTCCGGCTCCACTGGCAGGTGTGGGACTACTCCGCCCTGCCCTTTAACCTTTTGGGCCAGATCTGTCCCCAATTTATTCTGATGTGGTTTGTCCTGTCCATTCCGGGCACCGCCCTATGCAGCCTGCTGCGCAGGCTTTTCGCGCGGTGAAGCGGCTTCCCCGCAGGAGAAAGTCAGTAATTTTCCTCCGGGGCGCCCTCAGCGTTTTCCAACTCCATGGCAGCCTTCACGATGCGGCTGGTGCCCAGACGGTCAGCGCCCAGATTAATGAAGTCCTCCGCGTCCTGCAGAGAGGAGATTCCGCCGGCAGCCTTGACCTTTACACTCTCCGGGCAGTTTTCCCGCATGAGCTTTACGTCCTCCCGGGTGGCGCCGCCCTTGGAAAAGCCGGTGGAGGTCTTGATGTAGTCCGCGCCACAGCGGGAGACGATCTGGCACATACGGATTTTTTCCACGTCGGTCAGCAGGCAGCACTCGATAATGACCTTCAGGATATGGCCCCGGGTGGCCTCACGCACGGCCATAATGTCCTTCTCCACGTCCTGCCAGCAGCCGTCCTTCACCATGGACAGGTTGATGACCATGTCGATCTCATCCGCGCCGTTTCTGATGGCGTCGGCAGCCTCAAAAGCCTTTGCCGCGGAAGTCATGTAGCCGTTGGGAAAACCGATGACGGTGCAGATCTTCAGTCTGTCGCCCACATAGCGCTTGGCCCCGGCCACATGGGCAGGCGGAATGCAGACGCTGGCGCAGTTGTATTTGATGCCCTGGTCGCAGAGAGCGCGGATCTCGGCGCTGGTGCAGTCCACTCTCAGCAGGGTGTGGTCGCATTTTTCAAGTATTTCTTTTAATTCCATATTGGTGCTCCTTTTTTCGTTATGGGACCATTATATCTTTTTTCCCGGTCATATTCAAGTATGGCTTGTGAATAGAGTTAAGTATCTCAACGAAAAGGACGGAGCCAGTCATGGACATGAATAACGAGAACAACTACACGCGGCTTTGCGGGCACATGGCCGGAAGCCCCGTTTACTCCCATGCAAGCCGGGGGCAGCAGTTTTTCACTTTCCCTCTGGAGATCAGCCGTCTGTCCGGCAATCTTGACCGGGTAAACGTGGTGATCCGGCAGGAGCAGCTGGCGGCGCTGGAGCCGGGGGAGCAGGAGAAGCTCTGCGTCGTCGGGGAACTGCGCACCTTCAATAACCGCCATGGGGAAGGGGCAAAGCTGGTGATCACGGTGTTTGCCCGGGAGCTGTTTTTCTGTGACGAGGAGGACAGCAATTTAGTGCGCCTTCGGGGGACGCTCTGCAAGGCGCCCAATCTGCGCTGCACGCCCATGGGCCGGGATATCTGCGATCTAATGCTGGCCGTGAACCGGCATTACGGCCGCTCGGACTACCTGCCCTGTATCTGCTGGGGCTCCCGGGCCAGAGACGCGGCCCTCTGGACCGTGGGCACGGTAGTGTGTCTGGAGGGCCGGATCCAGAGCCGCCGGTACATAAAAGTCACCGAACAGGGCGCTGCGGAAAAAACCGCCTTCGAGGTGTCGGTGACGGAGATTGAGGAGTGCGTGCCGGAGACGGTATAAAACACAGGCCGTCATCCTGAGCGCAGCGAAGGATCCCGTATGGTAACGCAGGTTGTTCTATTTACGGGATTCTTCACCGCTGCGCGGTTCAGAATGACATCAAGCTTCATCTGCGGCATACGGTCGGAAGTCGGTCAAAGCAGCAAAGAGTGAAGAGGCAGAACAGACGCCTCTTCACTCTTCCTTATTTTTTATTCCTTTTTATTTTACTGTCCCCGCGGCGCTCAGTTTTTATGGATATTCAAATCGCCGCTGGTGGTGCTGATGTCCATTTCAAAGCGGACTTCGCCGCCGTATACCCCCTTCAGATAGGGGAAATCGCAGTCCAGGTCACCGGACACACTGTCGTAGTCCAGCGCAAAACCCACATCATCCGGGAGATATATCCTGACGCTTCCTGAGGTGCTGTCCGCCTCAATGTTCCCGGGACAGCCTTCGAAGCGCAGCTCCATATTCCCGGAGACCGTATCCGTCTCCACCTCGCAGCCCTCCGGCAATCCATCCGCCTGCATACCGCCGCTGGTGGAGGAATAACGGAGTCTTTCCATGCTGCCGCCGATCTCTCCTTGCCCGGACACGGTGCTGACAGAGAGACGCTCGCAGGAAAGCATGCGGGCCCGGACGCCGCCGGACACGCTGTCGAAACTGACCTCTCCGCTGACGGTCAGGGCGTCCAGCGTCAGCTCCGCGGAGATGACGTCCACCTCCAGTTTCTCAAGACAGAGACTTTCGGGGATCAGCACCGCCAAAGATTTTTCCTGCATATTGCACAGGCCCGGCGCGCAGTAGCGCAGGCACAGGACCCCGTCCTCCAGCCTCCAGCGCAGTTTTTCGTTCTCTTCAAGGGGACGGGAGGCGCTCTCCGTCACCTTTATCTCATCCCCGTCATAAACGGATATCTCCACATTGCCAGCGATCCAACCGATGTCCAGCCGCTCCACCTTTGCCGCAGAGAACTGCGCTTCTCCGCCGGTGCAGACGGTGTAGCTGTCGTTCCCGCCGTACTGACCGTTGGCGACGCTGATGCCCTGGCCCAGATTCAGGTCTCCGGAATGGAGGGAAAAGTCCCCGTTTTTCATCATCTGCAGGATATCCGCGCCCCTGGCCATGGCGACGTTGCAGAGGAGAAGCCCGGCCAAAATCAGCCCGCAGGCCGTAAGGACGACAAAACGCGTGCTTTTTTTCATTTTTCAGCGCTCCTTTTTGATAAACAGCTTTTTGATCTCCCGCCAGAGCCACTTTCCGCCCCGGACCGCAGCCCGGCACAGGGCCGCCGCCAGCAGGCCGGTGAGCAGGCAGAGTCCGACGCAGATCAGCACGAGCCCCAACATCAGATACCCGGGTATGTTCAGATAACCGAAGACAGCCGCCAGTACCAGCGCCACCGCGGAGACTCCGGCGGCCAGCGCTACAGCCAGCACCGACAAAATCAGCGCCCAGACCACCACCAATACACTGAGCAGCACCGCCGCCAGAGCGATCAGCAAAGGCAGCCACACGGGAGAGCCCAGGACGATCAGCGTGACGCTCAGAGCCGTCCAGCCCCCGGAGGGGCGCACCCGGCTTTTCACCAGCAGAGGCAGGGGCTGTTCGGCCAGGATCTCCCGGGCGATCTGCTCCGGGTCGACCAGATGGGCGGCGGCCTCCTCCTCGCTCATGCCTTCCTCCTGCATATCGCTGAAAAGCTCTTCATAATAGGCAATGTTCTGCTCCCGCTCCGCCGCCGGAAGCTGGCTCAGACCGGCGCGAAGGCTGTCTAAAAATTCAGACTTGTTCATGTTCAAGTCCCCCTTTGATAAATTCGTACATGGCGGCGATCTCTCCCCAGTCGTCCACAAAGTCCTTCAACTGTTCTTCGCCCTTGGGGGTGATGTGGTAGATCTTCCGCAGCCTGCCGTTGTGCTCCACTGAGTATACGCTCAGGCTCCCCGCGCTCTCCAGACGGCGCAGGATGGGATACAGCGTGGATTCCGTCACGCTGACGCAGGCGGACATGTCCTTGACGATCTTATAGCCGTAGGAATCCTCTCTGGCCAGCGCGGCCAGGACGCAGATTTCCAAAAAGCCCCGCCTCATCTGGGCGTCCAGCATTTCCAATACCCCCTTTCGCATAATACTATACATTGCATAGTATATGTTGTCAACAGAAATTTTGCGAATTTAATTTTGTTCTGACTTCTTTTGCCGAAGTGGTTGACGGGCGCTGTTCATTGTATTATGTTAACCTCAGGAGGTGGTGACACAATGTGGAAGAAGGTCACTTTAGGGGCTTTTGCCCTGCTGCTGGGGCTGCTGGCCAACACCCATCTGGTCTGCCGGGTCAGTATCAACGGAGAACAGGCGGAGGGCAGCTATTCCCCCTGGGTCCATGACCGGGGCCTGCTGGCGGCGGAAAAGGCCGCTGAGGAGATTCTGGCAGGAGAAGCTTCCCTGCCGGTTGTGAAAACGGGCTGTGGACTGTCCCTGCGTCCGCCCTCGGGCAGCGCGGCGGAGCTCAGCGGCGCGGTATTGGATTCCGTCAGCGGTATTGCGCTGCTGGACGGCGTTTTTGTCAACAGCGTGCCCCTGGGCAAGGTGGAAAACGGGGAAATGCTGATGGCAAAGCTGCGGGGTTACTTATACTACACTATGCCAACAACTGCCGTCAGCGGCACCTTTTCCGAGGAGCTGACGCTGCGCCCCGTATATACCCGGTCAGGTTCAGAAACCAATTACGACGATATGGTGCTGCTGGTCTCCGGCATGGCCCCCGCCGTATATACCGACCAGGACGGAAACCGCGTCCCGGGCTGACAGTGTTCCGGCATCCTCGCAGGGCAGGGCTTGCTCCCGCCGCTTTTTGGCTTCCGACCATGTCCAACGCAGGCCGCATGCCAAAAAATTCTGTCATCCTGAACGGAGTGAAGGATCCCGTATTCTGTGGCTTCGGTGTCCTGTTCACGGGATTCTTCACCGCTGCGCGGTTCAGAATGACAGGTGGATTGTAAAATGCTGCACACAGGACGGGATTGCAGCATTGTTTTGGGAGACTTGCAGGGCGGGGGCTTGCTCCCACCGCTTTTTTGGCTTCCGGCCGCATCCAACGCGGGCGCTTCGTGAAGCGCCCCTACTTCCGTACTCCGATACCCATTCGTAGGGGCGATTCACGAATCGCCCGATTACCGCAGTATCGGCTTCCGACCATGTCCAACACAGGCCGCCTGCAAAAAAATATTCTGTCATCCTGAACGGAGTGAAGGATCCCGTATTCTGTGGCTTCGGTGTCCTGTTCACGGGATTCTTCACCGCTGCGCGGTTCAGAATGACAGGTGGATTGTAAAATGCTGCACACAGGACGGGGTTGCGGCATTGAACATCCCCCCGTGAGGCATACTTTGCGCCCTTGCTTTGTCCCTCCTGAGCAGGACTTCCGAAAGCCCCGGAAGTTCTGCTTTTTTTGTTGACCCGTCTGCGTTTTAGTGATAAAATATTGTGTCTTAATATGTAAATATGGAAAAATGTTGAGGTCAGCTTATGTGGATCGCAGATAAATGGCAGGATTTCGAGCTTCTGGACTGTTCCGGGGGTGAAAAGTTGGAACGTTGGGGAAAATACTACCTGGTGCGCCCGGACCCCCAGGCGATTTGGGACACACCCAGGAAAAATCCCCACTGGAACGACAGGGACGCCCGCTACCGCCGCAGCGAGAGCGGCGGAGGCAGTTGGGACAAGGGCAGACTGCCCGCCAACTGGCAGGTCTGCTACGGAGAGCTTACCTTTAACGTAAAGCCCATGAATTTCAAGCACACCGGTCTTTTCCCCGAGCAGGCCGCCAACTGGGACTGGGCCATGGGGAAAATCCGCGCCGCCGGCCGTCCCATCAGCGTGCTGAACCTGTTCGCCTATACCGGCGCCGCCACCGTGGCCTGCGCCAGAGCCGGGGCCCAGGTCTGCCATGTGGACGCGGCAAAGGGCATGGTTGCCTGGGGTAAAGAAAATGCCGCCTCTTCCGGCCTTTCCGACGCGCCTATCCGCTGGATCGTGGACGACTGCGCCAAGTTTGTGGAGCGGGAGATCCGCCGGGGCCGGCGTTACGACGCCATCATCATGGATCCTCCTTCCTACGGGCGGGGCCCGGGGGGCGAGGTGTGGAAGCTGGAGCAGAATCTCTGGCCCTTTGTGTCTCTCTGTGCCGGGGTACTGTCGGACGATCCCCTTTTCGTGCTGATCAATTCCTACACCACCGGGCTTTCCGCCTCGGTGCTCAGCTATGTGACGGAGAGTATCTTTACCAAAAAATTCGGCGGCCGCTCCGAAAGTCAGGAGCTGGGCCTGCCGGTGACGGACAGCGGGCTGGTTCTGCCCTGCGGGGCAAGCTGCCGCTGGGAAAGCTGAACGCCGCAGCGTCAGAAGAAGCTCGCTCCATGCCGCTTCCGCTGGCCGCGAAAGCTTTATATCCGCTCTCTCCTTCTTCCTTTCCGATTTGAACCCGCTCCGCTGGGCTTCAAATCGGTATAAGAGGGATCATTGAATAAGGCGGGCAGCTTTCTCCGCCGCCGCGCCATTGGCGGGCCGTCGCAAAGCAGGCCCGGGAATGGCAATTGCGGCAAGGCGGCAAGCGCTGACCACTGCGATGTCAAAAGAAGTCTGCTCCATAGCGCTTTCGCCGAACGCATAAAGATGGAAAGGAAACAGGAAATTGAGTGCAGTAATCCGTTTTGAAAACGTACATTTTACCTATCCCGGCGACGAGACGGAGAGTCTCTGCGGCATCGATCTGGAGATAGAAGAGGGCAGCTTTGTGGCGGTTCTGGGGCACAACGGCTCCGGAAAATCTACGCTGGCCAAGCACATGAACGCCATTCTTGTCCCGGATGAGGGGAGCGTTACCGTAAACGGCATCCCCACTTCCGATGAGGAGCGGATCATCGACATCCGCCGCAGGGTGGGCATGGTGTTTCAGAACCCGGACAACCAGATCGTGGCCAATGTGGTGGAGGACGACGTGGCCTTCGCCCCGGAAAATCTGGGCGTTCCCCCGGCTGAGATCCGGCAGCGGGTGGACGCGGCGCTGAAGCAGGTGGGTATGTATGAGTACCGCCAGCATGCCCCTCACCTTCTCTCCGGCGGGCAGAAGCAGCGGGTGGCCATCGCCGGTGTTATCGCCATGGAGCCGAAGATCATTGTGCTGGACGAGCCCACCGCCATGCTGGATCCCATGGGCCGCAGCGAGGTCATCTCCACCGTCACCCGGCTGTGCCGGGAACGGGGGATGACCGTTGTGCTGATCACCCACCACATGGACGAGTGCGTAGGGGCCGACCGGCTGGTGGTCATGTCCAACGGCCGTATCGTGGCCGACGGCGCTCCCGCCCAGGTGTTTTCCCAGGTTGAGCTGATGGAGAACGAGGGTCTCACCGTACCGGAGACCACAAGGCTCCTGTACGACCTGAACCGTGAGGGCTTCGTATTGCCCCTGGATATTCTGGATACGGAGCTCTGTGCCGACGCGGTGGCCGCCGCCATCAGAGAATGAGCCGCAAATAAGCTGATTTATCGGAGAGAAAAAGCATGTCAGAAATACGGGTGGAGGACCTGTGCCACGTTTACAGCGCAGGCACTCCTTTTGAAAAAGCCGCAATTGAGCATATCAATATCACCATTCCCCAGGGCCAGCTGGTGGGGCTGATCGGCCACACCGGTTCCGGCAAGTCCACCTTCATCCAGCACCTGAACGGGCTGCTGGCGCCCAGCTCGGGCAAGGTCTATGTGGCCGGGAAGGACATCAATACCGACAAATTTACCCGCCGGGATGTTAAATGGCAGGTGGGTCTGGTGTTCCAGTACCCGGAATACCAGCTCTTTGAGGAGACGGTGTACCGGGATATCGCCTTCGGCCCCAGGAACATGAAGCTCAGCGAGGCAGAGGTGGACGAGCGGGTCAGGGAAGCCGCGGGCTTTGTGGGCGTGGACGAGGAGCTGTTTGAAAAATCCCCGCTGGAGCTGTCCGGCGGCCAGAAGCGCCGCATCGCCATCGCCGGCGTTATCGCCATGCGCCCGGGGGTGCTGATTCTGGACGAGCCCACCGCAGGGCTTGATCCTGCCGGCTGCCGGCAGATTCTGGACAATATCTGCGCCTATCGGGAAAAAACCGGCTCCACAGTCATCATCGTCAGCCACAACATGGACGACGCGGCCCGGCTTGCCGACCGCATTGTGGTCTTTGACCACGGCGGCATCGTCATGGACGGTACGCCGGAGCAGGTATTTTCCAAACCCGAGGAACTGAGCGCCATCGGCCTCAGCATCCCCCACGCAGCCGCCATCGCCGTGGCGCTGCGGAAGCGGGGCGTAGCGCTGGAGGGCTCCATCTACACCCACGAGCAGCTGAAGGCCGCCGTGATTCGGGCAAAGGAGGCGGGCAGATGCTGAAAGACATTACACTGGGCCAGTATTTCCCCGGCGATACCGTGATCCACCGGCTGGACCCCCGTACCAAGCTGATTGCGGTGCTGCTGTATATCATCGCCCTGTTTCAGGCCAAGGGCTGGGTGGGCTACGCCGCCGTGCTGCTGGCCTCTCTGGGCTGTATGGCCCTTTCCAGATTGAAACCCAAGGTGATCTTCAAGGGCTTGAAGCCCATGATCTTCATTATCGCCCTCACCGCCCTGCTGAACATTTTCTACACCGGCGGCACGCCCATCCTTCCCGGCTGGATCATCACCTGGGATGGCATCACCCGGGCGGTACAGATGATTCTGCGCATTGTGCTGCTGATCTGCGGCACTTTCCTGCTGACCTACACCACCAGCCCCATCGCCCTGACTGATGGTCTTGAACTGCTGATGAGTCCCCTGAAGCGCATCAGGGTCCCTGTGCATGAAATGACCATTATGATGAGCATGGCCCTGCGCTTCATCCCCACGCTGATCGAAGAGACGGACAAAATCATGTCTGCCCAGAAGGCCAGAGGCGCAGATTTTGAGACCGGCAGTCTGGTCAGCCGGGCCAAGGCCCTGTTGCCTATTCTGGTGCCCCTTTTCGTTTCCGCCTTTCGCCGGGCGGACGAGCTGGCCATCGCCATGGAGAGCCGCTGCTACCACGGCGGTCAGGGCCGTACCCGCATGAAGCAGATGAAGTTTGCGGGAATCGATTATGCGGCGATGAGCATCTCCGCGCTTTTTCTGGCGGGGGTCATCGTACTGAAGAAATTCGGCTTATGAGAAACATCGCCCTGAGACTGAGATACGACGGCAGCCGCTATCACGGCTGGCAGGTGCAGAAAAACGATATCACCGTCTGCCAGACCATGGAGGAGGCCCTGGAAAAGGTCTGCGGCCACCCGGTAAAGCTTGTGGGCTGCGGCCGGACCGATGCGGGGGTGCACGCCCTGCGCTACTGCGCGAACTTCAAAAGCGACTGCCGCATTCCGCTGGACCGGCTGCCCCTGGCCATCAATTCCCGTCTGCCGGGGGATATTGCCGTGGTAGCCGCGGCAGAGGCGGAGGAGAATTTCAACGCCATCGGCTCGTGCATAAAAAAAGAATATATCTATAAAATACACAATAGTAATATCCGGGACCCTTTTTGGGAAAAACGGGTGTGCTTTTATCCCCAGCATCTGGACATGGAGCTGATGCAGCGGGCGGCAAAAGCCTTTGAGGGCACCCACGATTTCAAAGCCGTCCGGAGCGAAGGCACCCAGACCAAAACCACCGTGCGCACCGTATACTGGTGCCGGGCGGAAAAGGAGGGGGACATCATCACCGTCTCCATCTGCGCCAACGGCTTTCTCTACAACATGTGCCGGGCCATGGTTGGCACCATGGTCTATGCCTCTTACGGCAAGCTGCTGCCGGAGGATATCCCCATGCTGCTGGAAAAAGGCGACCGGCGGCTCACCGGCCCCACCATGCCGCCCCAGGGCCTGTACCTGAACCGGGTATGGTATGACGGTCCGGTGGGTGAGCTGTTCTTAAATTAATTTCAGACTTTACCATTGATTGAGCTATATATTTGTTCACAAATCCGTGTTATAATCAGAAAAAAATCGCCGCGCCTTAACGCCGCGAATACATACTAAGGAATGATCAGCTATGAAATTAGTCATTGATATTGTACTTCTTATCATCATTGCTCTGTGTACCTGGACCGGCTATAAGCGGGGCCTTGTGGGCGGCGTTGCCGGGATCCTGGCCATCATCATCGCCCTGTTCGGCGGCAGTCTGCTGTCCTCGGCCTATGCCGGGGAGTTTATTCCGGCGCTGGAGCCCTTTGTCAACGGGTATATCGACTCCCAGCAGACCCGCGAGGATGTGCTGGAGACCCTGGGCTACGGCGACAGCGACCGCTCCCTGAACGATATTCTCGCCGAGGACCCCTCCCTGCGCTACGACTATGCCTATGAGTGTCTGGAGTCCGCCGGCTTTTCCGACAGGCGCGCCGAGGAGCTGGCCGGCAAAGCGGTACAGGTGGCCGAGGAAAACAACGTGGACATGACCGACGCTGTGGTGAACGTTCTCTGCGACACCATCACCTATGTGGGCGGACTGCTGCTTGCCTTTCTGCTGATTCTGATCTTCCTTGTGGCCGTGGCCAACATCGGCAACATGTCCTTCCGATTGCCCAACATGGAAAATCTGGATGAGATCGGCGGCACGGTGCTGGGCTTTGTGCGCGGTTTTGTGTACTGCGTGCTTTTGAGCTGGCTGCTCAGCTTCCTGGGCCTGGTCATCGGCAAGCAGACCATTGAGAGCACCACTCTTGCAAGATTTTTCCTGTCCTTTGAGTTTATCACCAGAGGACTTATGTGACAGACATCCCTCAGGAGGTATCCATGCAGCCTACAATGTGTTCCCGCTGCGGAAAGAACGTAGCGGTCGTATTCATTACCAAAATAGAAGCCGGGCAGACCAAAAACGAGGGCCTGTGCCTGAAGTGCGCCCGGGAGCTTCACATCAAGCCTGTGGACGACGTGATTGAAAAGATGGGCATCTCCGATGAAGATCTGGAGGCCCTTTCCGGTGATATGATGAACGCCCTGAGCGGGGCGGAGGATCTGATGGCCGTTGACGGAAACGAGGACAGCGACGAGGATGACGGCAAGACCGCCACCTTCCCCTTTCTGAACCGGCTCTTCGGCGGCCCTGCCGCGCCCAACAGCAATGCCGGCGGCAGCGGCAGCAATGACCGGCCCAGGAATGAGCAGAAGGAAGCCCCTAAGGGCGGAAAGCACAAGTTTCTGGACAATTACTGCATCGACCTGACCCAGCGGGCCAGGCAGGGTAAGCTTGACGCCATGATCGGCCGGGAGGAGGAGCTGGAGCGGGTGATCCAGATTCTGAACCGCCGACAGAAGAACAATCCCTGCCTCATCGGCGAGCCGGGCGTGGGCAAAACCGCCATTGCCGAGGGGCTGGCCCAGCGCATCGCCATGGGCAATGTACCTTACAAGCTCCAGGACAAACAGGTGTTTCTCCTGGATCTGACGGCTCTTGTGGCCGGGACCCAGTTCCGCGGCCAGTTCGAAAGCCGCATGAAGGGCCTGATCGAGGAGATCCGCAAACAGGGAAACATCATCCTTGTTATCGACGAGGTACACAATATTGTGGGTGCAGGCGACGCCGAGGGCAGTATGAACGCCGCCAACATCCTCAAGCCCGCCCTCTCCCGGGGCGAGATCCAGGTCATCGGTGCCACCACTTTCACCGAGTACCGCAAGCACATCGAAAAGGACTCTGCTCTGGAGCGCCGTTTCCAGCCCGTAACGGTGACGGAGCCCTCCATTGAGGACAGCATCAAGATCATCCGGGGCATCTCCCACTATTACGAGGACTACCACGGCGTGGAGATCTCCGACGAGATGTGCCGTCAGGCGGTGCTGATGAGCGAGCGCTACATCACCGACCGCTTCCTGCCCGACAAGGCCATCGACCTGATCGACGAGGCCTGCTCCGACGTAAATCTGAAGGACGAGGGGATCAAGCGCCGTATGCTTGCTCAGCGCGACCTGGAAAACATCCGCTTTGAACGGGAAGGTCTCATGTCCGCCGACGCGCCGGGAGGCCAGCCTCTCACCGACGAGATGCTGGATCAGCGCTACGCCCGTATTGCCCAGCTGCGCAGCAAGGAGATGCAGCTGGAGCAGGAGCTGGAAGAGCTGAATAAAGCCGGCCGGCCCAGGCTGACCGTGGACAATATGGCCAGAATCATTGAGCTCTGGACCAAGATTCCCGCCTCCACCATCCGGGAGGATGAGTTTGAGCGGCTGGCAAAGCTGGATGCGCGGCTGAAAGAACATATTGTCGGCCAGGATCAGGCCGTGGACGCGGTCTGCGCCGCTATCCGCCGCAGCCGTGTGGGCCTGCAGGTCAAGCGCAAGCCGGTAAGCTTCATTTTCGTGGGCGGCACCGGCGTGGGCAAGACCGAGCTGGTCAAGCGCCTGGCAGCCGACATGTTTGACAGCCCCGAGTCCCTGATCCGTCTGGATATGTCCGAATTTATGGAGAAGTTCTCCGTCTCCCGCATTATCGGCTCTCCCCCGGGCTATGTGGGCTATGACGAGGCGGGCCAGCTCACCGAGAAGATCCGCCGCAAGCCCTACAGCGTGGTTCTTTTCGACGAGATCGAGAAGGCCCACCCGGACGTGATGAACATCCTGCTCCAGATTCTGGACGACGGGCGCATCACCGACGCCCAGGGCCGGACCGTGAACTTTGAAAACACCATCATCATCATGACCACCAACGCCGGCAGCAGCAGCAAGTCCGGCAGTGTGGGCTTCGGCGGCTCTCTCAGCGATATGAGCCGGGAGCGCACCATGAAAGCCCTGAATGAATTTCTGCACCCGGAGTTTATCAACCGGGTGGATGAGGTCGTCTGCTTCAATCAGCTGACGGAAGAGAATTTCCGTGCCATCGCCGCGCTGATGCTAGGCGAAGTGCGGGATGTTCTGGCCCAGCGGAATATAGCGCTGTGCTGGCAGGACAGCCTGGTCGACTATCTGGTGCAGAAGGCCTACTCCGTCACCTACGGAGCCAGGAATCTGCGCCGGGTCATCCAGAAGGACATCGAGGACGTGCTGGCCGCGAAGATCATCGATAAGCGGGGCGAGGACGTCAGGCACATCGACCTGTCCGCAAAGGACGGACAGATTCAGATAGAAATGGAAGGCTGAGCCATGGCGGGGAGAATCGAGATCATCCGGGGCGACATTACCAAACAACAGGTGGACGCCATTGTCAACGCTGCCAACTGCTCTCTTTTAGGGGGCGGCGGTGTGGACGGGGCTATCCACCGGGCCGCAGGGCCGGAGCTTCTGGCCGAGTGTCGGAGTCTGAACGGCTGCGAGACCGGTAAGGCCAAGATCACAAAGGGCTATAAGCTGCCCGCAAAGTACGTTATCCACACCCCCGGCCCCGTCTGGCACGGCGGCAGCCGGGGCGAGGCGGAGCTGCTGCGCTCCTGCTACCGCTCCTGTCTGGCGCTGGCAGCGAAAAACGGCTGTAAAACCGTGGATTTTCCCTCCATCAGTACCGGCGTCTATCATTTTCCCCTGGACAAAGCCTCGGTCATCGCCATTGATACCATCGCCGCCTTTTTAGCGGAGCATGAGGAGATCGAGCGGGTGCGCATGGTCTGCTTTGACGAGCGTACCGCCGGATATTACGAGAAGGCCCTTTCCGGCTGCGAGGTGGAGACATGAAAAAATTTGTGGTAAAGCTCCAGTATAATTCCCCTGTTGTGCTGACCTTTGCCCTGCTGTCTCTGGGGGCGCTGCTGCTGGGTATTTCCACCGGCGGCTGGACAACCACAAAGTTTTTCAGCGTGTACCGTTCGTCACTGGCAGACTTATTCACCTATCCCCGCTTTTTCCTCCATGTGCTGGGGCACAGCAGCTATGCCCACTACATCGGCAACATGATGATGGTGCTGGTCATCGGCCCTCCCCTGGAGGAAAAATACGGCAGCCGCAATCTTCTGTTCGCCATTCTGCTCACCGCGCTGGTTTCCGGCCTGGTTCAGTGGCTGTTCTTCCCCGGAACGGCGCTGCTGGGGGCTTCGGGCATTGTGTTTATGATGATCGTCATGTCCTCTCTTGCCGGGATGAAGGACGGCTGCATCCCCATCACGCTGATTCTGGTGCTGGTGCTGTACATCGGCGGCGAGATCGTGGACGGCGTGGTGCTGCGGGACAACATCTCCCAGCTGACCCACATCATCGGCGGCATCTGCGGTGCCCTGCTGGGCCTGAGTATGAGGTAGAGCCATGGAGAGACTGCTGATCAGCGCCTGTTTTTTAGGCAAGAACTGCAAATACAGCGGCGGGAACAACGCCCTGCCGCCGGAGCTTCTGGCCCGTCTGCGGGAAAAATATCAGCTGGTGCCCGTCTGTCCCGAAACGGCAGGCGGCCTGCCCATCCCCAGAGAGCCCAGCGAGCGGCTGGGCAGCAGCATCATCGGCAAAAGCGGCAGGGACGTAACGGCGGAATTTGACAAGGGCGCGGAGACCGCCCTGACTCTGGCACAACGTTTTGGCTGCAAAGCCGCTCTGATGAAGGAGCGAAGCCCCTCCTGCGGCAGCGGGACGATCTACGACGGCAGCTTCACCGGCAAAGTTGTCCCCGGCGACGGGGTGGCCTCAGAACGTCTGCGCGCCGCCGGCGTACGCCTTTACGGCGAGAGCGAAATTGAAAAGCTGATATAAGCGAAGGATCCCGTGAACAGAAGTACGCACCTCTGTTTACGGGATCCTTCTTCGCTTCGCTCATCAGGATGACACGATTTTCTTATTTTGTCTTTTCTTCCCGGTACTCCCGCAATAATCTGCTGCGATTTCTGTACAGCAAAACCACCGGGATCAGGGCAACAGCCACAATGACGATGCAGAGCACCCTGGGGTCAAGGCTGCTGACGCTGAGCTTGCCCCAAATCAGGAACAAAAGCCCTAAGATGCCGTAGGGCAGCACATTTCTGCGCTGAAAACTCCGGCCCGCTTCGCTTCCCCGGTATTCCTCATTGAGAAGAAAGTCCAGACGCAGGCCGTTCCCTGCCGCCATCAGCAGGAATAAAACGCCGATCACAAAAAAAACCAATGTTTTGCCTCCTTAGCTCCTGTGGATATACATCCGGGACGGCTGATCCTCCCCGGCGACAAACCACTGGGGCACGGGGCCGGAAGCCTTCAGACAATCCGCCATGCTCTCCCGGTACGCCGCCTCCGGTATGCCCCATTTCTCATGGAACCAGGCGGCGGCCTTTTGTGCAAGCTCCGGGTGTTCCTGTATTTTGCAAATATTGTATTCCATTGAAAACCTATCCCTGTTTTTCCTGACTGAGCGGCTGCTCTTACATCAATTAACCTGTCATTCTATGCGCCAGCGAAGAATCCCATCCGATAACGTGTGGTTCTATTCACGGGATTTATCGCCGTCTCGCGGTTCAGAACGACAGCTGGATTTGGCCTGCCTTTTCGCGCCCCGCCTGCATATTAATGGGAGTTATAGTAATACAGCGCCGCGGTATCCGTCAGCACGGCGTCACATTTCCCGGCGTACAGATATTCAAAGCACTCCGTGATCCCTCCCGCCAGGCGGGTGATCTGGCCCAGGCGGTTTGCCAGCTTCTCATTGGTGTTCAGCGCAGCCATAGCTTCCTCGGTGGTGGGCATGGCCATGTTCCGTCCGCTGAGCCGGAGACTGTTCCAGACGCTGGAGCCCTCCCGGGATGCCACAACAATGTCGTTTTCCATATAGGGGCCGTACTGGGTGTAGCGCCCGGCCTCCAGCTCTGCCTCGTCCAGAGCGATGCCGCCCCAGGCACAGTCGATATTGCCGGAGTACAGCTCGATATACACGTTTTCCTTCTCGATCGGCTGGATCTGCAGCGTCCAGCCCAGCTTGTCGCATACGGCCTGGGCCAGCTCTACGTCAAAGCCCCAGTAGTTGCCGCCGGAGGTGTAGGCCACCGGGAAGGAATTGATATCCACGCCGATAATAAAGGTCCGCTCCCCCGGCGCCTCCAGTTTATCCAGCGCGCCGGCGGTCTTTTTGAAGTTTACGATATTGCTGCCAAACCACTTGCGGGCCAGCTCGTCCACCGCCCCCTCGGCACTCAGCTGCTCTATGGCTGCGGTGACGTAAAAATAGATGCCGTCGTCATTGCGGAAAGCCAGGGAATACTCCTGTTCCACAAGGGTCAGCACAGTCTTTACCCCATAGCCCCCCGCGCCGCAGGCGCAGCAGCTCAGGCAAAGGCACAAGATCAGAATAATACAAACAATTTTTTTCATTGAACCCCACCAAACATCGATTTTGCCCGACTATCATAAGGAAAAAACGGAATAAAATCAAGGCTTTTCCCCTGAATTCATGCTTTTCTCATTTTTTACAGCTGTTTATATTTCGATTCCCTCCGCCGTCCGGCGAAAGCTGCGGGAATAAAACTCCGCCGCCGCCCGTATCAGATATTCGGTGTCCTTCACCCCCGCCGTCTCATAGGCCGAGTGCATGGCCAGCTGGGGCAGGCCGATATCCACCGTGTCGATGGACACATGGGCGGAGCTGATATTGCCCAGAGTAGAGCCGCCGGGCATGTCCGCCCGGTTGGTAAAGCGCTGCACCGGCACCCCTGCCGCTTTGCAGATCTCCCCGAACACGGCGGCAGAGACGCTGTCGGTGGTGTAGCGCTGGTTGGCGTTGTATTTGATGACGATGCCGCCGTTGATCCGGGGCCGGTCGTTCCGGTCGGCAAACTCCGGGTGGTTGGGGTGGACGGCGTGGGCGTTGTCCGCCGAGACCATAAAGCTGTCAGCCAGCGCTGCCCGGTAAGCCGCAGGGGTTTTGCCCAGGGTCTCGCAGACCCGGTACAGCACATCCTCCAGGAAGCTGGAATCCGCCCCCTGCTTGGTGCCGCTGCCCACCTCTTCATTGTCGAACACGGCGAGGACAGCCCCGCTCTCTCCGCCCTTTGCGGCGAGCAGGCCCTCCAGGCAGGCAAAAACGCACTGCAGATCGTCCAGTCGGGGAGAGGACACAAACTCCTCCTCCGCGCCCCAGACCGTGCCCGGGGTGCGGGGATAGAGGCACAGATCCTTGGACAGCAGGTCCTTTTCTTCCACGCCAGCAGCCTCCGCCGCCAAGGCGTCAAAGCCCCGCTGGAGCTCCGCGCCGCCCAGTACCGGCAGCATGTCCACATTGGGGTTAAAGCTCTTGCCCTCGTTGGCGCCGCGGTCCATGTGGATGGCCACGTTGGGGATCAGCAGCAGGTCCCGGTCGATATTCACAAGCTTTGTAACGATACGCCCCTTCTCCCGCACGGCCACCCGGCCAGCGGCGGACAAGGGCCTGTCCAGCCAGGAGGAACAGAGCATCCCGCCGTATTTCTCCACATTGAGCTGGGTATACATCCCGGCAGACTTCACCGGGGCATTCTCTTTGATCTTGAAGCTGGGAGAATCACAGTGTCCCGCCATGATCATAAAGCCGGGCAGAGCCCTTTCCGGCAGTCTCAGGGCAATAATGGCCGAGCCGTTTCTCCGCACATAGTATTTCCCGGGGAACGTGAGCTTCCAGGCCTCGTTCTCCCGAAGCTCGGTATAGCCCTCCCCTTCCAGCCGCTGGCGGATCTGCTCCACCGCATGGTAGGGCGAGGGGCTGGCGGCAATAAAGTCCAAAAGCGCTCTGTTGATCTTATCCATGGTAAAAACTCCGTTAAATGAAAGTGTTTTCAGTATACCACAGTTTTCTCCCTTTGAATATACCGATTGAAAAAATTAAGGAGATAGTGTAGAATAGATTCACTAATCTGAAAGGACGCTGAAGCATATGAAAGTTTCCGAACTGCCCTACAAGCGGGTAACGCTTGAAGAGGTTGCCTCCGTAATGGAGGATGTTATTCCCCGCATCAAAAACGCCAAAAGCGCGGAGGAAATTCTGAAAGCCAGAGAAGATTATCTCAAGCTCAACTGCGAATACTACACTGCCAACGCGCTTGCCTATATGCGCTACTCCATCAACACCGCCGACGAGTTTTACGTGGCCGAGAACGACTACTACGACGAGGTAGGCCCCGCCGTAAACAACTACGCCGTGGACTACGCCGCCGCGCTGCTGGACTCCCCCTTCCGTCCGGAGCTGGAACAGGCCCTGTCCCCGGTGCTGTTCCAGAGCATGGAGGTCCAGCGCAAGTCCATGTCCCGGGATATCGTGCCCGACATGGTGGAGGAAAACCGTCTGGTCAGTGAGTATTCCAAGCTGATGGCCGGCATGGAGTTTGAATTCCGCGGCGAAAAGCTGCCCCGGGCCATGCTGATGAAGTACGGCAAGAGCGACGACAGAGCCACCCGCCGGGAGTGCTATGAGGTTCTTGGCCGGGGTCTGGAGGAGCACAAGGCCCAGCTGGACGATATCTACGACCGCATGGTCCATGTCCGGGACCGCATGGCCAAAAAGATGGGCTACAGGAACTTTATCGAGCTGGGCTACTACCGCATGGGCCGTCTCTGCTACGATCAGGACAGCGTAAAGACCTTCCGGGAGAACGTACTGAGCGACGTGGTGCCCGTGGTGGCAAGACTCCGCTCGGAGAACGCAAAGCGCCTGGGCATTACGGATTACAAGCTCTATGACAACGACGTGATCATCCCCGGTGGGGATCCCTGCCCCGTAGGCGGCAAGGAAAACATCTTCGCCGCGGCCAAAGAGATGTACCACCGCATGGGCGAGGAGACCGGCGCATTCATCGACATGATGCTGGAAAACGATGCCTTTGACGTGGACTCCCGCAAGAACAAGTGGGGCGGCGGCTACTGCACCGAATTTCCCAAATACAAGCAGCCCTTCATCCTGGCAAACTTCAACGGCACCGCCGGCGATGTGGACGTGGTGACCCACGAGGCCGGACATGCCCTGAACGCCTACCTGATCGCCGATAACCGCTTCGCCCTGGAGCTGGGCTGCGGCGGCATGGAGACGGCGGAGACCCACTCCATGAGCATGGAGTTCTTTGCCTGGCCCCATATGGACAAGTTCTTCGGCCCGGACGCGGCCAAGTACCGCTACATGCACGCGCTGGACTCCTTCTCCTTCATCCCTTACGGCACCATGGTGGACGCTTTCCAGCACATTGTGTATGAAAACCCCGACATGACCCCCGACCAGCGGGACGCCGCCTGGCTGCAGCTGGAGCATCAGTTCCGCCCCCATATCTCCATGGAGGGCATCCCCTATCTGGAGAAGGGCACCCGCTGGCAGTACCAGATGCACATTTATGAAAGCCCCTTCTACTACATCGACTACTGTCTGGCCCAGACAGCGGCCTTCAACTTCCTGCTGGCCTCTCTGGAGGACTATGACGACGCCTTTGCCCGCTACCTGCGGCTGTCCCGCCAGGGCGGCGAGAAGGTCTGGACCGACCTGCTGGAAGAAGCCGGCTTCGCTTCCCCCTTCACCCCCGGCGCACTGAAGGATCTGTCCGCCAGAGTGGAAACCGTTCTGGAAAAGATCAAGGTCTGATCAAAAGCAAATCGGCAGCGCTTCATAAAGAGGCGCTGCTTTTTAATAGCCTTCCCCTTGAGGGGAAGGTGCCGAGCAAAGCGAGGCGGATGAGGTGAGTACGCCGGAAATATGAAACAGAATATCTTCGCATACCCCTTCGAAATTTCTCCATATCTCTGAATTGGGATATCGCAATACCCTCAATCCCTGGCTCCTGAGATAAGCGTCTCTCTCTTTGTCAGCCTTTGCGCCTGCGTCTTCAAAGTGCTGCGATCCGTCCAGCTCGATCACCAATTTTGCCTTGGCGCAATAGAAATCCACAATATACTGGTTGATCACCTTTTGCCGGTTAAAAGTGATGGGCAAGCCCTTCAGAAAATCATACCAGAGATGCCGTTCCTCGGGGGTCATATTTTTGCGCAGTTGTTGCGCTTTGGCTGTCAATTTTGGGTTGCTTCCTTGATTCATCGCTGCACCTCATTCGTCGCGGCTTGCGCCGCGCCACCTTCCCCTCAAGGGGAAGGCTTATCCTTTTTTCTCAGTTTACTGCAACATAATATAGAATTCCAGCTTTTCTGTCCAGGAGTGAAAACTCCGTGATTTTTTGTTTTTCTGTGACGCAGGCTCTTTCTTTTTCGTGTATAGTAGTGAAAGGCCTTATCGGGAAAAAGAGAGGAGAACATCGTGGACGACGAAAAGATCATCAGGCTTTACTTTGCCCGGTCTGAGGACGCTATTACCCAGACGGACAAAAAATACGGCGGCTACTGCCGGACCATAGCCTACAACATTCTACATAATGACGAGGACAGCGAGGAGTGCGTCAACGACACCTGGCTGAATACCTGGAACGCCATCCCGCCGCGGCGGCCCCGGAAGCTGTCTGCTTTTCTGGGAAAAATCACCCGCAACCTGTCGCTGGACAGATACCGTAGTGTCAGGGCAGAAAAGCGGGGCGGCGGCCGGACAGACCAGGTCTTTGAGGAGCTTTCCGACTGTCTGCCGGGGGCGGACAGCACCGAAACGATCATTGAGCAGCTGGCCTTGACAGAGCTTCTCAACCGTTTTCTGTCCTCCTTGACGCCGGAAAACCGCAAATGCTTCATGCGCCGCTACTGGTATTTCAGTTCCGTAAGCGAGATTGCCCGGGACTACGGCATGACGGAGAGCAAGGTAAAAATGTCGCTGCTGCGATCAAGAAACAAGCTGAGAGAGCTGATGGATAAGGAGGGAATGTCTGTATGAAGGAAGATCGGATCATCAACGCTCTTGGGCAGGTAAAGGACGAATATATTCTGGAAGCTGCCCCCAAGGCAGGGCGGGAGAAACACCACGCTTTCCGGGGTCTTGCCGCCGCGCTGGCCATTGTCCTTCTGGGCGCTCTGTTTTTTCAGACTGCCCCCGGCGCCGCAGCGGCGGAATATGTGGCGGAAAAGGTCCGCTCCCTGATTCAGACCCTGTTCCCGCCGAAGGAGATCACCATCATGGTAGAGGGTGCGCCGGTTGAGGGCCAGTATTCCGCCGTGGGACAGGAGCCGGAGGCGGGAGAGACCGGGGCTGACGCTGTACCGGGCTTTGCCATCTACATCGACAGCGAAAGCTACACCATGACCGAAGAAAACGGCGTGACCATTATCCGGCCCGTGAATTTTTCCCCGGATCTGCCCACCTGCGGCATGGACATCGTCCATCTGCCGGATATCACAGTGCAGGAGGCGGCAGAGGCGGCAAAAGCGGAGATTCCCTTCGACTGGGAGGTCTCAGAGACGGAAGCCTGGTCCATGCCGGACAGCCTGAGTTTCTTTGCCCGGAGCGGCTGGGAATGGGACTCGGCCTGCAAGCAGGTATTTTTGATCCCCGACGGTCAGCAGGGCGTATTTCAGGCGACCATACAGTATTTCTTTGAGGCCGCCGAGGGACACGGCGTGCGCCTGCTGTCCATGCTGCACACCTTTACCCTGATCCCCGAAGGCTGATTTTTCCCGACAAAGGCCCTTTTTGGGCGCTCTTCAAAATCCGTTACAAAAAATTAATAAAATTTCCGACGAATTTTCATTTTAGGGGCTTGCAAAAAGTTAAATCTGTGGTATTATTAGCATCGTTAGCACTCAGGTGTTTTGAGTGCTAACGATGCTGAATTTTGTATAAAATTATTTGGAGGTATATAGAATGAAACTCAGACCCTTGGCTGACAGAGTAGTACTGAAGCAGAACGAAGCAGAGGAGCGCACCTCCTCCGGTATCTTTCTGGCCGCATCCGCCCAGGAGAAGCCCGAGATCTACCAGGTGGTAGAGGTTGGCCCCGGCGGCATTGTGGACGGCAACGAGGTTGAAATGATCGTCAAAGCCGGACAGAGCGTGCTGGTGGGCAAATACAGCGGCAGCAAGGTAAAGCTGGAAGACGTGGAATACACCATCGTCCGTCAGTCCGATATTCTGGCAGTAATCGAGTAAGCAGTAAGGCTTTAAGGAGGAATTTATCATGGCAAAACAGATCATTTACGGTGAAGAAGCAAGAAAGGCTATCGAGCGCGGCGTCAATCAGCTGGCCGATACCGTGAAAATAACCCTGGGCCCCAAGGGCCGCAATGTGGTGCTGGACAAGAAGTTCGGCACTCCCCTGATCACCAACGATGGCGTGACCATCGCCAAGGAGATCGAGCTTGAGGACGCTTTCGAGAACATGGGCGCGCAGCTCATCAAGGAAGTCTCCACCAAGACCAACGACGTAGCCGGCGACGGCACCACCTCCGCCACCGTTCTGGCCCAGGCCATGATCAACGAAGGGCTGAAGAACCTGGCCGCAGGCGCAAACCCCATGACCATGCGCAAGGGCATCCAGAAGGCCACCGCCACCGCTGTTGACGCGGTGAAGGAAGCCTCCCAGCCTGTTTCCGGCTCCAAGGATATCGCCCGTGTAGGCACTATCTCCTCCGGCGACGAGCTGATCGGCTCCCTGATCTCCGAGGCCATGGAGAAGGTCAGCCGCAACGGCGTCATCACCATCGAAGAGTCCAAGACCGCCGAGACCTACAGCGACGTGGTGGAAGGCATGCAGTTTGACCGCGGCTACCTGTCCCCCTACATGGTCACCGACACCGACAAGATGGAAGCCGTCATTGATGACGCCCTCATCCTCATCACCGACAAGAAGATCTCCAACATTCAGGAGATCCTGCCCCTGCTGGAGCAGATCGTCAAGGCCGGCCGCAAGCTGCTGATCATCGCCGAGGACGTTGACGGCGAGGCACTTGCCACCATTATCCTCAACAAGCTGCGCGGCACCTTCAACTGCGTCTGCGTCAAGGCCCCCGGCTTTGGCGACCGCCGCAAGGAGATGCTTCAGGATATCGCCATCCTCACCGGCGGCACCGTGATCTCCAGCGAGCTGGGTATGGAGCTGAAGGATGCACAGCTGAACATGCTGGGCCAGGCTCACCAGGTCAAGGTCACCAAGGAGAACACCGTTATCGTCGACGGTGCCGGCTCCGCAGAGGAGATCCGCGCCCGCGTCAACCAGATCCAGCGTCAGGTCGAGTCCACCACCTCCGAGTACGACCGCGAGAAGCTGCAGGAGCGTCTGGCCAAGCTGAGCGGCGGCGTTGCCGTCATCAAGGTCGGTGCTGCCACCGAGACCGAGATGAAGGAGAAAAAGCTCCGCATCGAGGACGCGCTGAACGCCACCCGCGCAGCCGTGGAAGAGGGCATCGTCCCCGGCGGCGGCACTGCCTACGTCATCGCTGCCAAGGCGGCGGACAAGCTGGTCAGCTCCCTGGAGGGTGACGAAAAGACCGGCGCTGCCATCGTTGCCAAGGCCCTGAGAGCTCCCATCATGCAGATCGCAGCCAATGCCGGTCTGGAGGGCGCCGTCATCCTGAACACCGTTTACAACAGCGAAAGCGCCACCTTCGGCTTTGACGCCGCCAACGACCAGTACGGCGATATGATCAGCATGGGCATCATCGACCCCACCAAGGTCTGCCGCAGCGCGCTGGAGAACGCCGCTTCCGTTGCCTCCATGGTTCTGACCACCGAGAGCCTGGTTGCCGACATCCCCGAGAAGAATCTCCCCGCAGCCCCCGCTCCCGACATGGGCGGAATGTATTAAGCCGTACCAGAAAAGCAAAAATTTTTGATTGTATCTCAGCCCGCTTCCGGCCCAGCCGGAGGCGGGCTTTCCGTTTTCTAAAAATTGTGGCCGCCTTTTTCTAAACATTTGTCATTCTGAACCGCGCAAGCGGTGAAGAATCCCGTGGATAGAAGGACCCAGCGTAACCGGACGGGATCCTTCGCTCCGCTCAGGATGACACTGGTTTTTTTCACGGAATCCTTCGCTCTCGCCTTGCCGCAATTGCCGTTTGCGTGCCTGCTTCGCGACAACCCGCAAAGCGGCGCGGCTGCGGAAATTGCGGGCTGTCTCTTTTCCTTTATCTGATCCGGCCATGAAAAAAACAGCGGAAAAGCACATATAATAATTCTATTAAGAAAAGTTCAACAAATGTTGATTTACAGTTGAACTTCGGTTGCACTACTGCCGGTAGAATATCCGCGTAAGATACAGAAAGCAGGGGGTTAAATGAAATTATTCCTATGTGCCTGTTATCTGGCAGCCACCGGGATCCTGGCGTTTTTTATCGGGCGGCTGCTGGCAGGACACTGCTTTGATTTTGACGGTTTTCCTTTCCGGAGCTTCGGCTTTGAGCAGGACGGACAGCTTTATAAAAAGCTCCGTGTCTCCGTCTGGCAGAGCCGGGTGCCGGACATGAGCAGGGTCTGCAAAAAGCTGATGCCCCCCAAAAAGCTGGAGGGACGCCCTGACGAGGACACGCTGCGGCAGATGATCAACGAGACCTGCATCGCCGAGCTGACCCATTTTCTGCTCTGTTTCACCGGCATTGCGGTGTTCCGGCTCTGGCCGGGCGCCGGCGGCCTGGTGGTCTGGCTGATCTACTGCCTTTTGGGCAACCTGCCCTTTATCATCATTCAGAGATATAACCGGCCCAGATTCCTGCGGCTGCTGCGCCGCTGTGCCGGAAAGGAGAAAGAAAAATGAACGCGCTGATTTTGAGCTGCAACACCGGCGAGGGGCACAATTCCTGCGCCCGGGCCATAAAGGAGTGCTTTGAGCGGCACGGCGACAGCTGCCGCATTGAGGACGCCCTTTGTTTTATCTCCAAAGGCGCCTCCCGTTTCATTTCCCGCTGGCATGTGCGCATGTACCGGTACATGCCCTGGCTTTTCAAATTAGGCTACCGATTTTCCGAAAAACACCCGGGCAGGCTGGATGACGGCACTCTGCCCTACCGCTTTATCGGCGAGGGGACGGAGGCCCTGTGCAAATACATCATCCAGAACCACATCGACACCGTGATCTGCCCCCATGTGTTTTCCGCCATTATGGTCACGGAGCTGCGGGAGAAATACCCCTCTCTGAAGATCAAAAGCTGCTTTATCGCCACGGATTACACCTGCAGCCCGGGCACCGAGAGCATCGGCACCGATCTGTTCTTTGTCCCCGACCGTAGCGTGGTGGATCGTCAGCTCCAGGTCCGCCCCGAACAGGTGATCGACAGCGGGATGCCGGTCCGTGCCTGTTTTTACGAGAGAACAGACAAAAAGCAGGCCCGGCAGCAGTTGGGCTATGCTCCCGATGGCAGCCATCTGCTGCTGATGTGCGGCAGCATGGGCTGCGGCCCCATGAAGGAGCTGGCCTCACTGTTGGCCGATCGGCTGGGAGAGGGTCAGATGATGACCATCGTATGCGGTACTAACAAGAAGCTCTTTCGCTGGATGAACAAAAATTTTCATGGACGGAATAACATCCATGTGATAGAATATGCTAACAATATATCCCTTCTTATGGACAGTGCCGACCTGTATCTGACCAAGCCCGGCGGCCTCAGCACCAGCGAAGCGGCGGCCAAGGGTCTGCCCATGGTGCTGGTCAACGCCGTCTCCGGCTGCGAGGAATATAATCTCCGCTATTTTATCAGGTCCGGTCTGGCAGACACGGCCTCCGATCCGGAAGCGCTGGCAGAGCTGTGCATCTGTCTTCTGTCCGCCCCTGAGCGTCTGGCGGCCATGGGCGAAGCCGGCAAAAAGCTGCCCCGGAAAAATTCCGCTGAGCTGATCTATGCCTCTCTCAGGGTATTGATGGAAAGAGAAGGGTGGGAAACATGAAAAAACCTGTGACAGATTACCGGGAATTCCGTCTTTCCAAGCTGAATTCGCCGGAGTTCAAGCATGTGAAGCTGCTGCTGTACTGGCCGGTCTACGGGCTGCTGTTTCTGTTTGTGGAACGCTTTTATCAGCCCGGGACCTATTACAGTATGCACTGTGCCCTGGACGATCTGATCCCCTTCAACGAGCTGTTTCTGCTCCCCTATCTGTTCTGGTTCGTGTTTCTCATCGGGATGCTGGTCTACACCTTTTTCTGCGACACGGAATGTTTCTCCCGCATGATGAAGTTCATCATGGTTACATATACCGCGGCACTGCTGACCTACCTGCTTTTCCCCAACTGTCAGCATCTGCGGCCCGGCAGCTTTGAACGGGACAACATGCTGACCCGCTTCATGGCCTGGTTCTATCGCTTTGATACGGACACCAATGTCTGCCCCTCCATTCATGTGATCGGCTCCCTTGCGGTGATGTTTGCCGCCTGGAACACCCCTGCTTTCCGCAGCAAAGGCTGGAAGCGGGCCTTCACCCTGACAGCGGCGCTGATCTGCGTATCCACGGTGTTCGTCAAGCAGCACTCCGTGCTGGATATTATCGCGGCGCTGCCTCTGTGCGCCATCGCCTATCCTATCTGTTTTAAAACCCGGATCAGTTCCCGGCAGGAGAAAAAATGGACAAAAAAAACCGACAAAACCTGTTGCTGATTGCCTGCGGCGTTGCTATGTTCGCCGCAGCCACCAATCTCAACATCATCAAGGACTTCCTCGTCTGGCTGGGCGGGCTGCTGCTGCCTGTTCTGGCCGGGCTTGTGCTGGCTTTTGTGCTCAGCGTTCCCATGAACGGCATACGCCGGGGGATCGAGCGTCTGTTTGCCAAAGCGAAAAAGAAGCCGGGGAACGGGGCACTGAATGCAGTGAGTCTGATTCTCACCTATCTGTGTCTTGTGCTGGTGATTGCGCTGGTGGGGCTGGTGGCTGTGCCGGAGATCATCAATTCCGCCAAGAGCATCGGCGTCACCGTAAAGGAGAAGTGGCCGGAGTGGATGGCTGTGCTGAGCACCTGGCATGTAGACACCGACGCCATCAACAGCGCCGTGGACCAGACACTGGCCGGTCTGGATTTCGGCAAGCTTCTCCAGAGCGCTCTCAGCGGCGCCGGTTCCGTTCTTGGCTCGGCGGTGAATGTGGCAACCACCACCATCTCCGGTGTGACCACGGCGGTCTTCACCATCATTATCGGCTCCTATGTGCTGCTGGATAAGGATGACCTGAAACGGCAGAGCAAAATGCTGATCTACGCCCATCTGAACCGCGCCCACGCCGACCGTTTCTGCCAGGTCTGTTCCCTGATCCAGAGCACCTACACCCGCTTTCTCTCCGGACAGTGTATGGAGGCGGTGATTCTGGGTCTGCTGATGTTTATCGCCTTCAGTCTTTTCCGTCTGCCCTATGCAGGCGTTGTTGCCATGCTCACGGGGATTTTGGCCTTTGTGCCCTATATCGGCGCTTTTGCCGCCTGCTTTGTGGGCGCGCTGCTCACCCTTATCGGCCAGCCCTCCAAGCTGATTTTGTGCATTCTGGTCTACCAGGGCGTGCAGTTTATTGAAAACCAGTTCATCTACCCCCGGGTAGTGGGCAGTTCCGTCGGTCTGCCGCCCCTGTGGACCCTGGCCGCTGCCCTTCTGGGCGGAAAGCTTTTCGGCATCCTGGGCATGATCTTCTTCATTCCCCTTGTGGCGGTGATCTACAGCCTTGTCCGGGACAACACCAAGCACAGGCTTCAGCGACGTGGCCTTGATCCCGGCAACCCCTCTGCCCCGCCGGAGGAGCAAGCCCCGGTATTTCATCCCCATCAGAAATAGAAAAATTGCTCCCCTCATTTCAGAAGGGAGCAATTTTTTCATTATTCGTCCAGATCAACGTCAACGGCGAAAAGACCGCCGGCACCCCCGGAATAGAGGAAGAGCACGTTGTCCTCCGGACGGAAAGCGCCCTCGCGGGCAAGCTTTACCAGCCCAGCGAAGGCTTTGCCGGTATATACGGGGTCCAGGAACAGGCCCTCGTTTGCCGCCATCATGCGGATAGCGGCGTTGCCCTCCTTTGAGGGAATGGCATACCCGGGCCCGCACATGTTCAGCAGATGCACGTCCCCGGGGCCGATCTCCACATCGGCCTCCAGCAGCTTTGCCGTGCCCCGCATGATCTCCGGGGTGATCACATCAAAGGGGTCGGAATCCACCATCACGCCCACAGTGCGGGTTTGGGGCATGAAGAGCTTTGCCCCCAGGGCCACACCGGCGTGGGTACCTCCGCTGCCCTCGGCACAGATCAGATAGTCAAAATGCAGTCCACTGTCCGCAATTTCCTTGACGCAGGCCACATAGCCCAGCGCGCCCAGGGCGTTGGAGCCGCCGCAGGGGATCTTGTAATAGGGCCGGCCCAGCTCTTTGCCCACCCGGTCCATCTCGGCGTAGATGTCATCGTAGCTGTCGGTATCCATAAAACGCACGTCGGTATCCATCAGATATTCCAGAAGCTGATTGCCCTTGCGATCGGTGACGCCCCGCTTTTTCAGAATAAGGATAGGCGTCATGCCCAGCTTTTTGGCGCAGGCGGCGGTGAGCATGGCGTGGTTGGACTGCGCGCCCCCGGTGGTAAACACCACTTCCGCGCCCTGCGCTTTGGCCTCTGCCAGCAAAAACTCCAGCTTCCTGACCTTGTTGCCCCCAAGGCCGATGCCGGTCATATCGTCCCGCTTGATCCACACATTGGTACCCAGAATCCGGCTGATATTCTCCAGTTTCTGTATGGGTGTGGGCAGTATAGCGAGTGGGACTCTCGCAAAATCATTCAGACTTTTCATGGGTCTCTCCTTTTAGAAAGAATCGATGGGATTATACACGATTATCCCGGAAAGCACAAGCCTGAAGAAATTCGAAGCAAGCTTTTTTTGCGGGCCGCCACACAGGGCGCCCCTACAAAATCAAATGGAGTCGGCCGGGAAGCTGTAGGGCAGCCCTGTGTGCCTGTCCGTGACATTCTGAGCATAGGATATTGACTTTTCAGAAGTTAAAAAAAGACGCTGCCGGAGCAGCGTCTTTTTTTAGGTTTTAATTACTCGTTGATGCCGATAACAACACCGGAGCCGACGGTACGGCCGCCCTCGCGGATAGCGAAGCGAAGGCCGTTCTCGATGGCGATGGGGGTGATCAGTTCAACGTCCATGTCCACGTTGTCGCCGGGC
>JALFVN010000062.1 GCA_022787565.1 Clostridiales bacterium | reverse complement strand
CGGACTCCCCAGCGGTTCCTCGCTGGGCGAAGGGTTCGGCGGACCCGTTATGAGCGTGGATGGATTCTGTTCCCCGCTGGGCGCGGGCTGGCAAGCCCGTGTAACTTCTGACTTCGGCTACCGAATCTGCCCATACCATGGGCGGGAGCTGCATTCCGGCCTGGATATGGGCGCCCCGACGGGAACCCCGATCCGTGCCGCTCTGGCAGGCAAAGTGGTCAAAAGCTATTACAGTATTTCCTACGGCAACTATACCCTCATTGACCACGGCAATGGCATGACCACCGCCTATGCTGGAGTTGGAACGTCCGCAAGAGGCCACCCAGTGGCTGCGAAAAGCGGCTGCCCAGGGGAACCAGTTCGCACAATATGAAATGGGAAAGCTGTGCCTCGCCGGAGCGGTCATTCCCAAAGATGTTGTTGAGGCCCTCCGTTTTTTCTACGACGCGGCTACCTGCGGAAACCAGCATGCGCAATTCGCCTTGGGTCGCTTATACCTCAAAGGGCAGGATGTCCAGCAGGATACAGACGAAGCAAAATACTGGTTCACCCGTGCAGCAGGACAGGGAAATGAATATGCCAAATTCTATTTGAACCACATGGAGCAGCCTCATGACCCGTCCGTCTTTCTTGCCGTTACCCGCTTGTTGTACCGACTTGAACGGCTCTTTCAGGACAAGGCGGTTCCTGTCAATACGATAGCCATGAGCCGCATAGACAGCAAACGACGTCGGCAGCTCATGGACAAGCGGCTGGCGGCTGGACACAGCATCGATGACCATGAGGACCCCAGAATGAACCAAACACTACAGCAATAAAGAAGGAGCGACTATGGAATACGAGCCCACAATCACAGTCTTTCACCACGGCCCTGACGATTATTCCGTCTGGTTGGCAGACCTGCCGGCAGAGACAACTCACGAAGCAACGCCTATCGTTTCCAATGTCAAAGAGCCTCTCGCTGTCATTGGGCAGGTACCTCTGGTGACAGAAGCAGGTAATACGCTTTATCTGCTGTCCAAATCAGATGGCGGGTTTACGCTTCTCAATCTAAACGTCAGTGCGGAATTTTTGATAGAGCACGCTGGATGCGGCTGTTCCCTGCGCGGAACAGCTGCCCAGGTTCAGGATGAGATTCTGGATGCCTGCCAAGGTTTCAGTTTTGGTCCGCAAATGCTGTGAACCCCAGATGCAGAAAGCAGAGGTGACGCAAATCCGCATCACCTCTGCTCTATCTCTCATTTTTTAGACAGCCACACTTAACAAAGCGTCCGTCTTGGCAATGATCGACCAGATCTCTTTCTGTGTTTGGCGGCTTCCCTGAAAAATGGGAGCCAAAAAAGTCAGCGCGTACCTGATATTCAGCAAGTCAGAACGGCCAACCTGCTCCTGCTGAAGATGACAATGCGTCTCCCAATACCGCAGCCGCACCTGTTCACTGACAGACCGCGGCGCAAAGTATGACTGGATCATACCGTCGATCAAACTGGCTTCTTCCACTGTATAACACATATTTTCTCCCCCCAACACCGATATATGGTAGCACAAGAGCGTTGTTCCCACAAGATGCGATGATGGAGAGAAAAGGGAAGAAACTTCGTAAGAATTTCCAGCTTGACAGGATTCTCCTTTCTCAAATCCTGTCTTCGTCTATTTCAGAATTGTCATATTCCAAAATATCCTCTACCCGGCATCCCAGAGTCTTTGCCAGTGCAAGCAGACTGCCCCCCGCGGCTTTGTTGATATCCTTTGCACCAAGCTCATATTGCTGAAGCGTCCTCAGATTAACACCAGACTTCTCCGCCAAAACGCGCTGAGAATAACCGCAGATTTTCCTCTGGGCTTGCAGCCGTGTGGGCGGATTCTTCCTGCGGATCAGGCGATTCACCGTATCCACGAATTTTTTCTCCGACGCCTCGTGCAGCGTCGGATACAACTTTTGGATCTCACGCATCGTGATATATCTCTGGATCTCCTTGAACTGCCGTCCTGAGTACCACTGGTAGTAGGCCAATATCCATCCACACCAATACTCTGAGGAGTAATCATAGTCGACCAGGCTCTCTGCCTGTTCCGCTTTCGTGTCTGTTTTTTTCAGCACCTCCAGAACCAATTCCGTACCGGATGTTCCTGAAACGATCTTAGGGACTCCTGCTCCAAACTGCTCAGCAAAGCCGCTTCCAATAAAAAGCTGCAGGAACCCATCCATGTCAAGGCCGCATCCGTTTACTGCGTAATCCATGGCTTCACCCAGGCACTTCATGGCGTCATCCAGATACTGTTCATCGTAAGCGTGGATCATTGAGCTGCACCCCCTCACGGAGAATATCCCGCATATACAAGCCTTCCAAATCCTCCCGCTCCAGCTCGGCACGATAGGCCGCCCTGGCTTCATCGTCTCTGGCCTTGCGCTTTGGAAAATACTCTGTGTTGTCTGCCACCTCAAAAGACTGAAAGCGAATCGCTTCAAAGGCCTTCGGGCTTTTCAAAACAAACTGTTCTCCTAATTTACCAAGGCGCATCGCATGAGACAACTGCGCCAGGGAAATCTCGTTATTTACAAAAGCACGGGCAAAGGAAAAGTAAGAGTCATCCGCACGATACCCAATCACTACATCATACGGAGATAAGTCTATTAGGAAGTTTTCCTTCAGCCAATCCGCTCCCCGCTTCATCACCGGAGTAGATATTCGGAATTTGCGGTGCTCCATCAAAAGCGCCAGCCAGTGCAGGATAGTGAAATCATCTGCTGACAGATTCAAAATATGGAGCCCATCTGTTTCGATCTCATACCGATTTGCATACCCGTCGGTATTCTCTGTGCAGGCCCATTCTTTCGCAAGCTCCAAATGTTCCGTACAGTAGAAACCCTGCCCATAATCATTGTATGTCTTTCCCTTGCCATAAAGCGGCTCTCTGACAATTTCCGGAGACCCATGATACAACGTCACAATACTCATTCGCTCCCCCCTATACTTCTGTGGAGTTACTTTTATACATTATACTTCCATAGAAGTATAATGTCAACCAAAAACCGAATTTGATGCTATGCAATACACTTTTGAAAGGTTTTTTTGCCATGCCCTATATTCCATTTACCGACGAGCAAAAGCAGCGGGCTAACTCTGTAGACCTGGTGAAATTCCTCCGCCGTCGCGGAGAACGGCTCCTTCCTTCCGGCCGGGACAAGCGTCTGGATAGTGACCACAGCATCACGATTCGGGGTTGCGAGTGGTTCGACCACGCTGTCCCTGTGGGGGGCCGTGCCATCAGCTTTGTGCAGCGGCAATACGGTCTCAGCTATCAGGAAGCCGTGAAACTGCTGTTGAACGGAGAAGACGGTGCTGGATATCCAACAGCCAATGCAGAAGAAAACCTCTCTCCAACGCCTTTTGCCCTGCCTCCAAGAAATCAGTATATGCGCCGTTTGTTTGCTTACCTCATGGAACGCCGTGGGATCGACCGATCTATCATCCAACATTTCGCCCACGCAAGAACGCTTTACGAAGAAGCGAATCATCATAACGCCGTGTTCGTCGGTCTCGACGAGCACGGCGTTGCCCGTCATGCCCATATGAGAAGCACCAATTTCGAAGGCAGGTCCTTTCGGATCAATGTAGAAAGCAGTCTGCCGCAGTACAGCTTCCACCATGCAGGCCCCGGTAAGAACCTGTTCGTTTTCGAGTCCCCCATCGATCTGCTGTCCTATATCAGCCTGCACCCGGAGGACTGGCAGAGCCAAAGCTACGTGGCGCTTTGCGGCACAAGCGGACAGGCAATGCTCTGGGTACTGGAGCAAAACCCAGGCATCCAGTCCATCTGTCTGGCGCTTGATAATGACAAGACTGGGCAAGCCGCCACAGAACGGCTCACCCGAGAACTGCGCCAGAGGAGCTATGCTTCCACAGCTCTGTTTCCACAGCACAAGGATTGGAATGATGACCTTCTTGCCTGCCGCAATCAAAAATAACTCTTATTCTATACGCTGCTCAGGAAAGGAACCTTTATGAAACGACACTTATCAAAACTGGCCGTCATGATTTTCATGGCGGCCCTTTCTTTTGTAATTTCCGTGCCCGCCCATGCGGCCTTTATGTTCTCCGATGTTGTTCCAGACTCGCCAAATTTTGAAAGCGTGGAGTATTTAGCAGAGCATGGAATCGTCAAGGGCACCGGCGACAGTCAATTCTCCCCAGAGAAGTTCATTTCTGTTCGCCAGTGGGCAGTCATACTCTGTCGTGCGTATGAGCTGGAAAGCCATGAGGAGCCATCTGAATTTGGCACCAGCTGCATCCAACGTTGCCTGGAAAAAGATTGGCTTCAAATGGCAGCTTTTGAGGAGCCCGACAGCCGAATGTGCTGGAGTGCCTTCTTGGAAAGCGCATTTCATGTTATCGATCTCCCTGTTTATGACTACGAGCTCTATCCAGAGGGCGTAAAGCTGTCCTCTTGGGAGAACTATTTGCGTATCGGCAGAGAGCTTGGCGTTTGCGGACAGGAAGCCGTATCCACGCAGCTTGTAACGCGCGGTGATGCGGCTGAGTTGCTGTTCTGCATGCTGACACAGTCTTTTGAAGTCACTGAGCCGCCGCAGCCGATACCTATCCAGAACCACACATGCCTTTCCCTCAACGATTATCTGATTGAACTGCACCGTGTTCCAGAGCCGATCCTTCAAGCCTTTCAGGCACAAGGATGGACGCACATCATTGATTTTGACATTCTGCAAGAATTCAGCAAGCAGCATGATATGAGCTGTATTGGGATCACGGCCTACTCCAAAAAGCAAATCTGCGTCTCCGCTCCCGAGTCGACCATGCATGAGATGGGGCATTTTCTTCACTGTGTGCTGGACTTTCCGCTAGAATTTGAGAGGCTGTTCCGTAAGGAATCTGCCTCCGCCCACTCTCTCCTCCGGGACTATTCCCTCACCAACTCTCACGAATATTTTGCGGATTGTTTCACCTTCTGGGTGACTAACAGCGGGAACGAGCAGAAACTGGCTGCTTTTCGGGACGCAGCTCCGGGCACCTATCACTTCTTTTTCTCACTGGAACAGGGGAACTGGAGCCGCAATATATGAACGATGAAATTTATATACATCATCCGCCAAGGGGACTTTTTGTCCAATCGCTGGACCCAGGACAGGGTCATGACGGTCCCCCCAGAAGTACCCACCTGAAGGAATATTAACACAGAGAAGGATATCTTACAGCAGGAGGCACTATGTTTTCAGATTATAATCCTTTCCTCATTCTCGCCGTGGCAGCCGGTATCCTTCTTGTGGCATTGGCTGCTTCCCATACCGGCGGTGGGTCCCTGAACGGATTCAAGTCCAAGCCGGTAGGCGACGGTCAACACGGAACTGCTCGCTGGGCCACAAATGCAGAGATTCAGAACACCTTTCAGCACATTCCTTTTCAACCGCAAAAATGGCGGGAAGGTCAGGCGCTCCCCACGGTTCAGGGGCTTGTCCTCGGTTCCGCAAAAGTAAACGGGAACCTCTGTGCTTTGGTGGACAGCGACGATATCCACTGCCTGATGATCGGCGCTTCTGGTGTGGGCAAGACAGCATTCTTTTTGTACCCAAATCTGGAATACGCCTGTGCCAGTGGTATCAGCTGGCTGGCGTTGGACAGTAAGGGAGACCTCGCCCGGAACTATGGTACCATAGCCCGTGACTGTTACTCATACCAAGTGGTAGTCATTGATCTGCGGAACCCAGCGTGTTCTGATGGATTCAATTTTCTCACACTGGTGAATCACTACATGGATGTTGCCGCTAAAGATGAAGATGTCAGTCTCGCCGCCAGAGCCAAAGCGGAGAAGTACGCAAAAATTCTGGCCAAAACCATCATCACCCCAGACGGCAGCAATACAGATCGCGGACAAAACGCCTTCTTCTATGAATCAGCTGAGGGACTATTGGCTGCGGTCATTCTTCTGCTGGCGGAGTTTCTGCCCCCCAAAGAAATTGACGATGCAATGAGGGAGCGGCGTCATATTTCTTCGGTGTTCAAACTGGCGCAAGAACTACTTGCTCCCGCGCCTAATGGCGGTAATCAGCTGCAGTATTTGATGAAACTGTTGCCAGAGGATCATAAGGCTAAATGGATGGCCGACTCCGCTCTGGCAGCAGCAAATCAAGCATTATCCTCCGTTGTCTCCACCCTCCTATCCCGGCTGAATGCTTTTCTGGATTCCGAGGTGGAGCAGCTATTATGCTTTGACAGCCCTATTAGCGCTGAGAACTTTGCCACAAAAAAATCTGCCATCTTTCTGATTCTTCCGGAGGAGGACCCCGTCAAAAACTTCATTGCGGCACTGATGATCCAGACGCTTAGCCGAGAATTGTTTTCTATAGCCGACGAACACGACGGAAAACTTCCGAATCGGGTGGTGATGTTCTGTGACGAGTTCGGCACTATGCCCCCTTTTGATGTCTTACCTCTCTTTAGTGCCGGCCGTTCCCGCAAATTGACGCTTGTTCCAATCATCCAGTCTCTTGCGCAACTGGAGAAAAACTATGGCAAAGAGGGCGCAGAAATTCTGACAGACAACTGTCAGGATACGATTTTCGGAGGTTTCGCTCCTCAAAGCCAAACTGCCGAAAAACTCTCAAAGGCTCTCGGCAGCCAAACCGTCCTCTCAGGCTATATCAGTAAAGGCAAAGATGGAGCGTCAACGACATCCCAGATGGTGGAGCGTCCATTGATGACTCCAGACGAACTGAAATCCATGCCGAAAGGTCATTTTATTGTCATGAAAACGGGCACGCATCCCATGCAGACTCGCTTACGGTTGTTTCTGGATTGGGGCATCACTTTTGACAAGCCCTATACTATGCCAGAACAATCCAAGCGAAAAATCTACTACGCCAACCGCCGCGAGTTAGAGTCTGCCATTCGAGAAAAATACAATCATCCAAAACGAAGCACCCAATCTGATAAAGTCGATCAGCAGCTTCAAGGGAAGGAGACATCATGAGTTATTTTAAGAGTATCTATTCAGACGCTGACCTCCCGGCCCGTGCCAGATTAGTCTACATGTACCTACAGGACCGGGCCAATAAAGATGGAACCTGCTGGCCAGCTGTCAAAACGATTGCCCGTGACCTAAAATTATCCCGCAGCACCGTCAAACGGGCGCTGCGGGATTTGGAGCAAGCAGGTTATGTGAAAAAGCAGGCACAGTATCGGGGAAATGGAAGCTGTACATCAAATCTATATGTAATCAATAAGCATCATTAGGCAGCATTTTTGTACAGATTCCAAACGTTGCATTGTCGGTAGGAGCATGCTATATTCTGTGATTATCTCTCCATCAAACAACCAGTCTGCGCAATATATCCACTAAAAAGCACCAAGTCCGCTCAGTGGATGCCACACTTAGCCGTTCTTTTGTCGTATGAGCATGAAAAATGTCCGGCCCGATGGCAATGCAGTCCAAACCTTGAATGCCGTCAGCGAATACACCACATTCCGCACCGCAGTGTGTGATCCGAAACCGAGGCACTTCGCCATAAAGCGCTTCATAGGCTTCTCTTGCTGTTTCACGCATGGAAGAGTATGCCTGGACCTCCCATGCGGGGCAGCCTTCGTTGTGGCATGTCCCCCCTTCCAGAATTTGTACCAGATGCCGCACCTCGTCATTGAGCGCTTGTTGTTGGCTGTGTAAAGCACTCCGAATGCAAAACTCTGCATACGCACCAGGACCGGACGTACGTAGCACACCAATATTCACCGATGTCTGCGGAAATCCAGGCACATCCGGACTCATTTCCACAATTCCGTTGGGAGCGCAAAGCAAAAATGTAATCAGACGTTCCGTGCTTTCCTTGTCCATCGCAACAGTCTGTGGTATCCGACGAATCGTTAGGAACAAATCGGGATCCGTTATGCGGTATTCCTGTTGCAGTCTCTTTTCCATTTCTTCTACGACGGGCACAAAGTCCACGCTCTGCTCTGCCGTGATGACTGCCGTTGCCTCCGCCGGAATGGCGTTATCCGCCTGTCCGCCCCGGATTTCAGCTATGCCAATGGCGGTCTCCGCCTGCAGATGGCTTAGAACACGTCCCATGAGTTTCAGCGCATTGGCTCGGCCCAGATGGATACAGGCTCCGGAATGCCCGCCTCGCAGTCCGCCGACGCGAAGTTCCCAACTGGGTCTGAAAGCTCTTTCCGCTTGAAGCGGAAGGGTACAAGACACTTTATTCCCGCCGGCGCTGCCAATATAGATGCTGCCTTCCTCTTCCGCGTCCAAATTGATCATGCGCCTTCCTCGAAGCAGCTTCCTGTCCAACGCCTTTGCCCCATTCATGCCGCTCTCTTCGTCAGTCGTCAGTACCGCTTCCAGAGGTGGATGCTTCAAATTCTCCGAATCCAGCAATGCCAAAATCATGGCAACGGCAATTCCATTGTCCGCCCCCAAGCTGGTTCCTTCTGCCCAGACATCCACACCATCGGTCCGCAGTTTCGGTCCATCACGCACCCAGTCGATACGAATATCATCCTCTTGCACGCAGACCATATCCAGATGCCCCTGAAGGATGACCGGCTCTTGAGTGACTTCCGCATCAGACGCAGGCTTTTTTATAATAATATTATCCGCTTCATCCCGATAATGCTCCAGTCCCCGCTTCGCCGCAAAATCCTCACACCAGGCTGCAATCCGCTCCATGTTGCCCGAGCCTCTTGGGATAGCACTGAGAACCTCAAACCATTGAAACACCACCTGTGGGCAAAGATTCTCAAGCATTTGGTTGCTCCTTTCTGCCAGTTCGGAGCCAAGTTCCCCTATGAAAGCGAATGGAATACACCACTGCGCGTACTGCGGTATCCAATCCCTGCGTCAGAACGATGGCATAGGCTCCCAGTCCCAGACGGATGCCCAAAAACCAGGTGCCTAACACCCGGATACCCCAAGCCGTGGCTGATGAGACCATCATGGCAAACCTGGCGTCACCTACAGCTTTGAAGCCATTGGGAAGGATGAAGCTACCGTTCTGCATCATTGCAAAGCCTGTGTAGAGCATCAGCATGATGGATGCGATCTTCACCACCTCCGGGTCTCGAGAGAACAGGAGAGACCCCGGGACTGCTAAAAGCAGATGTGCCGCCGCCACAGGCACCGTCCAGACCAGGGTCTTGCGGTACAGAAACCGCAGGGCGTTGGACACGTACTGGTCATCGCCCCGCCCAGCGCAGCGGCCAATCACCGGCACAGCCAGATAGTACAGGGCCATAGTGGGAACGTTGAATATCCCATTGACGGAATTAAAAACGGAGTTTGCTGAGATCATTGCTGTCCCCATGCCCGCCAGAAATATCTGGATGACCATGCGGCCGCCATTAAACATGAGGTTTTCCCCGGCGGAAGGCAGGCCTATGCTCAAAATCGCCTTTACCTCCTGGCGCAACCTCTGCCCGCCACAGTATCTGGGCCGCAGGGCAAAGCCCGGGCGCAGAACCATAGCAAGGCTCAGCACCGCAGCCAGGGCCACCGACAGCAGATAGGCCAGGCCAGAGCCCTTGACGCCCATCTGTAGCACCAGTGTCAACAGCAGATTCAACCCGATTCCTGAGGCATTGAGCACCACACTGACTACCATGGGAATCTTGGTATCACCAGCACTTCGCATGAAGCCACAACACTGGAAATATAGAAACCAAAGAGGCGGAGTCAATACCGTGTAGGTAAAGTATGTGATGGAGCTCACAATGACAGCCTCCTCCGCCTTTCCGAACAGCAGATGAATAAAAGGAACTCGGAGTACAAATGCACCTGCAGAAAGCACTACACTGACCAGCAGTCCCAACAGCAGTGCGGAAAAAGACGCTTTTTGAGCCTCCGGCTGTCTGCCGCCGCCTGCATACTGGGCTGTCAGGACAGTGCCGCCGATGGCAAATGCTTGAAACAGATTCATGAGGATACTATTGACCGTGTTGATCTGACCAACGCCGGCAATGGCAGCCACAGAGATAAAGCCCATTAGAAACACATTGACATTCTCCAAGAGAATTGCCGCGATCTGCTCCACGATCATGCTGGGCAGCATCTCCTGCAGATCCCGATCAGCCTCTTTATTCTGTTCTGCCTGTTCAAAGGCGTTCAGCCATGATTTCACGGATTGCATGCTTCTCTCTCCCCGTCATTCTTCCGAGATTTCCGTCCGCAGTCTCTCGGGATTCAGCGGCTGCAGATCCTCCGGCACAAATCGTCCGTCTTTTTGAATCAGGACATCATCAAACCATATCTCTCCGCCACCGTTTTCTGGCAGCATCCGGTATATCAGATCCCAATGGATACTGCTTTGATTGCCGTTACCGCAAGTATGATAAGTTCTTCCCGGCGTGAAATGGAAGCTGCCGGAAGCCTTCTCATCAAAGAGGATATCTCCCACCACCTGATTGATGAAGGGATTTGTTCCTATGGCGAATTCACCGATGTAGCGAGCACCGTCATCCAAATCAAAAATTGCCTTCAATCGGTCCAAGTCACCGCTCCGGCATGCAATATCGGTGATCCGTCCCTTTTGGAATTTCAGGCTGATCCCCTCAAATTTCTGATTTTCAAACACGGACGGCGTATTGTAGCAGATAAAACCCTCTACGCTGTCACGGATGGGAGCAGTGAACACTTCACCTGCAGGCAGATTATGGCTGCCGCAGCAAACGCAGACATTGATTCCTCCCTTGCGAAATTGCAACTGCACATCCTTGCCATGGATTTTTATCCGGTCTGCTTCCTTCAAACGTCTGGCCAGAGGTTCCATGCAACGGGCGAATGCCTGGTAATTTACACAGCAGCAGTCAAAATAGAATTTCCGAAACGCTTCGGTGGACATTCCCGCTGCCTGCGCCATGGATGCGTTGGGTACTCTCAGTGCAAGCCAGCGGGTTTTGGGCAGCCGCGTTTCAAAGTGGACCGGCACCTCATAATGCCGCCGATAGAGCTGGGACTGTTCATTTGGAATACCCGACAGATCAAATGGATTTTCACTGCTGCGTAAACCAATATAGACATCCATCTGTTCCATCCGCCGCTGATCCCAGTCCGCCTGCATCCGAAGGGCCTGTTCATCCGCGCTCATGAGCCAGGCGCTTTTCAGGCCGTCTCGCAGCTGGCTATAGAAAGGCCGCCCCCCTGCCGCGTAAACCGCACGAATCAGGGCTGTCCCCAGTCCGTCTTCCACATTGCTGATTTCGATCAGCACGTTTTCTCCCGGTTGAACGGCAACCACCTGTTCTACAATAATTTTGGCATATCGTTCGTATGTTTTCACTGATTTTCACCTTTCTTCCAAAAACTGAACCCATCGCTCCGTCGAAAACCGGTGCCGATACGCAGTGCACCGAGCAATATGATCCATCCCCTGGGTCAGCACGATTGCCGTGGTTCCCCAGCCCAGCCGAACGCCCAGCAACCATGTTCCCACGACCCGAATACACCAGGCGGACAGGGACGAAAAACACATGGGATATCTGGCATCGCCCACCGCTTTAAATCCATTGGGCAGGATAAAGCAGCCGGGCATGAACAGAGCAAACAGCGCATAAAGCATCAGCATCTGCACCGCTGCCCGCAGCACAGCTCCATCCCGGCTGAACAGAAGAGCCGCCGGATAGGCCAGTGCCAGATGGGCTAGCCCGGTCCAAACAGCAACAAAGCGCGCTTCCTGATACAAGAACTCCAAGCAGCCCCGAGCAGAGGCCTTTCCGCCCCGTCCCACACAGCGTCCCATTAAGGGCGTCGTCAGTGCGTTGATGGACATGAAAGGAATCAAAAGAAGGTTGCTGGCGGAATTGAACACCTGATTTGCAGAAATCACCACTGTGCCCATACCGGCGATGAATACCTGCACCACCAGTTTCGTGCCGTTAAAAGCAAAATTCTCCACCGAGGCTGGCACGCTGATTTGTGCGATCTGCTTCATACGGCCAAACATATCCCGATCCAGTTGGAATACCGGCCGTACATAAAATGATTTGTGCAGCACCATCGCCAGCGCAGTAACTGCGCAACCCATCACGGAAAAGGTGTACGCCATGGCTGAGCCCGTGATCCCCAGGTTTAGTTTGAAGGTCAGCACCAGATTCAGAATCATGCTCAGCACGTTGCTCAGGACACTGGCCAACATGGGCCGCTTCGTATCCCCGGCGCTGCGCATGAAACCACAGCATTGGAAATACAAAAACCACATTGGCGGTGCGAAAACTGTCCAGCGAAAATACTGAAGCGAATTCTCCAACACGGTCGGTTCGGCGCTGCCAAAAAGCAATCCAATTACTTCTGTCCGCAGAGAAAACAGCACCAGTACCACCAGTAAACTGATGCTAAATCCCAGGACGAGTGCTGCCCCTGCCGTTTTGGCTGCATTCTCTTTTTGTTCTGCGCCGATGCTTCGTGCCACCAGGGCAGTCCCACCTACGGCAAAAAACTGAAATACTACCATCAGTGTGTTATTGATCGTGCTGATTTGGCTGACTCCGGCCAGAGCCTCATTCCCAATGAAGCCCATGACGGCGATATTGATATTTTCCAGAAGTACAGCTGCGATTTGCTCGATCAGCATACCGGGCATCATCATCCGCAGCTCTCCACGGGTCGTCAGGTCCGCTGCTTTAGGCGGCAGAAACAGGTCTTTTATCCGGTTCATTCCATTCACTCATTTCAGATACTCGCCGAGCCAAGCCAGCATTACATCGATATCGTGCAGCAGCTGAGATACCCGGCGCCCGCCGTGTCCGCAGCCGAGATTACACACCAATTTGGTGGGGACCCCCCGCTCCAGCAGCGCCACAAACATCTGCTGTGCCTGCTCCATAGGGCAGTACTGGTCCTTTTCATGCTGTATGAACAGTGTCGGAGTCGTCACCTGCGGCGCATAGCGCAGCGGCGACTGCTTCCACAGCAGTTCCAAATTGTTCCATGGCATAGCGCCGACCACATGATCTCCATACCAGCGTTCCACAGAGGTTCCATGCATGCTGATCCAGTTCGAAATAGACATTCTGGGAATGGCTGCTTTAAAACGGTCTGTCTGACCGATGGCCCAGTTGGACAAATAGCCGCCATAGCTCTGTCCGGTAATGGCCAGACTTCCAGGGGCAAGATCAGGATACGCGGCTAGGACCGTGTCTGTAAAAGCCAAGATGTTGGAAAAATCCCTGCCGCCCAGATCTCCTGTGACGTTCATGAAGGGCACGCCATAGCTGGTGGAACCACGCGGGTTACAGAAGAAAACGAAATATCCTTCGCTGACAAATCTCTGAAGTTCCTGATTGAAGGCTGCGGAATAATATCCGTGAGGGCCGCCATGCGTAAAGAGGATGCCGGGATAGGATTTCCCCGGCTCATAGCCCACGGGTTTCATGACCCAGCCGCATATCTCGTCCTCTCCGTCCCTGGCTGTCAGAGGCTCACAAGCGCTGAAGGCACATTCTGCAAACAGCCTGTCATTTTGATGACTCAGGCGGGTGATCTGGCTCTTTTCATAGACATATACCTCTGCCAAGCAATCCTTTTCCCACCCCACAAAGTAGATTTTGTCTCCAGTAGGGGCGACAGCGATGGGATTGATGCCCGGAGTAGGCAGGTTTTCATAGGTCAGTCCATCCTTCCAGACGGACATCGTGCTTTCCGCCCGATAAGTCCGCACAAATACCGTCTGTCCGTCTCTCTGACGAACGGAGCCCAGCTCCCAGTCTGGTTCTGCATCTATCCGCAGATCTCCGCCCTGTTCGCTGACAGACTTGATGCGGATCGATGCAATGGCAGGTCCCGGTTCAATGGCCCATGCGCCGTAATAGATGCGGTCTTCCCGCCGGGCCATGGAAAACACATAGCAGCTGTCCCGGCAGAGTTCTTGCAGTTCCCCAGTCTCCCAGACATATTTGTACACACAGGCCATACCGGCAGCGTCGCGGTCATAGCTGTACGCAGCAAACCAGAAGCCATCCTTCCCCACGAGTACGTCATCGCTGAAAAACGGCATTTGAGTCTGCATCAGATCCGGCGTCAGTTGTTTCAGTTCTTTGCTGCCGTTATCCCACAGGAATAGAGCACGCCGCATTTTGTTGGCATACATGCCGCCGTCACCAAGGTATGGATACTCATCAAAGGTCATCCATTTTTCAGCAGCACCTTCCTCCGGCCGATTACAATCAGTCTCGGCACGCACCAGGAAGCGTTCCCCTTCCAAATGAGACACCTGTGCTCCAGCTTTCGGAATCCGCATATATTCCTGAGCTTCGCCGCCACGGACATCAATGCAGTAATACACCGTCTCCGCGCCGGGGCTGGCATCGCCTCGCACCGAAGAAAACAGCACCCGGTACTCATCCAGCCAGAACGCACCGTTGGCGCGCCCGCCTGACGTCAACTGAAATTCTCTGCCGGTAGCTCCTTCAGCCACCCAAAGATCTGTCTGATAGGCGTCCTTCTGGATATTCATGGATTGGACCGGATACAGCGCATAGCGCCCATCCGGCGAAGCCTGCACACTGCGGATGGTCCGCACCAATCCGTAATCATCATTAGAAAACTTTCTCAAGTCTTTCACCTCAATCAATCCTCCGGCGGCAGCAGCGGGCGCTGACGAATGCAGGCCACATGGGCCTGTCCGTTCTTTACCCAAACCGATTCCTCCGTCACCATACGTGTCTGCTGCAGGAACCGCACACCAGCCCGCACATGGGTCAGATGGGCTTCAGCGCAGTCTTTCAACCAAGCGCCATGCGCAGTTTCATCCGCTGCCTCTGCCGTGAACATCACGCTGTACAGCCAAGGCCACCGGACTGTGGGATAGGGATGGTCCGGGTTATACGGAGACGGCACCCAGTAGTTGAGCATATTCCCGTCCCACTGACTGGCGTAGAATTCATCTTTTCCATTCCAGGAGTACTTGGCAAAACGTTCCCGCCATGCTCTGGTAGTCTCGGAAAACCGCTCCTGCCCTTCATAGGCTGAAGAGACCCACGCCTTCCATGCCTGCGACAGGACTTTATTGGATGCAAATCGGGGATCATCCACATGAAAATAAAACGCGCAAAGCATCGCCTGCGGCAGCCATAGTCCGCGATATCCCTCCAGCATCCCAAAGTGGTAGGAAATATCGTGATGCGGCACACCATGAAGGTCAATGAATGCATCCGGCAGCATCCGCCGTGTCACATCTGCAAAAACCTTCGCTTCGGTGTGGATCGTATTAAGAATGTAATAGTGAGGCATAAGATCAGCGCCCAGAGAATTGGTATAGCAAACTTGATGCTGCCAGCTGGGATGCTCCTTCTGTAATTCATCATGGAGCGCCGCGCCGTCCACATTCTCCATGGGAATCAGAATTATATTGACTTCTTCCGCTACCGATTCCTTGCACAAATCTCGAAGATAGGCAAAGATGGCGTTGGTGGCAGAGACTTCATTGGAATGGTGGCGCCCATTGATCAGTACCGTCGGCCGATGCTGCAGTCGCTTCACCCTGGAAATATAGCCCTTGTGCGCCAAGGCGGGCTCCGCAGCATAGATTGCTCGTCCCTGATAGCTGCGGCCAATTTCGTAAACCTTGAGTTCTGGTACACGGCGCAGCTTCTCCATGGTCCGTACATAACTGTCATAACCCACCAGGCAGTCGGACATTAAATCCACCTGCTCCAGCGGCAACGGCCGAACAGCTTCTGCTATCGGTAGATTTGCACTGTAACCGTCGAGATGGATCTGCCCGTATCCCGCCAGCATTTTGCTAAGTTTTGTGAAGCCCTCCTCTGTCAGGGACATCAGCGCCGCAGCCAGAGGTCTTTCCGATTCCGATAATGCGGACTCTGCAAACAGCTCCAGTTTATCGGCTACCATGGTAATTTGTTTGCAAAAAACGGAGATATTTTGATTTGCCTTTCCACTTTGCTTCCCATAAGGCAGATACAATGTGGCCTTCAGCTCAGGTTTTCCTGGCCGAACATGGATGCGAGGCAGAATCAAGCCGGGGGCATCCAGGGACTTCCCCCAAAGGCTTCTGCCCCGGAACATGAACGACTGCTGCCCCACCTGATGGATTGCGTCCTCCAACATCTCCCCAGAAGAAATATGGTCCGTCCGGGTATGCAGTTCTCGTTCCGGGCCACCAATTCCCACCTCCACCTCCAATCGAGTGAAGAATGGCTGCTGTTCCGGTGCGTAATTCTGCTCTTTTGCCAGATCATGCAGCCAGGGCAGCAGTTCCTCCTGGAAGCAGTTCCAGATTTTATCGCAGTCGGTTTCGATCTGTCGGTCCAGCAGCAATATGTCATCGCAGTACACCCGCAAATATCCCGCTGAAGGCAAAGCTGCCCCCAGCTCCGGCATCAGGTCCAGAAAATTTCTGCCGCAGACGGGAACTGTATAAGTATCTTGATAGAGACACCGGCCATTGGCATCCAGCGCCCGCGCTTCATAGGTCACAGGAGGCTCCTCCGGCAGTGCGGAAAAGGTCACATCATCAGAGGAAATTCCCAGCACTTCCGCCACCAGCTCATCGGCTGGATAGAGTTCCTGGAGCCACCGGGGCGGCTTTCCGACCTTCTCATGGGCCTGCTGCCAGTCAATGGGACTGTGCTCATACCGCAGAGCTGAGTCCGAATGGGGATCAAAGAAAATCTGTACCCGTTCAATCGGACCGCTGGCGGCAGCATGGGGCGCAAAATCTTCCTCCAACCAGCTAAGCCCCTGTTTATAGGCACACAGTACAGAAACATCTGCTTCCGCTCCCAAGGAAGCTGCCCTCTGCTGGAGCGTCCGCGCAAAGGCTTCCCGGGTTTCCCGATCCTGCCACAGGGCAGCTTCAATGTGTATGCGATTTCCAGCGCGCACCTTGTTCCAGACACCCCGCTCCAGCAGTTCCCGGACTTCGTCCAGTTCCCAAGGGATGTCATAGGAGCGGACTTCTGCCACATACCCCTCGTTGGCGTGATGGAACGCCACCTGCGGCCATCGTTTTTGGAACTGCTCCAGGTCGGCATCCGCACAGAGCAAGGCCAATGTGCCGCCAAAAGCCTCCAGGGAAGCCGCCTGACCGTCCCAAGTCTCCCGGGCAAGCGTCCGCTGCAGGTGTTCAAACACCTCCTGTATCCGCTGGTTCTCCGCCGCCTGCGGAAACACATTGGCCAGATGCGACAAAAAGCCCATCAAATTTTGACCGCGGCCCTCGATGGTAATGTGTTTCCTGGGCTGCTCCTGCACCAGCGTCACGGCTGGTCTGCTATCATTCTGAAGGAATTCAACCACATGTGAGATCCTGTTATCGGCGTCCAGAAGCAGAGGATATCGGACCGCAGTGGTCTCCATGCCAAAGCGGGCAGCCAGATCACAGGCCGCACGGCAGGTGGCATCCTCCATGGTGTCCGCGCAAACCAGATAGCAGTCCACCTGATCCGGCAGACCATCCCCATCCAGATCCCGCAGAAGCCAGTCCTTTTCAAACAACAGTTCCAACCCGCCGGTCCTGTGTGCTTCCGGTGTCCGAATTGCATTGGCTGTTGCGGACACATAGTTCTGAGGCGCCGGTACCATGCGATAATTATTGAGTGGATACTGTTCATATACCTGCGTCCATACAGATGCAGGATCGTCCGTTACCGCAACGGGTATCACATTTTCTCCCGTTGGCACCGTACCGACAGCAAAGTACAGCGTATCGTCATCTCTGGGGTCCTCCGGCATCTGTGCTACTGGGAACTCCAAGGAAATGGAGCAGAATCCAATCAATTGAGCCAGCTCCACAGCAAAGCGTCTTTCAGTCTCACTGGCATTGGGGTCCAGTATCAGTTTTCTCTTTGAGCTTTCCATGGTTGCTCCTTTACTCATATAACAAGCAAGAAACCTGATGTCCAGGTTCCACTTCCCGTGGGTCAAGGTCTCCGGCAAGACAAGCCTCCGTGCAATGGGGACATCTGGATGCAAAGCGGCAGCCAGGTTTGGGATTGATAGGATTGCCGATTTCCCCCTTCAGCAGCTCCACCTTTTTATTACGAGCCTCCAGAGATACCTCCGGTAAGGCAGATAGCAATGCCTTGGTATAGGGATGGCACGGGTTCTCAAAAATTTGATCGCTGCTGCCCATCTCCACACATCTTCCAAGGTAGGTGACCATGATCTGGTCACTGATATGTTTGACAACGCTGAGATTGTGGGTCACAAACAGGTAGGTCAGCCCCAACTCATCCTGCAGATCCATGAGCAGATTGAGAATCTGCGCCTGAATAGATACGTCCAGGGCTGACACCGGCTCATCGCAGACGATGAATTCCGGGTCTACCGCCAGGGCACGGGCAATTCCGATCCGCTGGCGGCGGCCGCCATCCAATTCATGGGGATAGGCCCCTGCTACACGCCGGGCCAGGCCCACAATGTCCATCAATTCCTCCACACGCTGGTACTGCTCCTGTCGGCTACCGTACAGGTGATTGATCCGCATAGGGTCCGCGATCAGGTCAGCTACGCACATCCGCGGATTAAGAGAGGCGTATGGGTCCTGGAAAATCATGCTCATTTTGGTACACAGGCCATCCTTTTTCCGCTTCATCCGCGAGATGTCGCGACCCTGGAATAAAATCTGGCCAGCTGTCGGCTTATGTAGGCCGATAATAGTGCGGCCCAGAGTGCTCTTTCCGCAGCCGGACTCGCCAACTACGCCCAAGGTCTGGCCCCGATAGATTTTCAGGTTGATGCCATCTACGGCGTGGAGGTCCCCTTTTTTCGTCTTATAGTATTTTTTTAAATCAACGGTCTCGACGACCGGCGTCACTTCGACACTCATTCCGTATATCCTCCATACAGATGGCACTTGATCCGATGACCATCCTGCTCCCACTCCCCAGGTGCAGTTACCCGGCAAATCTCCATGCACTTGGCACATCTGGGTGAGAATTTACAGCCCTTCGGAAGGTCTGTGGGATCTGGCATCAACCCCTCAATGGATGTCAAACGGCGGCTCTTGCTGCGGATATTTGGAATTGCGCCAAACAGTCCCTGAGTATAGGGATGGTGGGGGCCATCCCCATAGATTTGCTCCACAGAGCCATATTCCACCAGCTCACCAGCATACATGATCCCCACATCGTCACAGGTCTTGACCACTACGCCAAGATCGTGGGAGATCATGATCATGGACATACCCAGCCGCTGCTTCAGCACATCGATCAGCGCCAGCACCTGAGCCTGAATGGTCACATCCAGAGCTGTAGTGGGTTCATCAGCAATCAAGATATCCGGCGAACAGGCAAGGGCGATGGCGATGACCACCCGCTGCTTCATGCCGCCGGAAAACTGCAACGGATAATCATTTTTACGGCTGGCGGGAATGCCCACCAGCTCCAGTGCCTCGTCTACCTTCCTGTTCAGCTGCTCCTTGGACAGGCCTTCCGCATTGTGGATTTTCAGCGCCTCCAGAATCTGATCGCCCACCGTCATGATGGGATTCAGGGCCGTCATGGGATCCTGAAAAATCATGGAGATGATGGAGCCTCGCATCAAATTCATATGGCTCTCCGGCAATTCCATGATATTGTCGCCCTTCAGCCGAATGACACCGCAACGCATGTGACTGACGCGGTCCGGCAGCAAACGCATCAGCGCCAGAGCCGTGCTGGTCTTGCCGGCGCCGGTCTCTCCCACAAGACCGAGGGTATGGCCTTTTTCCAACGTGAAGCTGATGCCATTGACGGCCTTCACCACCTGACCGCCGGAGTGATATTCCACATACAGGTTTTCGACCTCTACCGCGTTTTTTTTGTTGTTTTGTTCACTCATATGTGTTCCTCAATCTTTCAGTCTGGGATCCAGGGCATCACGCAGACCGTCTCCCATCAGGTTAATGCTCATGGCGGTTATAACAATGGCCATGCCGGGCAGCACAGCAAAATGAGGCGCCAGGCGCATAAACTGCCGGGAGGCAGCGATAATTGCGCCCCACTCCGGTGCAGGCTGCTGTACGCCAAATCCCATGAAGGAATAGCTGGCCGCTGCCAGAATCGTACCGGAAACACTGCCCGCCAGCATAATGATAATAGGTCCCAACGCATTTGGCAGCACATGCCGCAGGATAATAGTGAAATTACTGGTGCCGTAAGATTTGGCACACTGGACATATTCCATATCCGTCAGGTTTATGACCGTGGCGCGGACAAACCGAGCATAACCGGGTACGCCACTGATCATCAAGGCATAAAGCAGGTTCTCCGTGCCTCTGCCCAGCGCCATGACCAGGACCAGAATCAGAAGCATCCCGGGAATGCAAGCAATGACATCAAATATCCGCATGACCACATTATCCAGCACGCCGCCAAAGTAACCGCAGGCCGCACCAATGAAGGCACCCACTGCCAGAGACAGAATGGTTGCTCCAAAGCCGATCAGCAGGGAAACCCGACTGCCGTGGACTACGCGGGCAAACAGATCACGGCCCAAGTTGTCTGTACCGAAGGGATGTTCTATGGAAGGTGTCTCCAACGGAGCGCCGCTGAAGGTATAGCACAACTCCTCCGGCACAATGACATCTGCAAAAATCGCCACCAAAGCGATAAACGCCAGCAGGGCCAGTCCTACCATAGCTGGTTTATTTCTCTTGAACAGGCCCCAAATCTCATAGCCGCGGCCACGCTTGATGCTCTGCTTTTCTTGTCCCTTTGTTTTCATATCCATTACCTCTTTACCAGCTTGGCCTTGATACGGGGGTCCACCAGTGCGGAAATCACATCCAGCGCCACCACCAGCACACAGAAAATCGCTGCCAGGAAAATCGTGCAGGCCATGACCATAGGAACATCCTTAGCGTTAATGGCCGTAATAATGACCGTCCCCAGTCCAGGCATGCCAAAAACAGATTCCGCAATCACCGTACCGCCCAGCAAATAGCCAAAGTTGATGCCCACCTGGTTGAGGATGGGCAGCATCGCATTGAGAAACGCATGCTTCCAAATCACCGTTCCCGCAGCGCATCCCTTTGCCTTTGCTGTGCGGACATAGTCCTGCCGGATAGCCTCCAGCATGGTGGTCCTGGTCAGGCGCTGCAGGCTGGAGGCAGACAGCACCGCTGCACAGCCCACAGGGAGAATATAGCACAGCCAGGAGTCGGCGCCGCTGGATGGCACCCAACCTAGATACAGGGAAAAGACCAGCAGTGCCACCATATAGACCCAAAAGCCGGGAAAGGCCGCCAGTGCAATGCTGATAACACGGATAACATTGTCCGCCAGGGAATACTGCTTCACAGCCGAAAATACGCCCAAGGTAATACCCAGGATGGAATAGCAAACCGTCTGCAGAATGGCCAGGCGCAATGTATAGGGGAAATTCAGGACGATTTTTCGGAACACCGGTTCTCCATCCTGATATGATTCACCAAAATCCAAATGCGCTATATCCGAAAGATACTTACCGAGCCGTTCCAGAAAGGGTTTGTCATAGTTCAGACTCTCATTCAACGCATCCACCTGCTCCTGAGTGGCGGCAGGTCCCAGAAGCCGTCGGCCCGGATCTCCAGGGATTGCATTGATGATGGTGAATACAATAATCGTCACGCCTAACAAAATCGGAACAATCAGCAGCAATCGCTTCGCTATGTATTTACCCATAAGTTTCTCCTTACTTGATGCGGATAGGCGGCACAGACGGGATCTTCGTCTGTGCCGCCGTTTTTACTCTGTCATATATCTCATTACCGCACACGAATCATATCGACGCCGTTCCAAACAGGCGGGATATACAGGCCCTTGGAACTGACGCCATATATAGCCGGGATTCCCAGCCCCATATTTGTATAATCGCCCACCACGATCTGCAGTGCCTGCTCCAGACATGTCTGATACTCCTCCGCATCGGAAGTCGTCATCAGGGTATCGATCAGTGCGTCCACCTCAGGATTACTGTATTTATTAAAGTTGTAAGGCTGGCCCGTGCCGTAATAGTTCAGCATGGTCTCTGCCGCAGTAGGGCATCCAACGCCGGCGGCAATACCCAGACTGAACTCGCCGTTCATAAGCTTGGTCACCGTCGCATTGCTCTCATACTGTGTGATGGTCGCATTGATGCCAACATCAGCCAGATACTGCTGCACCATTTCTGCCGAGCCATTGCTGTTGCCGCCAACAATCTCGCCCACGTCAATGGGCAGTTCCAGGCCGCTTTCAGCCAGCAGAGCCTGGGCCTTTGCCGGATCATAAGTATAGGGGGTAATGCTCCCGGGGAGTTCCGTGTCCAGGGTCGAGAACACAACGGTCCGATCCTTAGAAGAAACATATCCGCCGCAGGTCGCATTGCGGATACCATTGTAATCAATCGCATAGGAAATTGCTTCGCGGACTTTTTCGTTGTTCAGCGGCTCCACATTCGGATTCAGCAGCAGCTGATAACCAACGATGGAGACGTTTTCCCGCATCTCCAGGTTGTTATCACCCTCCACCAAACGCAGGTTGGTGCTGTTCAGAGAGGCAAAATCAATCTCACCGTTCTGCAGAGCGATGACGCGGGTGCTTGGGTCGGTGATGGTGCAAACATCAATGGTCTTGACCGTGGGCTTTTCCGTGCCCCACCAGTCTTCCTTCAAGGTCAGCCGCATGGTACCCTGGGCCTCATCCAGTGCCGTCAACTCATAGGGGCCGCTGCCCACAGGGTTCTTGATGTAACTTTCCTTGTCCGCATCATACAAATCGGGGTTGAAGATGGCCACCATATACCAGCAGTAGGGGACGCTGGCCCAGGCATTTTTCAGTCGGATCGCCACGGTGTGCTCGTCGCGGACCTCAATTGAATCTATCATACTGACATAGGTCATGGTATAGGGATTAGTCATGTGCCGTTCAAAGCAGTTCTTTACGTGCTCTGCCTTCACAGGATCCCCGTTGGAATACACCGCATCCTCATTCAAATGGAATACCCAGACGGTGTTCTCCTCCTCGGTCTCCCAGGACTTTGCCAGATTGGGACGCAGCTCAATCTCCAAATCGTCGGTGGCAATCACATCCACCAGCGTGCTGTACACATTTTGAAACAAGCTGGACTGAGAACTGATATACCAGTTGACAGGATCATAATCTGGAATCGGCGCATCATTGGAAATGGAGATGCTATCGGTACCGACCGCCGTCTCGCTGCTGGTCAGATTCTCACTGGTGTCCTTGGGATTGGCATTCGCGGCATTGCCGCTCTGGGCGGGTGCATCGGTCTGTGCGCCGCAGCCGACAGCCGTCAGCACCAGAAGCAAGGTAAGCATAAATGCAAGATATCTTCTCATAATGACTCCTTCGTTCCACGCTCTTTTCGGTATGTTTGTTACCATGGTAATGTTAATGGTATATAGTTTAGTAATTTAAAGTAGATTTGTCAATATTCATTTCAAACTTTCCGCATTATTTTACTGCAAAAAATCATCGGCACCTGGGGTACGGTTTCCGCAGGTGTCGATGATATATGTTTGTTCAAATCGCACAGAAGTCTCCGCCTGTCTCACCAGCCGATATTTTTTCCACGGGAAGATCCGGATAGTAGTCATGGCAAAGCCAAGTCACCGCTGTACGCAAATCGGAATTGGCCATTGCTTCCACAATCTTCCGATGATTCTCCCGTTCCATCTCCATATTCCGCTGAGCACCATGAAACTCACCGCTTTCCGGCATGCTCTGTCCCAGATAGGCGCTGCCCCGGTAATTGGGTGCACTCTCTCCCCGAATCATCAGACCATGGAGTCGTTCAATATAAGAAACAATAATCTGATTGCCGCTGAGTTTTGCAAGTTCATAGTGGAAAGTCATGTTAGAAAAATAGGCCAGGTCCGGATCCTCATATTCCTCATCTAACAGCTTGTTCAGTGAGAGGAGCTCCTCCCGGTAGGCATTGTGGATCGCAAGTCCCAGAGCCGTCCGCTCCAGCGTGTAGCAGCAGTACCGCATTTCATACATTTCCCGTTCTGTCGGGAGACGAACGATATAGCCCCGGCTGGGATATTTGTTCAGATATCCCTCCGCCACCAACCGTCCTGCCGCTTCGCGGGCTGGCGTGCGGCTGCAATGGTACCTGTCAGCCAGCATCTGCTCACTAAACAGTTCACTGCTCGGAATTTTTCGAAGCATCAGGTCCTTCTTGATCTCCCGATATACCCGTTCTGTCAGGTCTTTTCCCTTCATATCCATCCCTCGTTCATCCATATTTTTTTGCCATTATACCACACAATCCATAACAGGAACAACCATTCTTTACCGCCCACTGTGCCTTTTTCTTTTCATTGATTGTCAACGCAAAGGATAGAATGTCTGGCATTACAGGAAATTGACACGATTCCTCTATTATGCTATATTATTTATTAACACATTAATTACCATGGTAATTAGAAATGATGTGATATTTATGCCGATTCTATTAAAACACTGCCGACTGATTCCGGAACTTTCTGATGGCTATGCACAGACCTATGCGGATATCCTCGTCTGTGGCAATCAGATCCAGGCCATCCAGCCTACTTTAGAAGCCCCTGCCAACTGTCAGGAGATCGATTGTCAGGGAAAAACCCTGCTTCCCGGACTCATCGATATGCACAACCATTTGAACTGGTCTTATGTGTCCGGCGAGCAGAGTCTGACAGACTTCTCTATTCTGACGAAGTCCTGCCTCAGCGCCCGCCGTTTCCTTGACTGCGGCATCACTACTGTCCGGGACATGGGCAGTCCCAAGCGCGTCAGCGTGGCCGTTCGCAGTGCCATCGAGCAGGGCCTGTTTCAGGGGCCTCGCATCATCAGCGGCGGCATCATTCTTCGACCGCTTGTCCGCAGCAAGCCAGCTGATCCCTACCATTTCCTGCGCTATGTTTCTGGCGCAGAGGAAATGACCCGGTTCGTGCGCGAAGAACTTGGGGAAAGTGCCGATTGGATCAAACTCTACGTCAATGGTGATCCCCCGGATATGTTTCCGGAGGAGGTTCGAGCAGCAGTCCGAACTGCTGCGATTCACGGCAAAAAAGTTGCTGCCCACTGCCATACGCTGTCAGCCATCCATATGTGTCTGGACGAAGGTGTATCCACAATCGAACATGGCAGCTATGCAGATGCTGCCGCTATCGAAAAGCTAAAGGCCGAAAATGCTCATTTGATTCCCACTCTGGCTACTCTGGCCCCGGAAGTTACTCCCGCCGGGTTCACCTCGGAAATGGTCCAGCAGTTCCTGACGCCTCTGCTGGAAAACAGTGTCAAAAACATCTCCGCCGCATATAGGGCCGGTCTGACGCTGGGGTTCGGTACAGATACGCCGGTAGAACAGCTCTGCAGACACATGGGGCTGGAGTTTAAGATGCGAAAAGAGTACTGCGGCATGTCAAACATTGATATTCTCTGCCAGGCCACCCTGGACAGTGCCAGCATCCTGGGGCTGGAGCACATTATCGGTCAGGTTAAGGAAGGTCTCTGCGCCGACTTGATTCTGGTCAACGGCAATCCCGATGCCGACATCACTGCGATGTACCACCGTCCGGAAATGGTCATGGTCCGTGGTCAGCTATACATTCCTCAGGCGTAAACAAGTCGGAAAAATCTCCGTTTCAGTTTCCTCATGCACAGTGCTTCCATCATTCTTAATTTAACTTCAAAATCCCGGACAGTCAAAATGTCCGGGATTTTTTCCACATGAATGCAATAAAAATAAAGATTTCCAGATTTAGGATGCGTCTCACCCATACAAGTCACTTCGGTTCCCTCACAGCCGCAACCCCTTGATATCCTTGATACGGGACAGGATGATGTTGCAGCCGCAACTGACCACGTCGGGCAGCGGGTCGATGACCTCCTGGATCAGCTTCTCCATTTCCTCGCTGGAGGCGGCTACCGAGTGGACATGGAGCTTATTCTTGCCCGTCACTCGGTAGACCTGCGTGATCGTTTCATTCTGCTTCAATATCTCCGTCACTTCAGCCAACGTATCCGGCAGCGTTTCAATCTCAAAATAGCAGGACACCGCGCCGCTGATCTTCTAAGGATTGATGATAGTGGTGTATTCCTCGATGATGCCCCGCTGCTCCAATGCCTGGATGCGGGCTTTCACCGCCACACGGGATATCCCCACCTCCTGCCCAATATCCGAATAGGAGATACGGGCGTTTCCGATCAGGTGATTGAGCAGCACGCCCGGAAGCTGGAAGCCATGGGCCACACCTTCGTGGCCTACCCGAAGAACGCCGACCCCCTGGTTCAGGCCGAGCGGAGCCGTGACGCAGATGTCATCATGCTGGCCAACATGCCCCTGGCTCCTGTCGTGCTGGAGGAGGCCAAGTCCCTGAAGTTCATCGACTTAGCCTTTACCGGCGTGGATCACATCCCCATGGCGGAGGCGAAGCAGCGGGGCATCGCTGTCAGCAACGCCTCCGGCTACGCCACTCAGGCCGTGGCGGAGTTGTGCGTCAGCTTCATGATTCAGCTGCTGCGGAACGTGGGCAAGACGGAGGAGCGCTGCCGGAGCGGCGGCACCAAGGACGGTCTGGTGGGCAACCTGCTGTGCGGGAAGACTGTAGGTATCGTGGGCGCTGGCGCCATCGGCAAGAAGGTGGCGCCCTCTACAAGGCCTTTGGCTGCACCGTGCTGGCCTACAGCAGAAGCGCTGTCTCTGCCCCCGCCATTGATGAGCAGGTGTCTCTGGAGGGACTGCTGAAGCGGGTGGATATCGTGTCCCTGCACTGTCCCCTGACGGCAGATACCAAGGGCATGATCGGCAAGGACCAGCTGGCTCTCATGAAGAAGAACGCTCTCCTCATCAACACCGCCCGGGGCGGCGTGCTGGATTCCGCTTCCCTGGCAGAGACGCTGGAAAAGGGCGAGATTGCCGGCGCGGCCTGCGATGTCTTCGAGATGGAGCCGCCCCTGCCCACCGACCACCCTCTGCTGCACTGCCCCAATACCATCGTCACCCCCCACATCGCCTTCGCCTCCGTGGAGTCCATGGAGCAGCGGGCGGACATCGTGTTCAACAACCTCTATTCCTGGCTGGACGGGTAAGCAGGTCAACGCCGTCTGATATGATAAAAGAGCAATAGGAGGACCCTTTCATGTCGTATACCCCTGGTTTGTCGTCTGCCTTTAATGATACCAGCCTGCGAGGGAAACATGTTGCCCCGTCCGGGATGTGCTCCCTCTGCTCCGAGCATTGTGTAGGCACCTGTGAGATTGGTCTTTCCACCATGCGCGGGGAGTTGGCCGTCTATCCCACCAACACGGGGGATAACCAGGTGGCCTCGGAGAAGGTGATGCCCATCGATTATTCCCACTTCAACATGAATAGCTGGGTCTTTGGTGCCGTTGGCGCGGATGCGGGCAGTGATGAAGCGAGGATCTTCAATGTAAAGCTGGAGCGGACACCCGGTGGGAGGGGCTCACATACGAGAACCACACCAGCTATCCCAGCAAGGGAGAGATGCTGATCTATCCCGGCGGCATCAGTGAGATGGAGATGATCCTGGCCTATGGCAGCGTCCACTTTGCCAGCAAGGTAGGCCAGCTGGCAGGAAACCACTTCCTCACCATCACAGATGGGCTGGCCCGCCTCTACGCACTGGGGCGCAAATGCCTGTACGAAGGCGCCCAAACCATCACCATTGAGCTGGAGGAAAAATCATAAGATAGCCGACGCTTTGCAAATAGCGCTCCGCTGTTTTTAAGCATTGATCCAATCCGCAAAAAGGCAACCCCATGTGTCGCATGGCACATGGGGTTGCCTCATTTTATTCATGGACATGGAACAAAGTCTCTAGGACCTCGTCCTTCGTAATTCCGCCGAAATAGTCCTGCAGCGGATAGCGTTCCAGCACAGCAGCCACATCCTCGCTGCGAAAGGCGCAGCCCCGGAGGGCTTCTGTCAGCCCGTCCAGCGGGCAGCGGGAGAGAAAGTCGCCGTAAAAGGCAACGTCCGTCAGAAGTCCTTTCTCCACAGCAACATGGACCTCCAGACACCCGCCGTCCCAATACCGCTTATTGACCATATCATACTTGGGGGAGCGGCCGAAGTTCCACTCCCATGTGTCGTACTTGCTCTGCTTGAGGGCGTTGATACGTTCCAGTTCCTCACCGGACAGTGTCCCCGTCACAAGGCCGTCTCCGGCCAGGGCGGTTTTCAGGTACTCCCAGAATGTCGGCAGATCCATATCCGTGCCGAGAAACTCCCGGATGTTCCCAATGCGGCTCCGCACGGACTTCGCACTTTTGGAGCGAAACTTCTCCGGGTCCACCTGCAGCGCCCCGGCAACCATGCCGGGATTCGCGTCAAAGAGCAAGGTCCCGTGATGCAGGATGCGGTTTCTGAAAAGCCGCTGTGCCGTGCCGGAGACCTTTTTCCCCTCCACAAGGATGTCGTTCCGCCCGGAGGCCTCCGTCTGCAGTCCAAGCCCCCGCAGGGCATTGACGATGGGCACGGTGAACCGCTCCATGGTCAGCCGCTCCGCGTCACCGGCATCGGTGATGAAGGAATAGTTCAGATTTCCCAGGTCGTGGTAGACCGCACCGCCGCCCGTGGTGCGCCGCACCACATGGATGCCGTGCTCCTCTACAAAGGCCCGGTTGATCTCCGCCTCGGCGTTCTGATTCTGACCGATCACGATGGTGTTGTCGTTCTGCCACAGCAGCAGATAGTCGCCCTCCAGCCGGTTCGTCAGGACATACTCCTCAAAGGCCAGATTGTAACAAGGGTCCTGAGACCCGGTCTCTAAATAAGTAACTCGTTTATCCATGATTCCTCCTGGTCAAGGCTGGATGCCCCGGATAAAGCCGTCCATCAAGCCAGTCAGATGATCCTCCAGCGTGGATGTGGCTTCCTTCACATCCTTGGTACAGATGGCCTGACAGATGTGCTGATGGCCGGACTGGAGCTGCAGCAGACTTTCTGCGTTCGTCAGGGCGGGCACAATGAGCCAGTTCCGCATATTGCATTGCTCCCACAGCTTCAACAACACCTGATTGTCCGTGGCGTCGATGATAGCCCGATGGAAAGCTGTGTCGCACTCGGTAAAAGCACGCAGGTCTCCCCGCTTCGCACAGCCATCCATCTCTTTCAGAATATCCTGCAGGCGAACCGCCAGCTGTTCCATCTGCTCGTCTGTCAGCATCGTAATAACATCCCGGATACTCTTGGATTCCAGGCAAATACGAACGCTGTAATTGTCCCGTACGTCCTTTTCTGACAGGGAACGAACGCGGGAGCCTTTGAACGGCACCGTCTCCACAAGGCCTATAGCCTCCAGATCCCGGATGGCCTCCCGGACAGGTCCCTGGGATACCCCAAGCTCCTTCGCCCAATACGTCTCAATAATACGGTCCCCGGGGTTCAGTTCCCCTGAAAAGATCGCCTCCCGGATGGCGTTCCGTATCTCCTCTCGGAAAACTTTCCGATGAGAAACGCCCGTACTATCCCTGTTCATATCTGAACCTCCACTTGATCCCGTATATATACAAGCCGTGCATGATTGATTATTTATTATAGAGACTACGAGCGCCAAAGTCAATGTCCCAATCAGCGGTCATTATCGAACTTTCTTTAAGGCAACACCGCACAAATGCAACGATACGCATTGCCGGATATCCATTTTGTGGAAAGCAATTGGATTCCCCCGAACTTTTGCCCGCAAGAGCGCACTAACTCAAACCGCCAGACAGGGTCCGTCAGCCAGAATCAGATTTGCTAACGCGAACATGATGTTGAATTTGGCTCCCTGCTTTTCAAGCCCTCGGTATCGTGTTTTTCGGAAACGCAGCTGCTTTTTAACGACACCGAATACATGCTCCACTTTCGCACGGACAGAGGACTTTGCGTGTTCTGCTTTCTTTGCGGCATACTGACCGCTTTTACTCAGCTTCTTTACTTGGGATGGGCGACGGTTTATTTTGTATTTGATTTTGCGACCGGACTTGTTTCGGATGATTGCATCATCACGTTTGTCCGCACCGAGATAGCCGCTGTCGCCGTAAACAGCATCTTCTTCTCCGGTCAGCAGCTTTGATGTCTCTGTTACATCGTGGGCATTGGCCGAAGTGGCTTCCACGGTATGAACCAGTCCGCTGTCCTTATCCACACCAATATGTGCCTTATAGCCGAAGTGCCAGGTGTTGCCCTTTTTTACCTGATGGGCATCCGGATCACGCTTCTTCTCTTTGTTTTTGGTAGAAGAAGAGGCGGAAATAATGGTGGAATCTACAATCGTTCCCTTTTTCAGAATAAGCCCTCGTTCTGTGAGTGCAGCAACTACCTGAGCGAACAGCTTTTCCTGCAGCCTGTTCTTGATCAGCAAATTCCGAAAACGCCCCAGAGTATCCCCATCCGGAACCTGGTTGCTGGAATCGATGCCACAGAAATCCGAAAATGTGCGACTGTCTATCGCTTCCGCAACGGTTGCCTCATCGCTCAGGTCGTACAGATTTTGCAGCAGATACAGCCGCAGCATGGTCTCCAGAGGATAGGGTTTATTACCGCACTCTCCTTTATAATAGTACGGCTGAATCATGGCAAGCCATTCCTTCCATGGGACGATCCGTTCGATCTGACTCAGAAATTCTTTTTTCTTCGTCCGCACCTGCGCCAACTCATCGCTGAATGCGGAAATCGTGATCTGTTTATGTTGAGTAGGCGGTCGGCATTGCTGCCGCCGCCCCTCCTCGGAACCGTACTTGCGGTTTTCCCGCATACGGCTCTTCAAACTGTCTTTGGCATCCGCTGCTAGTTGTAACTGATACCTTATTCCCTTTGCTTCTTGTGCCATTGATACTGACCTCTCGTGCCCTCAATGTTTCCGCGCTGGGAACGACTGTTTGCTGACCCCTTCGCTCCACTTGCTTTCACAAGCTTCTTCACTACTATGAGTCAGTCCGACTCCTGATGTGCCATTTGCTTCCCTCCGCTCAGCTGAGAGTTTAAGGTTGCATACCATCTCTGGAACACATCAGGTCTCCCGGGTATACGTGCAGTACCTTGTGCGCTCGCCACGCTCTCAGACCCCGGCGGAACCTGCGCATTCTTGCATAACGTTTGCGCATTGCTGCCTGCTGTGTCATGGAACACATCGGCTTCCGCTCTTTATAAATAACGGGGCTCAATCACTTCACGCTTTCGCATTGCGGCTCTCGCACTCCTCTGCCTACGCTTAAACCTGGCCTCACGGCTTCGGCTCCAAGGCTGAGTACCAGCTGCTTGCCTAGCTTTACTGGGTTGGGTGTTTCACCCAACTATACTACACGCACCGAACCGGCGCACCCATGCGTCTAATATATCATATTCGCCAGTAGTTGCCTCTTTTTTCTGTGCGGTATTGCCTTAGAGATTCCTTTTCAACAATATCGTGTATTATCAATCATAATGCGAAGAAATAATGATTATAAAAGCTATGGAGAATTACCATATTGGCAATTCTCCATAGCTTTTTATTGGGTAATTGGGAGCTTTCTCTCCTCGACTTCTCGCTTTGCAATAGGCCTCTGCTACAATCAGAACAGCAGGTGCGGCAGGAACAGGGAAATCTTCGGGAAGAAGATCAGCAGGAGTAAGCTGATACAAACCACGCCCAGATACGGGGGCAAATACTTCAAGGTCTCTTTCATCTTGACCTTGGCAATACCCATGGTAATGAACAGCACGCCGCCCACAGGAGGTGTCACACCGGCATACACCAGCGTGATGATCATGACCATGGCGAACTGAATGGGATCGATACCATACTGTGCGGCCACCGGCATCAGGATAGGGGCAACGATGATAGTGGCGGACAGGGTCTCAATGAACATACCCACGATCAGCAGGAAGATCACCAGCAGGATCATGATGACATACTTGCTCGATGTCATAGACACCAGGAAGTTGACGATGATAGTGGGGATCTTGGCGTAAGCCACCAGCCAGCTGAAAACGTTGGCGGCAGCCACGATCAACAAACACATGGCGGAAGAAGCCGCTGCGTCCACAAAAATCTTAGGCAAGTCCTTCCAAGAGAACTCCTTGAATACAAACATGCCGATAACCAGGGCATACAGCACAGCGATGGCACCCGCCTCAGTGGCGGTGAAGATGCCGCCCACGATGCCGCCGATGATGATGAGCGGCATCACCAGAGCCAATGCTGCCTTCTTGAAGGCCTTCCATATCTCGCCCAAAGTAGCGCGGCGTTCACCCTTGATGCCCAGCTTCTTCGCATAGAAATAGGTGATAGCCAGACAGCCAATGCCAATCACCAGGCCAGGCAGCACACCTGCCATAAAGCACTCACCAATAGACAGGTTAGTCAGGGAGCAATAAATGATCATGGTCAGGCTGGGAGGAATGATAGGGCCCAGAGAACCAGCAGTGGCTTGAATGACAGCCGCCAAGCCGCCGGGATAGCCCCGGTCCTTCATGGGCTCGATCATGATAGAGCCCACAGCCGCCGTATCCGCGGCAGCAGAACCGGAGATGCCGGCGAAAATGACACTGGTCAGAATATCCACCATGCCCAGGCCGCCGGTCAGGTGGCCGATCAGGGAGTGGGCGAAGTCCACCAGCCGCCGGGAAATGCCGCCCTTCAGCATCAGCTCACCGGAGAGCATGAAGAAAGGAATGGCCATCAGGCTGAAGGAGTTGACGCCTGAAAACAGGCGCTGGGCCACGACAGACAGGTTGGTTCCGTCCACCATCAAGCCGATCAAAGAGCCAAGGCCCATAGAAAAGGCAATGGGTACACCCGCGAACAAAAGGATAAAGAAGATCACGAACGCGGTAACAAACATCGTCATTTGGCTGCGACCTCCTCTTCCTTTTTCTTCTTCAGGGTACTGAAGTAATACTCGACCTGCGCGATAATCATCAGCACGCAGCCGATAGGGATGGCCATGTTCATCAGGCCCATGTTGACGCGGGTCATGGTGGACAACTGGACACGGTTGGCCCAGGCCGCCTGAGAGCTCAGCACCGCCATGGCTGCCAGGAAAATGACGCAGACGATGTTCACAAAGGTGAACAGGAACTTGTAGGTCTTGCCGTGGACACCTTCCAGCACCAGGTCAAAGGTGATGTTGGCACCTTTGCGAACGGTAATAGCGCCGCCCAGATAGGTGACCCACACGAACACAAACTTGGAGATCTCATCAATCCAGGTCTGGGACATGTGGAACATTCGGGTGAACACCTGGATCAACACCAGCGTCACCAGAACCGCAAACAGGATCGCAACGATGGCATCGGTGATTTTTCGAAGAATTTCAAGAGCTTTCATAGTCTCGTCCTATTCTCTCGTGTAATGTATACTTACAAGGGGATAGTCCGAAAATCAGGCCAGAGCCTGGATGGCAGCGTACATTTCCTCCAGGCCGTTGTCAGCCACAAACTTCTCCAGAGCGGGAGCGCAGGCCGCAATCAGGGGAGCCTTGTCGATCTCATTGAAAGTCACACCACCGTCAGCCATAGCCTGCTTGGCGTTGGCCTCGATGTCCAGATACAGGTCATAGAAGAAGTCCATGGCCTCGGCGGCAGCCTCGTCAACGGCGGTCTGCTGCTCGGCGGTCAGGCTCTGATAGACGGAATCGCTCATGCAGAAAGCGGTGAAGGTCATCACGTGCTCGGTCAGGTTGTAGACGTTGGCGACCTCATAGAACTTCATCTGGGAGATGTACTCCATGTTGCCCTCCAGGCCGTTGGTAACGCCGGTCTGAACAGCGGTATAGGCCTCACCGGAGGGAATAGCCACGGGGGTGGCACCCAGAGCGGAGAAGCAGGCCTCGATGGAGGGGTTCTCGGGGATACGGACCTTGACACCCTTGAAGTCAGCCAGAGAGTTGATGGTCTTGTCCTTTAGCAGAGTGCTGCGGAAAGCGATGGCCTGCAGGCTGATGGGATGGATGCCGGTGGTCTCGGTGACCATATTCATGTAATCCTTGCCCACATCGCCGCTGACTGCCTCAATGGCCTGCTCCTTGGAGGCAAACAGGTAAGGCATATCCAAGATACCGGCGGCGGGGTTGTAGTTAGCCAGGGTGCCGGTGTCGATGATGGTCATATCCACGGTGCCGGCCTTCAGAGACTCGCAGTTCTCAGTCTGGCTGCCCAGCTGGCCGTCGGTGTAGAACTCCACATCCAAGGTGCCGCCGGACTTCTCCACCAGCAGTTCCTTGAACTTCTGAGCCATCTGCATGGTGCTGTGGTCGATGGACAGATGGGTGCTGAGGCGCAGGACCTTCTTCTCAGCAGGGGCCTCGGTGGCGGGCTTGTCGGAGCTGGCGGGAGCCTCGTCCTTCTTACCGCCGCAGGCGGCTAGAGACAGGGTCATAGCCAGTGCAAGAAGCAGAGCAAACAACTTTTTCATATTATTCTCCCTTTCAAATGTAAATTTGGGACTTGCCATGTTAAGATAATATAAACTTTCTTGTCTTTCTACCATGCACAGTTGTGCATTTTTTTAGCACAACTTTGCTTTTCTACACCAAACAGACGGGCGGTCAAAGCCGTCCGTCTGTTTGGTGTATACAAATTCGTGCTTATTCTGCAAATTTGTGCTAATCATTTTTATGCAACTTCTGTCGTCCTCCCTTCAGGGTCCTGGAAAACTCCCTCGGACCGACACCCCTGCGCTTTTTGAAGACTCTACTAAAATAATTAGGATCACCGTAGCCCACTTGTTCGCCGATTCGGGCCAGACTCATGTCCGTGGTCTTCATCAACTCCACCGCCTGGGTAATCCGCTGCTCTGCCAAATAATCAGTGAAGCAGCGCCCTGTGTGTTCCTTAAACAAATGACTGAGGTAGCAGGCGTTTACATGCAGGCGGTCCGCCAGGGAGTCAATGCTCCAGGGCTGGCTACAATCCTCCTGGACTTTCTCCAATACCACCTGCACCACATTATTTCGCAGTCCATCTGTTCCCCGAGCCTCCTGCAGCAGCCACTCCAGATACCGGGCTGTGATCTCCGTTGCCTGTTCCCGCCCGCGGGCACTGATAAGGCCGCTGATTCGGTGGTAGGCTTCATTAGCAGCTTTGCCACCGAGAATCTGGCTGGTGCACTGACTCAGAGCCAGCAGCAACTGATACTTCAGAAGGTCCTCATATTCTTCGGACTTCTCCATCGCCTCCAGAATGGGCCGCAGGGCCTCCATCGCCGCCGCAAAGTCCCTGTGCCGCACGGCATCTTCCAGATCAGTCTGCTGCACCTCCGCCCGGAAAGCCATCTGTCCATCCTTTTCAAATCTAGTCAATTCCAAAAAAGTCTTTGGATAGCTGCCGAAAACCGACGCCAGCGGGCCTGTCTGCACCCGGGCCGGAGCACAAAGGTCATTCTCCAGGGACTGAGCCAACCGGGTCAGCAGCTGAAGTGGCTCCGATGCGTCCTCATCCCGGCAAAACAGGAACACAGCCAGGCCGCCGCCATAGGCTGCCGCTGCGTATTTCGCCTCCCATCGGTCTAGCAGCTCCTCGGCCTCATCCAGTAAACAGCCTTGGTCCGTTTCCAAATCAACGCGCAGAAGCCCGCACAAGGCATGCTGTTCTGTGATGTCCAGCACATTCAGCAGTCCCCGGATCTTCTTTGCATCTCCAAAGTACATCAGCTGCCGGGCCAGGTCCCGTGTGAATACCTCCCGGCTCTGGATCTGGGGTGCCAGATTCTCCTGCACCCTCTCGCAGTCCTCCAGAAAATGGTCCACCGCCCGGTAAAACTCCTCCCGCAGAGGAGGCTTCAGCAAATAATCCCGCACACCGTAGCGGAGAGCCTCTCGGGTGTATTCAAAGTTATCATAGGCTGTCAGTACGATGACATAGGGCATGCCCTTTAGGCCGTGCAGCACATCGATACCTGAAAGGCCAGGCATGTTGATGTCCAGGATCAGCAGCTGCACCTGCTCCCGGTTCAGAATCTCCAGCGCCTGCTGACCGTTTTCCGCCTCCAGGAACTGAAACTGACCGGCATACCGACGTTCCAGCAAAATTTTAATAATATTTCGGTCCCGCAGTTCATCATCCGCGATCAGTACCCGGTACATCCTGTATCTCCTCCTGAACAAGATATTTTAAACAGACTTTGGTTCCCTCTCCATCCCGGCTCTCCACTTTCAGCAGTCCCTCCTGCTTGTAGAAAATGGCCATGCGGCTGCGCACATTGGCAATCCCCAGGCCCGTGGACCTGGAATCTCCCGGAACAGTCTCACCCCGGTTCAGAGCATCCACCTTTTCTTGCGGAATACCGCAGCCGTTGTCTTCCACACAGACCTCCACTGCCTCCGGCGTCTGGCGCAGGGTAATCTCGATCTTTCCTCCGGCGGTCATCCGTTCCACGCCGTGCTTCACCGCGTTCTCCACGATGGGCTGTAGTGTCATACCTGGAATACGCATCACCGGCAGCTCTTCCGGAGTGGAATCCAGAAAGGCGATCCGGTCTCCAAATCGTTCCTTCTGTAAAAACAAGTAGGACCGCACCATTTTCAGTTCATCCGCCAGCCAGCTGTCCTCCCGCACACTGGTAAGTCCGTAATGTAGCATGTAGGAGATATGTTCAATGATATCCACCGTTCTATCGGCGTTTTCCAACAGAGCCGCCTCTGTGGCAACACTCAATACATTAAACAAGAAGTGTGGATTCACCTGGGACTGCAGTGCCCGGAATTCCGCATCCTGCAACAGGCTCTCCAGCCGCCACAGTTCCTCCTGATTCTGGAAGTTTTCCCGCACGCGGTTCTTCATGGCATTGAAGGCCTCCGTCAACTGGCCGATCTCATCCTGCTGTGCCACAGGCAAGTCTTCCATCTGATAGTCGCCTTCCATGATCTTCTCTGCCTGGCCGGTCAGCCGTTGGACCGGCTGATACACATCCTCCGCCATTTCGAAAGAAAAACATCCTGTTAACAGCAGCAGTGACAAAATCAGCACAGCAAACAGCGCCAGAGACACGGCATTCTGCCGCAGGATCGTCTCATATCTGGAAGACATGTGCTCCGTCAGGTTTTTCAGAATTTGATCGCACAAAAACAGACGGTCATCCTGATGTGTCAGAAATTCCTGATAATACTCCATGATTTTCTCCGGCTCCGATTCCCGGATAAGAACATAGAAATCAGATGCGGTCCCTCTTTGATACGCCTGTAGATCCTCTGCCAGCAGCCGCAATGTACTGGAACTCTCCAATAGATCCAGCTGCTGAATTTTTTCATTGAGTTCCTCCCAAGTGGAAATGCACTCCGTGATGTTTTCCACACCGTTGACCACACGGTTCTGGACCTGCTCACTGACCGTGCTCACCTGTCCCTTCAGTTGCTGGACGTCTGTCATCTGGGTCATGATATCCTGGTAACTCCAAATACTGCGAAGCGCGGCCATGCCGAAAAGTCCGCCCACCAAGATAATCATAAGGACCATACTTCCGCCGAACACATAGATCCGGTGACGCAGGCCTTTGGATGGACGCCGGTCAATCTTGCTCATCGACAGCCACTCCCTGCGCACACACATGTCCGCTGCTTTCCAGGCGGTAAAAAACGGTCCCGTTTTCCTGCCATACCACCAACTCCTCTGGGATTTTTCCGTGCCGCTCTAACTTCAACAGCTGACGGCACACAGGCCCGCTCAACTGCCGTCGGAGTACCTGTTGGGCGACCGCCGCTCCTTCCAACCGGACCCTCAGCTGGGCATCCGGCCAACAGGCAGCACAGAAACCCTTAATGAAAGCCACCTCTTCTGGTACTGGCAATCTGGATAAAGCCGGAGCCGTCAGTTCGCGGGTCAGATACACCAGGTTTTCAATATGATTTAAAGTATGGTCCTCTCTCAGCAAAACGCTCCCATAGAGATTTTCCAGTCCCTTGGCATATAGTTTTTGCTCCAAGTCGTTCATGCCACTTCTCCTCACGCCGCATCAGATGGCAAAAAATCAATACCCGAGTCCATAGTCTCTGGAACCCAAAAACCACGGCAAATGTCCCGCAGATAACGGATGCCAATGTGGGCTGAGACATCGGGTCTGGATGTGACCAAGCCATTCAAAACACCGCTGTCCAGGCTCTCCTGATATTGGGAGACCGCACCATAGCAAAGCAGTTGCTTGTTCTGCTTATTGGTCAGGATACTGCTTTTCTTGGCAGAAATGACGGTAGCCGACAGCGTATTATCCAGGCTGAAAAACAACTCCGGTGCATCTTCTTCTGAAAATAAGTTGATCAAAGCGTATTTCAAATTCAGAGACTGGGCACTTTTGCCCTCCATCCGTATATAATCCACCGCCTGATATCCATTTGGAGGTGTTTCAGCCATCTGGCGAAGTTTTTTATCAATCAGGAGCTCATCCTCCACCTCTCTCAAAGGTACTTTTTTGAAAAACAGCAATTCCACGATCTGACTACTACCACTTCCGGACAGATTGCCAACCACGATTGGAGCATCATCCTGAAGCAACTTCAATCTTTGGTTCAGTACCACCAGGTCAGAGGAAGTCCCACTGCCTACAAAGCTGTTGCGTAGCCCCTGGGCTACATCCCGCTCCATCACCACGATGGGGATGTCGGCATTTCGGAGAGCAGTCAGTTCCTCTCGGTAATCCTCGTCACTGACAGAAATCGGCCACAGCAGAACGCCGTCTACATTGGTCTTCGGTAGCACCCGCAGCATCTGCTTCTGCTCCGCCGCCGTGGAAAAAGCGTGAAACTCAATGTCCAGCTTGTATCGGTCCGCCAGCCGTTCCGCAGCTTCCCGCACATTGCCCTCCTCGCTGTCCTGGGATGGCACAATCAGGACAAAGTGCATCTCACCGGCCTCTGCCTTTCCACCTGAACCTGACTGTTGCAGCACCTGAAGCAAGAGGGATCCAATACACAGGACAATCACAAGATCCAGGGCATAAAACCCAAACCGCCACCCTTTCATGCGTTCTCCCTGCCCGAACGGACATATTTCACCAGAGATTTGACGTAAGCGGCGTTGGTGAAGTCCACCTTACCGCCGTAGGACTCCAGAATATACCCCTCAATCTGACTGCGAGCCTCTGGTGGCTTTTTCTGAATAGATTTTTTCAGGAGCCGCATCATGCCTTTTTGCAAGAAATTCATCTTCTTATAATCCAGTGCTCCAGGGAAGTGAAAGAACCGGATACCTCTCCGCTCCTCCTCAGTAAAGTTCCGGTCAAGCACCTGGGCAAATGCTGTCTCATCCCCCGGCTGGGTCAATCCCACGGTAAAAACCACAAGCCGTACACGTTCCAGCAGATCCCGATTGTTTTTAATAAAGGATATTCCTTGGATAACGCCCGAATAGACACAACCGCCGTATACCAGCGTTTCATACAACGCCATGCGGTCGATGACCGCCTCCTCCAACGGGATTAGATCCGCACCGCAGTCCCTGGCTATCCACTCGGCATACCGCTTGGTACTGCCATTTCTTGAAACATAAACAACCGCTATTTTTCTTTGTCCCATCTCTAACATCCCTTTTCGATAATTAATTATTTATAATTAATTACTACTATAGCAGATTATTACATTGCAAACAACTATTTTCGCTATTTTATATTAAGGCAATACCGCACAACGAACCAATGTGTAAGCCATTGTACGGATGAAGCCCGTATTTTAAAATTTGTGTGTGCTTAGCCTCCAGCTTATTGCCTGAGGTAGCGCTTCATCAGACTGCCAGGCAGGGCCTGTCAGCCAGAATGAGATTT